>NZ_JBYMTL010000006.1:0-304666 GCF_057773085.1 Dietzia sp. IBK-p2-16D | reverse complement strand
AACTGGCTGTTCAAACCAAAAACGCGACCCCCACGACAGGGATGTGAAAGGGTCGCAACCAAACAAAAAATTTGGCACTATCACAAACAAAACACACTGTTGAGTTCTCAAACAACACCCACACACCGTCTCCACGCGGCATCTCTGTCTCGTGTCACCCGGGGTGAATCTCGCTGCCCTCTTCGAGAAGGCAACTCCACCAGCGTAACAGTCCCGCTCGCCGATTCACAAACCGGCCAACTTCTCTGCCTCGCTGCTTCGCTGCGACTCTCTCGAGAGCAACTTCTCCATGTTAGCTATCCGGTCTCACCGAGTCAAACCGGCGGATCTTCCTGCTGTTCGGAGCTCGTCTCCTCGGCGTCCCCGGCCTCTCGGCCCGGGCCGCTCTCGGCGACGTCCAATAAGTTACGCAGACGTGAATGGAAACGCAAACCCACAGGTAAACCGCGCTAAACGACGAAGGCGCCGGGGTCACCGGCGCCTTCGTCCCCGCTGGGCTCAGTTGAGCTTGACCCCGGCGAAGTTCTTCTTGCCCCGTCGGAGCACCAACCATGAGCCGTGCAGGAGGTCCCCTGCCGCCGGCGTCCATTCCGGGTCCGACACCCGCTCGTTGTTCACGTAGGCGCCGCCCTCGCCGATGGCGCGTCGGGCCGCCCCCTTGCTGTCGCTCAGACCGGAGGCCACCAGGAGATCGACGATCGTGACGGGCTCTCCCCGGGCGATCTCGACCGCTCCGGCGTCGTCGAGCGCGGCCGCGAGTGTCGATTCGTCGAGACCGGAGAGCTCTCCCCTACCGAACAGCGCCTGCGCGGCGGCCTGGACGGACTCCGTCGCCGCCACCCCGTGCACCAGTGTCGTCATCTCCTCGGCGAGTCGCTTCTGCGCCGCCCGCAGGTGGGGCTTGTCCCGGGTGAGCTCCTCGAGCTCGTCGATCTCCTCCCGTCCGAGGAAGGAGAACCACCGCAGGTAACGCACCACATCGGCGTCAGCGGTATTGAGGAAGTACTGGTACCAGGTGTACGGGCTCGTCATCGCGGGATCGAGCCACAGGCTGCCGCCGCCCGTGGACTTCCCGAATTTCTTGCCGTCGGACGAGGTCACCAGGGGGACGGTCACGGCGTGGACGGATTCCCCGTCGACGCGACGGTTCAGGTCGACGCCGCCGATGATGTTGCCCCACTGGTCGGAACCGCCCAGCTGCAGCGTGCAGTCCAGGTTGCGGCGCAGCTGAAGGAAGTCGTTCGCCTGCAGGAGCATGTACGAGAACTCGGTGAACGAAATACCCTCGCCCTCCAGCCGACGCTTGACCGTGTCGCGACCCAGCATCGTGTTGAGGGAGAAGTGCTTGCCCACGTCGCGGAGGAACTCGATCACGGACATGTGCCCAGTCCACTGCATGTTGTTGACCACCCGCGCCCCCGTGGGCCCCTCGGTGAGGTCGACGAACCGCTCGAGCTGTCCGGCGATCCGCTCGGTCCACTCCGCCACGGTGTCGGAGGTGTTCATGACCCGCTCCCCCACGTCGCGGGGGTCACCGATCATGCCGGTGGCGCCGCCGGCCAGAACGATCGGCCGGTGCCCGGCCAGCTGGAAGCGGCGAAGCGTCAGCAGCGGGATGAGGTGACCGGCGTGCAGGCTCGGCCCGGTCGGGTCGAAACCGCAGTACAGCGACACGGCCCCCTCGTCGAGGTGCGCCCGGAGCGCGTCGAGATCTGTCGACTGGGCGATCAGCCCGCGCCACTGGAGTTCATCGAGGATGTTGTTGGTCACGACCGTCATTGTCCCCCATCGGCGTGCCGGGCCACCACGGGGCGGGTCACCTGCGGTGCCCGTGGACTGCGGCGGTACGTCGAGACCTCCCGCGCGCCGGCCACCCAGAAGCGCCACGGACGATCCGCCTCACGGGAAACCCCGACCCGGGGGCCGGAACGAATCCGGGCCCCGGGGACAGGTTCCGGCCGGAAATGGACCGACGACGACGGGTCGAGCACGTCGATACCTCGCATCGACAGGTCGATGCCCAGGGTCCTGCCGAGATTCCCGGGGCCGCGGGCCGCGCGCTCGGCGACGACGCCCGGCCGGCGGGTGCCCACGATCTCGTGACCATCCGCGATGCGGGCGGCCCGGAGCAGCACACCTCCGCCCTCCCCGGCGGGGCGGCACGTGATGTTCACGCACTGGTGGATCCCGTGGCTCAGATAGACGTACAGGTGCCCCGCGTCCCCGAACATCACCTGGTTCCGGGCCGTGGGTCCCGGCCAGGTGTGTGCCGCCGCGTCGGGGAACGGGGAACCGGGCGGGCCGCCGTAGGCCTCGACCTCGAGGATCCGTACCGCGACCGCGCCGTGCGACAGGACCCCGCCGAGCAGCGCCCGGGCCGCGGTGTCGGGAGACGAATCCCGTAGCAGCGTCCGGAACCGATCGGAGTCGACGACGTCGATCGGGTCGGTCCGGTCGTCGGGGGACGTCACCCCTCGGTGCCTCCCCCTGCCAGGGCGACCAGTTCCGCATGCTCGGCGTCGTCGACCTGCCGGGACTCGTCGACCAACAGGACCGGGATGCCGTCGTCGATGCGGTAGGCACGACGCAGACGCGGGTTGTAGAGCGTCTCCGGTCCCGCGAGCAGGAGCGGTCCCTTGTCCTCGGGACAGGCGAGGATGTCGAGTAGACGTGCGTCGATGACGGACATGGCGCTCAGCCTACCCAGCCGGCGAACTCATCGCGGATCTCGCCCAGCCGCCGGCGCTGTTCGGCCACCGCGTCGCCCGCGGTGCCACCCCGGGCGTTCCTCGACGCGATCGAACCGGTGACGGTGAGGACCTCGCGTACCTCCGGCGTCAGCGCGGGGTCCACGGCAGCCAACTCGTCGTCGTCCAACTCATCGAGCCCGACGCCGCGGTTCTCCGCCACGCGCACGCACTCCCCCGCCGCCTCGTGGGCGACCCGGAACGGGACGCCCTGTCGCACCATCCACTCCGCGATGTCGGTCGCCAGGGTGAACCCGGCGGGAGCCAGCTCGGCGAGTCGCGCCGGGTGGAACTCCAGGGTGGCCACGAGTCCGGCCATGGCCGGCAGCAACAGATCCAGCTGCGCCACCGAGTCGAAGACCGGTTCCTTGTCCTCCTGCAGGTCGCGGTTGTAGGCGAGCGGCTGCGCCTTGAGGGTCGCCAGCAGTCCCGTCAGGTTCCCGATCAGTCGACCGGTCTTCCCGCGCATCAACTCGGCCACGTCGGGGTTCTTCTTCTGCGGCATGATCGAACTGCCCGTCGACCATTCGTCGGCCAGCGTGACGTACCCGAACTCCGGGGTCGACCAGGCGATGATCTCCTCCGCCAGGCGGGACAGGTCGACCGCGATCTGCGCGAGCACGTACGAGGCCTCGGCGGCGAAGTCGCGGGAGCTGGTGGCGTCGATCGAGTTGTCCGCCGCGCGATCGAAGCCCAGTTCGGCGGCGATCGCATCCGGGTCCAGTCCCAGCGAGGACCCCGCCAGCGCACCCGACCCGTACGGCGACACCGCCAGCCGACGATCGAGGTCACGGATCCGGTCCAGGTCGCGCAACAGCGGCTGGGCGTGCGCGAGCAACTGGTGGGCGAGCAGGACCGGCTGCGCGGCCTGGAAGTGGGTCTTGCCCGGCATCACCGTCTCCGGGTGGGCGTCGGCCTGGGCGACCAACGCATCGATCACGTCGAGCACCCCTGCGGCGACCGCCCGCACGGCATCGCGGAGCCACATGCGGAACAGCGTGGCCACCTGGTCGTTGCGGGACCGGCCGGCACGGAGCCGACCGCCCACCTCGGGACCGACCCGCTCGATCAACCCTCGCTCGAGGGCGCCGTGGACGTCCTCGTCGGACTCGGCCGGGACGTAGGCACCGGAATCGACATCCGCGGCGAGACGATCCAGCCCGTCGAGCATGGTGTCGAGGTCGGGACCGGTGAGCAGACCCGCGCGGTGGAGGACCCGTGCGTGCGCCTTGGACGCCCGGATGTCGTACGGGGCGAGTTCCCAGTCGAAGTGGGTGGACTTGCTCAACGCGGCCATGGCCTCCGTCGGCCCGCCGGCGAAGCGGCCGCCCCACAGCGCGCCGGTGTTGGTGCCGTGCCGACCGGCGTGACCCTGGTCCGCACTCACAGGCCGAGGTCCCGCTTCGCGGCGATCTTCGAACTCAGGCCGTGCAGGTTCACGAAGCCCTTGGCGTAGCTCTGATCGAACGAGTCGCCCTCGTCGTAGGTGGCGAGGTTGAAGTCGTAGAGCGAGGAGTCGGAGCGGCGCCCGTTGACGGTGATCGAACCCCCGTGCAGGACCATCCGGATGTCGCCCGACACGTGTTCCTGGGTCTTGTCGATGAAGGCGTCCAGGGCGTACTTGAGCGGCGAGAACCACAGTCCGTCGTAGACGGCGTTGGACCAGGTGTCCGAGACGCCGGACTTGTACCGGGCCAGTTCGCGCTCGAGCGTGACGTCCTCGAGCGCCTTGTGGGCGGTGATGAGGATCATGGCACCCGGGGCCTCGTAGACCTCACGGCTCTTGATGCCCACCAGGCGGTCCTCGACCATGTCGAGCCGCCCGACGCCCTGCGCGCCGCCGCGACGGTTGAGCTCCTCGATCGCCTCGAGCACGCTCACCTTGCGGCCGTCGATCGCGACCGGCACTCCCTCGGCGAAGGTCACCGTCACCTCATCGGGTGCGGCGAAGTTGATCGTCGGATCCTCGGTGTAGTCGTAGACGTCCTTCGTCGGGGCGTTCCACAGGTCCTCCAGGAATCCGGTCTCGACCGCACGGCCCCAGACGTTCTGGTCGATGGAGAACGGCGACTTCTTGGTGACGTTGATCGGGATCTCGTTCTGCTCCGCGAACTCGATCGCCTTCTCACGGGTCCACGCGTAGTCGCGGACCGGCGCGATCACGTCGAGGTCCGGCGCGAGAGCGCCGAAACCGACCTCGAAACGGACCTGGTCGTTCCCCTTGCCCGTGCACCCGTGGGCCACGGCCGTGCCGCCGTGCATCTTGGCCGCGGTCACCAGGTGCTTGACGATGAGCGGACGGGAGATAGCGGAGACCAGCGGGTACTCGCGCATGTACAGGCCGTTGGCCTTGATCGTGGGGGCGCAGTACTCGTCGGCGAACTCGTCCCGGGCGTCCACGACCACCGACTCGACGGCGCCGCAGTCCAGTGCACGCTGCCGGACGACGTCCATGTCCTCACCGCCCTGGCCCAGGTCGATGGCCACGGCGACGACCTCGGCGCCGGTCTCCTTACCGATCCAGCTGATGGCCACGGAAGTATCTAGTCCGCCGGAGTAGGCGAGGACGACGCGATCGGACATGGTGTTCTCCTAGAGGTATGGGATGGGTCGAGGGTCGGTGTGCGGGACCGGTCAGAGTTGGCGTCGCGCCAACCCGGCCAGCCGATCCGCGAGTTCAGCGCCGGTGACGGGTTCGCGCGCCATGACGAATATGGTGTCATCCCCCGCGATCGTCCCGACGACGTCGTCCGGATTGGCCCGGTCGAGGGCGCTGGCGAGGAAGTTGGCCGCCCCGGGGGGTGTCCGCAGGACGGCGATGTTTCCGCTGTGATCGGCGGACACGAGCAGGTCGGCGAGCAGCTTGCCAAGTCGGTCGGTGCCACCCGGGATCCCCGGGACGTGGCTTCCGTCCTCCGGGATCACGTAGCGGCCTGCGCCACCGTCCGCCGCGCGGAGCTTGACGGCGCCGAGTTCGTCGAGGTCCCGGCTGAGGGTGGCGACCGCCACGGCGATGCCCTCCTGTGCCAACGCCTCCGCGAGCTCGGTCTGGCTGCGTACCGCCTGTCGACGGAGGATCTCCACGATCCGCGCGTGTCGGGCGGTCCGACTCACGGTGCCGATGGCGGTCACGTTCGCTCCAGGAGCCACACCAGCAGCGCCTTCTGCGCGTGGAGCCGGTTCTCTGCCTCGTCGAACACGCGGCTGCGGGGCCCGTCGATCACCTCCGCGGTGATCTCCTTGTCCCGGTAGGCGGGTAGGCAGTGCAGGACGATCACGTCATCCGACGCCCTGTCCACGGCGACCCGGCCCAGCTGGTACCCGGCCAGGTCGCGCAGTCGCTCGGACGCGGAGTCCTCCATCCCCATGGACACCCAGGTGTCGGTGATGAGGACGTCGGCGCCGTCGACGGCCCGGTCGACGTCGGTCGTGATGGTCACCGAACCGCCGGTCTCCGCCGCGATCCGCTCGGCGTCGGCGACCACCCGGCCGGTGGGCTGATACCCCTCGGGGGCCGCGATGGTGATGTGCATGCCGGCGGTCGCGAACCCGAGGAGGTACGAGTGCCCCATGTTGTTGGCCCCGTCGCCCAGGTACACCGCCCGGAGTCCCTCGGTTCGGCCGAAGTTCTCCCGGATGGTGAGCAGGTCGGCCAGGATCTGGCACGGATGGAACTCGTCGCTCAGGGCGTTGACGACGGGGACGTCGGAGTGGGCGGCGAGTTCGACCAGACCGTCCTGCGAATAGGTGCGCCAGACGATCGCCTCGACGTAGCGCGACATCACCCGGGCGGTGTCGGAGAGGGTCTCCCCCTTGCCCATCTGGGTGGAGCCGGACTCGACGACGATGGCGTTGCCGCCCAGTTCCGCGATCCCGGCGTCGAACGAGAACCGGGTGCGGGTGGACGTCTTGTCGAAGATGACCGCGACCGACCGGGGCCCCTCCAGGGGGCGGGCGGAGAACGGGTCGGCCTTGAGCCTCAACCCGAGGTCCAGGACCTCGGCCTGCTCGCGGGGGCTGAGGTCATCGTCGCGCAGGAAGTGACGGATGACGCGCGTGGAGGAGTCCGCCGTGGCCGGGGAACCCGCAGTGGTCGACGTGCTGGCGGTCGGACCGGTCATGACGAGGACTCCTTCTGGGCTGCGATGGTGGACGACGCGGTGTCGAGGATCCCGGGCAGTGCGGACACGAACTCGGCGACCTGCTGTTCGGAGAGGATGAGCGGTGGCGCGAGCCGGACCACGTCCGCGGTGGTGGCACCCACCAGGTAGCCGGCGTCGCGCGCCGCCTCCTCCACCGCCTTGGCGGCCGGTGCGGTGAGCACCATCCCGAGCAGGAGGCCCCGGCCGCGCACGTGGTCCACGAGCGGGTGGTCGAGGCACTCGATCTCGGCGGCGATGATCTTCCCGAGGCGGTCGACGTGCGCCACGAGGTCGTCGGACTCGATGGTCTCGAGCACCGCGAGCGCCGCGGCGCACGAGACGGGGTTCCCGCCGAAGGTGGTGCCGTGCTGGCCGGCGGTGAGCAGCTCGCCGGCGGCGCCGACGCCGAGGCAGGCGCCGATGGGCAGCCCGCCACCGAGCCCCTTGGCCAGGGTGATCACGTCGGGGACGACCCCGGCCTTGCGGCAGGCGAACATCGCGCCCGTGCGGGCGATGCCGGTCTGGACCTCGTCGACGATCATGAGGATCCCGTGGGCGGTGCACAGGGCCCGGACGTCCGCGAGGAAGCCCTCGGGCGGTTCGACGACGCCGCCCTCGCCCTGGATCGGCTCGACGATCACCGCGGCGGTGTCGTCCGGGGCCGTCTCCACGAGCGCGGTGAGGGCCTCGATGTCGCCGTAGGGGAAGAACTCGACGCCGGCGGGCATCGGCTCGAACGGCGCGCGCTTGGCGGGTTGGCCGGTCATCGCCAACGCCCCCATCGTCCGGCCGTGGAAGCCGTTCTGCGCGGCGAGGATCCGGGACCGGCCCGTGCGCCGGGCGATCTTGAACGCGGCCTCGTTGGCCTCGGCTCCCGAGTTGCAGAAGAAGGCCCGGACGGGTTGGTCGACGGCCAGCAGGGACTCGAGCCGCTCGGCCAGCTCCACCACCCTGGGGTGGAGGTACAGGTTGGAGACGTGCCCCAACTCGGCCACCTGGCGGCTGACCGCCTCGACGACCGCGGGGTGGGCGTGGCCGAGGGAGTTCACCGCGATCCCGCCGAGCAGGTCCGTGTACTCGCGCCCGTCGGCGGCCGTGACCGTGACCCCGCGTCCCGAGATCAACTCGAGTGGCGGGGTGCCGTAGTTGCGCATGAGGGCGGAGTCCCACCGTGAGGTGAGGTCGGTGGAGGTGTGGGTGTCGGTGTGCGTGGTGCTCATCTGTCGGCTCCTGCCGGTGACCGGGTTTCGTGGTTGCCCTCGGTGACCATGGTCCCGATGCCCCCTTCGGTGAGGATCTCGAGGAGCACCGAGTGCTCGACGCGTCCGTCGATGACGTGGGCGGCGTGGACCCCGCCCCGGACCGCGCGCAGGCAGGCCTCCATCTTCGGCACCATCCCGCTCTCGAGGGACGGTAGGAGCCGCTCGAGCGGCTCGGTACCGAGGTGGGTCACGAGCGAGGAACGGTCCGGCCAGTCGGTGTAGAGGCCCTCCACGTCGGTGAGGACGATGAGTTTCTCCGCGCCGAGTGCCGCCGCGAGTGCGCCGGCCGCCGAGTCGGCATTGATGTTGTGGACGGTGCCGTCGGAGTCGGGTGCGATGGTCGACACCACCGGGATCCGTCCGGCCTCGATCAAATCGAGCACGGCGCGCGGGTCCACCGATTCCACATCGCCGACCAGACCGATGTCGGTGGGCTCCCCGTCGACCATCGCCGTCCGGCGGACCGCGGTGAACAGGCCTGCGTCCTCGCCGGAGATCCCGACCGCATACGGGCCGTGCGCGTTGATGAGCCCGACCAGCTCGCGTCCGACCTGGCCGAACAGCACCATGCGGACGATGTCCATGACCTCGGGAGTGGTGACCCGGAACCCGCCGCGGAACTCACCCTCCATGCCCAGTCGGCCGAGCATCGAGGTGATCTGCGGACCGCCCCCGTGGACCACGACGGGCTTGAGCCCGCAGGTCCGCAGGAACACCATGTCCGCCGCGAAGGCGGCCTTGAGGTCGTCGTCGACCATCGCATTGCCGCCGTACTTCACCACGACGATCTTGTCGTGGAACTTCTGCAGCCACGGCAGTGCCTCGGCGAGGACGTGCGCGCGGACGAACGGCGTCAGTTCGGTGGAACCGTCGTTCATCGCTGTGGTCATGTCAGGCCTCTCCGGGCTGGTCGGGAAGTGTCAGGGTGAGACGGACGTCGGCGCCGCCGCGGTGGTGGAACCGGAACTCCACCCCATCGGCGGTGCGCGCGGGTTCCGGCCACGGGGACTGATCGGTGTCCGGACGGAAGACGAGCACCTCGATCGGGCCGGCCTCGGCATCCGACCGGGCGCTGACGAACCGGGCGACGTCCTCGGCGACCTCGTGCGTGAACGTGAAGTCCTCGCCGGGTGCACCGGAGCCGGGACCGTCGAGCAGGACGACCGCACGGATCGACGGGACCTCGGCGCTGAGGACGCTCCACCGCAGTTCCGCGGCGTCGGCTTCGTCGCCGTCGACCTCCAGGACGGCCGTCGCGCCGGCGGGGGTGACCCAGAACACCGCGTTCTTCTCCACGGGATCGGACCACGCCTCGAGGCCGTGGGCGTGGCCCATGGGCGTCGCTCCGGACAGGGTGTCCGCACTCACGGGGCCAGCCCGACCGTACTGAGGCCGGCGGTCTCCGGGAGGCCGAGCGCGAGGTTCATCGACTGGATCGCGCCGCCGGCGGTGCCCTTGGCCAGGTTGTCGATCGCCGCGGTCAACACCGCCCGGCCGGCGCGCTCGTCGACCTCGATGCCGAGCTGTACCGCATTAGACCCGAGGACGGATGCGGTCATGGGCTGCACGCCCGCGGGCAGGACGTGGACGAACGGCTCGTCGCCGAACGCCGCGGCGTACACCGCGCGGAGTTCCTCGGCGGTCGCCGTCGTGGGCGCGACCGCGGTGGTGAGGATGCCGCGGGCCATGGGAGCGAGGACCGGGGTGAAGCTCACCGACACCTCCGCGTCGGTGACCGCGCGGAGGTTCTGGATGATCTCCGGGGTGTGCCGGTGGGTGGTCACCCCATAGGCCTTGGCCGAGCCCATGACCTCGGCGGCGAGCATCGGGACCTTGGCGGCCTTGCCGGCACCCGACGCGCCGGTCACCGAGACGATCGTGATGGCGGAGGGGTCGACGAGACCGGCCGCGACCGCGGGGAACAAGGCCAGCGTGGCTCCGGTGGGGAAACACCCCGGGACCGCGATGCGACGGGTGGACCGCAGCGCCTCGCGCGCGCCGGGGAGCTCAGGGAGCCCGTAGGGCCAGGTCCCGGCGTGGTCGGAGCCGTAGTACGCCGTCCAGTCGCCCGCGTCCGAGAGCCGGAAATCCGCGCCCAGGTCGACGACGAGGACGTCCGGTCCGAGCTGTTCGGCGATCGCCGCGGAGTGCCCGTGGGGCAGACCCAGCACCACCACGTCGTGACCCGCGAGGGTGTCCGCGCTCGTTTCCACGAGGACGCGGTCCGCGAGCGGCAGGAGATGCGGGTGGTGCTCCCCCATCGACTGTCCGGCACTCGACCCGGCGGCGAGGGCGCCGATCTCGAGCTCACCCGAGGCGTAGGAGGGGTGCCCCAGGATGAGGCGGAGGAACTCCCCGCCCGCGTAACCCGAAGCACCTGCGACCGCTACCGTGATTGCCATACGCACGAGTATGCACTACTTCGCAATCTTTTGCATGTCGCAGGCCTGCCCCGTCCCGACCCCCAGGCCACCAGCCCTCGGCGGGCTCAGGCCCCGATCTGGCGCCGGCCACCCGCGAACCGGCTCTGCCCCAGATCCACCGAGCCACCGACCCGGCGCCCCTCCTCGATCCCGGACATACCGACCCGGCGGCGGGCGCCGCGCACGGCGGTCGGGAAGCGGCGGCGGAGTTCGGCATCCGCGCGCTGGGAGTCGGATCGCAGTACGAGCCCCGCCCCCGCGGCGTCCCGGCTGGAAGCCACCGCGCCCCGCTCGGCGGCCTCCAGCCGACGCCCCACCTCGAACGCGAAGCCGGTCATGAACGACTTGCGATGGGTGACGGCGGAAACCCCCGGGGCGGGCTGCTGGCGGGCGGCCGCGGCGAGCATCACCCCGGTGAGCGCCCCGACGAGCATGCCCACCCGTTCGACGTGGCGCCGCACGCCCACGATGTGCACGACCCGGGTGCCGTCCCCGCGGGCGGAGGTGACGGCCCGGCAGTGCATGGCCGTGGAGAGGGCGGCCACCAGGCCCACCTGGTCGGGTTGGTAACGGCCCGAGATCACGTGGTCGAGGACCGCCACCTCGGCGGCCGTGGTGTCCGGTCCGGTCCGCGCCAGCGCCTCGTCGACCCCGTACTTGGCGAGCAGCGCGTAGGCGCGTTCGAGCAGGACCTCGGCCTCCGGCGTGCCCGCCACGCTCTCGGCTTTGGCGAAGAGTTTGCGGACCCGTTCCAGAGCCTTCTCCGTGGGCGGTCGTCCCGCCGTCTCGTGGGCGCCCCGTGACGAGGTCCGGAAGTCGTCCTGGGAAGTGGTGTGGGAGGTGTTCACTGTGTACTCCTGATCGTCTCGGCCTTCTGGCGCGAGCGATATTCGCACAGGTGTACGACACCGTACGGTCGCGTCACGCAGCCGCCGCAGGTCAGTGGTGCAGGAACCACGTGTGGTCGAGCGGACCGGAACCGTGTCCCACGTCCAGCGCGAGCCCGCCCTGCAGCGCCCCGTCGATCCACGGCCGGACGCGACGGTAGGCCGCCTCCCAGTCGCGGGCCCCCACCCTGGCGGTGGCCAGCGCCGAGGACAGCGAACACCCGGTGCCGTGGGTGTGCGGGGTGTCGACGCGGACGAACGGGAGCCGCAGCGTCGTGCGCCGGTCCCCCTCGGACTCCACCAGCACGTCCTCGGCGCTGCCGTCCTCGAGGTCCCCGGTCGTGGCGAGCACCGCGCAGCCGGTCTGCTCGTGCACCAGTTCGGCCTGCCCGACGATGGTCTCGATGTGCTCCGCGGGTTCACCGCCGCACAGGACCGCGAGTTCCGGGACGTTGGGGGTGACTAGGTCGACGAGCGGGACGAGGTCGCGCAGCATCCGTGCCGCGTCGTCTGTGGCGAGCCTGCCGCCGGTGGTGGCGACCATGACCGGGTCGAGGACGACGTGGGGAGGTCGACGACGACGAAGCCAGTCGCCCACCGCCTCGACGAGCCCGGCTTCGCCGAGCATGCCGATCTTGACGGCGTCGATGGTCACGTCATCGGCAACGGCGTCGAGCTGGGCGATGACGATGTCGACGGGCACGGCGTGCACCCCGGACACCCCGACGGTGTTCTGGACGGTGACCGCGGTGACGGCACCCATCCCGTACCCGCCCATCGCGGCGACCGCCTTGGTGTCAGCGAGCAGTCCGGCCCCGCCGGACGGGTCCGTGCCCGCGATGCACAGCACCCGCGGAACCCGAGCCGCGGTGGTGGGTCCGTCGTCAACCACGCAGGCTCGCCCCCACGGCTGCCTCCGCGGCCTCGACGGCGGCGGTACGCCACGCGCTCGCCTCGTCCTCGGTGAGCGTGCGGTCCCCGGCCCGGAACGTCAATGCGTAGGCCAGCGACTTGCGCCCGTCCCCGAGCTGGGCACCGGTGTACACGTCGAACAACCGCACGCTCTCCAGCAGCTCCCCGCCACCCGATCGGAGTGCCGCCTCGACCTCGGCGGCTGGGACCGCGGCGTCCACGACGAGCGCGACGTCCTGGTTCACGGACGGGAAGGGCGAGATGGTCGGGGCGGGCAGGACCTCGCGGGCGCCGATCGCGGTGAGGTCCAGCTCGACGGCGCAGGTGCGCGCCGGCAGTCCGAGTCGCTCGCACGCCGCGGGGTGCAGCTCGCCGGCATGACCGACGACCACGGCGACCCCCGCCCCTGCGTCCGACGACCCGTCGTCCGCCGCACCGGCGTCGACCAGGACCTCCACGCAGCGGCCCGGGTGCCAGGGCGCACGCTCGGCCGCCCGCACCTCGACCTCGGCGCCGAGGGCCCGGCCGACGATCCTGGCTGCCTCCACCGCGTCGAGTGCGTCGGCCTCCCGGCCCGGACCGAAGTGCCCGGCGGGCTCCCTCCTGCCGGTGTAGAGGGCCGCCACGTGGAGCGGCTGCTCGGGCAGGGACGCGGCAAGCTTGTCGCGCTCCCGGAGGGTCGGCTCACGGTCGACGGGCAGCATGTCCACCCCGGACGTGGCCGGCGTCCGGAACGACACCTGCGCGACGGAGAACAGCGCGAGATCGCGGGTACCGCGCGTGATGTTGCGGCGGGCGATCTCGACCAGCGAGGGCACCAGCGTGGTCGCCAGATGCGCCTTGTCGCTCTCCAGGGGGTTGACCACGGACATGGTGCTGCGGCGCTCGTCGTCGTCGTCCAGTCCCATCGCGTCGAACACCGCCGGATCGCAGAACGGGGAGGTCAGCACCTCGACGTGCCCGGCCGCGGCCAGGGCGTGGCCCACGGCGCGTCGGCCGCGCTGGACGGCGGTGAGGCCGCGACCGGCGGGAGCGGTGGGCAGGACCGACGGGATGTTCTCCAGTCCCTCCAGTCGCAGCACCTCCTCGACCAGGTCCGCGGGGAGGGTCAGGTCGGGGCGCCACGCCGGAGGGGTCACCTCGAGCAGGACGGCGTCGTCCCCGGCGACGGCGCAGCCGATCTGCTCCAACCGCCTGCGCGCGGTCCCAGCCGGGTACCCGACCCCCGCCACCCGGGAGGGGCGGTCGGGGTCGAAGGCGATCGTCGGCATGACGGGGGCGGATCCGACGTCCGTCAACGAGGCCTCCACGGTGCCGCCGGTGATCTCGGCGAGCAGGGTCGCCGCGCGGTCGAGTGCCGCGATGGACGCGGCCGCGTCGACCCCTCGCTCATAGCGCTTGCCCGCCTCGCTCGGGAGCTTGTGTCGGCGGATGGTCCGGAACACCGCGAGGGTGTCCCACACGGCGGCCTCGAGCAGGACGTCGGTGGTCTCGTCGGAGACCTCGGTGCTGGCGCCACCCATGACACCGGCCATCGAGATCGGTCCGCGGTCGTCGCAGATGACGACGTCCTCCGGATCGAGCGTGCGCTCGATGTCGTCGAGGGTCGTGAGCGTCTCCCCCGCCCGGGCCCGGCGGACGGTGAGCCCGCCCTGCAGACGCGCGGCGTCGAAGGCATGCATCGGGTGCCCCGACTCGAGCATGACGTAGTTGGTGACGTCGACGGCCGGGGAGATCGGTCGCACACCCGAGAGCAGCAGGCGACGGGCCATCCACCACGGGGTCCGCGCCGACGGGTCGATGCCGGTGACCCGACGCAACGCGAACCGCTGGGCCCCGGACTCGGCGGCCACCTCGAGCGGCCAGGTCTCCTTCTCCGACGGCAGCCCGAGTTCGGCCGCGGGATCGACGAAGTCGAGGTCGAAACCGCACGCGAGCTCGCGGGCCAGACCGCGGGCCGACAGGCAGTAACCACGGTCCGGCGTCACGTTGAGTTCGATCACGGTGTCCCGCTCGCCGGCGCCTGCAGCGAGAACCGGAGCCGCGGCGTCCCCGGGCTGGGCGGTGCCCTCGGCGAGGACGATGATCCCGCTGTGGTCTGAGCCGATCCCCAGCTCGGAGGCCGAGCAGATCATGCCCTCGCTCGGCCTGCCGTAGGTCTTGCGCCTGCCGATCTCGAACCCGCCCGGCAGGACGGTGCCCGGCAGCGCGACGACCACGAGGTCACCCGAAGCGAAGTTCCGCGCGCCACACACGATCTGCTGCGGCTCGCCGGCGCCCACGTCGACCAGGCAGAACCGGATGGGCTTCTTGAAGCCCTCCAGCTCCTCGATGCTGCTGACCCGGCCGATGGTGAGCGGGCCGGAGATCTCGGGCAGCTGCTCCGGCTCGCCCTCCACCTCGAGGCCGACGCGCACGAAGCCGGCGTCGAGCTCGGCCGGGCTCACCGACCAGCCGTCGTTGGCCCGCTGCAGGATCTCGGTCAGCCAGGACTGCGCAATTCGCACTGTGGGGTCCTTCGTCTTCTGGGGTGGGGTGGATGCGGCGGGTCAGGAGCGGATGCCGAACGGCAGGGAGAAGCGCACGTCGCCCTCCACCATGTCGCGCATGTCGGACAGGCCGTTGCGGAACTGCAGGGTGCGCTCCAGGCCCATGCCGAACGCGAAACCCGAGTACTCCTCGGGGTCGATTCCGCAGGCCGTCAGTACGTTGGGGTGCACCATCCCGCAGCCGCCCCACTCGACCCAGCCGGCGCCGCCCTTCTTGCGCGGGAACCACACGTCGACCTCGGCCGAGGGCTCGGTGAAGGGAAAGTAGTTGGGCCGCATGCGGGTGCGGGTCTCCGGACCGAACAGGGCCCGGGCGAAGGCGTCGAGCGCGCCACGCAGGTGGGCCATGGTCAGCCCCTTGTCGATCGCGAGCCCCTCGACCTGGTGGAACACCGGGGTGTGCGTGGCGTCGAGCTCGTCGGTGCGGAACGTCCGGCCGGGGCAGGCCACGTAGATCGGCGGCTCCCGGTCGAGCATGGTGCGGATCTGCACCGGGGAGGTGTGGGTGCGCAGCACCTGTCGACTGCCCTCGGGCGCGATGTGGAAGGTGTCCTGGAGGGTGCGCGCCGGATGGTCGGGCAGGAAGTTGAGGGCGTCGAAGTTGTAGTGCTCCGCCTCGACCTCCGGCCCTTCCGTGATCTCCCACCCCATGGCCACGAAGACGTCGGCGACCTGCTCGGTGATGATCGTGATGGGGTGCTGCGCCCCCACCGGCGCCCGCCCGGACGGGACGGTCAGGTCGAGGGTCTCGGCCACCAGGACGGCGGCGTCGCGCTCGGCCTGCAGCTCGGCCAGGCGGGCGTCGTAGGCCTGCTGGACCCGGCCGCGGGCCACGTTGACGGCCTTGCCCGCGGACGCCTTCTGCTCCTTGGGCAGGGAACCGAGGGTCCGGCGCCCCAGGGCGATCGGACTGCGGTCGCCGAGGTGTGCCGTCTTGGCGGCGGCCAGCGCCTCGAGGTCCGCGGCGGCGCCGAACGCGGCCTCGGCGTCCGCGGCGTACCCCGCCAGCGACTCCTCGTCGATCCGGACCTCGCCCGCGCCTGTCTCTTCGCTCACCGGTGCCCTCGTCCTCCAGTCTCTGCGGCCTGTCGTCGACCGCCCCGCGTCCGGGCCAAGACTAGTCGATCCCCGGTCGCACCCCCGCGCCCCCCGTTGCTGGTCGGGGGGAGTCCGTCAGCGTCGTTCCCGCACCGAGCCCGCGTCCACCAGCAGTTCGCGGGTCGCGCGGAAGGCGTCCCGCATCCGCCGGTCGTGGGTGATGAGCAGGACCGTGCCGCCGAACGCGTCCACGGCCTGCTCGAGTTGCTCGATCGCCGGCAGGTCCAGATGGTTGGTCGGCTCGTCCAGCACCAGCAGGTTCACCCCGCGCTGCTGCAGGAGGGCCAGCGCGGCGCGGGTCCGCTCCCCCGGTGACAACGACGCGCAGGCGCGGGCGACGTGCTCGCCACCGAGCCCGAACTTGGCGAGCAGGGTGCGGGCCTCGGTGGGGTCGAGGCCGGCCGGGTCGGCGGCGACGCAGAACGTGTCCAGCAGCGGGTCCGGCCCGCCGAACTCCGTCCGTGCCTGGTCCACCGTCCCGGGCCGGACCCCCGACCCGACGGTCGCGCGGCCCGAGTCGACCGCCCGCTCCCCGGTGATCGCGGCGAGCAGCGTGGTCTTGCCCGAGCCGTTGGAGCCGCTGATGAGGATCCGGTCCCCGGCGTCGACCTGCAGGGTCACCGGGCCGAGGACGAAGTCGCCGCGGCGCACGACGGCCTCGGCGAGCACGGCCACCACGGAACCGGAGCGGGGCGCCGTCGCGATCTCCATCTGGAGCTCCCACTCCTTGCGCGGTTCGGCGACCACCTCGAGGCGTTCCATCGCCCGCTCGGACTGGGAGATCTTGGCGGCCTGCTTCTCGGAGCGCTGGCCCGCCCGGTTCCGGATGTGCTTGTCGCGCTCCGCGTCCTTTCCGCCGGTCTTGCGCATCGTGTTGCGCACGCCCTTGTCCAGCCAGGACTTCTGTGTCTGCACGCGGTCCTTCAGCTGGTCGACCCTGCCCGCGTACTCCTCATAGGAGTCGCGGGCCCGTTGCCGTGCCAGCGCCCGTTCGGCGAGGTACGCCTCGTAGCCGCCGTCGAAGACGGCGATCTGCTGCTGGGCCGAGTCCAGTTCGACGATCCCGGTGACGCACCTGGCCAGGAACTCGCGGTCATGGCTGACCACCACCATCGGGCGCCGCTCGGCCTGCATGAACTCCTCGAGGACGGCCAACCCGGCCAGGTCGAGATCGTTGGTGGGCTCGTCCAGCAGCAGGATGTCGTACTGGCTGAGCAGCACGGCGCCGAGGTTCACGCGGGCGGCCTGCCCTCCCGACAGCGCCGACATCGGCAGCCCCAACACCGCGTCGTCGAGCCCCAGCCGTGCCGCGGTGACGGGGATCCGCTCGTCGAGGTCGCCACCGCCGAGAGCCAACCAGCGCTCCAGGGCGTCCCCGTAGGCGTCCGCGGCGGAGTCGGAGTCCGCCATCTGCCCTGCCAGCGCGTTCATCCGCTCGAGCGCGTCCGCGACCCCGGTGACGCGGTGCAGGAAGTCGCGGACAACCTCGTCGTCGTCGCGCTCCACCTCCTGTCGGAGGAGGCCGACGGTGGCGTCCGGCGGGCTGAGGGTGAGTTCCCCGGTCATCTCGGCGACGGGGTCGCCGGCGAGGGCGTGGAGGAGGGTGGATTTACCGGCGCCGTTGGGGCCGGTGAGGCCCCAGACGTCCCCGGGTGCGACGACGAGGTCGAGCCCGCCGAACAGGGTCCGCGCCCCGCGGGTGGCGCCGACTCCGCGGGCGGTGAGGGTCCCGGTCACGATCCCGCCTGGAGCCGGGCGCTCGTGTGGAGGCAGATGGAGGCGGCGGTGACGATGTTCAGGCTCTCGGCCCTTCCACGGATGGGGATGCGGACGCGGAGGTCCGCGGCGGCCGCGAGCTGTTCGGGTACGCCGTGGGCCTCGTTGCCGAAGATCCACGCGGTCGGCCTGGACAGGAGGTCGTCCGCCCGCTCCACGTCCACCTCACCGTCGGCTGCGGCGGCCGCCACCTGCAGACCCGACCGGTGTGCCCGGTCGATGAGGTCGTCCTCGGCGATCCCCCGGACGACGGGCAGGTGGAACACACTGCCGGCGGAGGCCCGGACCGCCTTGGGGTTCTCCGGGTCCGCGCCGCCCTCCGTGAGCCAGACCGAGTCGGCGCCGAGGGCGTCGGAGACCCGGACCAGGGTGCCCACGTTGCCGGGCTCGGTCAGCGACTGGCCGACGGCGACCAGCCGGGGCGTCGGTGCGGCGACGTCTGCGGAGTCCGTGCGCACCACCGTGCGGCACAGGGCGACGATGCCCGTGGGGGTGACCGTGTCCGACAGCCCCTTCAGGGCCCTGTCGGTCGCCACGGACACCGGCACCCCGGACGACCGGGCGACGTCCAGGAGGTCGGCGAACCGGACGAGAGCGTCCTCGGTGCAGAAGACCTCGATCGCGGCGCCGGTGGCCAGTGCCGCCTCGACGGAGTTGGCGCCCTCGGCGAGGAACCGGCCGGCCTTACGTCTGGCGGCGGCGCGGTGGAGCTTGGATGCGGAAACGACCCGCGGGGTCCGTTCGGTGAACGGATCCGCGGGTCGTCCCGTGCCCTGGGCGGGCGGAGTGTTCGTCAATTCGCCCCGCGTCAGGCAGCCGGCGCGTTGACGTCGGCCGGCAGCGCCTTGCGGGCGACCTCGACCAGCGCCGTGAAGGCGGCCGGGTCGGTGACGGCGAGATCGGCGAGGACCTTGCGGTCGACCTCGACACCCGCGAGCTTGAGGCCCTGGATGAAGCGATTGTAGGTCATGTCGTTGGCGCGGGCCGCAGCGTTGATGCGGGAGATCCACAGCTTGCGGAAGTCGCCCTTGCGCGCACGACGATCGCGGTAGCTGTAGGTCATCGAGTGGAGCATCTGCTCCTTGGCCTTGCGGTACAGCCGCGAACGCTGTCCGCGGTAGCCCTTGGTGGACTCGAGTACGGTCCGACGCTTCTTCTGGGCGTTGACGGCCCTCTTCACGCGTGCCACTGGTCAATCCTCACTGGTCTGGGTCGACCGCCTGCCGGCGGCCGGGAAGTTCTTCGAAGGTGGGGGGCTCAGAGCCCGAGAAGCCGCTTGATGCGGGGCACGTCGGCCGGGGCGACGTCCGTGCGGCCGTCGAGACGACGGGTGCGCTTGGTGGGCTTCTTCTCCATGATGTGGCGGCGGTTGGCCTGCTGACGCACCAGCTTGCCGGTTCCGGTCTTACGGAAGCGCTTGGCGGTGCCCTTGTGGGTCTTCATCTTCGGCATGATCGGTCTTCCTCACATGGTTCGTCCCGGAAGGCCCGGTGGGGCCTCGGGTGTGCGGACGTCGGGCGTCCGTGGTCTGGTCGGCGGGGGCCTACTCGGAAGCGGGGTCGGTGACCTTGGAGTCCTGGGCCTTGGCGCGGGTCTTGGCACCACGGTGGGGTGCCACGACCATGGTCATGTTGCGACCGTCCTGCTTGGCGCTGGTCTCCACGTATCCGTAGTCGGTGATGTCGTCCGCCAGGCGTTGGAGCAACCGGAAACCGAGCTCGGGCCGGGACTGCTCACGACCGCGGAACATGATCGTGACCTTGACCTTGGAGCCCTTCTCGAGGAAACGGACGACGTTCCCCTTCTTGGTCTCGTAGTCATGGGTGTCGATCTTCGGCCGGAGCTTCTGCTCCTTGACGACGGTCTGCTGCTGGTTCTTCCGCGACTCGCGCTCTTTCTGCGCCGCCTCGTACTTGAACTTGCCGTAGTCCATGATCTTGCACACCGGCGGGCGCGCGTTGGGCGCGACCTCGACGAGGTCCAGATCGGCCTCCAGGGCCAGACGAAGTGCATCTTCGACGCGAACGATCCCCACCTGCTCGCCCCCGGGGCCGACGAGTCGGACTTCGGGGACACGGATTCGTTCGTTGATACGTGCTTCGGCGCTGATGGGCCCTCCTCGGTAGTTACGGTGCTCTGCACACGACCACTCACGCGGTCGCACAACCGCCCTCGAGGACCCCGGCCCGCCGGCGACTACCGGTCAAACCGAGAAGGCCCCACGGTATGCCTACCGGGGGCCTCTCACTCCTCACCCGTCGACGAGGACACTTCCGCGATCGCTCGCAGCCCCTCGCCGGGGTGGTGACCATCAAACTGCCTTCCGGCGTCGGATGGTGGGAGATTAGGCTCCTCTTGGACGACGGAACCCGCTACGTAGCGGATTCCCACAGTCGATACATCACTATACCAGTCTTGACCATTGCCCCCAAACCGGTGGCTGGCCACACGATGGGGATCGGTCCGTGGGACAGTGTTCGGCATGACCACCGATCAGCCCGCCTCCACCGACCAGGCCGGCACCGAGAACCTGCTCGAGGGGCACCTCGACGCCCGTGAGGTCGAGATCGTCGACCTGGCTGATGTCTCCGCGCAGGAGATCATCTTCCGCTCGATCGTCGTTCTCATGAGCGCCGCGGCCGAGAAGCTGGGGCTCTCCGACGACGACCCCACGTCGAGCCCGCGACTGGATCTCGACGAGGCACGCAAGCTCATCACCGCCCTCTCCGGTCTGGTGGCCGGGTCCGCCGAGCATCTCGGGCCCCAGGCCCGGGTCGTCAAGGACGGCTTGCAGGGCCTCCAGCGCGCGTTCCGGGAGGCCAGCGCCTACCCCGACGAGCCCGGCGAGGGCCCCGGCGAGAAGTTCACCGGCCCGGTCTACTGACCGCGCCCAATCGAAAAGGTCGGCGCTGAACCGGAAGATCGGCGCCGACCACGCCGCCCCCGGTGTTCCCGGTCCGGAACCGGCTGCCCGGACCGGGTACTCGTCAGCGTAGGGCTCGCGCCTTGCGGGCCGCTTTCGCAGCGGTCTTCTTGGCCGCCGCGGACGCGGGGGGCGTTGCGGGCGATGTCGCGGCCCGGTCTGTGGAGCCGGCCGTCTTCGTGGCGGCCTTCTTCTTGCCGGCCGTCTTCTTGCCGGCCGTCTTCGCCGGCGCCTTCTCCGACTCCTCGGTCACCGCAGGGAGGACCTCCGCCAGGAACCGGCCGGTGTGACTCTCCGGAACGACCGCCACCTGCTCCGGGGTTCCCTCCGCGACCACCCTGCCGCCGCCGGCGCCGCCCTCGGGTCCCATGTCGATGACCCAGTCGGCGCTCTTGATCACATCGAGGTTGTGCTCGATCACGATCACCGTGTTGCCCTTGTCGACCAACCCCTGGATCACCAGCAGCAGCTTGGTGATGTCCTCGAAGTGCAGGCCGGTGGTCGGCTCGTCGAGGATGTACACCGTCCGACCACTCGACCGCTTCTGCAGCTCCGCGGCCAGCTTGACCCGCTGGGCCTCACCGCCCGACAGGGTCGGGGCGGGCTGGCCCAGTCGGACATAACCGAGCCCGACCTCGGTCAGGGTCTTGAGGTACCGGTGGATCGAGGTGATCGGCTCGAAGAACTCGCACGCCTCCTCGATGGGCATGTCCAGCACCTCGGCGATGGTCTTCCCCTTGTAGTGCACCTCGAGGGTCTCGCGGTTGTACCGCGCACCGTGGCACACCTCGCACGGCACGTACACGTCCGGGAGGAAGTTCATCTCGATCTTCAGCGTGCCGTCACCCTGGCACGCCTCGCAGCGGCCGCCCTTGACGTTGAACGAGAACCGGCCCTGCTTGTACCCGCGGACCTTGGCTTCCGTGGTGGCGGCGAACAGGGTGCGGATCTTGTCGAACACCCCGGTGTAGGTGGCCGGGTTGGAACGCGGGGTGCGTCCGATCGGCGACTGGTCCACCTGGACGAGTTTGTCGAACCCGTCCACGCCGTCGATCCGGGAGTGACGGCCGGGCACCTGCCGGGCCCGGTTGAGCTGATTGGCCAGCGAGGTCGCGAGGATGTCGTTGACCAGGGTGGACTTCCCCGATCCGGAGACACCGGTGACCGCGCACAGCACGCCCCCGGGAAACACCACGTCGACGTTCTTCAGGTTGTTCTCCCGGGCGCCCTTCACGCGAAGGCTCTTGTCGGGGCTCGGTGTGCGCCGCTTGTCCGGGATGGCGATCTCTCGCCGGCCGGCGAGGTAGTCACCGGTCAGCGACTCGGAGTTGGCCAGCAATCCCTTGTAGTCGCCCGAGTGGACCACCCGTCCCCCGTGCTCCCCGGCGAGCGGTCCGATGTCGACGATCCAGTCCGCCGATCGGATGGTGTCCTCGTCGTGCTCCACCACCAGCAGCGTGTTGCCGAGGTCGCGCAGCCGGACGAGTGTGTCGATGAGTCGGCGGTTGTCCCGCTGATGAAGTCCGATGGACGGCTCGTCCAGGACGTAGAGCACTCCCGCGAGACCCGATCCGATCTGCGTGGCCAGTCGGATCCGCTGGGCCTCGCCCCCGGACAGGCTGCCCGCGACGCGGTCGAGTGACAGGTAGTCCAACCCCACGTCGAGCAGGAAGCCCATTCGTGCCTGGATCTCCTTGAGGACTCGACCGGCGATCATCGCCTGGCGGGAGTCGAGTTCGAGTCCGCCCAGGAATTCCGCGCAGTCCTCCACGGACATGCGGCTGATGTCGGCGATCGAACGCTCCTGCCCCCCGGGCCCGGCGAGGGTGACGGCGAGGATCTCGGGTTTGAGCCGGGTGCCGTCGCATCCGGGGCACGGGACCTCGCGCATGTACCCCTGGTAGCGCTCCTTCTGCGACTCCGATTCGGTCTGCTCCAGGCGCCGCTTGAGGAACGACATCACGCCCTCGAATTTGGCGTCGTAGGTCCGCACGCGCCCGAACCGGTTGCGGTACTGCACCCGGACCTTCGTCGGCGCGCCTCCCATCACGGCTTTGCGGACCTTCGCGGGCAGGTCCTGCCACGGAGTGCGGAGGTCGAATCCCATGTCGCCGGCGAGCCCCGTGAGGAGCTGTTGGAAGTAGTCGGCGCTCTGTCCGCCGGACCAGGGGGCGATCGCACCGTCGGCGAGCGAACGCTCGGGGTCGGGGACGACGAGGTCCGGATCCACCTCGAGGTGGGAGCCGAGGCCGTCGCACACCGGGCAGGCACCGTAGGGGTTGTTGAACGAGAAAGCCCGGGGCTCCATGTCGTCCAACGCGATCGGATGGCCGTTCGGGCAGGCCATGTGCTCGGAGAACCTGCGGTGACGGGCCGGATCCGAGTCCTCGAGGTCCACGTACTCGATCACGATCACGCCATCCGCCAGACCGAGCGCGGTCTCCACGGAGTCGGTGAGCCGCTGCCGGGAGGACGACTTGGCCGCCAGCCGGTCCACGACGACCTCGATATCGTGCTTCTCCTGCTTCTTCAGCGTCGGCGGCTCCGCGAGCGTGTGCAGCTCGCCGTCCACCCGGACGCGGCTGTACCCGTCGGCCGCGAGTTGCGCGAAGAGGTCCACGAACTCGCCCTTGCGGGTCCGCACCACGGGGGCGAGCACCTGGAACCGCGCGCCCTCCTCCCCCTCGAGGATCTGGTCGACGATCTGTTGCGGCGTCTGGCGGGAGATCACCTCCCCGCAGGTGGGGCAGTGCGGGATCCCCGCGCGGGCGTAGAGCAGCCGCAGGTAGTCGTGCACCTCGGTGATCGTGCCGACGGTGGAGCGAGGGTTCCGGTTGGTCGACTTCTGGTCGATCGACACCGCCGGAGAGAGGCCTTCGATGAAGTCGACGTCCGGCTTGTCCATCTGTCCCAGGAACATCCGGGCGTAGGAGGACAGCGACTCCACGTAGCGACGTTGGCCCTCGGCGAAGATCGTGTCGAACGCCAGTGAGGACTTGCCGGATCCCGACAGCCCCGTGAACACGATCAGCGAGTCGCGGGGGACGTCGATGTCGACGCCCTTGAGGTTGTGCTCCCGTGCGCCGCGGACGACCAGACGGTCCACCATGGGTTCTCCTTCCGAGTCGGGAGGCCGCCACGTACCCGTGACGAAAGCCGCACCTGCCGCATGGCTGCCGATCCCGCAGACGAAGGTACCAACGTAGTACGACACGGTTCCGGCCACCGACTCCGTCCGCCGTCGGTAGCCTGCAGTTATGGCGAATCCCACCGAGTCTTCATCCGACCGCATCACCCTCACCGAGGGTTACTCCGGACGCACCGCCGGCCGACTGACCGGCGAGCGATGGACCGTGGGTCCCGCCCGGCTCTCCAAGATCTCGGTCGGCGAGATGGACAACAACGTCTACGTGATCGAGTCCACGGCCACGGGCGAGGTGCTGCTCGTCGACGCCGCTGACGACGCGCCACACCTCGTCGCGCACCTGCGGGACCGCGCGCCCGGTGTCAGGGAGGTGCTCACCACGCATCTCCACGCCGACCACTGGATCGGGCTCGCCGAGACGGTCGACGCCCTGGGCCTGACCACCATCGCCTCCCCCGGCGACGCCGGGGGCATCGACGTCCCCACCGATCGCCACGTCTCGCACGGGGACGAGGTCGTGGTCGGCGACCTCCGGCTGGAGGTGATCGGACTACGGGGCCACACTCCCGACGGGATCGCGCTGGTATTGCGCACCGACGCCGGAACCCACCTGTTCTCCGGGGACTCCCTCTTCCCGGGCGGGCCGGGGAAGACCGGATCGGAAGACGATTTCGCCCAGCTGATGAGTGACCTCGAGACGCGGATCTTCGACGCCCTCGCCGATGACGTGGTGGTTCATCCCGGTCACGGGGACGACACCACCATCGGAGCCGAACGGCCACACCTGACGGAGTGGCGCGAGCGCGGCTGGTGACGACGATGGCGTCGCCGTCCCCTCCGCCCCGTGGCCCGTCATCCAATCGTTATCAAACGGCCGCCGTGCGCGATCAGCGCAGCGCACTCCCCCGCTGACGGACCGACCACGGTCCGCGGGGCAACGCGACCGGAGGCGCCCTCCCCGGGTTCGGGCTAGGTTCGACCACGCACTCCCACTTACACAGGAGGAACGATGATCCGACGACTCGCACGACCCATGCTCGCCACGGTGTTCGTCATCGACGGCGTTGAGACGCTTCGCAATCCGCAGGCCCATGTCGCCGACGCGGCCCCGCTCGTCGACAAGGCCACCCCCCTGGTGGAGAAGGGTGAACAGGCCGTCAACGAGGCGGTCTCCGCCAACGTGCCGCCCGTCCCCAAGGACACCGAGACGCTCGTCAAGGCCCTGGCCGGGGTCAAGATCGGCGCGGGAGTCCTGTTCGCGCTGGGCAAGGCCCCCCGCCTCTCGGCAGTCGCCCTCACGGCCGCGCACGTGCCCTCGACCATCAGCCGCCACGCGTTCTGGATGGAGTCCGACAAGGCCGCCCGCAGCCGCAAGACCACCGGTCTGGCGACCGACGTGGCGCTCCTCGGCGGGCTCGTCCTCGCATCGGTCGACACCGCCGGCCAGCCCGGTGTGGCGTGGCGCGCCCGTAAGGCCGGGGACAAGGTGGCCGCCAGGCTGCCCGGCGCCAAGGCGGAGTCCGCCGCGGCCGGCGCCGCTCTCGCCGGTGTCGCCCACACCGTGGCCGATCAGGCTCGTGGCGCCGCGGACACCGTCCGTGACAAGGCGCCCGAGGTGGCCGAGACCGTGCGCGCGAAGGCCCCGGTCGTCGCCGATCAGGTCCGCGACCAGGCGACGGGTTTCGCCGGGATCGTCCGAGAGACCGCCCCGGTGGTCGCCGCAACCCTTCGGGACCGGGCGAGCGCTGCCCGGGAACAGGCCGCACCTCTCGCTGCCCAGGTCCGCGACCAGGCGGGGGCCGTGGCCCACGCAGCGGCCGAGGAGGCGCGGCCCTACACCGCACAGGTCCGCGACCAGGCCGGTGCCGCCGCGCGGCTCGCCGCGGTCCAGGCCGAGGACGCCCGCAAGGTCGCGCAGGCCAGGAAGAAGGTCGCGGAGAAGGACGCTCGCAAGAAACTCGCCCGGGCTGGCAAGGACGCCAGGAAGAAGTCCGCCCGGTTCGAGAAGGAGGCCGGCAAGAAGGCTTCCGAGGCCAAGAAGATGACGGACGAGGTCCGCGAGAAGGCCGCCGACGTCATCCGTCCCTGACACCCCGGGGCCCCGCCCCCACCCGGAATGACCGCCGGCGACCCCACGCCGCCCCCGACGACCCCGCCCGCGCCCGGGCGGGGTCGTCGTCGTGGGAGCACCCGCCCGGTTCCCGGTAGCCTGGTCATCCTGCCCGAACAGCCCACACCCCGGAAGGAGCGCCCGTGACGGGACACGATGCCGTCGACGAGGAACAAACTCACCTCGGTCGTCTCCTCGACCGCCTGGACGAGCTGAAGGCGGATACCCGCGCACGCCTCGACGCTGTCCTGCGCGGATCCGGTGGCACCCCCCAGGCGAGGTCGGAGCGGGAGTCCTACGCCCGCCTCTACTCGTCGGAGCTCGCGGCGTACGGCGCCGCCAATCTGGGGCTGTACTTCGGCCGGTTGGACATGGCCGACGGTGAGGTGCGCAGGATCGGGCGCGTGGGGCTCCGCGACGACGACGAGGACCTCACCACGCTGCTGCTCGACTGGCGTGCCGACCACAGTCGCCCCTTCTATCTGGCCACGACGGCCCGGCCGGAGGGCGCTCACCGCCGGCGCCACCTGCGTACCATCGGTCGCCGGGTGATCGGGATCCACGACGAGTACCTCACGGCCCCCGCCGACGGCGAGCTTCCGGAGGACCACGACGACGTGGTGGGCGAGTCCGCCCTGCTCGAGGCCCTGGACTCCGCACGGTCCGCGCACATGACCGACATCGTGGCCACCATCCAGCGGGAACAGGACGAGATAATCCGCAACCCACACGCCGGGGTGCTCGTGGTCCAGGGTGGACCGGGCACGGGCAAGACCGCCGTGGCACTGCACCGCGCGGCGTACCTGCTCTACACGCACCGCCAGCGACTGGACCGGAGCGGTGTGCTCATCGTCGGACCCAACGCGCGATTCCTCGACTACATCGCGCGCGTGCTGCCGTCCCTCGGTGAGTCCGGCGTCGTCCTGCGCACCCTCGCGGACCTCTACCCGGGCATCCGCGCCACCGGCCCGGAGACCCTGCGCGGGGAGGAGGTCAAGGGCTCGGGCGAGATGGTGGGCATCCTCAAGGCGGCGGTCCGGGCCCGCCAGCTGGCGCCGGAGGCCGACGTCGTGGTGCGGGTCGAGGGACACGATCTGACCCTGACCCCGGCGATGGTGCGGGCGGCACGGGGACGCGGCCGGATGACCCGACGACCCCACAACCAGTCCCGCGGCGCGTTCGAGACCCGGATCATCGATGCCCTGACCGAGCAGTACGTCGCCGCGCTGACCGATCCGGTCGGGCACGCGGAGGACGAGGCGTGGTCGCCGGATGGGGACGGTGTCGGTGACCTCGGCGATCCCGCCCGACCGTTGCTGGACGCCGACGACCGCGCCGAACTCCGACGCGAGGTGGAGGCCTCCCGCGAGGTCATGCAGGTGATCGATGAGTGGTGGCCCGTTCTCCGACCCGAGCAGCTCCTCGCCGATCTGCTGTCGAGCCGCGAGCGGATCGCCGAGGCGGCGGGCGACTACGTCGCGGAGGACCAGGACGCACTGTTCCGGGAGGACGGCACCGCGTTCTCCGTCGCGGACGTCCCGCTCCTGGACGAGCTCGCAGAGCTCCTCGGGGACGACCCGACCGCCGAGGGCAGTGAAGCGGACCGAGCGTGGGAGGAGCAGCTGCGGCAGGCCGAGGAGGCACTCGAGATCCTCACCGGTTCGGCCGTGCAGGACATCGAGGACGACCTCGATCCCGAGGTGCTCATGGCCTACGACGTCGTCGACGCCGAGTCCCTGGCCCGCCGCCACAGCGCGGATTCCGACCTCACCGTGGCCGATCGTGCCGGTGCGGACCGGACATGGGCGTTCGGACACGTGATCGTCGACGAGGCCCAGGAGCTGTCCACCATGGCGTGGCGGGTGCTCATGCGTCGCTCCCCCAACCGGTGGATGACCCTGGTCGGGGACGTCGCCCAGACCTCGAGCCCGGCGGGCATCGACTCGTGGGATGACGCGTTGTCGCCGTACGTGGACGATCGGTGGGTACTGTCCGAACTGACGGTCAACTACCGCACCCCGGAGACCATCTCCGCGGTGGCCGAGCTGCTTCTCGCCGAGATCGACCCGCAGGCGCGCTCGCCCCGGACGGTTCGTCCGGGGCGGCGGCCGGTGGCGTGGATCGAGCCTGATGCCCGGTCGGTGGAGCAGGCGGTGGCCGAGGAGGTCACGGCGGTGCCCGCCGAGCGGGCGGTGGCGGTATTGCTGCCCGACCCCGGGGGCGACGACACGGTGGATGGAGACGACGACGCGAAAACCGGCGCGGGCTGTCCCGCCGTCCGCGAGGCCGCCGAACTGGCTCGGCCGGGCACCACGGTGTTACCGCTGGCTCTGGCCAAGGGGCTGGAGTTCGATGTCGTCGTGGTGGTGGACCCCGAACGGGTCCTCGCACGCTCTCCCCAGGGGGTCCAGGACCTCTACGTCGGCGCCACCCGGGCCACGCAGGAGCTCGTCCTGATCCAGCCGGGTGGCTTCGGCCCGCTACTCTCGGGTATCCGGGACAGCCTCGGCGACAGTGCACAGGAGCTCACCGCATGACCGACAGCAGACCACGCGTGCTGGGGGCGTCGGCCCTCGTCGCCCTCGCGGCCGTGGCCGGCGCGTGCGGCACCGGTGCCGAGGATCCCGCCGGCACGATGTCCACCGTCGCCGCATCCGGATTCGGATCCGAGTCCTCCGAACAGCTCCCCCCGGAGGACCGGATCGACACACGGACCGACGAGGAGCAGGCGTTCCTCGCCGATCTTTCCGGCTTCGGCCTCCCCACCGAGATGACCGCGGCCACCACCGTCGAGGTGGGCGTCGGAATCTGCAGGGGGATCGCCGACGGGGCGGACACCGAGACGATCCTCGACCGGATCCGTCCGCTCACCAGTGCGATCGCAGCCCAGACCCCGGACCTCGACACCGCAGAGGTGGGTCGGGCGATCGTCGATGCGAGCCGGACCCACCTCTGCGACTGACCACCGCGCCCCGGGTGGGGCGAGGCGGTCCTAAGTGGTGTGGACGATGAGTACGTCGCAGGTCGCGCGACGGGCGGCATCCGCGGGCACGGACCCGAGCAGCCGACCCGTCAGCGAGTTGAGGCCCTTGTTGCCCACCACGAGGAGGTCGGCGCCCACCTCGTTCGCCAGCTTGATGAGTGATTCCACGGGCGCGCCCTTCACGGTGCGCGCCTCGATCCTGTCGGCTCCGGCCTTCAGGGCCCGGTCCTTGGCGCCCCGGACGATGTCCTCGGCGGGATTGTCCCCACGGATCTGGTAGGCGTCGTCACCGAGCTGGTCCGCGGCCTGGCTGACGGACCGCGGATCGGCGGGCACGTAGGCGCAGGCGATCACGAGGTCGGCCGAGGCGTCGGCGGCCAGCTGTGCGGCGCGGTCGACGGCTCGGTAGGACGACTCGGAACCGTCGGTTCCCACCACCACTTTGGTGTAGGCGCTCATTTGCTTCCTCTCCTCGGGAACACGTTTCACCCAGAGTAGTCGGACGACGCGCCCGACGGGCGGGGTAAACGGGCGAGAAACCGGTCCGGGTCAGTCGATCCCGGCCTCACGCATCCCCTTGAGTTCCCTGCGCAACTCCGCGATCTCGTCGCGCAATCGGCCCGCCAGTTCGAACCGCAGGTCCGTGGCCGCGGACATCATCTGCTCGGTCATCTCCTCGATGAGCTTCTCGAGCTCCTTGCGGGGTCTCGCCGACCCGTCGGCCGCCCGGGCGCCCACGAGCTCCGGTCGGTCCTTGGGATCCGCGTCGTCCCCGCGTTCCTCTCCGACCCGGTCGAGGATGTCGGCGATCTTCCTGCGGAGCGGCTGCGGGTCTATACCGTGCTCGGTGTTGTACGCGACCTGCTTCTCACGCCTGCGATCGGTCTCGTCGATGGCCTGCCGCATGGCCTCGGTGACCGAGTCCGCATACATGTGGACCTCACCGGAGACGTTGCGGGCCGCACGCCCGATGGTCTGGATGAGCGAGGTGGCCGAGCGGAGGAAACCCTGCTTGTCGGCGTCCAGGATCGCCACGAGCGAGACCTCTGGCAGGTCAAGTCCCTCCCGGAGCAGGTTGATGCCGACCAGGACGTCGTACTCTCCGCGCCGGAGATCCCGGAGCAGCTCCACCCGCTGGAGGGTGTCGATCTCCGAGTGGAGGTACCGCACGCGGATCCCCAGTTCGAGCAGGTAGTCCGTGAGGTCCTCGGACATCTTCTTGGTCAGCGTGGTGACCAGTACCCTCTCGTCGCGCTCGGCGCGCTGACGGATCTCGCCGATCAGGTCATCGATCTGGCCCTTGGTGGGTTTGACCACGATCTTCGGGTCGACGAGGCCGGTCGGCCGGATCACCTGCTCGACGAACTCGCCGCCCGCGCGGCCCATCTCGTAGGGCCCCGGCGTGGCGGACAGGTATACGGTCTGCCCCACCCTGCCCGAGAACTCCTCCCAGGTCAGCGGACGGTTGTCGAGTGCGGATGGTAGACGGAATCCGAAGTCGACGAGATTGCGCTTGCGGGATGCGTCGCCCTCGTACATGGCGCCGATCTGCGGCACGGTCACGTGGGACTCGTCGATCACCGTGAGGAAGTCCTCGGGGAAGTAGTCGATGAGCGTGGCCGGGGAGCTTCCCGCCGGCCGCCCGTCGATGTGCCGCGAGTAGTTCTCGATGCCGGAGCAGAAGCCCACCTGTTGCATCATCTCGATGTCGTAGGAGGTCCTCATCCGCAGCCGCTGCGCTTCGAGCAGTTTGCCCTGCTTCTCCAACTCGGCGAGCCTCTCCTCCAGCTCGGCCTCGATGGAGGCGATCGCCTTGGCCATCCTCGCGGGACCGGCGACGTAGTGGGTGGCCGGGAAGATGCGCACCTCGTCGACCCTGCGGACGACGTCGCCCGTCAGCGGGTGGATGTAGTACAGCGCATCGATCTCGTCGCCGAAGAACTCGATGCGGACGGCGAGCTCCTCGTAGGTCGGGATGATGTCGACGGTGTCGCCCTTGGCGCGGAACGTGCCGCGGGTCATGGACACGTCGTTGCGTTCGTACTGGACATCCACCAGTAGTCGGAGGAGCTGGTCACGGTCGACCTCCTGCCCGATGGACAGGGCCACCGACCTGTCGAGGTACGACTGGGGGGTGCCGAGTCCGTAGATGCACGAGACGGAGCTGACGACGACGACGTCGCGCCTGGACAGCAGCGACGAAGTCGCGGAGTGCCGAAGCCTCTCCACGTCATCGTTGATGGACGAGTCCTTCTCGATGAAGGTGTCCGTCTGGGCGATGTACGCCTCAGGTTGGTAATAGTCGTAATAGGAGACGAAGTACTCGACCGCGTTGTTGGGCAGCATCTCGCGCAACTCGTTGGCGAGCTGCGCGGCGAGCGTCTTGTTGGGCGCCATCACCAGGGTCGGCCGCTGCACCTTCTCGATGAGCCACGCGGTGGTCGCCGACTTGCCGGTGCCCGTCGCACCCAGGAGGACGATGTCGCGCTCTCCCCGTGCCAGGCGCTCGGTCAGCTCCGCGATCGCGGTGGGCTGATCGCCCGACGGGGTGAATTCGCTCACCACCTCGAAGCGCGTCGTGCTCCGTTCGACGTCGCCGATCGGTCGGAATTCCGAATAGGAGAGCACTGTCGGGTCGGCGGGGACCCCGTCGTCGGGGATCTCGGTCGCGAATGCCATGTCACCAGCGTACGAGCAGCTGTTCACCCCCGCCCACCGGAGTTCCCGGCTCAGATGTCAGAGGTGCCAACTACCGTGTCGTCTAACACCCCTTGCAGCCCCTGCCCACTCGTCTGGAGATCACCCGTGGCCCGCAGCTCCCTTCGTCGTCGTACCGCCTGCCCACACGGCGTGCGTCGGCCGATCACGGCGGTCACCGCCGCCTCACTCGCGGCGGGGGCTCTCACCCTTCTCGCTCCGATCGCCGTGGCCGCGCCCTGTGACCCGTGGCCCCCGGCCGGCGCGGGCGCGGGATCGGGATCCCTCTCGGGCTCCCTGGGCGGGTCCGCACCAGAGCCTGCCACCCCGTGGGCCAACGGTGAACGGGGATACATCCCGGTCCTCCAGGGCCGCACCACCACGGTCGAACTGCTCACGGGGCCGACCAGCCCCAACGACACGGTCGACCGGTTCGGCATCACCGGCACTGACCTGGGGATCCTGTGGGACAACGGCGACTCCGCCCGTCCGCAGGTGATGATGGCCCTCGGCGACACGATGGGCGACTGCACCGCGCCCGATGACGAGTGGCGCAGCAACATCCTCTTCCGGTCCGACGACCGCACCCTCACCGACGGGATGCGCGTCACCGACGCACCGATGGAACGGCCCGGGATGGCCAAGTCGATCCTCCCCCGCACCGGCCAACCCGGCGAGACCACGGTGATCCCGACCGCCGGCGTCGAGGTGGGCGGCACCCAGTACCTGCGCTACATGTCGGTGGAGCGCTGGGGCGACCCCGGCGAGTGGACCACCAACTACTCCGCGCTCGCCCGGTCGACGGACAACGGTGAGAACTGGCGTCCCGTACGCGGCACCGCACGCCGGGGAACCGCGCCGATGCCTCTCCCGGCCGACCTGGGCGCGGAGTCGACGACCCACGTCGCCGGGCAGATGAGCGCGTTCGTCAAGCACGACGGGTTCGTCTACGAGTACCTCACGCCATCGGGCCGCAGCGGGTCCGCGCGGCTGGCGCGGGTTCCCGAGGCACAGATCGAGGAGATGGCGGCCTACCGGTTCTGGGACGGCAGCGACTGGGTCGTCGATCACCGCGACGCCGTCCCGGTGCTCGGCGCCCCGAACGGGACGTCGGTGAGTGAGTTGTCCGTGTCCTGGAGCGAGCATCTGGGCCGATTCATCGCGCTGTACAACAACCGCGCCAACAACATCGTCATGAGCCAGGCGGCCACTCCGTGGGGGCCGTGGTCCGGTGAGGACATCCTCCTCTCGTACCAGCACGTCCCCACCCTCTACGGCGCCTTCGTCCACCCGTGGAGTCCGGCCGTGGAGACCCGCGGCGAGGACCTGTACTCCACCATGTCCACGTGGGACGCCTACAACGTCTTCCTCATGAGGACCGACCTGACCCAGATCCCCACGAGGACCCTGCCCGACGCCCGGGCGCGGATGCAGACGTCCGATGACAGCTGGACCCGCAACACCCCCGATCCGGCGGACACCGGAGAGACCGTCCTCGTCGATCGACTCCCCATCCCGGAGGCATGACATGTCCCGCCCTCTCACTCGTCTCCTCAGCACGGTGGTCGCGGCGACGATGACCACGGCCGCGTCGGTCGTCACCATCGGCACGATCGGTGCCGGCACCGCCTCGGCCGGCCCGTGCAGTGAGATGTTCGGCAACTTCGGCTCCCTGCTCGAGAACCGGACCGGGGCCGGAATGGCCACCGGCTCTCTCGGCTCACTCGGTTCGACCGGAGAATCCGGGTCGCTCGGTTCCGCCTCCCGCGCCCTCGGATCCGCGGACCGCTCAGGATCGCTGGTCCAGCAGTTGGAGACCGGTTCGCTCGGCAACGGACTGTCCGGCTCCCTCGACCCGATGATCGGCTCGGTCTACGGGATGCCGCCGTGGATCACGGGCGAGGAGGGCACGGTGCCCGTCCTCCGCGGCCCCACCCGCTTCGAACAGCTGGTCACCGGCCCCACGAGCCCCGGCGACTCCGTCAACAGATTCGGGGTGGCCGGAACGGACCTCGGCATCATGTGGGACAACGGCGATCCCGACCATCCGGAGGTCCTCATGGCCTTCGGCGACACCATGGGCGACTGCACCGTGCCCGGCAACCAGTGGCGATCGAACGTCCTGTTCCGATCCGCTGACACGGACCTGACCGACGGCATCTCCGTCGACTCGGCGGCCGTGGGCACCGACGGACTCGCCAAGTCGCTCGTCCCGCGATCCGGGCTGCCCGGTGAGGTCACCATCATCCCCACCGCGGGCATCTCGGTCGACGGTGTCCAGTACCTGCGGTACATGTCCGTGGCCCACTGGGGCCAACCGGGAACGTGGACCACCAACTACTCGGGGATGGCGTACTCGACGGACAACGGCGAGAACTGGACCGCCGTGCCGGCGATGGCCCGCCCCATCACCGACACCATCCCCCTCGGCGAAGGGGCCCCGACCGTGGACTCCGCCTGGCGGGGCGCCCAGATGAGCTCGTTCCTCAAGGCGGACTCGCATCTCTACGAGTACCTCACCCCGTCCGGGCGGCAGGGCTCGGCGATCGTCGCCCGCGTCCCACTCGCGGGTTCCCCGACCGCGGGCGAGCTCGACGCCTCGAGCACCCCGCCCACCGCAGGTGTCCTCGACCCGACGGACTACGAGTACTGGGACGGTTCGGAGTGGGTCTCGGACATCGGCGCGGCGGAGCGGGTCCTGCCAGCTCCGGCGAGCGAGATCTCGACCATGTACAACGAGTACCTCGGCAAGTACACGGCCATGTACTCGCAGGGCTACAACTCGGTGGTCATGCGTACGGCCGACCGGCCCGAGGGGCCGTGGAGCTCGGCGACGGTCCTGGTGGACTACTCCGTGCTGCCGGGCGTGTACGGGGCGTTCATGCACCCGTGGGCGCAGGGTGAGGACCTCTACTACCTCGTCACCACGTGGAACGCGTACAACGTCTTCCTCGTACGCACCCGCCTGTCGGAGGTGTTCCCCAACCCGAACCTGCGCCGAGCGGCCGCACAGCCCGTGGAGACCGAGGTCATCCGCCGGGTGCCGGTTTCCGAGCTGGTGGACGGAGTGGTCCCGACGGCGTGAGCGCGGCGGCGGGCGGGTCTCGGACCCGCCCGCGGTCGTCACAACCGGCCGCGCAGCAGGGCCTCACTCAGGGTGCGTTCCCACTGCCGGGTCTCCTCGCGATCCGCCCGACGGAGGATCTCCGAGTACTCGGCCCGGGCGGCGGAGTCCGCGCCGATCGCCTCCGCTATGAGAAGCGAGAACTCGTGCTCGGGGTCGTCCTCGGCGAGAATCGAGACCTCCAGAGGACGCGCGGGATCGCACCAGTGCAACAACGGGCGTTCGCTGGACCGGTCGCGTACGTAACCGGCCCCGGTGAGCGTGGTCAAGGCCGCCTCCACCGCCGCGGTGTCGCGGACCGTCACCTGGAGGTCGATGACGTCGGGGGCGTCCAGCCCCTCGACCGCGGTCGGACCGACATGGTCGATCCTGGTCGCGATCTCCCCCACCACGTGACGCAACCGGGCACACGCCCTCTCCGCCTCCCCCGCCCATTCCGGACGGAACGGCACGACGGTGCGATCACCCACCACCGGGGTCCCGGTGCGCAGATTGTGTTCGAACGGATCCAGCCGGATCTCGACCAGGGCACGGGTCAGGTCCACGACCGTCTGTCGATCCCCGGAGTTGTCGATCAGCACGTCGGCGACGGCCCGCCGGGCCTCATCGGTCGCCTGCCGCGCCATACGGGCCCGGGCATCGTCCTCCGGCATCCCCCGGAACTCCACAAGGCGCCGGAGACGGATCTCCGCCGGGGTGTCCACGACGATCACCAGGTGGTAACCGGGCGTCATCCCGCCCTCTACCAGCAGCGGCATGTCGTGTACGACGATCGCGTCCTCCGGGGCCGAGCCGAACAGCTCCGCCGTCCGCTCGCCGATGAGCGGATGGGTGATGGCGTTGAGGGCCGCGGTCCGGTCGGCATCGACGAAGGCGCGGGCGGCGAGGGCCGCGCGGTCGAGCGCGCCGTCGGGCCCCAGGATGTCCTCACCGAACTCGGCGACCAGCATCGCCAGACCCGGGGATCCCGGTTCGACGACTTCGCGGGCGATGAGGTCCGCGTCCACGATCACCGCCCCCGCCTCCGCGAGCACCGCCGTCACCGTCGACTTGCCGGCACCGATCCCACCGGTCAGACCCACCATCAGCATTCCAGGAGTGTAAGTGAACCCGGGATGTTTACAGCGCATCGACGCAACTATAAGGTCGCACGCATGGTTCGACACTCAGCAAGAACCTCAGTGCTCCTCACGGTCCCCGTGACGATCCTGGCCACCTCCCTTCTTGTTCCCGCCACCGCGAACGCCCAGTCCTCGGGCTCACTCGGCACGGCGGGCTCCGCGGAGGTCCCTGGTTCGTCAGGGTCCGCTGGATCGTCGGGTTCCAGCGGCTTCGAGAGCGGGCCGTGCAACAACTTTTTCGGCAACTTCCCTCCCGGATCGCTTGGCCTCAACCTCGCGACGGGCTCGCTCGCGAACGCGGCCAATTCCGTCGCCGGTACCGCGGCCTCCTCCGTACGCGACTTCCCGCGATGGATCACCGGGGACCAGGGCACGATCCCCGTCCTCAAGGGCGCCACGTCAGTGCTTCAGTTGATCACCGGCCCCACCAGCCCTGCAAATACCGATTCCGCATACAACATCTACGGGACCGACCTCGGGATCATGTTCGAGCACGGCGACGAGACGATGGTGCTGTTCGGCGACACCTTCGGCGACTGCACCCCGTCAGGCAACGACTGGCGCTCCAATGTCATGCTCACTGCCCAGAGTGGACCGCCCGAAAACGGCCTCAAGATCACTGGTGCACGACCGAGCGGACTTACCGGCTACGCCACGGCGTTGGTTCAGGGCGCCCATCAGCCGAACGGCATCGGCGAGGTAACGGTGATCCCCACCGCCGCGATCAGCCTCCCTGACCCGAACAACGCCACCGGCGACGCCCTGTACATGCGCGTCATGTCGGTCCGCGACTGGAACGCCCCGGGCGGCTGGAACACCAACTACTCCGCGCTGGTGAAGTCGGATGACGACGGCAACACGTGGAAGATCCTCGCCAACTCGATGCGCCGGGTCACCGAGTTCACCGGCTGGAACAACGACGTCGAGTTCGAACCCGACGCCGACGACCTGCCCGAGGCCGACAGCAGCCTCTGGTACGGGATGCAGATGAGCGCATTCCTCGAGAAGGACGGCTATCTGTACGAGTATCTGACACCGTCCGGGCGTCGCGGGCCGGCCACGCTCGCGCGAGTGCCGATCGATCAGGTCGAGAACCCCGGCGCTTACCAGTGGTTCAAGGGAGGTTCCACCTGGGAGTCCGACCCGAGCGGGAGCGAGGTGATCCTGCCGGCGCCGGTCGAGGAGTTGTCGGTCGCCTACAACGAGTACCTGAACAAGTACATATCACTGACGTCCACCGCGTCGGGAGTCGTCTCGATGCGGGTGGCGAGCGCACCGGAGGGCCCCTGGTCTGCGCCCCAGACGCTCGTCGATCGCCGTATGTTCCCCAACGCCTACGCCCCGATGATCCACCCGGACTCGATCACCTCAGACGGCTCCCACCTGTTTTTCACTCTGTCCACCTGGGATGCGTACAACGTCTTCTTCCTGCGCACCGATCTCAGCCAGTTCAACTTCAACGCCCCCGACACGAACACGCACACCGAAGTGCAGTCGCGCGTCAGAGTGAGCGACGCCGTGGAGGCCGGGGCCATCGATGACGAGGGCGTGATCGACGAACAGCGTCTGGAGGATGCCTCCGAGGTCATGCCCGCGGCCCCGGAGCCGATCGCCGAGCCGCCGGGCCGCTAACGCCCCTCCGGCAGATGAACCTTCGATCTGTCGGGTCGCACACCTGATTGCGCGGGCGTCGAATACTCACCACCGTCGGACTCACCGCCATCGTCGCCGGTGAGTTCGTCCGAGGCCCGGCGGAGGACTGTCCCACCACGCTGCTCGGTCGCCGCTGGCGCCGGGCTCTGCAGCGGCCGATGTCCCGTACTCAGAGGACTCACGGGCATGGCAGTCCCGATCGCATACGGAGATAGCAGTGGGGCCGCCTCCCCACCGGGCCACACGCTTCAGAGACAATCGGGCGACAAATGCGCGGCGGCCCCGGCCGCGCCCACCATGTGGTGGTGCGCGCGGCCGGGGCCGTGCGACGTGCTATGAGACGATCAGCGCCTCAGTCAGCGACGATCACTCACCACCGGCGAGCTTGGCCCGCAGGGCGGCCAGCTGCTCGTCCGAGGCCAGCGAACCGCCGGTGGTCTCCGCCGGAGCGGCGTCGGCCGCAGCAGCGGGACGCGACGACGGGGTGGACTCCGACGAGTAGTTGGTCGGAGCGGCCTCGGCGGCCTCCGCCGCAGCGGCCCGACCCTTCTCGATCTGGGCCGTGTGCATCTTGTGGCGACGCTCGGCCTCCGCGTAGCGGTTCTCCCACTCCTCGCGCTGCTTCTCGAAACCCTCGAGCCACTCGTTGGTCTCGGGATCGAAGCCCTCGGGGAAGATGTAGTTGCCGGCCTCGTCGTAGCTGTCGGCCATGCCGTACTTCGACGGGTCGAACTCCTCCGTGTAGTCCTCGTCCGCCTGCTTCAGCGAGAGCGAGATACGACGACGGTCGAGGTCGATGTCGATGACCTTGACCATGGCGTCGTCGTTGACCGTGACGACCTGGTCCGGGACCTCGACGTGGCGCTCGGCCAGCTCGGAGATGTGGACGAGGCCCTCGATGCCCTCGTCGACGCGCACGAAGGCGCCGAACGGCACGAGCTTGGTGACCTTGCCCGGGACGATCTGACCGATCGCGTGGGTCCGGGCGAAGTGCCGCCACGGATCCTCCTGCGTGGCCTTGAGCGACAGCGAGACGCGCTCGCGGTCCAGGTCGACGTCGAGGACCTCGACGGTGACCTCCTGGCCCACCTCGACGACCTCGGACGGGTGATCGATGTGCTTCCAAGACAGCTCGGAGACGTGGACCAGACCGTCGACGCCGCCGAGGTCGACGAACGCACCGAAGTTGACGATCGAGGAGACGACGCCCTTGCGGACCTGGCCCTTCTGCAGCTGGTGCAGGAACTCGGAGCGCACGGCCGACTGGGTCTGCTCGAGCCACGCACGACGCGAGAGCACGACGTTGTTGCGGTTCTTGTCCAGCTCGATGATCTTGGCCTCGAGCTCCTGGCCCACGTAGGGCAGGAGGTCGCGCACGCGACGCATCTCCACCAGCGAGGCGGGGAGGAAGCCACGGAGACCGATGTCGAGGATCAGGCCGCCCTTGACGACCTCGATGACGGTGCCCTTGACGGCCTCGTCCTTCTCCTTGAGCTCCTCGATCGTGCCCCAGGCGCGCTCGTACTGGGCGCGCTTCTTGGACAGGATCAGACGGCCGTCCTTGTCCTCCTTGGTCAGGACCAGGGCCTCGACCTCATCGCCCACCTCGACGACCTCACCCGGGTCGACATCGTGCTTGATGGAGAGCTCGCGCGAGGGGATGACACCCTCGGTCTTGTAGCCGATGTCGAGCAGGACCTCATCACGATCGACCTTGACGATCGTGCCCTCGACGATGTCGCCATCGTTGAAGTACTTGATCGTGGCGTCGATGGCGGCGAGGAAGTCCTCAGCAGAGCCGATGTCGTTGACGGCTACCTGCGGGGACGTGGTGTTGGTGGTCATATGGTGGGGTGCTCCGGAGTGGATAGGAATCGTAGCGGACAGGAAGAAAGCGAGCGCGTACGCACGCGACCGTCAACTGTACGCTTCACACGTGACGTCCACAAACCCCCCCGGACATGGAGAGTCGGTCCGAGCCTCACGGATGTGGTGGGACTCGGAAGCGACCGTCTACCACGATCAACACGGCGACTTCCTCGGCGCCCACTCCCCCGAGGGTGAGTTCATCTGGTGCCCCGAGGGCCTGCACGAGGGTGACTGGCATCTGCTCGGCGACGTGGCGGGCCGCGATGTACTCGAGATCGGGTGCGGGTCGGCGCCGTGCTCGCGGTGGCTCGCGGGCCAGGATGCCCGCGCCGTGGCCGTGGACCTGTCCGCCGGGATGCTCCGAGTGGGGGCCGAGGCGGCGAGCCGGTCGACGGGCCCGGCCGCGACTGTTCCTCTCATCCAGGCCGATGCCGGTCGGCTCCCGTTCGCGGAGGACAGCTTCGATGTCGTCTTCTCTGCATTCGGCGCGGTCCCGTTCGTGGCCGATTCCGCGGGTGTCATGGCGGAGGCGGCTCGCGTCCTGCGGCCGGGCGGCCGGTTCGTCTTCTCCGTGAACCACCCCATGCGGTGGATATTCCGTGACGACCCGGGGCCGGAGGGACTGCTGGCGATGTTCCCGTACTTCGACCGGTCGCCGTACACCGAGTACGACGACTCCGGCGAGTTGACCTACGTCGAGCACCACAGGACGGTGGGTGACCGAATCCGCGAACTCGTCGCCGCCGGTTTCGTGGTGCAGGACCTCATCGAGCCGGAGTGGCCGGAATGGCTCGACAGGGAGTGGGGGCAGTGGAGCCCGCTCCGGGGCGGGATCTTCCCCGGCACGGCGATCTTCGTGGCCACGCTTCCCTGAACGATTCGACGCCGGGCCGCGACGGCCCTGATCCCCCGCGTCCGCAGGGGATCAGGGCCGCCGACCCGGGGCGCCTGCGCGTCAGAGGATCTTCGACAGGAAGTCCTTCGTACGCTGGTGGGACGGCGACCTGAGCACGTCGGCCGGCTTGCCGGATTCCACCACGACGCCGTCGTCCATGAACGCCACGGTGTCGGCGACCTCGCGGGCGAAGCCCATCTCGTGGGTGACCACGACCATGGTCATCCCCGCGTCCGCGAGATCCCGCATCACGCCCAGGACCTCTCCGACCAGTTCGGGATCAAGCGCGGAGGTGGGCTCGTCGAACAGCATCAGCTTGGGGTCCATCGCCAGGGCGCGGGCGATAGCGACACGCTGCTGCTGCCCGCCGGACAACTGAGCCGGATAGGTGTCGGCCTTCGCTGCGAGGCCGACCTTGGCGAGCAGCTCCCGGGCCCGCTCGGTGGCGTCCGAACGTGACTGACCCTTCACCAGCATCGGTGCCTCGATCACGTTCTCGAGGGCGGTGCGGTGGAGGAAGAGGTTGAAGTGCTGGAACACCATGCCGATGTCCCGGCGCTGGCGCGCGGCCTGCTTCGGGGAGATCTCGTAGAGCTTGTCGCCCTTCTCGCGGTATCCCACGAGCTCCCCGTCGACGTAGAGCCTGCCCGCGTCGACCCTCTCCAGGTGGTTGATGCACCGGAGGAACGTGGACTTGCCCGAGCCGGAGGGCCCGACCAGGCACAGCACCTCACCAGCGGCGACCTCGAGGTCGATGCCCTTGAGGACGCGGAGTGACCCGAAATTCTTACAGACCTGCTCGGCCCTGACCATCGGCGTCATGGCTTGCCTCCGGACGGGTCGGCGGCCCGGGCCGCGGCGAGAGAGGACGGGGTGAGCCCGTCCGCATCGGCGAGTGCACGCAGCTGTCGACCCGTGAGCTGACGGGTGGCGCCGCGGGAGAAGCGCTTCTCGAGGTAGTGCTGGCCCACCATGAGGACGCTGGTGATGACCAGGTACCAGGTGGCGGCCACCAGTAGCAACGGGATGGGCTGGAAGTTGACGCCCGAGATGTCGCGCGCCTGCCCGTACAGCTCACCGGAGAAGGGGATGGCGACGACGAGCGAGGTGGTCTTGAGCATCGAGATGAACTCGTTGCCGGTCGGGGGGATGATGACCCGCATGGCCTGCGGCAGGATCGTCCGCCGCATGGTCTGGCCCCACGTCATGCCCAGTGCGGTCGAGGCCTCGGCCTGCCCCTCCGGCACCGAGGAGATGCCGGCGCGGACGATCTCCGCCATGTACGCGGCCTCGTTCATGGCGAGTCCCACCACGGCCAACCAGAAGGCCGAGTACAGCACCATCGTGTCGTCGAAGCGGACGATCTGGAAGTCGGTGAACGGGATCCCGAACTGGACCTGGCGGTACAGGGTGAAGATCAGGCCCCAGAACAGCAGCTGCACGTAGATCGGGGTCCCGCGGAAGATCCACAGGTACACCCACGCCACGGCCTTGAGGACCGGGTTGCTGCTCATCCGCATCACCGAGAGGATGACGCCCAGGACGACGGCGAGGATCATCGACAGCAGGGTGAGCGCGATGGTGTAGAACACCGCCATGCCGAACCGGGTGTCGAACAGATACCTCCCGTACGTGCTCCAGCCGTAGGCCGGATTGGTCGCCGCGCCCCAGATGAAGAGGAACACCAGCACCAGGACGACCGTCGCCGAGACCCATCGCCACGGATGCCGCAGGGGCACCGCCTTGATGGGTTCCGGGGCGTCCGCCCGGGGGGTCGTCGCCCCCTGTTCCGCGGTACTCACCTACCGGTCACTCAACCCTTCCGGATCTCGGCGTCGTCGATGAGCCCGGCCTCGAGGCCCCAGTTCTGGGCGATCTTCTCGAAGTCGCCGGTCTCGATGAGCTTGTCTGCGGCGGCTTCCAGGGCGGCGGTCAGCTCGGAGTCCTTGCGGACGGGCCAGCCGTAGGGTGCGGAGTCGAAGACGTCGCCGGCCAGCTGCATCTTGCCCTCGGACTGCTTGACCGCATAGGCCGAGATGGGCGAGTCGGCGGACATCGCGTCGACCTTGCCCAGGGCGACAGCGGTGGAGGCCTCGTCCTGGGAGTCGAACTGGACCTTCTCGATCGCGGGCTTGCCGGCGTCCGTGCAGGCCTTGCTACGGGCGGGCACGTCCTCCTGATCGGAGACCGTGGTGCGCTGGACGGCCACGTTCAGGCCACAGGCGTCATCCGGGTCCACCTCGTTCCCGGCGGCGGAGGCCCACTGGATACCGGCCTCGAAGTAGGTGACGAAGTCGACGGTCTGGAGCCGCTCGTCGTTGACGGTGAACGAGGAGGCGCCCATGTCCATGGTGCCGCCCTCGATCGCCGGGATGATCTTCTCGAAGTCGGACTCCCGGAACTCGGCGCGCAGCCCCATCAGCTGGGCGGCCGCGGTCATCACGTCGATGTCGAAACCGACGATCTCGCCCTTCTCGTTCTTGAACTCGTTGGGCGCGTACGGCGGGTTGGTGCCGATCACGATGACGCCCTTGTCCCGGATCTCGGCCGGGACGAGGGCTGCGATCTCCTCGTCGGTCTCGAGGGACACCTCCTCGCGGGGCTCCCCGGAGTCCTGCGGCCCCTCGGTGTTGGTGGTGCAGCCGGTCAGCGCGAGGGCAGCGGTGGCCGTGAGTGCCAGGGCGGCGCGTAGACCGCGCCGAGAGGTGAGGGTCATGGTTGCCCTTTCAGGCGTCGTGGAGCCGAATCTGAAATGAACTTAGGGTACAGGTCGGCGGGCTCCGAGGAGGTGGACGGGGATGTCAGTGCGCCGCAGAGTCCCAGTTCGGGCCGGTGCCGGTGGACACGTCCAGCGGGACGTCGAGCTCGATGGCGGAGAACATGCGGTCCACGACCAGGTCGCGGACCTCGTCGAGTTCACCCTGCGCCACCTCGAGCACCAGTTCGTCGTGGACCTGGAGCAGAAGACGGCTCTTCAGCCGCCGCTCGGCGAGGTCCGCGTCGACCTTGAGCATGGCCGCCTTGATGATGTCGGCGGCCGTGCCCTGGATGGGCGCGTTGAGCGCAGCACGTTCGGCGTTCTCCCGCTTGAGCCGGTTGTCCGAGTTGAGCTCGGGCAGGTAGCGGCGCCGACCGAACAGGGTCTCCGTGTACCCGTCGCGGCGGGCCTGTTCGACCACTGCGCGCAGGTAGTCGCGCACGCCGCCGAAGCGCGAGAAGTAGGCCTCCATCTGCTCTTTCGCCTCGCCTTGGCTGATCCCGAGCTGGGCGGCGAGGCCGAACGCACTGAGCCCGTAGGCCAAGCCGTAACTCATGGCCTTCACCCGGCGACGGAGCTCCGGGGTGACCTCGTCGATGGGAACGCCGAACGCACGGGAGCCCACGAACGAGTGGAGGTCCTCCCCCGTCCGGAACGCCTCGATGAGCCCGGCGTCTCCGGACAGGTGCGCCATCACCCGCATCTCGATCTGGCTGTAGTCAGCGGTGAGGAGGCAGTCGTAGCCGTCGCCCACGACGAACGATCCGCGGATGCGTCGACCATCCTCGGTGCGTACGGGGATGTTCTGCAGGTTCGGGTCGGTCGAGGACAACCGGCCGGTCGCTGCCACGGTCTGGTTGAAGGTGGTGTGGATTCGTCCGTCGTCACCGATGGTCTTGATGAGCCCCTCGACCGTCGTCCGCATCTTGGTGGTCTCGCGGTGCAGCAGCAGTGCCTCGAGGAACGCCCGACCCGGGGTGTCCCCCGTCTCCTTGGCGAGCAGTTCCTCGAGGGCCTTGGCGTCGGTCGTGTACCCGGTCTTGGTCTTCTTGGTCTTGGGCATACCGAGGGTCTCGAACAGCACCACCTGGAGCTGCTTGGGTGAGCCCAGGTTGATCTGTTCCCCGCCGATCGCGGCGTAGGCCGCGTCGGCAGCCTGCCGACCGCGGTCGGCGAAGTCGTCCCGCAGCCCGTCCAGGGCGCCACCGTCCACCGCGATGCCGATCGACTCCATCCGCGCCAGCACCGGTACGAGCGGCAGTTCCATCTCGGCCATCAGGCGCGCCCCGTGCACCTGCTCCAGTTCCACGTCCAGCCGCTCCGCGAGATCGACCACCGCGCGGGCGCGGGTCGCGGCGGCGTCGGCGTTCTTCTGTTCCGCCTCGGCGTCATCGACCTCGTCGAGCAGGGACAGTTGCTTGTCCCCCACCTCCGCCTCGGGCAGTTCGCGCCGCAGGTGACGCTGGAACAGTTCCGCCAGGCCGTAACTGCGCTGGCCGGGCCGCACCAGGTAGGCCGCCAGGGCCACGTCCATGGTGACCCCGCCCAACCGGAACTCGCGCCCCATCAGCGCGTGGGTGGCCGCCTTGGCGTCGTGGACCGCCTTGTGCACCGCGTCGTCGGCCAGCCAGTCCCGGAGGGCCTGCTCGTCGTCGGGTCCGAGTGTCGCCAGATCGAGGTGCCCGGAGGCGCCGCCGGCGGCGGCGATGGTGATCGTCTGCGCGTCGCCCGCGCCGGGTCGGGAGGGTCCGACGACGACGAGGCCGTGCCGCTGCCCGGCCGGCGCATGGGCTGCGAGCCAGTCGGAGACCTCGCCGGCGTGCAGGACCGAGGCCTGCTCCAGTTCCACCTCCGCTGCCGGCGCGGGGGAACCCTCCGGCAGGAACGCCGTGAGGAATCGATCGCGAGCCTGCGGCCCGAACTCCAGCCGGTCGAACAGTGCGTTGACGTCAGCGCGCTCCGGGGTCGCCCGGACGAGGTCGCCGATCCCGACGCCGAGGTCCAGGTCGCGGGTGAGCTCGGTGATCCGGCGGTTGAGCTGGACCTGGGGTAGGTGCTCGCGGAAGCTCTCTCCGACCTTGCCCTTGATCTCGTCCGCGTGCGCGATGAGTTCGGAGAGGGTGCCGTACTGGGTGATCCACTTGGCGGCGGTCTTGTCGCCGACCTTGGGCACACCCGGGAGGTTGTCTGAGGTGTCGCCCCGCAGCGCGGCGACGTCCGGGTACTGGGTGGGCGTCACCCCGTATTTCGCCTCGACCGATTCGGGCGTGAACCGGGCGAGTTCGGAGACGCCCTTGACCGGATAGAGGACGGTGACCTCGTCCGTCACCAGTTGCAGGGCGTCGCGGTCCCCGGTGCAGATCAGCGTCTCGGCGACGCCCGCGTGGGTGGCGAGGGTGGCGATGATGTCGTCGGCCTCGTGCCCTTCCAGGGACAGGGTCCGCACGCCCAGTGCCGCCAGCGCCTCCTGGATGAGCTCGACCTGCCCCTTGAACTCCTCGGGCGCGGCCGAACGGGTCGACTTGTACTCCGGGTACTCCGCCGTGCGGTGCAGCGTCGCCCGCGAGACGTCGAACGCCACGGCCAGATGCGTGGGCTCCTCCTCGGTCACCAGGTTGGCCACCATCGACAGGAAGCCGTACACGGCGTTGGTGTGTTGGCCGGAGGCCGTGGAGAAGTTCTCTGCCGGCAGCGCGTAGAACGCGCGGAACGCGAGCGAGTGCCCGTCCAGGAGCAGCAGGCGGGTCGGCCCCTCCCCCGCGGTGGCCCCGGAAGCGGCGCCGGGTCCGGTGCCGGGGGTGGTGCTGGCTTCTGCGGTCTTACTCGTGGTGCTCACAGGGCCACTCTAGGGTGGGCGTCGGACAGAAGCTCATCGGTCGTCGGTTAGACTTCCGGACCAGCGGTTCGCCGCGTTCGCCCCCGTAGCCCAATTGGCAGAGGCAACGGATTCAAAACCCGTCCAGTGTCGGTTCGAGTCCGACCGGGGGCACCACATCCCGAGCGAGGTCGGACCCGCTCGCGTTCCCCTCATCACGCTTCACCGCCCTCTCCCCTCCACCCCGCAGCCCACCCGGTGGCGCAATGGTGCGCTCCGCGCGTAATGTTTGCTTGCTGCAAGCAACCGAAGCGAGGGGTGGGCATGCCGATAGACGCGGAACGCGGCGGGCGAGTGGTGGTGGACCTGTCGCGGGTGGTCAAACTCCTTCGTGCGGTGAACCTCTCGGTTCCCAGCTACGACGAGGCCGTCGAACCGACCGCCCATCCGCTCCTGTTCGCCATCCATGACGGCCCCGCCCGGGTCACCGATCTGGCCGCGCGGATCCACACCGACGTGTCGGTGGTGAGCCGCCAGGTCAGCCAGCTCGAGAGCCGCGGCCTCATCACCAAGGTCCCCGACCCCGATGACGGGCGCGCCAGCCTCGTCACGCTCACCTCCGCGGGCGCCGAGCTCATCTCCCGGGTCCTCGACAGCAGCGGGGAGTGGATGGCCGGCCTCCTCCGGGACTGGACACCGGACCAGGCGGACACCTTCATCTCGGACCTGCGCCGACTCGCCGATTCCCTCCACACCGAACTCTGCTCCCTCACGTCCGCCGAGGAGAGCCGATGACCACCGCCAAGACCTCCACGGCGCTCGCAGGCGAGGACGGCGAGTTCACGCACCGTCAGATCCTCGTGATCCTCGCCGGGCTCATGTCCGCGATGTTCCTGGCCAGCCTGGATCAGACGATCGTGAGCACCGCGATCCGGACCATCGCCGACGACCTCCAGGGCCTCGACGCCCAGGCATGGGTCACCACCGCCTATCTCATGACGTCCACGATCTCGACGCCCCTGTACGGCAAGCTCTCGGACATCTACGGACGCAAGCCGTTCTTCGTGATCGGCATCGTGATCTTCGTGTTCGGCTCTCTGCTGTGCACGCTCGCCACCTCGATGTACATGCTCGCCGTCTTCCGCGGCATCCAGGGACTGGGTGCCGGCGCACTGATGTCCCTGGCGCTCGCGATCATCGGCGACATTATCCCGCCCCGTGACCGCGCCAAGTACCAGGGCTACATGCTGGCGGTCTTCGCGTCGTCGTCGGTCCTCGGGCCGGTGATCGGCGGGTTCTTCGCCGGGGCGGACACGATCTTCGGCATCGACGGGTGGCGCTGGATCTTCCTCATCAACATCCCCATCGGCGCGGTGGCGCTGACCCTCGTGATGATCACCCTCAACGTCAAGAACGTCCGGGTCGATCATCGCGTGGACTGGGCGGGGGCCGCCGCGATCGTCGTCGGTCTGGTACCTCTCCTGCTGGTGGCCGAGCAGGGCAACACCTGGGGGTGGGGTTCCACCGCCGCCCTCGGCTGCTACGTCGTCGGGCTGGCCGGCATCGGGCTCTTCCTCCTCGTCGAGGCCCGCGCGGGCGACCAGGCCCTCATCCCGCTCCGCCTGTTCCGCGACCGCACCTTCGCGATCGTCACGGTCGGCGGCGTGATCGTGGGTATGGCCATGTTCGGCGGCATGATGACGCTGCCGCTGTACATGCAGATCGTGCACGGCGCCGACCCCATGGAGTCCGGGCTCATGATGCTCCCGCTGGTCGCGGGGATGATGGGTGCCTCGATCGTGTCGGGCCAGCTCATCTCCAGGACCGGCCGTGTCCGCGAGTTCCCGATATTCGGAACGGCGGTGGCCGCTGCCGGCCTGTTCCTGCTGTGGACGATCGATGCCGACACGTCGCTGACGCTGGTGATGGTCTACATGCTGGTGCTGGGCATCGGGCTCGGCAACTGCATGCAGCCGCTCACCCTCATAGTCCAGAACGCCGTGAGTCCCCGCGAGATCGGAGTGGCCACCGCCTCGGCGACCTTCTTCCGCCAACTCGGCGGTACCGCCGGCGTCGCGGTGTTCCTGTCCATCCTGTTCAGCCGCGTCGGCGGCTCCATCTCCGGCCAACTCGAGCAGGCCGCCGCCGACGGTAGTCTCGCCCGCGGCGTTCAGGAGGGCCTCACCGATCCCGCACTGCAGCGGGATCCCGACGCGTACGGGATCGTCCGGGCCCTCGCCGACCCCACCACCGGCGCGGGGGCACTGGAGACGGTCACCAAGGATTCCTCGGTGATCAACCGGCTTCCCGAGCTGGTGGCGCATCCCTTCGAGCAGGGTTACGCGCTGAGCATGTCCGAGATCTACCTGGTGGCCGGCATCCTCGCCGTGGCCGCCTCGGTGATCCTGGCGTTCATGCCGCAGATCGTGCTCCGGACCGGCTCCGCGCAGGCCGAGGCCGCCCGCGAGGCGGCCGCCGCGGCCGCGCCCACGGGGACCGACGCCGACGCCGCCGAGGCCGCCACCGGAACCGACGCGTCACCGACCCCGACGGGAAAGGGGACGACGACGAGGACCGCCCCGGCGGATCGATCGCGGTCGGCCGAGCGAACGGACTGAGCCCGGTCGGCTGGGCTGAGCCCGGTCGGCTGGGCTGAGCTCGAGCGGGCGGACGGAGCCCGGTCGGCTACCCCTCGACGTCGTCCTTGAGGTTGGTCAGCAGGGCGTGCTGGATGCGCTTGAGACCGGCCGGAGCGAAGGTCCGCTCGAAGAAGCCGCCGACACCCCCGGCGCCGTCCCACGACGTCGTCATCTCGACGAGCGAGCCCCCTGTCGCCTCGCGCACCGTGTAGGTGGTGGCCATGGACGAATTCTCGTCTTCTTCCACCAGCGACCAGTGGGCGGCGGCGTCATCCACGGTGACGTTGGCCTTGACGTCCCGGTTGCGCTTCTTGGTGGCCTGGAGATTCCAGGCGGCGACGGTGCCGTCTCCCTGCCCGCCCTGGATCAGACGGTAGGCGCTGAACTGCTCGGGTTGGATGCGGGGGCGGACCTGCGCGTAATCGGCGATCGCCGCGGTCACGGCCTCGACGGGTGCCTCGATGACGATGGTGTTGGTGGCGGTGACCCTGGCCATGGTGATGACTCCTCCTCGACGGTCCGACCGATCGTTCCGCACCGGACGCGTTCGCGGCGGCGGCACCCTCGGGTGGGCGCGTCAGACCACGTCCATCCTGCCCGACCCGGCGGCGCGCCGCGTACGCCATCTCACGCCGGCCTTGCGGAGCTCCTCCAGCCAGAGGATCGACGACCCCACGGCGACGGCGAGCAACCATTCGTCGGCCCGCAGCGAGGTCGTGTCGAACACCCCTTGGAGGAACGGAACCTGGATCACCGCCACCAGTAGGAGCGGCACGGCCCCCAGCGCCACCCAGATCGGGGCGTTGCGCGCCATGTCGCGGGAGAAGACCGAACCGTGGTCGGACCGCACGTTCATCAGGTTGAACACCTGAAAGAAGACGAACGTCGCGTACGCGAGCGTCGTGGCGAACAGGGTCTCCCCCGTTCGCTCGGGGAAGACGACCTCCGCGAACGCCAGGACGAGCAGGGTTCCCGCGGCCATCACCACGCCCAGCCACAGGATCCGCATCAGCCGTACCGGGGTGAGGATCTGTTCGTCCGCCGGTCGAGGCCGCCTCCGCATGGCGTCCTTCTCCACCGGCTCCACGCCCAGCGCCATCGCGGGTGGGCCGTCCATGACGATGTTGACGAGCAGCACCTGCAGGGCCGTGAACGGCACCGACGCCAGGCCCAGCAGGCCACTGGCCAGGAAGACGAGCACGAACGCCCACGCGGTGGTGAGCTGGAACTTCACGAACTTGACGATGTTGTCGTAGATCCCCCGCCCCTGGTGTACCGAGGAGACGATCGTCGAGAAGTTGTCGTCGGTGAGCACCATGTTCGCCGCGCCCTTGGACACATCCGTGCCGGTGATCCCCATCGCGATCCCGATGTCGGCCTGACCCAGGGCGGGCGCGTCGTTGACCCCGTCGCCGGTCATGGCGACCACGTGCCCGCCGGACTGCAGGGCACGTACCATCCGGATCTTGTGCTCGGGGGTCACGCGGGCCAGTACACCGAGCCGACCTGCCCGGGTGCGCAGCTCGTCATCGTCCATCCGGTCCAGCTCGGCACCGCTCACGGCCTCCCCGCCGATGCCGAGATCGCGGGCGATGGCCGAGGCGGTCACCAGGTGGTCCCCGGTGATCATGTGTACCGAGATGCCCGCTTCGTGTGCGATGCGGATCGCCTCCGCCGCCTGCGTGCGCGGTGGGTCGACGATTCCCAGGACCGCGAGCACGGTCAGATCACGGACCTCGTCGAGCAGCGTGTCCTCGTCCGGTGGGCCGTCGGCTCCGTCGAACGGCCGCGCCGCCACGAGCAGGGTACGCAGGCCGGACGCGGCGAGCCCGTCCGTCGCGGCCCGCAACGCCTCGCGGCGCTCGTCGGTGAGCTCCGCCTCCGAGGTGCCGTCCCAGACCTGCGTCGCCCGCGGCAGTACCGCGCCGGTGGCACCCTTGACGTACAGGACGGGGTCCCCGCTCGGTGACCGGTTGACCGTCGCCATGAACTTGTACGCCGAGTCGAACGGTACCTCTGCCACGCGCGGCCGAGCGGCGCGCAGGCCCTCCACGTCGATCCCGCACTTGGTCGCCGCCACGAGCAGGGCGCCCTCGGTCGGGTCGCCCACCAGGACCCCGTCGTCGATGATCGCGTCGTTGCACAGCGACATTGCCACCGCGGCCCGCCTCAGGTCCGGTACGACGTCCGGGTCGGACGAGAGGACGGCCCCGGACCCGCCGTATCCGGTCCCGGTCACGGAGTATGACCCGCCACCCGCGACGATCCGCGTCACGGTCATCTCGTTGAGGGTCAGGGTGCCGGTCTTGTCCGTGGCGATGTGACTCGTCGACCCGAGGGTCTCGACGGCCGCGAGGTTCTTGATGATCGCGCCCTCACGGGCGAGGCGAGAGGCACCCATGGCGAGCGTGAACGCCACGACCGCCGTGAGCCCCTCCGGAATCGTGGCCACGGCCAGGGAGACCGCGGACAGGAGCATGTCCTCCCAGGTCTGACCACGGACGAGCCCGATCACCAGGACCAGGCCCACCACGACCAGTGCGATCGCGGTGAGGACGCGCGCGAGCGCCCCGATCCGCTTCTGCAGCGGGGTCTGCCCGGGCGCCGCCCCGCTGAGCAGGTCGGCGATAGCGCCCATCTCGGTGTGTTCGCCGGTGCCGGTCACCACCAGGCGGGCCCGGCCGCGGGTGACCTCCGTGTTCATGAACACCATGCTCGAGCGGTCGCCCAGCGGTGCATCGACGTCCTCCACCGCCCGAGGGGACTTGTCGACGGGGACCGACTCCCCTGTCAACGACGACTCGGCCACCTGCACCCTCGACCCGGCGAGCACCCTGCCGTCGGCGGGCACACGGTCCCCGGATTCCACCACCACGATGTCGCCCGGCACGAGATCGCTGCTGTCGACCTCGATCTCCACGCCGTCCCGCACGACCCGACTGCGGGGAACCGACATGTCGCGCAACGCCGCGAGACCGGCCTCCGCGCGGGTCTCCTGGACATAGTTGAGGATCGTGTTGAGCACTACCACCAGCAGGATGACCACCGGGGTCTCCCACTCCCGGGAGACCCCCGCGCTCACCACCGCCGCCACTGCGAGCACGAGGATCATCGGGTCCGCCAACAGCCTCGCCACCCGCCGCAACGCGGACACCGGCGCGGCGTCGGGCATCGTGTTGGACCCGTGCCCGGCCAGGCGCTCCCCCGCCTCGGTACTGCTGAGCCCGCCCGGGCCCGTTCCGAGACGGGAGAGCACCTCCTCCGGCGGGAGGGCGTGCCACGGCGTGGGTGTACCGGACTCCGCTGCCGACCTCGTCGTCGTCATCTCCCCGGTCCTCCCGCCACGCCGTCCCGGGCCGCACCGGTCCGGGTCCCGACCACCACCGCGGTGTCAGTGCCCGCGAGCGATCCACTCCTCCAGGTGCGGGGACTCGTCCCCGACCTTCGTCCCGTCACCGTGGCCGGTGTGCACCAAGGTCTCCGCGGGCAGCGTGAGGATGCGCTCGCGGATGGAGGTGATGATGGTCGGGAAATCCGAGTACGACCGGCCAGTCGCGCCCGGACCGCCGGAGAACAGGGTGTCGCCGGAGAACAGCACGCCCGCCTCGGGAACGTGGAACACGCAGGATCCCGGTGAGTGCCCCGGCGTGTTCATCACCTCGACGCGGGTACCCGCGATCTCGAGCCGCTGCCCGTCCTCCAGATCACCGTGGGAGACCGTGGGATGGGTCTCGTCCCACAGCATCTGATCACCCGGGTGCACCAGGATCGGCGCATCCAACTTCTCCGACAGCTCCGGTGCCACGGTGATGTGGTCGTTGTGGGCGTGCGAGCACAGGATGCCCTTGACCTTGCGGCCCGCCACCGCATCGATGATCGGCTGCGCGGAGTGGGCCGCGTCGATCACGAACACCTCGGAGTCGTCCCCGAGGATCCAGATGTTGTTGTCCACCTCCCACTCGCCGCCGTCGAGCGCGAAGATCCCGCTCGTCACGACCTTCTCGATACGCAGACCACCGGCAGTGCCGGCGCTGGTGTGGATCTCGCTCACAACGTCACCACCGATCGGAGGACGGACCCGGACTTCATGGCGTCGAACGCCGCCTCGACGGCGTCGATGCCGATCCGCTCGGAGACGAACTTCTCCAGCGGGAGTCGACCCTGCAGGTGCAGGTCGACGAGCATCGGGAAATCACGCTCGGGCAGGCAGTCGCCGTACCAGGACGACTTGAGCGAACCACCGCGGCCGAAGAAGTCCAGCAGCGGCAACTCCAACCGCATCTCCGGCGTGGGCACGCCAACCAGGACCACGGTCCCGGCGAGATCCCGCGCGTAGAAGGCCTGCTCGTACGTCTCCGGCCGACCGACGGCGTCGATCACGACGTCGGCCCCGAAGCCACCCGTGAGCTCCTGGATCGCGGCCACCGGATCGGTCGAGGTCGAGTTGACCGCGTGGGTCGCCCCGAAGTCCTTCGCCCACTCGAGCTTGGTGTCGTCGATGTCCACCGCGATGATCGTCGACGCGCCCGCGAGCCGGGCGCCCACGACCGCGGCGACGCCGACGCCACCACAGCCGATGACGGCGACGGACTGACCGCGGCTGACCTGACCGGTGTTGACGGCCGCACCGAGGCCGGCCATGACGCCGCAGCCGAGCAGCCCCGCCACGGCCGGGTCGGCGGCCGGGTCGACCTTGGTGCACTGACCCTCGTGGACGAGGGTCTTGTCGATGAACGCGCCGATCCCCAGGGCGGGGGTGAGCTCGGTGCCGTCCGTCAGCGTCATCTTCTGCGAAGCGTTGTGGGTGGCGAAGCAGTACTGCTGCTGACCCCTCTTGCATGCCCGGCACTCGCCGCACACGGCGCGCCAGTTGAGGACGACGAAGTCGCCCTCCGCCACGTGCGTGACCTGATCCCCGATGGTCTCGACGATGCCCGCGGCCTCGTGGCCGAGCAGGAACGGGTACTCGTCGTTGATCCCGCCGTCCCGGTACGCCAGGTCCGTATGGCAGACGCCGCACGCCTGCACCCGCACGATCACATCGTTCGGTCCGGGATCGGGGACGACGACGTCGACCAACTCGACCTCGGACCCCTTGCTGCGGGCGATGACGCCCTTGACGGTCTGCGACATGGATCGCCTCTCGACTGTTGGTGGATTCTCTCGACCCACTGTGTCAGAAACGCCCGACACGTGGCCGGACAACGCGGCGCGCCCCGCCTCCTCGAGGGGAGACGGGGCGCGACGTGCGTGGCGGGTGGCCGGCGACCGATCAGACGGCGACGCCGTTGGCGCGCAGCCACGGCACGGGATCGATCCACTGGCCGGCCGGGTTGCGGACGCCGAAGTGCAGGTGCGGACCGGTGGAGTAGCCGCGGTTGCCGACCGTTCCGATGACCTGGCCGGCGTTGACGCGCTGGCCGACCGCGACGTAGTTCTTGTCGTTGTGGCCGTACTCGAGCAGGTGCCCGTCGTCGGTCTGGATGCGGATCCACAGACCGTAACCGGAGGCCGGGCCGGCCGCGACGACGGTGCCGGACTTGGCGGCGAACATCGGGGTGCCGATCGGCGCACCGAAGTCCGTGCCGTTGTGGAAGGTGCCCCAGCGGGGGCCGAAGCCGGAGGTGATGGGCCCGTAGGTCGGGGCGTGGCCGCCGCCGATCGCCGGGATACCGAGCGAGCCGAAGACGGCCGGGTCGATGGCGTACTCGCGCAGCTGGTCCTCGGTCAAGCCGATTCCCTGGATGACGCCCTGCGCCATCTCGGCGAGCTGGTCCGCGTTGACGTCCGCGGACTGGGCGGAGGCGACGGGGGCCGCGGCCATGGCCAGGCCTCCCGAGAGGGCGGCGCCCGCGACGGTGCCGGCCACGATGCGGCCCATGTGGGTCGAGCGGGCCGCGCGGTGGCGCCCGGCGGTCGCGCCGGAGCCCTCGACACCGAGTCGATCGGCGAGCTCGGCGAAGGGAATGCGAGTGGCGTCGGACATCAGGGAACCTCAGAGACTGGAAAGCGGGTGAAGCAGGGACGTGACCGGCTTCCCCGGTCGACTCCAAGAAGGTAACAGAAGTGTCTCGGCCCTGTCACGTCAAAAGCACGAAAGGATACGAAAGCGCCGGTGAGCGGGGTGCTCACCGGCGCCGCGACTTCGTTACCTGACGGTGATCAGGCGAAGTCGGTGTCGCAGTTGCTACTTCAGTGGTCGACCTCGCCCATCCGGTGGACGAGGATGAAGTTGGTCGATCCCTCGACGCCCGGCACGTTCCCCGCGACGAGCACGATCAGGTCGTCCTCGTTGTACCCGTCGAGCGGGAGGAGCATCTCGTCGGTCACCTTGACGATCTCGGCGGTCTCGGTGATGCGGTCGGTGAGGAAGGTCTCGGTCCCCCACGTCAGAGCGAGCTGACTACGGATACGCGGGTCGCTGGTGATCGCGATGAGCGGAAGGTGGCTGTGCAGCCGGGCCAGCCGCCGCACCGTGTCCCCGGTCGAGGTGACCGCGACGAGCGCCTTCGCCCCCAGCCGCTCACCGATCTCCCGGGCCGAGGCCGAGATGACACCCCTCTTGGTCCGCGGGACGTGCACCAGTTCGGGCGCGGCCGTGGAGTCCGACTCCACCGCGAGCGCGATCGACGACATGGTCCGCACGGTCTCGATCGGGTACTTGCCCACCGAGGTCTCGCCCGACAGCATCACCGCGTCCGCCCCGTCGAGGACGGCGTTCGCCACATCGGACGCCTCGGCCCGGGTGGGCCGGGAGTTCGTGATCATCGACTCGAGCATCTGGGTGGCCACGATCACCGGCTTCGCGTTCTCGCGCGCGATCTGGATGGCGCGCTTCTGGACCAGCGGCACCTCCTGCAGCGGCAGCTCCACACCCAGATCACCCCGGGCCACCATGATGGCGTCGAACGCCAGGACGATCGACTCGAGGTTCTTGACGGCCTCCGGCTTCTCGAGCTTGGCGATGACGGGCACGTGGATCCCCATCTCGTCCATCACCTCGTGCACGAGTTCGACGTCCGCCGGCGACCGCACGAACGACAGGGCGATGAAGTCCACCCCCAGGTCGAGGGCGAAACGCAGGTCGGCGATGTCCTTCTCGCTCAACGCGGGGACGGAGACGTTCATCCCGGGGAGGGAGACGCCCTTGTTGTTGGAGACCGTGCCGCCCTCGGTGACGACACAGTGGACGTCGTCCCCGTCGACCTGTTCGACGGTGAGTCCGATGTTGCCGTCGTCGACCAGCAGCCGATCGCCCGGGCGGGCGTCGTTCGCCAGCCCCTTGTAGGTGGTGGAGACGCGGTCCTTGGTGCCCTCCACCTCCGCGACGGTGATGACGACACGGTCACCCTCGACCCACTCGTGCTTGCCCTCGATGAAGCGTCCGAGTCGGATCTTGGGGCCCTGCAGGTCCGCGAGGACGCCGACGGCCCTGCCGGACTCGTCGGAGGCCTTGCGGACCCACCGGTAGTTGGCCTCGTGGTCGGCGTGCTCTCCGTGGCTGAAGTTGAGGCGGGCGACATCCATCCCCGCGTCGACCAGCTCGCGGATTCCCTCCTCGGAGGCGACGGCGGGACCCAGGGTGCAGACGATCTTGGTACGACGATTCACTCCACCCAATCTAGTCCCCTCGACCGGCCGCCCGGTTAACCCGAGGTCAACGACCGGCCAACGGGGGTGCGTCGCCGGCGGAACCGCCCGATGCCGTGTCGTCCACACCGTCGTCGGGGGCCCGCAGCTCGGACGGCTCCTCGCGACCGCGGCGCGCCCGCCAGAGGTACACCAGTGCGCCGAGCATGACGACCAGCGAGACGATGGTGTTGATGCGCAGTCCGAACACCTCGGTGGCGGCGTCCGCGCGCAGCAGCTCCACCCAGAAGCGTCCGAAGCAGTACAACGCCACGTAGAGCGCGAAGAGCCGACCGTGGCCGAGTCGGAACCGTCTGTCGACGAGCACCAACACGAGCGCGACCAACACGTTCCACAGGAGTTCGTACAGGAACGTCGGATGGACGGTCGCCAGGACCTGGCCGGTCGACCGCCCGATGGTCTCGGAATACCCGTAGGACTCGTCGTAACGCTGGTAGATCTCCAGCGCCCAGGGCACGTCCGTCTCGCGACCGTAGAGTTCCTGGTTGAAGTAGTTGCCGAGTCGGCCGATCCCCTGCGCCAGCACGACGCCGGGCGCGATCGAGTCGCCCAGGGCGCCCAGTGCCCGGATCCCCTGTTGGCGCAGCCCGATGTAGGCGCCGAGAGCGCCGAATGCGACGGCACCCCAGATCCCCAGGCCGCCGTCCCAGATCTTCAGCGCATCAACCGGGTTGCGCCCCTCCCCGAAGTAGCGGTACCAATCCGTGGCGACGTGGTACACGCGGCCGCCGATCAGACCGAACGGGATGGCCCACAGTGCCGTGTCGAGCACGACCCCGGCGCGACCCCCGCGGGCGACCCAGCGCTTCTCTCCCCACCAGATGGCGATGACGATGCCGAGGATGATCCACAGGGCGTACGCGCGCAGAGGGAACGGCCCGAGCTCCCACACCCCCTGGGGAGGGCTGGGGATCACGAGCCCGCCCCGGGACGACGGACGCCCTCCGCCAGCTCGGCGGTCAGTCGCCTCAGGGAGTCCAGTCCCTCGGTCGCCGCCGTGATGAGCGCCGACCCGACGATCACGCCGTCGGCGTAGGAGGCGATCTCGGCCGCCTGGTCGCCGTTGCGGACCCCGAGTCCGACCCCGCAGGCGAGGTCGGAGACCTCGCGGACGCGCTCGGTGAGGATCCGGGGCGCGTCCGAGACGACGTCGCGGGCGCCGGTGACCCCCATGACCGCCTGGACGTAGACGAAACCGCCCGTGTGGGAGAGCGTCATCGCGAGGCGCTCGGGGGTCGACGACGGGGCGACGAGGAACACCCGGTCGATGCCGTGGGCGTCCGACGCGGCGATCCAGTCGTCGGCCTCGTCCGGGATGAGGTCCGGCGTGATGACGCCGGTCCCGCCGGCGGCGGCGAGGTCCGCCGCGAAACGGTCGACGCCGTACTGCAGCACCGGGTTCCAATACGTCATCACCACGGGCACCGCCCCTGCCTCGGCGACGGCGCGTACCACCTCGAAGGTGTCCGCGACGCGGAACCCGGCCTCGAGTGCGGTGTCGGCGGCGGCCTGGATGGTCGGCCCGTCCATCATGGGGTCGGAATAGGGGATGCCGACCTCGACGATGTCGCACCCGCCCTCGACCATCGCGTGCACGGCGTCGATCGATCCCTCGACGGTCGGGTAACCGGCCGGGTAGTACCCGATGAGTGCGGCCCGGTTCTCGCCCCGGCACCGCTCGAACACGTCACTGAGAACGCTCATCCCTCGACTCCCCCGTCCGCGTACTCGCCCTCGCCGTCGTCGGCGCCCTGGCTCGAATCCACCCCGGCCTCGGGCGGGGTCCCCCCGTCCAACAGGCCGAACCACCGGGCGGCGGTGTCGACGTCCTTGTCGCCACGACCCGAGACGTTGACCAGGATCAGCCCCACGCCCTCCGCGGCGAGCTGCGCGGCGCCGGCGATCGCGTGAGCCGACTCGATCGCGGGGATGATGCCCTCGGTGCGGCACAACTGTGCGAACGCATCCATGGCCTGAGTATCCGTGATCGGGCGGTACTCGGCCCGCCCGATCTCGGCCAGGCGCGAGTGCTCGGGCCCGACACCCGGGTAGTCCAGGCCGGCCGAGATCGAGTGGGACTCGATCGTCTGCCCGTCGGTGTCCTGCATGAGATGGGCATACGACCCCTGGAAGACGCCCGGCGTACCGGCGTTGACGGTCGCCGCGGTTCGTCCGGACGCCACGCCGTCGCCCCCGGCCTCGCAGCCGACGAGACGGACCGACTCGTCCCCGAGGAACGGGTGGAACAGGCCGATCGCGTTGGAACCGCCGCCGACGCACGCCACGGCGGCGTCCGGCAGACGCCCGGCCTGCTCGAGGATCTGCACCCTGGCCTCCGCACCGACGATGCGCTGGAAGTCGCGGACCATGGTCGGGAAGGGGTGCGGCCCGGCCGCGGTACCGAAGGCATAGTAGGTGTCGTCCGCGTGAGCGACCCAGTCCCGCATGGCCTCGTTGATCGCGTCCTTGAGTGTGGCCGAGCCGATCTCCACGGCCTCCACCTCGGCACCGAGCAGGCGCATCCGGGCGACGTTGAGCGCCTGCCTGCGCACGTCCACCGCGCCCATGTAGACCTTGCATTCCAGTCCGAGGAGAGCGCAGGCGGTGGCGGTGGCCACACCGTGTTGGCCGGCACCGGTCTCCGCGATCACCCGCTTCTTGCCCATCCGCTGCGCGAGCAGCGCCTGGCCGAGGACGTTGTTGATCTTGTGGGAGCCCGTGTGGTTGAGATCCTCACGCTTGAGGAAGACCCGCGCACCGATCTCCGCACCGAACCGCTTCGCCTCGTACAACGGCGACGGCCGGCCCGAGTAGTGACGCTGCAGCCGGTCGAGCTCGTCGAGGTAGTCCTCGTCGGCCCTGGCCTTGGCATAGGCGTCGGTCACCTCGTCGACCACCGCCATCAGCGCCTCGGGGACGTAACGGCCGCCGAACGGCCCCCAGTGGCCCCGTTGGTCGGGCTCATGTCCGGTGGTGGACCGGAGCACCTCTCCCATGGTGGGCAGTGACGGAAAATCCTTGGAGTTCACGCCCCCAGTCTGCCGGAAGCCCGCGACCCCGGCCTAGCGGGGCCCTTGCGGGCAGGACGGGTGGGCACCGGCCGTGGCCAGGGCGTTGCAGGCCGCCCGCGGGTCGCCCTGCGTCACCAGTCCCTCGCCCACGAGCACGGCGTCCGCCCCGACGCTGGCGTACGCCAGGAGGTCCGAGGCGTCCCGGACCCCGGACTCGGCGATCTTGACGACGTCGGACGGGAGCCCCGGCGCGATCCTGGAGAACACGTCCCTGTCGACCTCGAGTGTCTTGAGGTTGCGGGCGTTGACACCGATGACCGTGGCGCCGGCTTCCAGCGCGCGGTCGGCCTCCTCCTCGGTATGGACCTCCACCAGAGCCGTCATACCCAACGACTCCGTGCGATCGAGGAGCGACACCAGGGCGTCCTGCTCAAGCGCGGCCACGATGAGCAGGATCAGATCCGCGCCGTGCGCCCGCGCCTCGTGGATCTGGTATGGCCCCACCACGAAGTCCTTCCGCAGGACCGGGATGTCGACCGCGCGGCGGACCGCGTCGAGATCTGCCAGGCTGCCGTGGAAACGGCGCTCCTCGGTGAGGCACGAGATGACGCGCGCCCCGCCCTCCTCATACATCCGGGCAAGGACCGCGGGGTCGGGGATCTCGGCCAGCGCACCCTTGGACGGGCTGGCCCTCTTGACCTCGGCGATGACGCCCACCCCGGGATCGCGCAACGCCTTGAGCGCGTCGAGTGGGTCCGGCGCCGACTGGGCCGCCTGCTTCACCGCCGCCATATCGATGACGGCCTCACGGGCCGCGACGTCCTCACGGACCCCGTCGAGAATCGAGTCGAGCACGGTACCCACCGTGACCTCCCTCTGCAGTCGTAGGGCGGAAAGTGTGATCGAGATCAACAATAGAGGTCCCGGCCGGGGTTCCCGAATCGGGACCCCCGACCCGGTCAGCCGGTCGGATCCCGTCCGTCGTCCAGTTCCTGCCACAGATCCCGCCCGGCGTCGTCCTCCGGGCCCGGTCCGGTCGCCGCACTCTCCCGCCGGGCCGCCGGGGTCACGTACCGGTCGTCGCGGCGCACCGGACGGGCCGGATTGACGAGGACGACGATCCCCGCCGCCAGCAGGGCGACGGCCCCCGCGCCGGTGATCACGGGTCCCGCGGGCCGGGTCGACAACTCGATGATCTCCGACCACTGCGGGATCGCCTCCGCGCCCTCGGAACCCGGCCCGGCATCGGTCCGGGCCAGGCCCTCGTCACTCGTGATCACCGAGTGGACCCGGTCGGCGTCGACCTCCCCCACCGACATCACCATCAGGCCCCCGGCGGCCACGCCGAGAAGTGCGATGACGGCGCCCACCGCGCGGGCGGCGGCGCCGCGGACCAGAGCCACCGCGGCGACCGCCGCCAGGGCGCCCAGCGCGAGCGGGACGAGAGCGGGTTGCCAGTCCGCGCCGGTCAGGGCCCGCCGAGCCTGTCCCGATTGGTCGTTGAAGGCCTCCACGTCGAGCCACACCATCCGCGAGGCGACCCACAGCAGGGCCGCCCCCACGAGCAACAGGACGACCGGAACCAGGAGACGGGAGCGCTGGGTCACCGGCTCCGCCCCGCGTCGCGCAGCGTCTCCGCGGCGGCGACGGCCCGCAGGACCGCCATCGCCTTGTTGCGGCACTCGGCATCCTCCGAGGTCGCCACCGAGTCGGCGACGATCCCGGCACCCGCCTGGACATAGGCCGTGCCGTCCTTGATCACTGCCGACCGGATCGCGATGGCCTGGTCGGTGTTTCCGGCGAAGTCGACGTAGCCCACCACTCCCCCGTAGACACCGCGTCGCGTGTCCTCGAGATCCTCGATGATCTGCAGCGCACGGGGCTTGGGCGACCCGGACAGCGTGCCCGCCGGGAAACACGCGGTCACCGCGTCGATGCCGGTCTGCCCCTCGGCCAGTCGACCGGTCACCGTCGACACCAGGTGCATGACGTGGCTGTAGCGCTCGACCTGACGGAACTCCGTCACCTCCACCGTGCCCGGCACGCAGACCCGGCCGAGGTCGTTGCGGCCGAGATCGACCAGCATCAGATGTTCGGCGTTCTCCTTGGCGTCGTCCACCAGGTCCTTGCCGAGCAGGATGTCGTGCTCGTCGTCGTCGCCCCTCGGCCTGGTCCCCGCGATCGGATGGGTCGTCGCCACACCGTCCTTGACGGTCACCAACGCCTCGGGGCTCGATCCCACGATGGTGAAGGCGGTCCCGCCGAAACCGTCCTCCCCGCTCCCGTCCGGGATCGTCATGAGGAACATGTACGGGCTCGGGTTGGTGGTGCGCAGGATCCGATAGACGTCCCGCGGGGAGGCCTGGGTGTCGACCTCGAACCGCTGACTGAGGACCACCTGGAAGGCCTCGCCCGAGTAGATCTGTTCGATGATGTCTGCGACCCGCGAGTGGTAGGTCTCCTCATCCGTGCAGCGACGTACGTCTGGAGCCGGGGTGTCGAACACGCTCACCCCGCCCGCGCCGGGCGCGGCGAGTCGCGCCGTCATGGAGTCGACCCGGGCCACCGCGTCCGCGTAGGCCTCACCGACCCGCTCGTCGCTGCCGTCCCAGTTCACCGCATTGGCGATGAGATGGATCCGGCCCTCGTGATGGTCGAAGGCCGCCAGGTCAGTGGCGAGCAGCTGGACGAGCTCCGGCACCTGCAGGTCGTCCACCGTGTCCGGTTCGATCCGCTCGAGTCGACGCACGATGTCGTACCCGAGGTAACCCACCATCCCCGACGTCAACGGGGGCAGACCCGGGATCTGATCGGTCCGCAACAGGTCCAGGGTCCTCCGGAGCGCGTCCAGCGGGTCACCGCCGGTGGGCGCACCCGCCGGCACGTGGCCCCACCACGTGGCCTCCCCCGCGTCGTCGACGGTCAGCGCGGCGGCCGCGCCACAACCGATGAAGGACCACCGCGACCAGGAGCGTCCGTGCTCGGCCGACTCCAGGAGGAAGGTGCCCGGCCGGTCCCCGGCGAGCTTGATGTACGCGGACAGCGGCGTCTCGGAGTCCGCCAGCACCGTGCGCACCACCGGCACGACCCGGTGCCCCGCGGCGAGCGCGCGGAACTGTTCGAACGTCGTGGTCTCGGTGCTCATCCGAGGGCCTTGCCGCCGATCCCGAAGGAATCACGCGGCATGTCGTTGACGTGGACCCACACTTTCGCCGGGTCCTTGCCCGAGGCCTCCGCGTACGCGGCCGTGACGGCCTCGATGACGCGGGCCTTGTCCGCCGCGGCCATCCCGTCGAGCTGGTTGATCTGGATGAAGGGCACGCCGATCAGTCCTCTCCGAGCAGGGTTGCGGTGTCGAAACAGCTGGTGGTGGCGTTGTGGCAGGCCGCCCCGGTCTGGTCGACGTGGAGCAGGACGGCGTCGCCGTCGCAATCGATCTCCACACGACGCACGTGCTGGACGTGGCCGGAGGTCTCCCCCTTGACCCACCGCTGACCCCGCGAGCGGGAGTAGTACACACCCCGCCGGGTCGCCAGGGTCTCGGCGAGGGCCGCGTCGTCCATCCACGCCATCATGAGCACCCGGCCCGAGGTGGCGTCCTGCACGACCGCGGCGACCAGCCCGTCGGCGTTGCGGGACAGCCGCTCGGCGATGGAACGTTCCAGGACGTGAGTGCTCATCGGACCGTGATCCCCTCGGCCGCGAGCGCCGACTTCACATCACCGATGGTCATCTCGCCGAAGTGGAAGACACTGGCGGCGAGGACGGCGTCGGCCCCGGCGTGGACCGCCGGAGCGAAGTGCTCCACCGCGCCGGCCCCGCCCGAGGCGATGACGGGGATGGACACGGCCTCACGGACCGCCCGCACCATCGCCAGGTCGAAACCCGCCTTGGTGCCGTCGGCGTCCATCGAGTTGAGCAGGATCTCACCGACACCGAGGTCCTGGCCCCGCCTGGCCCACTCGACGGCGTCGATCCCGGTCCCACGTCGACCGCCGTGGGTGGTGACCTCCCAGCCGGACGGGGTGGGCTCAGACCCCTCGGGCACGGTGCGCGCGTCCACCGACAGGACGATGCACTGCGAGCCGAAGCGGCGACTGAGCTCGCCGAGGAGCTCGGGACGGGCGATCGCGGCGGTGTTGACGCTGACCTTGTCCGCACCCGCCCGCAGGAGCTGGTTGACGTCCTCCTCGGTCCGCACCCCACCTCCGACGGTGAGCGGGATGAAGATCTGCTCGGCGGTGCGCCTGACCACGTCGATCATGGTGCTGCGTCCCGACGACGACGCGGTGACGTCGAGGAAGGTGAGTTCGTCGGCACCCTGCTCGTCGTAGGCGGCCGCCAGTTCGACGGGATCCCCCGCATCCCGGAGGTCGAGGAAGTTGACGCCCTTGACCACGCGGCCGGCGTCCACGTCGAGACACGGGATGACCCTGGTTGCGAGTGTCATGACCCGGTCACCGCCCGTTCTGGAGCCACGGACGGGGGCTCTCGGGTTCCGGAGTGGCGCGACGTCGCCCCGCCTCGAAGAAGTTGCTCGGCTCGCCGAGCTGTCGGATGGTGTCGAGGACCTCGGCGTGGGCCCGCGGGCCCGCGACGAGGATGGACTGGGAGTCGGTGGACCAGGGCTCCCCCGCGAGGTCCGTGACCACACCACCCGCGGCGCGGACGTGCGAGGCGCCGGCCGCGTTGTCCCAGGCGAGGTTGCCGAAGCTGACCGCGGCGGACAGCCTGCCCGACGCGACGAACGACAGATCGACCCCGGTGGAGCCGAACTTCCGGGTCCGTGCGGCGTCGAGCGTGAGCTGCTCGAAGACCTCGCGTCGATAGGCCGGCGGGTAGGTCGTACGCGCACCGGTGTTGAGCGACCCCAGTCCCAGGGCGACGTCGCGGATGGAGACGTCGGGGATCCGTGCGACCTCCTCACCGTTCTCCTTGAGCGGTCCGCCCGCGACGGAGGTGAACGTCAACCCCAGCAGCGGCAGCCACGTCAGGCCGAGCACCGGCTGGCGCTCGTGGACCAGCGAGACCAGGATGCCGGCGGTGGGGATACCGAGGGAGTAGTTGGCGGTGCCGTCGACGGGGTCGACGACCCACAGGGTGCCCTCGTTCACGGGCGGACCGCCGTACTCCTCGCCGTGCACCTCGAGCCCGGTCCCCTCCCGCAGCGCCTCCGAGATCCGGCGCTCCAGCTCCAGGTCCAGTTCGGTGGCGAAGTCGTTGCGCGAGCCCTTGTTCTGGATGCCCTGCGCCCCCACCCCCTCGACGAAGCGGGGCGTCACCTCATCGAGGACGCGCGTCGCCAGCGCGAGGGCCTCGGCCGGGTCGACGGGGAGGTCCGTCGGCAGGGTGTTTCCGGTCTGATCGTTCATCTCGGGCCTCCTGCTCGAGGTCATGCGGGGTCGGGAAGCTGCCAGGGGGGTGACGGCGTCGTGGAGTCAGCGGCGGCTGACTGCGGCGAGCGCCTCGGGGAGGGTGAACCTGCCCGCGTAGAGGGCCTTGCCCACGATCGCCCCCTCCACGCCCTGTGGCACCAGCGAGGCGATGGCCTCGAGATCCGCGACCGACGAGACGCCGCCCGACGCCACCACGGGGGCGTTGGTGGCCGCGCATACCTGCGAGAGCATCTCCAGGTTGGGTCCGTTGAGCATGCCGTCCTTGGAGACGTCGGTGACGACGTACCGGGCGCAGCCGTCCTTGTCCAGACGTTCGAGGACCTCCCAGAGGTTGCCACCGTCGGAAACCCATCCACGACCGCGCAACCTGGGCTCGCCGTCGACCACCCGCACATCGAGGCCCACCGCGATGCGGTCACCGTGACGGGCGATGGCCGAGGCACACCACTCCGGGTTCTCCAGCGCGGCCGTCCCGAGGTTCACGCGGGCGCACCCGGTGGCCAGGGCGGCCTCGAGCGAGTCGTCGTCGCGGATACCACCGGACATCTCGACCCTGACGTCGAGCGCCCCCACGACCTCGGCGAGCAGGTCCCGGTTCGACCCCCGACCGAAAGCGGCGTCGAGATCCACCAGGTGGACCCATTCCGCGCCGTCCCGCTGCCACTGCAGAGCCGCGTCCAGCGGGGCACCGTAGGACGTCTCGGTCCCGGCCTCCCCCTGGACGAGACGGACGGCCTGACCGTCGGCGACGTCGACGGCGGGAAGGAGTTCGAGGTAATTGGCGTTGGTCACGGCCATCAGCCTAGTCCGTCGTCACCGGCGTGCTCCGCCTGCCCGCCGGGCTCCTCGCCGTACTCGGCGCGGATCGCGCGATCGGTGATGCGGTTGGACACCAGGCCCATCGCGACGATCGACAGGATCACGCCGACCAGCGCGACGAGAGCCTTGCCGGCCGGCGGCACGGGCAGGAGGGCCACCGCGAGCGCGGTCAGGGCGAGACCCGACACCCCCGCCCCCGCGACTCCCAGTGCGAGCTGGGCGAAGGACACCGGGGCGGGGTCCCGAGAGCCGTCAACGGCGGACAGAACGAATCCAGTTCTCGAGCAGATGCAGTCCGGCATCGCCCGACTTCTCGGGGTGGAACTGGGTGGCGGACAAGGGCCCGTTCTCCACCGCGGCGATGAACCTCGTGCCGTGTTCGGCCCAGGTGACGTCCGGGGCACGGAGGTGGTCCGACGGCTCCATCTCCCAGCGCTGCACGCCGTACGAGTGGACGAAGTAGAAGCGTTCGTCAGCGGGCATGCCGGCGAACAACACCGATTCCGACGGCGCCTCGACGGTGTTCCACCCCATGTGCGGCAGCACGGGTGCGTCCAGCCTCTCCACCACGCCGGGCCACTCACCGCACCCGGGAACACCGGGCGAACCCTCGTGCTCACCGTCCGAGAACTCGGTGCCCCGATCGAACATGACCTGCATTCCCACGCAGATCCCCAGAACGGGGCGACCACCGGCGAGACGCTCTCCGATGATCCGCGGTCCCTTGACCGCCTCGAGGCCCTTCATGCACGCCGCGAACGCGCCGACCCCGGGGACGACCAACGCCTCGGCCTCGGTGGCGACGCGGGGGTCCGACGTGAGTTCGACCCGGGCGCCGACCCGCTCGAGCGCACGATGCGCCGAACGCAGGTTTCCGGAGCCGTAGTCCAGGAGTGCCACCCGCGTCGCCGAATTCGTCATTGGTCCACCTTATCGCCGGGGTCGTTCGGGGTCAGATCGCGCGTGGGTCTCGTACGCCGGGCACCCACCGCCGCAGGGCCGCCCACCGCGAGGACGACCCCCGCCGCGACGGTGAACAGCACGACGTAGCCGAAGCCCGCGAACCCGCCCATGACCACGGAGCCGAGACCGGTTCCGGCGTCGAAGGAGATGTTCCACGACGCGGACGCCGTCCCCAGTCGCGAGCGCGGCATCCGCTCGAACGACGCAACCAGGGCCTCGTTCTGTACGGCACCGAACCCGAGGCCGAAGACGACGGTCGGGACGAGGAACCACCACGGGTTCACCTCCATCGTCAACAACCCGGCGATGCCGAGCATTCCGAGTGCCGCGACACCGAGGCCCGGCCAGACCAGCGACCCCGGGCCACGCCGGTCCGAGATGAGGCCGGCGACGGTGCGTCCGACGATGACACCGACGCCCAGCAGTCCGAGCCCGACGCCGGCGACAACGGCGCCGCTACCGGAGACCAGGGAGTCCAACGCCGGCGACAGGAACGACGCCGCCGCCCCGTAGGGCAGGGTCACCGCCACCATGACGAGGAACGGGCCCGCGAGGAGGAGCACGACCTGCTTGGTACCGAGCGCCGACCGGTCCGTCTCCCCCGGTGGGCTCGGGTAGACGTGGGGCAGTCGCGTCGCGGCGACCAGGCCGACGACGCCGAACGCGGTGGCGGCCCAGGCCACCGTCGGCAGCCCGAGGAGGTCGAGCAGCCACAGTCCGACCGGCAGGAAGATCGCTTCGGAGATGCCCACGGCGAGACCGATCAGCGACGTGGCCCGACCGAGCATGCCGGGCGGGGCGAGCTCGGCCACGAGGGCGGAACCGGCGACGGTCATCATGCCGAACCCCGCACCGCGCACGCCGCTGATCGCCAACACCGCGATCGGGTTGTCGGAGAGGGCGAGCAGTCCCGAGGGCAGTCCGAGCAGGGAGCTGCCGATCCCCAGGACCCAGCGATAACCGATCGCACTCGTGACACGCGGGGTGGCGAGCTGGAACAGGACGGTCACCGTCATGAACACGCCGGTGGTGGCGCCGGCCACGAACTCGCTGCCGCCTCCGCGGACAACGGCGAGCGGTACCACCGGCAGCAGGAGGGAGAAGCCCCCGAACGCGAGCAGGACCAGGACGAACGCGGCCACGACGCCGGGGGTGCGGGCCAGCGTCGAGAACGCCCCCGGCGTGGCGACGCGCGGGGTCACGCCGGCATCACAGCGCGCCCTTTGTCGATGGGATTCCGGTGATCCTCGGATCCGGTTCGACGGCTGCGCGCAGCGCCCGCGCCACCGCCTTGTACTCGGCCTCGGTGATGTGGTGCGGATCGCGGCCGTAGTGCACGCGGACATGCAGCGCGATCCGGGCGTTGTAGGCGAGGGTCTCGAACACGTGGCGGTTGAGGACCGTGCCGTAGGGCGCGCTGGCATGGCCGATGACCACGTAGCCGATCATCATCTCCGGCTCACCGGTGTGCACGAAGTAGGGCCGCCCGGAGACGTCGACGACGGCCTCCGCGAGAGTCTCGTCCATCGGCAGCGAGCACTGGCCGAAGCGTCGGATGCCGCGCTTGTCGCCGAGGGCCTGCGCGAGGGCCTGCCCCAGGACGATCGACGTGTCCTCCACCGTGTGGTGTGCCTCGATCTCGCTGTCACCCGTCGCGCGCACGGTGAGGTCGAAGGCGCCGTGTTGGCCGAAGGCCGTGAGCATGTGGTCGAAGAACGGCACCCCGGTCGAGATGTCGGTCCGGCCGGTCCCGTCGAGGTCGATCTCCACGACGATCGACGACTCCTTGGTCGTCCTCTCGACCCGTCCCCGCCGCGCGGTCTGTTCACTCATCGCTTCTCCTCGGTTCCGGTCTCGATCTCCTCGGCCGCCAGTGCGGCGCTCACCTGCAACAGCTGATCGTTCTCGTGCTCGAGCCCGATGGTCGCACGAAGTCGACCCGGGATGCCCACGTCGCGGATCAGGACGCCCGCGTCCAGGTATCGCTGCCAGGCGCGCCCCGCGTCGACGAACGGCCCGTAGAGCACGAAGTTGGCCTCACTGGGAAGTACCTCGTACCCCTGTTCCTCCAGCCCGGCGGTGACGCGCTTGCGTTCCTCGGCGAGGAGCGCGACGGAGGCGAGTGTCTCGTCGGCGTGCCGGAGAGCTGCCCGGGCGGCGGCCTGCGCGATCATCGACAGGTGGTACGGCAGCCGCACGAGCAACACCGCCTCGACGAAGGACGGGTCGGCTGCGAAGTACCCGAGCCTGCCGCCGGCGAAGGCGAACGCCTTGCTCATCGTCCGCGACACGACGAGCGTGGCCGGATAGTCGGCGAGCAGGGTGCAGGCGCTCGGGGAGGGCGAGAACTCCGCGTACGCCTCGTCCACCACCACGATGCCGGGCGCGGCGTCGAGCAGGCGGCGCAGGTCGTCGAGGTCGACCACGTGCCCTGTGGGGTTGTTGGGCGTGGTGACGAACACGACGTCCGGCCGGTGCTCCCCTATTGCCGCCACCGCGGCGTCGATGTCGATCGACAGGTCGGGCCCGCGGTCCACCGGGATCCACTCGGTGTCGGTACCGGCCGCGAGGATCGGGTGCATCGAGTAGCTGGGGACGAAGCCCATGGCGCTGCGCCCGGGCCCGCCGAACGCCTGCAGGAGCTGCTGCAGGATCTCGTTGGACCCGTTGGCGGCCCACACCATGTCGGTGTCGAGGTCCGCGCCGGTCTGCCGGGTCAGGTACGCGGCGAGATCACCGCGCAACCCGACGGCGTCACGGTCGGGATAGCGGTTGAGGTCCGCGGCGGCCGCCGAGACCGCGCCGGCGATGTCGGCGACCAGTTCCGCACTGGGCGGGTGCGGGTTCTCGTTGGTGTTGAGTTGCACGGGCACCTCGAGCTGCGGGGCACCGTACGCGCTCCGTCCGCGCAGGTTCTCCCGCAGTGGAAGGGCGCTCAGTCCCACCCCCGGACGTGGCGATCCGGTCACTGTCCGTCCTCCCCTGCGCTGAGATCCTCGAAGCGTGCACGCACCGCCTCACCGTGCGCGGGCAGGCGCTCGGCGTCCGCGAGCGCGACGACGGTCGGCGCGATCTCCTTGAGTGCGGCCTGGTCGTAGTCGATGACGTGGATTCCCCGCAGGAAGGTCTGCACGCTCAACCCCGACGAGTGACGGGCCGTCCCGGAGGTGGGCAGGACGTGGTTGGACCCGGCGGCGTAATCGCCGAGCGGGACCGGCGAGTAGGCGCCTACGAAGATCGCGCCGGCGTTGCGCACGCGGGCCGCGTCGGCCGCCGAATTGCGGGTCTGTACCTCGAGGTGCTCGGCGGCGTAGGCGTCGACCACGCGGAGCCCTGCCTCGATGTCGTCCACCAGGACGATGCCCGACTGGGGCCCCTCCAGCGCGTCCCGCACCCGATCCGAGTTGAGGGTCACGTCGTAGCGCGCCTCGATCTCGCGGTCCACGGCGTCCGCGAACATCTCGGAGTCGGTCACCAGGACGCTCGCGGCGTTCGGGTCGTGCTCCGCCTGGCTGATGAGGTCGTAGGCGACGTGGACCGGGTCGGCCGTGTCGTCCGCCAGGACCGCGATCTCGGTGGGACCCGCCTCGGAGTCGATGCCGACGACGCTGCGGCACAGACGCTTGGCCGCGGTGACGTACACGTTGCCGGGGCCGGTGACCATGTCGACGGGCTCGAGATCGGAGTCATCCGTGTCCCGCCCGCCGTAGGCGAGCAGCGCCACTGCCTGGGCGCCGCCCACGGCCCAGACCTCCTCCACCCCGAGCAGCGAGCACGCGGCGAGGATGGTCGGGTGCGGCCACCCGTCGAAGTCTGCCTGGGGAGGAGAGGCCACCACCAGCGACCCGACTCCCGCGACCTGCGCGGGAACGACGTTCATGATGACGCTGGACGGGTAGACGGCCTTGCCACCCGGGACGTAGAGGCCCACCCGCTCGACCGGTACCCAACGCTCGGTGACGAATCCGCCGGGAGCGACCTCCGTGACGGTGTCGCTGCGACGCTGCGCGGAGTGGACTATGCGGGCACGACGGATCGCCTCGGACAGCGCTGCGCGGATGTCCGGGTCCAGATCCTCGACCGACCGCGCGATGACCTCGGTCGGGACCCGGACGGTCTCCGGGCGGACCGAGTCGAACCTCTCGCCGTAGTCGAGCGCCGCCTTGGCCCCGTGCTCGCGGATCGCGTCGACCACAGGGCGGACGGTGTCGACGACGGAGTCGACGTCGGCGGCACCGCGCGGGAGGGTACGTCGCAACTCGGCCGTGCCGAGTGAGCGACCGCGCAGGTCGATGCGGGAGAGCATGGTGTGGCCTTTCTTCGGGAGCGCCGTGGCCGCGAGCGGGAATCCGGCGATGGATTCCGGCAGGACGTGGACGCCCGTGGCCCGCGGGACCACCTGGCACCAGTCTAGTTGTGGGTCACCCGACCGCGACTCGGGCACCTGCGCGGGTGGCCCCGACATCGACCGGCATGACCCCGTGTGGCCCGACCGGGCGCGATCCCCCTCGGATCAGCACCCTCCGCCGGGAAGGGACGCGAGCTGCGGTGCGAGGGCGTCCGCCATCGTGCTCAACGCCGCAGTCCCGGCTTCGAAGGTCGGGGCGTCGACCGCGAGCGAGACCGCGACGTCGCCCCCTGCGGCGGGGATCAGCCCGAACTGGCGGACGAGGTACCCGCCACCGTCTCCCGGACCCCATCCGCCCTTGAACCGCGCGCCGGGAAGACGCCCGAGACCCCAGCGCTGGTCGGGCGCGATCCGTCCCATGAGCTCGATGACCGGTGAGGCTCCGTCCATGCACGGCAGGGCGGATGCGAACCGGGTCTGATCGACCAACGCCCACCGGGTCTGACCGAAGATTGTGTACCCGGGTCGCATACGGACCGAGGGCACCTCGGAGGTGACGTCTCCGCCCTCGGTGAGGATTCGGCCGGTGGCCGCCGCCGAGGCCGCGCCACCGCCCAGGTGGGCCCAGAGGTTCTCCGCCGCCCGGTTGTCGGAGACGGAGATGGCGGCGGCGTTGTCCCGGAGGACCCGCGGGTCAGTCCGCGCCACGGCGACCGCCAACGGGACCTTGATCGTCGACCAGGCGACGCCGGTGCGCCAGGTCCCGGCCTCCCGGGGCTCACCGCCACCGACCGGGACGACGGCGATACCGGCGTCCCCGGGCACGGCAGCCACGACCGAGTCGAGATCGACTGCCGTCGCCCCCGTTGCCACAGGTGCAGGCGGCGACACGGAATCGGCGGGCAGCGGTTCGGCGGGCAGCGACGCGAGGTCGCCCGGTGCGCCCACCCCGCCCTGGACGGGGAGGCCGGTCACCGTCGCCACGGTCTCGGTCACCACCACCTGTGGGGGGCCATAAGTGGGCGAGAGGGCAGCGCATCCCCCGCCGGCGGTCACTACCGCGAGCAACACGACCAGCGAGATCACTCCCGGCGACCGCCCACCTGGTGTCGGGGCCATCAGTAGAGATGTACGACAGCGTTGTTGCCGCCCGTGCAGGTCACGACGGGGCCACCAGCGCACGACATCGCGTAGCTCTGTCCGGTGACCGGACTGTAGGCGTTCACCGTCATCGCCTGCCCGGTTCCGCCGGATCCCACGTACTGCGACCAGACGACCTCGGCGAACTCGCAGGAGGTCGCCGAAGACCCCACCGCCGCCGCCGAGTACGGACCGGCCCCACGATCCATGCACTCGTACGCGCCGGCGGGTCGACTTCCCTGGGCGGGTCGTGCCGGCTGGACGGTCGGGGGGTTGGCCGCCTCGGCAGGGGCGGTGGCGGTCGCCGATACCGTCCAGGTGGCCGGAGCTGCCGCGGTCCCGGAGAAGCGAGGGGCCAGGACGATCGCGCCGGCGACCAGGATCCCCAACAGCAGGACGGACCCCAGAACCAGGAACACGATCACCGGGACGGAGAGCCCGGATCGCTGGGGCGGCATCCCGTACCCACCGGGAGGCGCCGGTCTGAACTGCGCGTCGGACGGGGAGCTCCAGCTCGGGGCGTTGTCCCATCGTGGGGGCTGGTCGGGCGTCATGGGAAGTCCTGTCGGTTCCGCGTGGCCGGGGTGCCCGCAGTAAACATTGACTTTATCTTAGGTTCACTGAGCATTCGGGACATCCCGACGCACCTGTTGTCAGCCCGCTCTCATCCACCGGCCCGCCGGGCTTTCTAAGCTCAGGTGCATGCGCAGACTGTTCTGGGTGATCGGCGTCCTCGTCGTCGTCATCGTCGTCGTGATCGCCGCTCCGTTCGTCTACAAGGCGGCTCGTGGCGGAGACGACGCGCCGCCCACCGTGATCGACACCCGGGACGTCGCCGCCGCGGCGACGGAGCTCGACGGCACCTGGGAGGTGGTCCCGGGCACCCCACCGAACGGCACGGTCGCCGGGTACACCGTCGACGAGGTCCTCAGGGGCGAACCGGTGACGGTCGTCGGCACCACCGGCCAGGTGGACGGTGAGGTCATCATCACCGGCCGCATCCTCGAATCCGGCGGTTTCGAGGTCCGGATGGACGGCCTCGAGACCGACATCAGCGCGCGGGACAACCGGGCCCGGTCGGCGGACATCCTCGACGCGGACGGCCACCCGGTCTCGACCCTCACCCTCGCCGAGCCGGTCGACCTGGCCGGTCTGCCCGGCGACGGCACCACCTCCACCGTGCCGATGCTCGTCGACCTGACCATCAAGGGGACCACGGTCCGCAGACAGGCCGAGGTGACCGTACTGCGGGCGGGAGACCAGCTCATCGCCTCGGGGCGGGTCCCGGTGACGTGGACCGAGGTGGGAGTGCAGCCACCCAGCCTGGGATTCGTGACCGTCTCCCCCGACGGGACTGTCGACTTCCGGGTGGTCCTGGAGAAGAGCTGAGCCCTCCCCTCTCGGGGTTGCCCGCGGATCCGCCAGGAGACACCGCCCACCATCGTCGGTCGCCTGGGAGTCCACGAGGAGTCCGGGTTCTCCCTTGCACTGGCCCGTGTCGGGGGTGATCGTCCTGTGGGCGCTGTTGCTTCGTTCCCGGGCGGAGACCGTCGTGTTAGTCGTGGTCACCCCGGTGTCCGTCACGGTGGTGTCCACCCGGACGGGATTCGGACCGGTCGAGGCGTTCGTGCTGGCGTCGGCCAGCCTGCCGACATCTGAACCGCGCGAGAATCGAAACGTGAGTCGGGAATACTCAACTACGGATCGCAGTTGTTACGGGTGCGATCCCGGAGAGACCGGGCGCTCCCGACCAGTCCTGAAGGAGACCAGCCATGGCCACCAGTAACCGTTTCGATCCGTTCCGTGAGCTCGACCGCCTCCTGGGCGAGGGGCTACGCACCGCGACCGGCTCGACCTCCCTCCCGATGGATCTGTTCAAGGACGGCGAGCGGTTCGTCGGACTCATCGACATGCCCGGTGTGGACCCCGACAGCATCGATATCGATGTGGAGGACCGCACGTTGACCGTCCGCGCCGAGCGCCGCGCGCCGATCGGTGGCGAGGCGCAGTGGCTCATGCACGAGCGGCAGTCGGGCACGTTCGCCCGGCAGCTCGCCCTCGGCAAGGGCCTGGCCACCGACCGGATCGAGGCCGACTACACCGACGGAGTCCTCCGGCTGGTCATCCCGGTCGCCGAGGAGGCGCAGCCACGCAAGATCGCCGTCTCGCGCGGAACGCAGCGCACCGAGCAGGCGGAGATCGTCGAGGGCTCGTCCGACCTCGGTAGCTGACGACCCGTTCCGACGCGGGCGTACCGCCTCCGCCCCCCGCCTCGTCCGAGGCGGGGGGCGGTCGCGTCGGTCCGCACGATGTCAGAGGTCGGCGTCCCCCACCACCACCAGCACGTCCGTGGCTCGTGACAATCCCACGTAGATCCGTTCGCGGAGGCGGTCGATCCCCTCGTAGCCGTTGCACACCAGCACGACAGCTCGTCGTTCGAGACCCTTGAAGCCGAGGACGTGACCGTAGAAGATGTCCTCCCCGTCCCAGAACGTCTCCCAGTAGGCGTCGTTGCCGTCCTCCTGGAGTTCGACCTGCATCGGATGGCGCGAGCCGATGGTCAACAGCGCCACGTCGCCGGGCTCCCACCCCTCGTCGAGCAGCCGCATGGCCTCGTCGTCACCCACCGCGACGGGATCCGCGCCCTCCGGGACGCCCACGTACCGGACGGCGGGACCGGTGCCACCGCGCAGCTCCATCCGCTGACCCACCAGCGGCATGAAGGCGCTGGCGATCTGCCGGGTATTGCGGAGGTTGTGATCCAGCACGAGCGGAACGAGATCCACGGGTGGGCGGCCCGCACGCTCGAACACACTCTGGCCCGCGTCGCCGACGATCATGAGCCGACCGTTCTCCCTGTCACGCAACGCCCCCACCACCGGCTGCCACCAGCTGTCCGCGAAGTCCTGCGCCTCGTCGACGATCACGGCATCGAAGCGCCTGCCGTCGGGAAGCTCGTCGGCGAGGTCGGACATCAGCCCGGGCAGGTCCTCCTCCCACCACCGCACCGTCTCGGTGGACCGGATCCTCTCGTCCGGACCCACCGGCGCTCCCCATTCGACGCCCAGGGCGTGGAATTCGCCGACGTAGGCGGGTCGCTCCCGCCGCTTCCACCCGCTGGTGACCCGCTTGAGGTAGCTGGCCAGGCCGTGCGAGTAGCAGAGCAACGCGACCCGCTGCCCGTCCCTCGACAGGCGGCGCGCCTGCTCCAGTGCCAGATAGGTCTTACCGCTGCCGGCGCCGCCGCGGATCTCCACCCGAGGCAGCGCGTCGACCGCCCGCAACAGAACCGATTGCTCGCGGGTGAGAGCGTCGGCGATGTCGGCGTTCTCGGCGGCGCGGGCCACGACGTCGCGTTGGGGCAGTCCTCGACCTCCGAGGATCTCCGCCAGCCGGCTGACAGTGTCCGCGGACGGGAAGGGGCGATCCGCCGGGCCGGAGTTCTGTGCCAACAGGTACACACGATGAGCGAGTTGATCGAGTTGATCGCGGTCCACGATCCGGTTGCGCTGGATCTCCGGCCGCGCGAAGTCCTCGGGGATCGAGGCGTTGGGGAACACCAGCATGTGGGTCCACCGCTGTAACCGGTCCGGCCACCGCGGGTCGTCGCTGACGTATCCCCGCAGCGCGTACAGGGCGTCACGACACTGGTTGACCGGGTCGATCGTGAACTTCCTGGTGCCGCTGCCCTGCACCCACACCCCGTCCTCGATCACGATCTGTCCGGCCACACCTCGATCGCCACGATCCCCGCGCCGGGCATCGCCACCAGGATGTCGACCTCGTGTTCCTTCTCGTCGGTGGACACCCGTTGGCCCACCACAATGAGGCTGTCGTCGGAGAGTTGGTCGCGCAGGAGGTCGACCACACTCTTCTCGGAGGGGTGTCCGTAGACGGGGTGAGCGGGGATGACACGGGGCATACATAAGAACTACCTTCGCCACCACCCCGCGGGCCGGCCACACGCCGCGACTCACCGCGTCAGGGCCTCCGGACGGCCTTGACGACGACGTCGTGGACCGTCACCGGGACGACCCCGCGACCCGGCATGGCACGAGAGGTCTCCTCGGCGAATCCGATCTCCCACCCCTGCGCCTCGAGCCGCGCGGTGACGGTGGCCGCGGTGACGCCGGCCCCGGCCGGCGGATGAGCACCGCCACCGTGCCCCTGGTGATGTCCGTGCCCCTGGTGATGTCGGTGTCCCTGGTCATGCCCCTGCCCCTCGTGGTGCAGGTGCCCGACTATGAACAGCGTCCCGCCGGGCGCCACCCACCGGGCCAGCCGGTCGTAGAAGTCCAACTGCGGTATCGACGGGTGCGCGTAGTGCGTGGTGACGAGGTCGTACCGCGCCGGGGGTTCCCAGCCGGAGAGGTCGGCCTCGACCCACGACACCCGATCGGACAGCCCGCGTTCCGCAGCGCGCCGGGCGGCGATCGCCAGCGCCTCGGCGGCGATATCCGCCCCGGTGACCTGCCACCCCTGCGAGGCGAGCCACAGCGCCTCGGACCCGGCGCCGCACCCGGCCTCGAGTGCCGTGCCCGGATCCAGCGGAGTGACCGCCCGGATCAGGTGCGGGTTGGGAGGGCTCGCGGCCATCGCGGCCGCGCGGTCGCCGGCACCCGTCCAGACGTCGCCCCAGTAGGCGCGGTCAAACTCGGGCGCCATCGTGCACCTCGATCGCCTTCTTGAGGTCGGCCATGATCAGCGCGGCATTGATCTGCTGCGCGGCCCGGGTCCCCTGCGCCGCCGCGCCGCCGACCTGCGCCATGGGGTCCGCGCAGTTGCCCGCGGCCCACACCCCCGGCACCGGGGTGGCGCCGAACTCGTCGGTCGGGATGACCGTGCCGACCGGGTGATCGACCGCCACCAGACCGATGGCCGCGTAGGGCTCCACCCGAACGGTGATCCGGGTGGCCACCACCACCGCGTCGAGTCCGATGACCTCGTCGTCGTCGACCCTGACCCCGACCACCCGCCCACCGTCGGCCTCCACCCGCGAGAGCCCACGCTCCTCGGTCGGGATGCCGAGCGCGGCCAGGTGGAGCCGGTCCTGCTCCTCGATCGGGCGACCGCCGCCGAAGAACGTGATGTCCCGACTCCACTGGTGGAACAGCACGGCCTGGTGGGCGGACATCGGATGGGTCCCCAGGATCCCGATCCGCTGGTCGCGCACCTCCCAGCCGTGGCAGTACGGGCAGTGCAGGACGCCGTGTCCCCACTGCTCCCGGACGCCGGGGACGTCGGGCAGTTCATCGGTCACGCCGGTCCCGATGAGCAGCGTGCGGGTGGGCAGCACGGCCCCGTCACGCAGGATCACGTCGAAGCCGTGTCCGGCAGCGCGGGTGTCCACGACCTCGCCGTCGATGACCTCGCCGTCGTATCCCCTGACCTCCGCGCGGCCCCGGGCGAGCAGCTCCAGCGGGCCCACCCCGTCCAGCGCGAGCAGCCCGTGGACGCCCTCGGCGGGTGCGTTGCGCGGCTCGCCGGCGTCCACCACCGTCACCCGACGGCGCGCACGGGCCAACGTCAGGGCGGCACCCAAACCGGCCGCTCCGCCGCCGACCACCACCACGTCCCGCAGTTCCCGGTCGTGCGTGTCCATGTCCGTCCCCCTGTCCGTCCCCCTGTCCGGGCCACCGGTTCCGGCCCGCATCCCTCGACGATGACCTCCGTGCGCACGAGACGCAACATTCATTGCCGTTCTGGCAAAGTCGGTCCCATGACCGATCCGAACGGGACCGACCCGACCGCCCGCACCCTCGACGCGGTGGGGCCCCGACTGCGGGCCCTCCGGCAACGCCGCGACCTCACGCTGACCGCGCTGGCGGAGTCCACCGGCATCTCCACCAGCACGCTCTCCCGACTCGAGTCCGGGCAACGCCGCCCCACCCTCGAACTACTGCTGCCGCTGGCGCGGGCACACGGCGTCACCCTGGACCAACTCGTCGACGCCCCGCCGACCGGCGACCCGCGGGTGACGCTGCGGCCGATCGCCACCGACCACGGCGCGACCGTGATCCCGTTGTCGCGCCGGCCAGGCGGGATCCAGGCGTACAAGTTCGTACTCCCCACCGGTCGCGACGACGACGAGCCCCACCTCCACGTCCACGAGGGCTACGACTGGGTGTTCGTCCTGGACGGCAGGCTGCGACTGGTCCTTGGCGAGCACGACCTCGTCCTCACGCCTGGCGAAGCGGCCGAATTCGACACCCGCACCCCGCACTGGTTCGGCGCCACGAGCGCAGGCCCGGTCGAGTTCCTCAGCCTGGTGGGCAGACAGGGCGAGCGGGCGCACATCCGGGCGACACCCGCCCGGTGATCTTCGCGACACGATGTCAGTATCTTGTCGACACGGAGTTAGGATAATTCTCGTCCCCCACGTCGACGCCGGAAGGCCTCCATGTTCCTCGCTTGGCGCGAACTCATACACGCGCGTTCCCGATTCACCCTGATGGGCTCCGTCGTAGCCTTGATCAGCGTCCTGATGGTCCTGCTGGCAGGGCTGACCTCCGGCCTCGTCAACGACGGCGTCTCCGGCCTGCAGCGCATGCCCGTACAGGCGGTCGCCTTCGCCCCGGAGACCAAGACCGACTCGGCCTTCACCCGCTCCGTGGTCGGGCCGGACCAGGTCGAGGCCTGGGCCGCACAACCGGACGTCGAGATCGCCACCCCGATGGGCCTGTCGATCATCAACGCCAAGTCCTCGGCCGGCACGCCCGTCGATCTCACGTTGATCGGCGCCGACCCGGACGGGCCGCTCGTGCCCGCTGCGGCGGAGGGCCGCACCCCGACCGCGGACGGCGAGATCCTCGTCAGCTCCACGGCCGCCGAGAACGTCTCGATCGGCGACACGGTGACGGTCGACCGGCTGGAGATCCCGCTGACCGTTGTCGGCATCGCCGCCGACCAGCACACCTTCGGCCACGTCGACATGGCCTTCACCACCCTGACCACCTGGCAGGACGTCAACTCCGGCACCCGCTTCGGCGAGGAGCCCCGTGCCGGTGCCCGCGAGGAGTACAGCGTGGTCGCCCTGGCCGGCGTCGACGGGAAGATCCCCGACCTGGCCGCCGGCGACGCCGTCGCCGACACCTCGGCGCGCCCGATGGAGGACGCCTACAACGCCTCCCCCGGTTATCAGGCGGAGACGACGACGATGTCGATGATCACCTGGTTCCTCTACGCGATCTCCGCGCTCGTCGTGGGCGCGTTCTTCGCGATCCTCACCGTCCAGCGCTCCCGCGAGATCGCGGTCCTGCGCGCCATGGGCGCGTCGACCGCCAAGCTGCTGATCGACGCGGTCGGCCAGGCGCTCATCCTGTTGGCGGCCGCCATCACCGTCGGCGTCGCGATCGGCGTGGGCCTGGGCTCACTGCTGGTCGGGACCGGGATGCCGTTCGCACTCGAGGCCGGACCGATCGTCCTCGGGGCCGTCCTCCTGCTGGTCCTGGGCCTGGTCGGCGCCACGCTCGCCACTGTCCGTATCAGCTCCGTCGATCCGCACAGCGCACTGGGAGAGAACCGATGACCACGACCGCACACACCGACGCCACCGCGGGACTGCGCTTGAGCGGGGTCGAGCTGGCCTTCAAGGACGGCGACGAGACCCTCTACGCGCTGGCGGGGATCGACCTCGAGGTCGCCCGCGGGGAGGTCCTCGCCGTGGTCGGCCCCTCCGGCGCGGGCAAGTCCAGTCTGCTGGCCGTGGCTGGCGGCCTGGCGACCCCCACCGCGGGCACCGTCGAGGTGGGTGGCCGCGACATCACCGGCCTCGGCCGACGTGAGCTCACCCGCTTCCGCCGCGACCACGTGGGCTTCGTGTTCCAGTCGGGCAATCTCGTGCCCGCCCTCACCGCCCGCGACCAGCTCCGGCTGGTGGGCACGCTGGGCGGCGACCGCTCCCGACTCCGCGACCCGGACCAGCTGCTCGAGGCGGTCGGTCTCACCCACCGCGCCCGGCGCCGCCCCGCCACCATGTCGGGTGGCGAGCGGCAGCGGGTGGGCATCGCGCGCGCCCTGATGTCCTCGCCCGATCTGCTGCTGGTCGACGAGCCCACCGCCGCGCTCGACCGGAAGAACAGCCACGACGTGGTCCGACTGCTGGCCGAGGAGACGCATGAGCACGGGGTGGCCACGGTGCTGGTGACCCACGACCACGAGATCCTCGAGCACTGCGACAGGGTCCTCGAGATGGTCGACGGGCGCCTCGCAGCGCACGTATGATCTGCACTTCTCCAGTCCGCTGACCCGGGAGGTCCTCATCCCCCGCATCGACGCCCCCACCGTGGGCGAACACCGTGACGCGCGGCGCCGGGCCCTGCTCGACGCCGCGCGCTCGATGCTCTCCGAGGCACCAGGGACCCCTCCGGACATCAACGAACTGACCACCCGCGCCGGGATGACGAGGTCGAACTTCTACACCTACTTCCCGTCGCGGGCGGAGCTGATCGTGGGCGTCGCCGAGGACCTCATGCCCCGGTGGATCGACACCGTCACTGCCGCGGTCCGGGAAACCGACGGCGGCCGGGCCGGAGTCCTCGCATTCATCCGGGCGACCCTCGACCGCGTGGCGGCGGGCGACCACGCGATCCTCACCGCACTGGCCGCCCAACTCCCCGAGGGCTCCGCACGGGATGACCTGCACCGGATGCACGGCCAGATGACAGCCCCACTGCGCGAGTGCCTCGTGGAGATGTCCTCCGCGGACCCCGAGGTGCTGACGGAGATCGTCATGGCGGCGACCTTCAAGGCGTCCGAGCTGGTCGAGGGTGGCCGGCGGGTGGACGAGGTGCTGCCCGCGGTCGAGGTGCTGTTGGCGCCCGCACCCATCACCCCGGGGTGACCGCCCACCCCGAGGTCATCTGCCCGGCGAACTCCGGAAGACGCATCACTATCCGGTTCTGCTCGGCGCGCGGGCGAAAGCCCACGTCGAGATACCGCGGCGCCTCGTCGGGCCGATCGCGGACGAGCGATCGGTACGCGGGCACCAGCTCCTGTTCGATGTACTCCCACCGCGGCTCCCTGTCGGCCCAGTTGAAGGCCGGCAGCGGCGTGTGCGCCACCATCGGCCGGCCACTCACGTCCGCGCGGACGGAGAGCGGCCGGAACTGACCCAGCGTGCGGGCACCCGGGATGTCGGGGGCACCGCCGACGGTGGTGATGTAGGTGAGCACCCTGCCGAGGTCGCCGCGGTCGGCGGCGGTGGCGTCCCACTGGTCGGCGATGATCTGGTTCTGCTCCCGGGAGGCCATCCGCTGCAGCGCCTCGGACAGGCCGTCGGGGGATCCCTCGTCGAGCATCCGCCAGGACTCCAGCGCGTAGTCGTCGTACGCCCCTCCCGCGGCGAGCTCGTCGACGGCCGTCAGTCCCCCCTCGGCGTAGGCCTCGTGCACCGGGATCATGTCCGTGAAGATGTGGCGCTGCATGACGAGTAGCCGGTGCATGTACCAGTCGACGTCGGGTCGCCGCAGGGTCGGACCGGCGGTGGCCAGGAGGCGCACGTCCCGGGGCATCTCGCGGGCCACCTCCCACGGCATCCCGGCCATCGCTCCCCCGACCCCGAGTCCCACCTCGTGCACGCCCGGCACGGTGAGCAGCCCACCGACATCGTCGAGGTCCCAGAACCCGGCGGCGAACGACATCCCCGCGAGCCCCGCCATCCCCGACCACCAGAACCCGTCGTGGGAGTTGTAGAGCCGGAGGTAGTTGACGTACACCTTGTCGACCGTGTCGAGATTCGCCGCCAGGCCCCGGGCCGGTGCCCACTCGTCGAGGTCGATGCGGGCGTGTTCCGCGCCCACCGCCAGCCAGTACTGGCGTGTCAGGGTCGAATAGCGTCGCGGGTCCACCCCGGCCGCCCTCACCACGTCGAGCGCGGCGCGGAGCTCGTCGACATCGGTGGTCAGCCCGGTGGAGACGCCGCCCGCCGACTCACCGTCCGCGTTGTCGGCGGGGACGTCGAGGTAGGCCGCGTACGTCGCGGCGTCGGCTGCCGCCGGCGAGTGGACACCGGACGCCACGACGAGGATGAGCGCCGCCAGGAGAGCGGTGAGGATCGCGCCGGGTCCGCTTCGTGCTCGTGCCATCCCGTACCGCCCCCGGACCGTGGTGTGTGATTCACGTCACTTTAGGCACGATCCCGGCCGGTGGCGACCGAACCCGCCGGTGCCCGATGAGGTCATCCGACGTGACAGGCGCGACAATGGACCGCATAAGGGGTGTCAACCAGCACCCGCGGAGCCAAGGAGTCCAGTGAGCATCCCCGTCGACCGGGCCCCGGCCCGTAGCGCCACCCGAGACCTCGCCCAGATCGCGGTGTTCGCCGCCCTCATCGTCGTCCTGGGCCTGCCCGGTCAGATCAGCATCGGCTCGGCCGGCGTGCCCATCACCCTGCAGACGCTCGGCGTGATGCTCGCCGGCTCACTGCTCGGGTGGCGCAAGGGCGCCCTCTCGGTGCTCGCGGTCATTGTCATCGGCCTGGCACTGCCCGTGCTCGCGGGCGGCCGGACCACGCTCACCTCGCTGGCCGGCCCCACCGCGGGCTTCCTCATCGGCTGGATCCCGGCGGTCATCGTGATCGGCCTGCTCACCGCGTGGATCATGCCGCGCTACCGCCTCGTCCCGGGACTGCTCATCAACGTCCTCGGCGGCATCGTCGTCATCTACGCCGTCGGCGTGACCGGGATGCTCATCCGCACCGAACTGACGCTCGGCGGTGCGATCGCCGCCAACACGGTGTTCCTCCCGGGCGATCTGGTCAAGGCGGTCGTCACGGCGATCGTCGCGACCCAGGTCCACAAGGCACGCCCCGGCCTGATCGCCCCGCTGCGCCGGAAGTGACCAGAACGGAGATCCGGTTCGACGGTGTCGGTCACGCCTACGGTGACCGGACCGTCCTCGCCGACGTCGACCTGACGCTCACCGAGCGACGCATCGGGGTCGTCGGGGTCAACGGCAGCGGCAAGTCCACGCTGGCGCGGATGATCAACGGGCTCGTCGTCCCCACCTCCGGCACGGTGACCGTCGGCGGTCTCGACACCCGCCGCAAGGGCGCGGCGATCCGCCGCCGGGTGGGGTTCTGCTTCACCGACCCGGACACCCAGATCGTCATGCCGACCGTGGAGGAGGACGTGGACTTCTCCCTGCGCCGTTCGGGTCTGAACCGGGAGGAGCGACGACGACGAGTCGCGGAGGTGCTCGAGACCTACGGCCTGGCCGGCCATGCCGAACATCCGTGCCACCTCCTCTCCGGGGGGCAGAAGCAGTTGCTGGCCCTGGCGGCGGTGTTGGTGATCGAACCCGCCGTGGTGGTCGCCGACGAGCCCACGACCCTGCTCGATCTGCGTAACCGCGCGCTGGTCGCCGAGACGTTCGCCGGGTTGGAACAGCAGCTCGTGGTGGTCACGCACGACCTGGACCTCGTCGCCGACTTCGACCGCGTCCTGGTGGTGGACGGTGGCCGCGTGGTGATCGACGACGCCCCCGGCCCCGCGCTGGCGGGCTATCGGCGGATCGCCTTGGGCCCGGGGCCGGGGGCCTAGGTGTTCGCCACCTATCAACCGGGGAACTCGCTCCTGCACCGACTGCCGGCGGGGCTCAAGATCCTGCTGGTGTGCGTGCTCATCCTCGTCGCCACCCTGGCGATCCGGGAGCCCTGGCACGTACTGCCCGCCCTCGCGCTCACCGCGGCCCTCTACGCGGTCGGGCGTATCCGTCCCCGGGCGGCGTGGGACCAGGTCCGCCCGGTGCTGCCGATGCTCATCGCGATCCTCGTCCTACAGTGGATCGTCGCCGATCTCGACACCGCCCTGAGGGTGTGTGGCGCGCTGCTGGTGGCGATCACCGTGGCGGGCCTCGTCGCCCTGACCACGCGCGTCTCGGACATGCTCGACGCGGTCACCCGCGCAGCCCAGCCGCTGCGGCACGTCGGGGTCTCGCCGGACCGGATCGCGCTCGTGCTGGTCCTCACCATCCGGGCCATCCCCCTGCTCGCGCGTCAACTCCGCCAGGTCACCGAGGCCCGCAGGGCCCGCGGCCTGGGGATGTCGATCCGCGCGCTCGTGGTACCGACCGTGCTCGGCGCGCTGACGACCGCCGACCAGCTGGGCGACGCGTTGGCCGCCCGCGGCGTGGATGACTGAACACGACCGACGACCGAGCCCGGGCCCGCGCCGTTCCGCGCAGCGCTGCGTATCGTGGGGCCATGTCCCGACGCACCCGGAACGCCGGCCGCGACTACGCCGAAGCGGGTTCGCCAGCTGAGCCTTCTTCCCCCCAGCCCTCCTCCCTCGTGCCCTCCGCCCTCGTGCCCTCCGCCCTCGTGCCCTCCACGCGCGAGTCGAAGGAGGTCGCACTGCGCTCGGCTCCGCTGGCCAGCCTGGCCGGGTCGGCATTCGGCGCCGTCGCCGCGGTGGCGCGGCTGGCCCGCCCCAAGGCCCTGCACCCCAAGGGCGTCATCGCCGAGGCCACGCTGAGCGTGACCGGGGTGGGACGCACGGGTTCGCCCTTGCTGGACGTGACGGGCCGCTGGCCGGCGACCATCCGGTTCTCCCGCGCGGTGGGCCTCCCGGACGCGGTGCCCGACATCGGCGGCATGGCGGTCCGGATCCACGCCGAGAGGCCGGTCGACATCCTGCTCGCGAGCACGGGGACGGGCCCGCTGAGCCGCTACCTCCTCACCGCGGGCTGGCGCACGATGGGCCGCACCATGACGTCCATGTTCCCGGTGCTCATCGCCGGTCGCCCGCTCCTCCTGGCCGCGATCCCCGCCGGCGACGGCGGCACGTGGACCCTGCAGCACGCGACGCCGCTCGGCAGGTGGAAGACGCTGGGCCGGCTCGAGGTGGACTCGTGGGAGGACGACGACGAGGGCCTGCACTTCGATCCGATCGGGAACCGTCTGCCCGGGTCGCGCTATCCGCATGTCCTCAGGGCGTTGCGGGACCCGTCGTACCCGCCGGCCGACCGCGGCGTTTAGAACCGGTCAGCACTCGGCGGTCCCACGCCGCCAGTAGCCCATGAACGCCACGGCCCCCTTGGGGATCCCGGCGGCGTCCACGGCGAGGCGGCGCATCGCCCGGACCAGCCCCGCCTCCCCGGCCAGGAAGACGTAGGGCTCGCCTGCGGAGACCGCGGTCGCGGGTTGCCATTCGCGTTCCGCGGGTCGACGCCCGTCCAGGACCGTGTGCACGCAGTCGTCGCCCAGATCGAGGACGGCGGCCAGGTGCCGGGCCACCGCGGTGCCGGGCTCCCCCTCCCTCGGCAGCACGGTGACGAAGTCGGGGGCGCCGTCGGCGAGCGCCACGGCGTCGGCGGGGGTCGGGACCTCCACGACGATCCGTACCTGCCGCCGGTGGGCCGACCCGACCGCCTTCGCCTCCGCGGCGAGTTCCTCGGCGATCGCGAGCAGCGCCGGGGCCGCGGTCTCGTCGCCGGCACACACCACACGTTCGGCCCGCCCGGGGGCCCAGGCGGCCCACGGTGCGTGACCGCGGCCCGGGCCGGCGATGTGCACGATGTCGCCGGGCCGTACGGAGCGAGCCCAGGCGGATCCCGGCCCCTCGTCGCCGCCGGGGTGGACCACCATGTCCACCGTCAACGCGGGAACCGGTCCCCCGTCCATGTCGACGGTGTCCGCGCGACGCACGGTGTACGTGCGCATCCAACCGCGCTCGCACTCGGACAGGGCGAGCCAGTCGCGGATCGCCGCGGCGTCCGGGAGTACACCGCCGCCGCCCGGTGGGGGCACGATGACCTTGATATAGGCGTCCCGCGCGGTGCCCGGGTCCACCACGTCGGCTGACCAGCGGAGCAGCTCGGGCCCGGCCACCACGAGGCGGACGAACGAGTCGCCCAGCGGGCGGGCGGCGATGACCCGGGTCCGCGAGACGACGATCGGTGCCTCTACGGCGAGTGCGGTCATGGTGTCCCTTTCCGTCGTCCCCGTGGGAGTACCACGGGGTGGCCGGTGGCCGGGTCGGTGATGATGTCGGCGTCCAGGTCGAACACGCGACGCAGGGTCTCCTGGGTGATCACCTGGTCCGGCGGGCCGGCGGCGACGACGCCGCCCTCGGCGACCGCCACCAGGTGATCGGCCACCCGGGCTGCCAGGCTGAGTTCGTGCAGCACCGCCACCACGGTGCGTCGGCCGCTGCCCCTGCCGCCGTGGACGGCGGGCAGCGGCAGGTCGCGGACGAGGTCCAGCACGTCGAGTTGATGCGCGAGGTCGAGGAACGAACAGGGTTCATCCAGCAGGAGGGTGGGGGTGGCCTGGGCCAGCACGAGTGCGACCCAGACGCGTTGACGTTGGCCGCCGGACAACTCGTCGACCCGCCGGTGGGCGAATTCGGCCGTGCCGGTCATGCCCAGGGCGTCGGCGACTGCGGTGTCGTCGTCGTCGCCCCCTCCCCACCAGCGACGGTGCGGGTGCCGACCACGCGCGACGAGTTCGGCCACGGTGAGTCCCTCCGGCACCAGTGGTGACTGCGGCAGGAACGCCACCGACCGGGCGTGCTCACGGGCCCCGACCTGGGACAGCGGGCGGCCATCGGTCTCGATCGAGCCGGACAGTGGCCGCAGCTGTCTCCCCAGGGCGCGCAGGATCGTGGACTTGCCGCAGCCGTTGGCGCCGATCAGCACAGTGGTCCGCCCGGCGGGGATGTCCAGGTTGAGGTCGCGGATCACCGGTTCGGCGCCGTAGCCCAGGGTCAGGCCGCGCATGCGGAAGGCGGGGTCGGGTTCGGGTCCGAGGTCCATGGGCAGGACCGGGGTCACGGAGGCGACGGGCGCGGGGATGCTCATCAGGCCACCTTTCTCGAGCGCAGGAGGATCCACAGCATGGCGGGGGCACCGAGGGCACCGGTCACCACGCCGGTGGGCAGGTCGACGGTGCCCAGGGCTTCGGAGGCGACGATGTCGGCGGCCACGACGATCACGGCGCCGGTGAGCGCGGCCGCACCGATGTGAGGCCGCCCGCGACCGAGCGCGGCGGCGACCGGGGTGGACAACAGGGCGACGAACGCGAGCGGGCCGGCCACGGCCGTCGCGACGGCGGCGAGCAGGCTGCCCACCCCGAGCGCGGCGGCGCGGGTGGGGATCGGGCGCGATCCGAGCCCGACGGCGAGCTCGGGACCCAGCTCGGCGGGCCGGAGAGCGGCGTGCAGCCACATGCCCGGCGGGAGCAACACCACCAGCGCGACGGCGAGCCAGACGATGCGCTCCCCCGATGCCCCGGACAACGAACCGACGGTCCACACCGCGGCCTCCCGGGCGCCGTTCAACGGCACTCGAGCGATGAGCTGGGTGACCACGGCGGTGCCGAGCGCGGCGACCGCCACGCCGCCGAGCAGGAACCGCTGGCCGACGATACCGGTGTGCCGTCCCGCGGAGGCTGCCAGGACGACAGCGAGCGCGGCTGCGGACCCGAGCAGCGCGGCGGGCACGACCCCGACCCCGCGCAGTCCCCACAGCGTCATCCCCGCCACGGCCCCCGCGGAGGCCCCGTGGGAGATGCCGAGGATGTCGGGGCTGGCCAGGGGGTTGCCCAGGACGCGACGGAACAACGCCCCGGACGCGCCGAACGCCAGACCGGCGAGCGCGCCGAGGACCGCGCGCGGCAGTTTGTCCTCCATCACGACGAACGTGGCGCCGGGGATCGTCGCGCCGCCGAGGATGGATATGAAGTCGGGGATGGTCACCATGTAGCGCCCCAGCAACACGCGCGCCGCCATCACCGCCAGCAGGGTGGCGCCGAGCCCGACGATCACGAGGAGCGCGTGCCTGCGCCGGCGGGCCGACAGACCGCGCACCACCCGCTCGGTCCCGGGGTGGTCGGCGCGGGCGGCGGGGTCGGCGGAGCGGTCGAGGACGTCGGGGCTCACGAGCCGCTCACCCCCCGGTTCGCGCGCAGGAGGGCGATGAGGAAGGGCACCCCTATCGCCACGGTCATCACGCCGACGGCGATCTCCCCGGGCGGGGCGATCACTCGCCCGACCGTGTCCGCGAACAGCAGGACCACGGGCCCCACGATCGCCGACAGTCCCAGGACGACGCGGTTGCCCACCCCGACCAGCCGACGGAGCAGGTGCGGCACGAGCAGTCCGAGGAAAACGATGGGGCCGGCGAGCGCCGTGGCGACCCCGGACAGGATCACGACGCCGGCGAGGACAACGGCGCGCCCGGCGACGGGTCCCACGCCCAGTCCCCGGGCCAGGTCGTCCCCCAGCGCGAGGGCATCGAGGGTAGCGGCCCCGGCCAGGACCAGTATGAGCCCCAGGAGAATCAACGGCGCGGTGGCGCCGATCTCGGGGGCGGCCGCACGGGCGACCGAGCCCAGACCCCAGAAGCGGAACCGGTCGAGAACGCCCGGGAGGGCGATGACCAGGGATGAGGTGACCGCGGTGCAGCCCGCGGTGACTGCGGCCCCGGCGAGGACGAGCCCGGTGCCGGAGTCGGCGCCGAGTCTGCCGGCGGCCACCACCACCATTCCGGCGGTCAGGGCACCGACGACGGCGAACACGGCGACGGCGGACGGGCCCGCGGCCGGCGCCAGGGCCAGGCCGAGCACCACACCGAGCGCGGCGCCCGCGGTCAGTCCGAGCAGGCCCGGGTCCCCGAGAGGGTTGCGCGTCGCGCCCTGCAGACCGGCACCGGCCACCGCGAGAGCGGCGCCGACGAGGATCGCGGTGATCGTGCGCGGCACCCGTGCGGCCACCACCACCTCGTCCATCCCGGCACCGGATCCGGGGGCGAGGGCGGCCGAGAGGTCCCCGGCGAACAGCTGGCCGGGCAACGCCGTCAGCGCCGCCCACACCACGGCGGGGTCGACGGGGCGGGCGCCCACGAACAACGACGCGGCCACGCCCGCGGCGAGCAGCACCAGCGACGCCGCCGTACCGATCGCGACACGCCGGCGCCCCGGCACGGGGGGCGTCGGCACGGGGGGCGTCGCCGCCCCGGATCCCGCGGGCACGGCAGATCCGCCCGCCCGTGGGGCGGGCGGGACCGTGCTCGTCTCGGGGCCGGTCACCGGGGTCAGGCCCGCTCTGCCGCCGCGATGATGTCGGGCACGACGTTCTCCAACGCCCACGGCAGGCTCAGCGGCGAGGCGGCCGAGATCGAGAGCACCTGCTGCTCGTCGGTCTGGACCACCATGCGGCCGGCCTCGACCGCGGGGATGCGCCCGAGCAGCGGGTCGGCCTCGATGGCCCGGCGGACGTCCGGGGACGCGGCGTAGGTGACGAGGATGTCGGAGGCCAGTTCGTCGGCGCGCTCGGGCGACCAGGTCACCGCGAACTCGTCGGGCGATCCACTGGAGGCCTCGGCGATGACCGGTGCCTGCACCATCCCGAGCTGCTCGAGGAAGCGGGGCCGGTTGTCGACGTCGGTGAAGGCGTAGATCTTCTCCGCGGCGTCCGGGTCGACCGTGCCGTAGATGAAGGTCGTGTCGCGGATGCCCGGGGTGTCTGAGGCGACCTGCTCGATCTGGCCCTCGACGTCGGCGATGAGCTCCTCGGCCGCATCGGAACGCCCGAGGGCCTCGCCGATGAGCCGGGTCGAGTCCTGCCAGGCGGTGCCGAACGCGACGTCTCCCTCCGGCATCGCGATCGTGGGAGCGATCTTGGAGAGGGTCTCGTACTCCTCCGCGGTCATCCCGGAGTAGGCACCCAGGATGAGGTCGGGCTCGAGGGCCGCGATCGCCTCGGTGTTGATCCCGTCGGTCTCCGAGTAGAGCGTGGGCATCTCGCCACCGACGGCCTCGAGCTCCGCGTCGAACCAGTCGGTGGAGCCGCCCGCGTTGGCACCGAACGAGTTGCGGGGCATCCCCACCGGCACGACGCCCAGCGCCAGCGAGACGTCGGCGTTGACCCAGGAGATCGTGGCCACCCGCTGGGGTGCCTCGGCGATCTCGGTCTCGCCGTAGGCATGTGTGATGGTGCGGGGGAACTCACCCTGCCGCTCGACGCCGCCTGTCGTGCCGGACTCCCCCGACCCGCCGACCGCGCCGGTCGAGCAGCCGGCGAGCACCGCGAGGAGGGCGACGAACGCCGCGAGGACGACCAGCATCGCCCGGGCCCGCCGGCGCTCGGGCGCCCCGGGTCGGGCGAGGGTCAGCCGGGAGCGTGCGGCAGGTGCGGTCATCGGGTCTCCATCTGCTGTGGGAACGTCGCCCAGGCGACTTAGGCATGGCTTACCTTGGTGGGCGCCACAGTAGGGGCGAAATGACCCCCAACGCAACAGCTACGCCGAAGGTTTCCAGCTCGCCTGTATCAGTGAGTGATTCATATCACCCAACGGTTGCTTAGGTAAGGCTAGCCTGCATAGCGTGCGCCGTACCGAATTCCCCGAGTAGGTCGGAGTACCCGTGAACGATCCGTTGTTGGGCAGTCGAAACCGGGAGGCCCACGCCGCCGCCCTCGCGGCCGCGGCCGCCGAGGTGAATCGCTATCTCGTCGGTCGGACCACACCCCGCTCGTCCGTGTCACCGGCGACGCTGGCCGCCCAGACCGCCGCCGTCGACCTCACCACACCCCTGGGCACACTGGACAAGGCGCTCGACGAAGTCCGCTGCCTGTACCTCGACCATGCGGTCGGCTACCACCACCCGCGCTACCTCGCCCATCTCAACTGCCCGATCACCATCCCCGCCGTCGCCGCCGAAACGCTGGCGACGTCGGTGAACACCGCAGTCGAGACGTGGGACCAGGGCACCTCGGCATGCCTGATCGAGCAGAGGCTCATCGACTGGGTCACCGGCCTCATCGGGTTCGCGTCCTCCGAAGACACCCCCGACCACCCGGACGACTCCCACCGGACACGCGGCGCCGGTCCTGACGGCGTGTTCACCACCGGTGGTACGGCCTCCAACCTGCAGGGTCTGTTCACCGCCAGGGAGGACCGCCTCAGCAGGCCGGGGCCCGGGCGGCGCACCGGTAGCGACGGGGCCTCCGATCGGGGCGCGCGACTGTCGCGCCTGCGCATCGTCACCGGCGAACACGCCCACCTCAGCGTGGTCAAGGCGGCCCGCCTGCTGGGACTCGCGCCGGACGCCGTCATCACCCTGCCCGGCGACGGCGATCGCATGGACCCCGCGACCCTGGACCGGACCCTGTCCGCACTGACCGACGCCGGGGACGAGGTCGCGGCGGTCGTCGCGCTGGCCGGTACGACCGACCACGGAGCGATCGACCCACTGCGGGAGGTCGGTGGGATCTGCCGCCGCCACGACGTCTGGCTACACGTCGATGCGGCCTACGGCGGCGGGCTCCTGGTCTCCCCCACGCGCCGGGACCTGCTCGACGGGATCGAGCTCGCCGATTCGGTGACGGTGGACTTCCACAAGACCTTCTTCCTGCCGGTGGCCGCCTCGGCGCTGCTGTTGCGCGACGGTTCGGGCTTCCGCCACTCCACCGTGAGCGCCGACTACCTCAACCCCGCCGACGGCGAGGACCACGCAGTGGACAAGTCCCTGCAGACCACCCGCCGTTTCGACGCCCTCAAACTGTGGATGACGCTGCGGGTGATGGGCGCCGACGGCATCGGCCGCTTGCTCGACGGAGCGATCGACGTCGCCGCCCGGATCGGCCGGACGATCGACGCCGACCCGGAACTCGAGCTGGTGCGCCGCCCCGACCTGTCGACCGTGCTGTTCCGACCCCGCCCCGCTGCGGTCGCCGGCGACGAGTCCGACGCCCTCGTACGTCCCGTCCGCGACGCGCTGTTCGCGGAGGGCCGTTCCGTGGTCGCGGCGACGGTGGTGGACGGCAGGCCCTGCCTCAAGTTGACCGTGCTCGACCCGTACCTGCGCGACGAGGACGTGGACGCCGTACTGGCCGATGTCCGTGACGCCGCGAGCTACCTCGCCGAGGGGATGCGACAGGCCACGACCGCGGGGGTACTGACATGAGCGCGAGCGCCCACCACGCCCGGAGACCCCCGCACCCCGAGCACGTCCACGACCTGCTCGGCGTCGGTATCGGGCCGTTCAACCTCGGCCTGGCCTGCCTGTCCGAACCACTCGGACTCGACGCGGTCTTCCTCGACGCCCGCGATGGCTTCGCCTGGCACCACGGGCTCATGTTCGACGACGCCACCATCCAGGTCCCGTTCCTCGCCGACCTGGTCACGTTGGCCGACCCCACATCGCCGTACTCGTTCCTCGCGTACCTCAAAGAGATCGGGCGCCTGTATCCCTTCTACATCCGTGAAGACTTCCAACCGCTCCGTGCCGAGTACGACGCCTACTGCCGATGGGCCGCGGACCGGGTCCGCGGAGTGCGGTGGGGACGGGAGGTGGTCGACGTCCGACGGGAAGAGGGGAACGACGACGAGTCCCCCGTCTACCGGGTCACCGCCATCACCTCCGAGGGCACCGAGACCTATCGCGCCCGACACCTGGTGCTGGGGATCGGCACCACGCCCTGGACGCCGATCGAGGTGGACCCGCTCGACGGTGGCGACACCGTGGCTCTCCACGCCTCCGACTACCTCCACCGGCGGGAGGATCTGCTCTCACTCGGGTCGGTGACCGTGGTGGGCAGTGGCCAGTCGGCTGCGGAGATCTACCACGATCTGCTGTCCGCCACCGGGGCGGCCGGCCCGCGGATCGACTGGGTGACCCGCTCGCCGCGGTTCTTCCCGATGGAGTACACCAAGCTCACGCTCGAGATGACCTCGCCGGAGTACATCGACCACTTCCACGCGCTGCCCCCGGACCGACGAGACCGGATGCTGCGGGAGCAGCGCTCGCTGTACAAGGGCATCGATGCCGAGCTGATCAACCAGATCCACGACCTGCTCTACCGCCGCTCGGTGCAGGGCCTCGGCACCGGGCTGCTGGCGGCCGCCACGGCCCTCGACGGTGCCCGCCGGGAGGCCGACCCCGCCACCGGTGCCGCCCTGCGCCTGGACCTGCACTGCACCGACACGGGCAGGCCGTGGACCCACCACACGGAGGGGCTCGTCCTGGCGACGGGCTACTCCCCCACGCCGCCGCGGTTCCTCGACGGGATCGCCGACGAGATCGACCGGGACGAGCGGGGCCGCTACCGCGTGGCCCGCGACCACACGGTCGATCGCGCGCACTCGTTCATCCACGTCCAGAACGCCGAGGAGCACACCCACGGGCTCACCGCCCCGGACCTGGGCATGGGCGCGATGCGCAACAGCATCATCCTGCGCGGCATCTGCGGCCGCGAGGTCTACCCGATCGAGTCCTCGATCGCATTCCAGCAGTTCGGCGCCCCCGCCGCCCGGCACCAGGAGGCACGATGAGCCCCACCCGCACCAGCACCACCTGCACCAGCACGTTCCACTCCCCCGCCGGGTTGGTCACGCTCGAGTCCCTGACCCTCGACGCCGACACCGTCCACACCCTCCACGCCTGGTTCGATCACCCCGGTTCGGCCTACTGGGGACTGCGGGGCACGACCCCGACGCAGGTCGAGGCGTTCCTGTCCGACTGGTCGGCGAGTCAGCACCGGTCGTTGCACATGGTGCGCATCGACGGCCTGCGCGTGGGCCTGGCGGTGTTCTACGACCCGGCCGCCGTAGAACTCGTCGGTCGATACCCGCACGAGCCCGGCGATCTCGGGATGCACCTCCTCGTCGCGCCGACCCGCACCCCGGTACCCGGGACCTCCGCGGCCGTGATGGGTGCGATCTGCGCGACCGCGTTCGAGGTGCCGTTGTCCGGGAACTCACCGGCCCGCCGGGTCGTGGTGGAGCCCGACATCCGGAACACCGCCGTGCACCGGCTCAACGCCCGCGCCGGCTTTCGCGAGGACGGCCCCGTCGACCTGCCCGACAAGACGGCACTGCTCTCCATCTGTAGCGCCGACGAGTTCCGCGGTTCGGAGCTCGGCCGCGTGACGAGGTCGGTCTCGTCGTCGACCCCGTTCCCGGCGCTGCCGTCGCCGACCGGCATCCACGCCCACGCCCATCTCACCGGTCACGCAATGCGCCGCGCGCACCGCCACCTCTGTGCCAAGGCGCTGGCCGAGTTCTCCCATGAACGACTCCTGGCGCCCGTCCGCACCACCGATACCGACACCGACACCGACGCCGGCCCCGACACCTACGAGGTGCGCGCCGGCGACGAGCGGTGGACGTTTCGAGCGCGGGTGTTGCCGCTGGAGCACTGGGCGATCGACGAGGCCACGCTGCGCCGCGAGGTCGACGGCGCCCCGACCGAACCGGACGCACAGGAACTGGTCATCTCCCTCGCGCCGCACCTGGGGATCCCCGAGTCGCTCGTGGGCATCTACCTGGAGGAGATCGCGGCCACGCTCGGCTCGGCGGCGTTCTGTCTACATCATCGCGATCGCCCCGCACAGCAGCTGGCGGAGGCGGGCCTGCAGGAGGTCGAGGGCGCGATGACCGAGGGGCACCCCGGATTCGTCGCCAACAACGGCCGCGTGGGCCTGGGGCTGTCCGACCGTCACCGTTACACGCCCGAGGCCCCGTCGACCGTCCGGCTGGTGTGGCTGGCCGCCCGCCGCGGACTCAGTCATCTGGCCACCGTTGCGGGCCTCGACGAGCATGAGCTCTATGTGCACGAGTTCGGCGCCGACACGCTCGAGCGTTGCGATGACCGGTTGCGTTCACTGGGGCTCGACCCCGCCGACTACCGCATCCTGCCCGTGCACCCGTGGCAGTGGGAGCACGAGGTCGCGGTGGCGTTCGGCCCCGATCTCGCCCGCCACGACCTGGTCCACCTCGGCGAGTCCGACAGCGAGTACCGGCCACAGCAGTCGGTGCGCACCTTCTTCGATGTCTCCCACCCCGAGCGCGGCTACGTCAAGACCGCTCTCGCCGTGCAGAACATGGGGTTCACCCGCGGCCTGTCGCCCAAGTACATGCGCGACACCCCGGCGGTCAACGACTGGGTGGCCGGGGTCGTCGCCTCCGATCCGGTGTTGCGCGCGCTGGATTTCCAGATCCTGCGCGAGGTCGCCGCCGTGGGATACACCGGCGACGCCTATCACCGGGCGGCCGCGGCCGGGATCTCCGACGAGGGCCCGCACACCAAGATGATCGCGGCACTCTGGCGCGAGAGCCCCGTGCCCCGACTGACTCCCGGAGAGCGGGCCGTCACGCTCGCCTCGATGCTGCACGTGGACCTCCACGGGCGGGCCCTCGCCGTCGAACACCTCGAGCGGTCCGGCCTGGACGCCCGCACCTGGCTCCGGGCGCTGCTCGACGCCTACGTGGTGCCCGTGGCGCGGTGCCTGCTCGTGCACGGACTGGTGTTCATGCCGCACGGCGAGAACGTCATCGTGGTGATGGGTCCCGACCACACGGTGCGCCGGGTGCTGTTCAAGGACATCGGCGAGGAGGTGGCCGTCGTTCGCGACCGCCCCCTGCCGGCGCGACTCGAGCGGATCCGCCACGTGGTGGACGCCGAGACCGGCGCGCTGAGCGTCCACACCGACGTCATGGACGGGGTGCTGCGCCACCTCGCCGCGGTCCTCGACGTCGCCGGGGCGCTGGACGCCGATCAGTTCTGGGACGAGACGCGGCAGTGCCTGGAGACCCTGGGGCCCGGCGCGGGAGGTCGCGGCGGCGGAAGTCGCGGTGGCAAGGGGAACGACAACGAGGACGACGACGACAACGAGGTGCACCGTCCCACCTGGGAGGCGCTGTTCGCTCCGCGATTCAGACATTCGTGCCTCAACCGACTGCAGCTGCGGAACACCCGGCAGATGGTGGACCTGACCGATCAGGCCGGGTCGCTGCAGTTCGCCGGGACGCTGGCCAACCCTCTCGTCGCCGGGTCGTCATGCGCGAACGACACGCAGGAGCACTCGGGGCGGGACACCCGGCCGGACGCCGGGGCGGTGACGGTAGCGTCGACGCCGTGAACGGACGGGAACTCCAGAAGTGCGCCGCGATGCGGGCCCGCGAACTGCCCGCATCGACTCTGGAGTTCCCGTTCGGGCCGGGCGTCGACGTGTTCAAGGTCCGCGGGAAGATGTTCATGTTCCACACAACCGTCGACGGCGAACGCCAGGTGATCCTCAAGGCGCTGCCGTCTGATTCGATGTCGCTCCGCGATGCGCACGCCGACATCACGCCCGGATACCACATGAACAAGCGGCACTGGATCTCGCTGCACCCGGGCGGATCCCTGGACGCGGACATGGTGTCCGAGCTGGTCACCGAGTCCTATCGGCTCGTGGTCGCCGGCCTGCCCAGGACGCAGCAGCCCGTCGAGCCGCACGCGTTCGGCCGCGGGCAGCGGTAGCTTCCGGCACCCCTACCCGGGATTCACCCGGCCCCTCGCCCCTCGGTCGGGCGCGGGGCGGGGCGCGTCTCAGTTCCCCGGCGTCAGCGAGGTCTCGGCGAGAGAGCCGAGCCGATCGCCCACAGAACCTTCCACCGACTCGGTGGCCGACCCTGTGTCCAGTTGATCCTCGAGCGAGTTGCCGACCAGCGGCACGCCTGAGACCACGGCACCCACGGAGCCCGCGACGTCACCCTTGAGCAGTGAATCCGCAGACGCGGCCACCGGGTTGAGCACCATGCAGACCACGCCGACCGGAACCTGCAACGGCGCCCCCATCAGGTTGGCGGCGGCGCCGACCGCGGACCCGATGTTGCACGCGAGCGTGGCGGTGGACCCCAGCGGACCGGAGGCGTAACCGGGCAACGACCCCGTCACGGAACCCGGCAGCAGCTCGCCTGCCTCACCGAGGTAGTCGCCCTCGGTCTCGGACGATCCCGTGAAGGAGTTCGAGCTGGTTGCGCCTGAACTCTGCGCAGTTGCGGCTCCCGTCGACATGACGACTAGCGCGGCAGCGACCGCTCCGGCACAGGCAAGAGTCTTGGACATGGAACGCCTCCGAGGTGTGGGTCCACGGGGCATTCACCCCGAACGATAAAAAAGAGTGGACCACAGATCAGGCCGAGGTGGGCTCCCGTTGCTCCGGAGCCCCTGCACCAAGATCCTCTGAAGTGACCCTTGCCGGTGCGAACCTACTTTCGTATACTAGAACACAAGTTCGATGCCGGGTTAGCGACGACGGAGGGGGTGGGTGGATGCAGGAGGACGCGGATCGCGCGGCCGCTGGCCCCGCCTCCCCCGCCTCGCCCGGTTCGTCTGGTTCTCCCGGTGCCTCGAGTTTGTTGTCGGGTCTGCGGGCGGCGGTGCGTGCGGGTTGGATGGGCGAGAATCGTGCGGCGGCACGCCGGTTCGTGGCGTGTTACGAGTTGTTCCTCGAATGCCAGCGCCGGGAGGAGTCCGGGGCGGGCGCCGGTGAATGCCGACCCGGGCATGCGGTGGTCGATCCCATCGACGTCGCGACCGGGTACGTGGTCGCGGCGATGGCGATCTCGTCCCGGCGGGCCACCACCATGATCTCCTTCGCCTTCGACCTGCACACCCGGTACCCGGCGATCCTGACCGCGATGGCGCAGGGGCGTCTGGACCAGCGCGCCGCCGAGGTGCTCGCCTCCCAGATGGCCACCGTCCACGTCGACGTGCTGGATCTGGTGCAGCAACAGGTCGTCGACGAGTACCTCGCCGCGATCGAGGGCGGGATCCGCCTGGGCGAGAAAGTCATCCGCAGCAACGTCGATGCCATCATCGCCGGCTACGACGCCAATGGCATCCGCCTGCGCCGCCAGGAAGCCGCCCGCACCCGCGGGGTACGCGTGAACAAAGGCATCGACGGCATGTCCACCATCTCGGCGATCCTGGCAACCGAAGAGGCCGCCGTCCTGGCCGAGGCCCTCGACCACCGCGTCGCCGACCACCGGGCCACCGACGCCGCAGCTGCCGCCGACGCCGCCGCCAACGCCCGCGATGGCGACGGTGATGGTGAGGCCGCCGGTGAGGTCGACGATTACTCCCTGGCCGAACGCCGCGCCGACGCGTTGATGTCTCTGGTGTGCGGCGACGTCGGCCCAGGCGGCGCCCGCAACGGCTCCGACACTGCAGCCCACCCCGGCCAGCCGGGTGCCGCGGGCCAGTCCGCCATCGCGGGTGCCGGGGTGGCGCCGTTGCGGCCACGGGTCACCGTCATCGCCACCGGCAATCACGCCCGCGACGACGGCGGAGCCCGGGTGGAGTTCGCCCGCACCGGCCAGGCCGCCCTGCAGTCCCTGCTCGACATGCTCGCCACCAGCGACGGGGCCACGTTTGAGGCCGTCGATCCCCGGATCGGGGCCGCCGACGACGCCCGGGCCGCCCTGACCTATCGGCCCGGCGCCGACCTGGCCCGCCGCATCCGACTGCGCGACGGCACCTGCCGCCACCCCGGCTGCGCGATCCCGGCCGAGGCCTGTGATCTGGACCATGTGGTGCCGTTCGATCACACCGACCCCGAGCGTGGCGGGCACACCACCGAGGCCAACCTCGCCGCGATGTGCCGGCGCCACCACCGGTTCAAGACCTTCTCCGACTGGCGCTACCACCTCCACCCCGACGGCACCCTGACCGTGACCACCCCCGAGGGCTCGACCATGCTCACCCGCCCCTCCGGCCCACTGGCCGACTACCGACGCGAACACGCCCACACCGAGACCCGCGCCTGGGCCCGTCAGCAACGCCGCACCCCCCACCCCACCGGCGACGAACGGGCCGACGCCGAACCGACCTACTGGTCCCGCCGCGCCGCCCGCCACCGCACCGAACGTGCCCGCACCGCAACAGGGGACACCGCCGCCACCACCGACACGATCCCCACCCCACCGGCCGAGTCCAGCCGCTGGTGGGACCGCAACGCCCCACACGCCAGCGCCATCGAATTCGGCATCCGCACCCTCCTACTCGACCACCACCGCCAACGCCTCGACGACATCATCGACCCACCACCCTTCTAACGACGCAGCCGGAAGCCGGGCAGTCGGGCCCCGCCATGAGATGCAGTCGCCCATCAGTCGCGTATCTCCCCCGACCCGCGGGACTTGGGGGATGGTGAGGACATGATCGCGATCCCGACCAGCCCGTCCGAGAATTCGCTCGCCGATGTCATGCCGTCGATCGCCGCCGCCTTGGGTACCGGCTTCCGCAGCCCGCTGGAGATAGCCCCCACGAGCGATGCGGTGCTCGTACTCATCGATGGCCTGGGGGCCGAACTCATCCGCCAGCACGCCGAGGCGGCTCCCACCCTCGCGGCGACGACCAACCGAATGATCTCTGCCGGGTTCCCCGCGACGACGGCCACGAGTTTGACGAGCCTCGCGGTGGGCGCCCCCTGCTCCAAGCACGGCATCGTGGGATACAGCTTCCGCATGTCAGACGACTCCGGCGCCCCACCGACGTCGTTCAATCCGCTGCGGTGGACTCTCGAGTCGTCAAGCGGCCCCTCGGCGTTGGATCGCTTCCCGCCCCGGCAGGTCCAGCAACAGCCGAGCCTGCTCGAGTTGTTGGCAGCCGACGGGGTCGATGTCACCTACGTCATGCGTGAGGACTTCCGTGATTCCGGCCTGACCCGAGCGGCGTTCCGGGCGGGAGGCGACTACCTCCCGGCGAACTCACTTGACGAGATCCGCCAGGGAATCCTGGACACCTTCAGTCAGCCGTCCCGCGCCCGACGATTCGCATACGCCTACTTCGGCGACCTCGACCTCATCGGCCATATCCACGGCCCGGGATCATCCCAGTGGCTTCAGTCCCTGCGCGAAGTGGACAAGTTCGTCACGGACCTCGCCACCGATCTCCCCCGCGACTGCAAGCTCCTGCTGACGGCGGACCACGGAATGGTCGCCGCTGAGACCGTGATCGACATCGACGCGACCCCAGCGCTCCTCACCGACGTCGAGGCAGTGGCCGGGGAGGCCCGGGTTCGTCATGTCTATGCCCGCCACGGGGCGGCGCGGGACGTCCTGCACTCGTGGCGGGCACAATTGACCGACCTCGCCCGGGTCATCAGCCGCGAGCAGGCCCTCGTCGAGCAGCTTTTCGGCCCAGACCGCGACCACGCCGACCGCCTCGGGGACGTCATCGCCATCGCGACCGGCGGCGTTATTCTCGCGCGGCCACAACTCGAGAAGATGGAATCCTCCCTTCTCGGTCATCACGGGGCCAACACCGCGGCCGAGCAGCACATCCCACTTCTCGTGCGATAACTACTGTCCGGCCCGTCGCGGGTTCAGCAGCTCACGAGGGCGGACGGATCACTAGTTGTGTCCAGCCATCGCCCGTAGGCCGGCGGGCCCGCTGCCCGCACGTCGCCGCACAGCTCCTGCCTCGTATAACCAGACGGCTGGTAGACCGCGTAGATGACGTTGCCGTTCTCGTCCCGGGGGCGCAGCGACGGGCACGCCATGTCCGTGCGGAGGTACGACGATCCGGGGTACGTGGCCAGTGCGGAGGAGATCTCCTGTGCATAGGCGCCGGGGGTGACGGCGGAGTAGAGCACCACGATCCCCCGCCCGTCGCAGAGTGGCCTCGTCATGGGCGTGGACAGGCCGAGGTCTCCCGTCGACACCTCTGATCGCGGGCACTCGTCGAGAAGCCGCGACAGTTCGGCGGGCATCCCGTCACTCTCCGCGTCGTCTGCGCAGATACCCGAGGGAATGCTGGTGTACCGGCTCCATGCCCCGTCGACGCGGCCGACGATGTACTGCGTGTCGCCGGCCGGTTCGCCGGGCGGAACATAGACGTGGGCGAGCGCCCAGTCGCCCAGACATCGGTCGATGTTCACATTTCGACGGGCTATTCCCGCTTCGCCCGAGATTTCGTCGGGGTCGCAGGCGGTCACTCCAGCCGGGGAGATCGGCACGCCGTCCTCGTTCGAACCCGTGGGGGTGGTCCGCGGCGTCGAGGGCTCGATGGTGGTCGACCTGGGGGCAGGGGCTGCAACCGGCCGGTGTTCGTCGGATGCGAGGAGGTACCCGACGATGCCTGCGAGGGCGATCAGCAGTACCACGATGAGCACCCCCGTCGCCCAGACCAGTGGGCTGCGTCGCGGGACCGACGGAGGTGTTCCATACGGGGCGTGCCCCCATCCGTCGTCGCTCCAGCCAGATCCGTTGGGCGGACTACTCATGGTCACCACCGTTGACGGGGCCGGGTAACCGACCTATCCGATCTGAATGGTGGTTACTTTATTCGGCTCGGCGTCGAAGAATCTTCGATTCGGTTCGGCCCGGCGCGGAACCAGCCGTCACGCCCCGCGCGTCATACAGGTTGCAGGAATGAAACAGCGCCGGGGTACGGCCATCACGACAGCAGGGCGGGTATGAAGACGACGACGAGGACGACCACACCTCCAGTGCGCTCGCACCGGGATGAGCTGAACCGGTTCGGGGACGCATTGTCGTCGAAGCGGGGCTCGCGATGACCGGGCCGCTGCACGTCGCACCGGTCGAATTGCACGATCTGGCCGGGCGGATCGATGGATACTGCGTCGACGTCGGTGAGATCGCACCGGAGGTCTCGCTCACGGCCGCGGCCGCTGTCCTGGGAGAGAGCAGGGTCGCTGCCGTCACGCGCAAACTCGCCTCCCGGTTGGGCGAGTCGACCGACAGGCTGAGCTCCGACCTGTCCGCGGCAGCAGACCGACTTCGGAACGCTACCGACGCGATCGTCGACTCGGATGTCCACAACGCGACGACCTTCGGCGGGAGGTGACCCGGTGTCCGTGCGCCTGAGCGAGGCCCTCTCCTGGCGACTGGACGCGGTCGAGTCGCAACTGACCGCGGTTCGTGCCGGAGTCGCCACCACGAGCGACGTGGCGGATCTTCTGCGGGACGACGTGGAACGAACACTCGACGAGATGCGGGGTCACTCCGTCGAATCGGCGCGACTCGCTCTCGGCGACCTGCGGAGAAGGTCCTTCGCGGTCGGGGACGACTTGCGTAGTACCGCCGACACGTTGTCGTCGTTCGCTCGGGCCGCGGCGTTCCACCGGGACCGGTTGGCCGTGGATGTGGAGTCCGTTCATCAGAGGGGTGGTGCAGTCGGAGAGGACGGGACGGTGACGCCCCCGGCAGCTGCGGAGTCTGCTGTCGAGGAAGAACTCGACGAACTCGGAAAGTCGATCATAGCCACGCTGCGGGCGCTCGACTCGCTCGATGTCGAGACGTCCCGGGAGCTCGCTCTCCTCAATGAGTCCATTGCGTTCTACGGTGACAACGCCGATCCGAGGACTGCGATCGCAGGGTTGGTCATGGGCGCCATGACGCAGCCGCTCGGAGCCCTCATCGACGCGAGCGACGATGGGTTGCGGGGCACGCGGCTCGTGGCGAAAGTACTGGGTCCTTTCGGGAACGCACTCGGGTTCGTCGCCGGAATCGCAGGAGCACCGGACGACGAGCGGATGTCGGAGACGCTCGCCGCCGAGGGCGGCGGACTGGTCGCGGGGTTGTTCGTGGGCGCTGCGGCCGGCAGTTTCATCCCCGGTGCCGGGACTGTCGCGGGCGCCGCGTTCGGACTCCTCATGGCGAGCGGCGCCGGTTACTTCACCACCGTCGCTATTCGGAATCACTTCGATGACGAGCGAGAAGGCGGCTGATCAGATGACTCATGTCAGGACCACCCACGGAGTCACAGCCGAGATGGCGTGGGAATACCGCGTGGCGCAGAATCCCCGGTGGATCTGGGTGCTGTCGGCACCGCTGTTCCTCGCGCTCGGAGTGGAGACCAGCGCAGATTTCTTTCACGATCCGGGCCGGGCAACGGTCTCGTCCCTGGCCGGCGCAATCACGATGTTCTCCCTGTTGGGGCTTGTCCCGGTCGTGGGTGGGTTCGTCTATCTCAGTCCGGCCCGACGGCTCAAGGAGCCGACCGGACCGATTCCCACGGTCACCCTTGCACGCTTCCATGTACCGACGCTCGTCGGCGTTGTCGCATTGGCCACCTTCGCGGCACTCGAGTACCTCGAACCCCACATGACGCTCGGCTCACGATTCGCACCGCCGCGACTGCTCGTGACGGCTGTCGGGTTGTACGGATTCGTTCTGTTGTCGTTTCTCCTCGCCGGGCATCGGCACCTACTGCGTTTCACCCCGGAAGGGTTGGAACACCACCGCGGGCGCTTCCGCACGACCATTCCGTGGACAGAGGTACTCGACGTCAGGGCGATCGGCGACGCGAACCTCAAGCACGGCGGCGGCTCCCGGATTTACTACGCGAACAGGCGCAACCTACGGGCCGGGGTACAGGTGTCGGTGCGAGACGAGGTCCCGAGCCGCGGAAGGGGGAAGCGATTCCGGTTCAACGGCGTCGACGTGATCAATATCGATTGCTCCGGGTACAAGATCGACCCCAATACCCTGATCAATGCCATTTACCTGCTGATCGAGAACCCAGAGCTGCGTCCGCTGCTGGCCACGCCCTGGGGTGCTGAACTGTTCGTCGGTCCGGGATGGAACACCCGCCGGAAGATGCGCGTCGGGGACCGCTGGGAGCGCGGTACCGGAGAGATCATCCGCGCCGGCGAGGAAAGCGCCCGATGACGACGCTCCCAGAATTCCTGCAGATTCACGGCTGCGTCCTCGAACCGCTGGAGGAGCCGTCACTGAGAAGCCTCGACCCCGGCGACGGCTGGCGGTTGGTCGAGCAGAACGAACCGGTCGGCAACGCCGCGGTGTGGGTGCACCCGGGCCTGGGCAGGGAGGGTTTCCAACCGACGGTCGTGGTCTCCACTGCGAGGATCAGACCGGCTGTGGACTGCACGACGGTCCTCGACAGGCTCGCCGATACTGCGGCGGTTCTCGGCGGGTGGCGGCTACGGGCGACACAGCGGGTGAAGGATGCCCGAGGCCGGTGGGTCGCGGACACCCTGGGCGAGTTCCGCGTGGGCGACCATGAACTCACAGCCTCCACGATCGCCACCGTGTGGCGCGACGACGGAGGCGACAGCGGCGAAGGAGTCGTCAGCGGAGACACCGCCTGCGAATCGGGAGGTGGGGCGACGGTACTGCGCCAGGTGGTTGTGACGACATTCGCCGACCAGTTGACGAGTCATGCGGAGGTCTTACGCGCACTGGATTGACCTCCGACCGCGGCGAGCCGGTGGCCACGTCTACCGGATGCGGAGGCCGCCCTGCGTTATTACGGTCGGAGGCATGCGTGAACGCGCATGGCACGACCAGAGAGGAGCCCGCTCATGAAGGCAGTCACCTGGCACGGCAAGCGCGACGTCCGCGTCGAGGACGTCCCTGATCCACAGATCCAGGAGCCCACCGACGCGATCGTCAAGATCACCAGCACCAACATCTGCGGATCGGATCTACACCTGTACGAGGTGCTGGGTCCCTTCATGAACGAGGGCGACATCCTCGGACACGAGCCCATGGGAATCGTGGAGGAGGTCGGCGCGGAGGTGACCGGGCTCAAGCCCGGCGACCGCGTGGTGATGCCCTTCCAGATCTCCTGCGGCCACTGCTTCATGTGCGACAAGGGCCTGAACACCCAGTGCGAGACCACCCAGGTGCGTGACCAGGGCATGGGGGCGGCGTTGTTCGGCTACTCCGAGCTGTACGGCAGTGTCTCGGGCGGTCAGGCCGAATACCTGCGGGTCCCCCAGGCGCAGAACACCCACATCAAGGTGCCGCACGAGCATTCGGATGACCGATACCTTTACCTCTCCGACGTCCTGCCCACCGCCTGGCAGGCCGTGGAGTACGCGGAGATCCCCGACGGTGGCACGGTCGTCGTGTTGGGCCTCGGGCCGATCGGCGACATGGCCGCACGCATCGCCGCGCACCGTGGACACCGCGTGATCGGCGTGGACCCCGTAGCCGAGCGCCGGGCCCGCCAGGCCCACCGCGGGGTGGAGGTGATCGATCCAACTGACGTTCCCGGCGAGATCGGCGACGTCATCCGCGACATGACGGACGGCCGCGGGCCCGAATCGGTGATCGACGCGGTCGGCATGGAAGCCCACGGTTCTCCCGTGGCGAGCGCTGCGCATGCCGCGGTCGGTCTGATGCCCAAGTTCTTCGGCAAGAAGATGATGGAGCACGCCGGGGTCGACCGACTCGGGGCGTTCTACTCGGCGATAGACATCGTGCGCCGCGGCGGGGCAATCTCGCTCTCGGGTGTGTACGGAGGCACCGCCGATCCGCTGCCCATGCTCACGTTGTTCGACAAGCAGATCACCCTGAAGATGGGCCAGGCCAACGTCAAGCGCTGGGTTCCGGAGATCATGCCGCTGCTCACCGACGACGATCCGTTGGGCGTCGACGACTTCGCCACCCACCGGCTCCCGCTGGCCGACGCACCCCGCGCATACGAGATGTTCCAGAAGAAGGAGGACGGCGCCGTGAAGGTGGTCCTCGAGCCGTGACCGAACTCGCGGGACTCCTGCTTGTCCGCCACGGCCAGAGTGTCGGCAACGTCGCCAACGACAATGCCCGCGCCGCCGGTGCCCACCAACTCGACCTGGACCACCGCGACGCCGACACGCCGTTGTCGGACGCCGGGGTGCGCCAGTCCCGGGCGGTGGGTGCCTGGCTCGGGGACCTGCCCACCGAGGCCCGCCCGACCGTGTGGCTGACCTCGCCGTACCGCCGGGCGGCGGACACGGCCTCGGCGGCACTCGAGGTGGTCGGTGGTCATGCGCGCGGAGCTGGGTCCGGCGGTGCCGCGCTGCTCACCGACGAACGGCTGCGTGAGCGTGATCTGGGGATTCTCGACGGATTCACCGGCCGTGGGATCCGGGAGCGGTATCCGGAGGAAGCCGAGCGGCGGGACCGTATCGGCAAGTTCTACTACCGTCCTCCCGGTGGCGAGAGCTGGACCGATGTGCTCCTGCGGGTGCGCTATCTACTGACGGATCTGCGTCAGCAGTACGCCGGCGAGCGGGTCGCGGTCTTCAGCCACCAGGCGGTCATCATGTGTTTCCGCGTGGCACTGGAGCAGATGGCCGAGGAGGAGGTCCTCCGGATCGACCGGGAGGACCCCCTGCCCAATTGTTCGGTGACGACGTACCGGGTGGGCACGGGTACAGGCCCGCGCGCCGACGCCCGGACCGAGCGACTCGAACTCGAACGCTACGCGGACACGACGGCCGTAGAGCGAGCTGACGAACCGATGACCCGGGAGATCCCGGCTGGGACGGAGGAGGCGGTGCGGTGAGCAGCAGCGAGTCGGTCCTCACGCCGCACCTGCTCCGCGGGTGGGCTCTCCCCTCCCCCGACGGCGGGAAGGAGGGTCGAGGGCGGGTCCTGGTCGTCGGTGGCAGCCGGTCCACCCCGGGCGCGGTGCTGCTGGCCGCGGAGGCGGCGCTGCGGTGCGGGGCCGGCAAACTGCAGATCGCCACGGCCGGGTCGGTGGCGCCGACCCTCGCGATCCATATCCCGGAATCGAAGACCGTCGGTCTTCCCGAGGACGACGCCGGCGAACTCACCGCCGCGGGGGCCGACACGATCGTCGAACTCGCTCAGGGGTGTGACGCAGTGGTGTTGGGCCCGGGCATCTGCGACAAGGTCGCCGCGGTGGAGCTGCTCTCCGATGTCGTGCCCCGGCTGGACACCACGCTCGTGCTGGACGCGCTGGGGATGGCCTACGTCACGGAGAATCCCGACGGGCTCGCGCACCTCGAGGGGCGCGCGGTCCTCAGCCCTAATCCCAGGGAGCTCGCCCGCACCCTCGACGTGCCCGAGGACGAGGTGGAGTCCGACACCCCGGGACACGCCACCGAGCTCGCCGGGCGAGCCGGGGCCGTGGTGGTGACCGGCACCGCGACCTCGTGGATCGCCGCGCCGGACGGCCGGTTATGGCGGGACGAATCCGGCTCGTTCGGTCTCGGCGTCTCGGGGTCGGGTGACGTCAAGGCCGGGCTCATCGGCGGGTTGCTCGCCCGTGGGGCCGAACCCGCCCAGGCCGCCGCGTGGGCGACCTTCGTTCACGGTCGGGCCGGGGAGCGGTTGTCCGCCCGGGTCGGTGTGACCGGATTCCTCGCGCGCGAACTGCTGCCCGAGATCCCCGGTGCGCTGGTGGAACTCTCGTCCTGAACGGGTCGACGCGGAAGGTGGGGAATCGCATGCACGTCCGTCGAAATCCAGTCGAGCGTGGTCGTACCCGCGGCCCGCTGGAGACGACCGGCCGAGGCGTCGTCTCCGTCGCTCACTCCGTCGTTCTCACCGTCGTCGTCGCGGTCCTCGTCGCGGTCCTCGGGGCCGCCTGCGGCGGACCACTCCCCAAGGACACCGACGGCAGTCTCGGGCGCATCACCGACGGCGTGCTGAGGGTGGGCGTGTCGGAGAACCCGCCGTGGACCGAGGTGTACGACGACGGCCGGGTCGCCGGGCGGGAGGTCGACCTGGTCACCGGATTCGCCGAGTCATACGCCGCGGACGTCGAGTGGACGCCCGGCGCGGAGAGTGAACTCGTGATGGCGATGGTCCGCGGGGACCTCGACGTGGTCGTGGGCGGACTGACCTCCGACTCCCCGTGGGAGAAGGAGATCGCGTTGACGAGGCCGTACACCGACGAGGTCACCCCCGACGGGGACACCGAGAAGATGGTGATGGCCACTCCGCTCGGGGAGAACGCGCTGTTGGTGGCGCTGGAGACCTACCTCGCCGAATCCGAGGGCGCATCATGAGTGCCGAGAGGGACGACGACCGACGGAGCCGCGGCGCGTCGGGGCTCGGGCGCGACGACTTGCCCGACGATCAACGATCCGCGCTGCGTCGCGCGGTCCGCCTGGAGTGGGCGACCCTCGCGGTACTGGTCGTCACCGTCGCAGCGGTGTACGCCGTGTCCGGCCAGTCGCAGGCGATGAAGGCCGCCTGGATCGAGGACTCGCTGTCCCTCCTGCCGCCGATCGCGTTCCTCGTGGCGGTGCGGATCGCGCGCACTCCGCCGTCGGCTCGTTTCCCCTACGGCCGGCATCGCGCCGTCGGGATCGGGCATCTCGTCGCCGCGGTGGCTCTACTGACTATGGGGGCGTTCCTCGTCTTTGACTCCGTGACGGGTCTGGTGACGGGCGAGCGGCCGCCGCTGGGGGTCGTGGAGATCGGCGGGTGGGTGGTCTGGTCCGGGTGGCTGATGATCGTGGTGATGGGGTTGTCCGTCATCGGGCCGTTCTTCCTCGGCCGGATGAAGGCCGCACCCGCCGAGACGCTGCACGACAAGGTCCTCTACGCCGATGCGGACATGAACCGCGCGGACTGGAAGACCGGCCTGGCCACCATCGTCGGCGTCCTCGGGATCGCGGTGGGCCTGTGGTGGGCGGATGCGGTGGCGGCGTTGGTCGTGAGCGTGTCGATCGTGCGGGACGGGTGGTCGAACCTGCGCGGTGCGATCGAGGGCCTGGCCGACGCGCGTCCCACCCGGTTCGACGGCACCGACCCGCATCCACTCGTGTACCGGATCGACGACCTCCTGGCGGGTGTCGACTGGGCAGACGACCACGGCGCGCGGGTTCGCGACCAGGGGCACGTCTTCCATGTGGAGGCCTTCCTGGTCCCGTCGCCCGGCCGGGAGATCACCGTCGAGCGGCTCGCGGACGTCCGGCGTCGGCTGGCCGAGCTGAGCTGGAAGATCGAAGACGTGGTGGTGACGGTGGTGCCGCAGGTGCACGACGCCCACCGCCCCTGCTGACCGGCTGCACGCCGCCGCCCGGACTGGCAGGCTCGGGGTATGACCTCACTCGAGACCATCCGAACCGCCATCGACGCCGCGACCGAACCCGAACAGCCCGCACTGGAACGAGCCCGCATGATCGTGGTCGACAAGCTCGGCGAGCGGGACAGCCTGGCACTCGACGAACTGATCGAGTCGGTGTGCGAGGCCTACGAGGCACCGTCGGGCGAGCCGCTCCGGCTGGCCGACGTGGACCCGTCCGCCCCCGAGACGGACACCCCGGCCCTGCGCAACCTGCGTTACGCCCGCGCCGCGCGCACGGCGATCATCGACCTGCTCGACGAGGGGACGATCGTGGCCGTCGATCCGCTACCCGGCGACGGTGAGATGGTCCGCGCGACCGGCGAGGGCGACCCTGCCGGAGGCGGTTCGGGTGATGGCGCTGTGGGCGATGGCGCTGCGGGGGATAGCGCTGTGGGCGAGACCGGTGGGAGCGACGACGACGAGGTCACCGCTGCCAAGGAGACCACCGACGCGGCGGCCGCCGAGGCCGGAGCCGACGAGATCGTCCTCGCCACGGGCCCGCGGCCCGAGGGGCGGCGATTCGCCCTCGGGGACCGCTGACACGCGGCCGGCGGGGCCGGGGCACGGCAGGGCCGGTTACAGGGCGACCGTCTCGTCCGGGTGGTCGGTCTCCTTGAGCGGCTTCTGGGCCCCGCCGGACAGGGTGGTCTCGCCGAGACGGGCGTCCCGGTAGCGCTCCGCCTGGGCCTGGGTGATGGGCTCGCGGGCACCGTCCTTGGCGTAACTGACGGGCAGCCAGGCGCCCTCGTTGTCCAACCTGGCGACGATGCGCTGCCGGAGCCGGAACGGCTGGATCGTGTCGGACCAGGCCACCAGCAGGTCGAGGTCGGCGCCACGGGCGTCGGGCGTGGAATCGGTACTGCAGAAGTGCTGCACACTGCGCCACACCGCGAACTGCGCTCCGGTCACCGCGAGCGGGTCGACGGTCGGGGCCTTGGCGGTGCGGGCGGAGCGCGTCGGCCTGGTGCTCCTGGCGGGTGCGGGCAGAGGGGGCGGCGAGGTGTTCTCCCCCGCCTCGACGCGGCGGCGCGCCTCCTCCATCCGCTGCAATCGTCGTTCCGCTGCCGTGCTCTTCTCGCCTGAGTCCCAGAACCCCGTCATGGTCCTCGACTTTACGCGGACCGCGGCCGGTGGCCCGAGCCCGAAGGCCACGGTGGGGCGGACCTCACATATCCAGTCCCAGATCGAGCACCGCGACGGAGTGGGTCAGGCCCCCGACCGCCAGATAATCGACCCCGCAGCGGGCGTAATCGGCCGCCGCGTCGAGCGTCAACCCACCGCTGGACTCCAGGCGGGTGGCCGGTGAGACCTTGTCGCGGCGCTGGACCGCGATCTGGGTCTGCCAGACGGGGAAGTTGTCGAGCAGGACGAGGTCCACGCCGGCTCCCAGCATCTCGTCCAGTTGCTCGAGCGAGTCCACCTCGACCTCGCACGGCAGATCCGGGAAGCGCTCCCGCACCGCGGCCAACGCCGGGAGCACCCCGCCAGCGGCCACCACGTGGTTGTCCTTGACCAACACCGCGTCGCCCAGGCCCAGTCGATGGTTGACCCCGCCACCGCAGCGGACCGCGTACTTCTGCAGCAACCGCATCCCGGGCATGGTCTTGCGGGTGTCGCGAACGGCGCAGCCCGTCCCGGCGAGCTCGTCGGCCCACGCGCGGGTCGCGGTGGCCACGCCGGACAGGTGGCACACGAGGTTGAGCAGGGTCCGCTCGGCGGTGAGCAACCCGAGCGTCGGAGCGCTGATCTCGGCGACCACGTCGCCGGCCGAGACGCGGTCCCCGTCGTGGGCGTGCAGAACCACCGAGAAGTCCGCCCGCCCCGGCTCGGCCCGGCCGAACACCTCGGCCAGGACCATCTCCACCAGCGGCAGTCCGGCCACGACCCCGTCGGAGCGGGTCGCGAGGCGGGCCGTGGCGCGGGCGTCTGCGGGCACCGTCGCCAGCGAGGTGGCATCCGGGCCGTATCGCAGGTCCTCCTCGAGGGCACGCCGTACCGCGATCAGGGCGTCGGCACGGGTGTCGGGGTCGAAGACCTCGTCGTCGTCGTCCCCGGGTGCAGCGCCGCTCACTCCCCCGACCCCGGATTGCCGATCGCGATCATCCGCTCGACGGACCCGCGCGCGGCCTCGGCGGTGACCGGGTCGACGTGCACCTCGTCGGCCCCCTCGACGAGGGCGCGCAGCAGCGCGGCCGGGGTGATCATCTTCATGTAGGGGCAGCTGGCCTGGTCGTTGACCGGCAGAAAGTCGATCTCCGGGGCGGCCTTGCGCAGCTGGTGGATCATCCCGACCTCGGTGGCCACGAGGACCTCGCGGGCACCCGAGGCGCGGGCGGCGTCGACCATCCCGCCGGTGGACAGGATCTTGACCTGGTCGGCCGGGACCGCGCCCTCGGTGGCCAGGTGCAGGGCACTCGTGGCGCAACCGCACTCGGGGTGGACGAACAGCTCGGCGCCCGGGTGCGCCTGCGACTTGGCGGTGAGCTGGTCACCGTTGATCGCGGCGTGGACGTGACACTCGCCCGCCCACACCAGGACGTTCTCGCGGCCCGTCTTGCGCCGGACGTGCGCGCCGAGGAACTGATCGGGCAGGAACAGCACCTCGCGGTCCGGGTCGATCGACTCGACCACCTCGACCGCGTTGGAGCTCGTGCAGCAGATGTCGGTGAGGGCCTTCACCGCGGCGGTCGTGTTGACGTACGAGACCACCACCGCGTCCGGGTGCTCGGACTTCCACTCCGCCAGCTGCTCGGCGGTGATGGAATCGGCCAGCGAGCAGCCCGCGGCCTCGTCGGGGATGAGGACCGTCTTGTCCGGGGACAGGATCTTCGCGGTCTCCGCCATGAAGTGGACGCCGCAGAAGATGATGGTCGACTGCTCTGCCTCCGCCGCGATGCGCGACAGGGCGAGGGAGTCGCCGACATGGTGGGCGATGTCCTGGATCGCGGGGACCTCGTAGTTGTGCGCGAGGATCACCGCGTCGCGCTCGGCGGCGAGTCGGCGGATCTCGGACGCCCACTGCGCGTCGGGCTCGACGCCCGTGTAGACCGCGCCGTCGTGACGGATCTTGGCCGCGAGCGGCGAATCGAGCCGTCCGGCGACGGTGTCCGGCCTCGGTGCGACCGTCGTGCTCGCGGTGTTCAGTCCTGTGGCAGTGCTCATCGCTGCCCCCTCCCGGGTGAATCGGTGCGGACCGGCAAACCACCGGCCGGCCGTTTTCGACTTACAATCGAAAACATGATGCAGTGTAACACCGGTCACGAGGTCCTCGTCGTGGTGACCCAGGTGCGGCCGGTCCCCGGGGCCGCCGCTCCCGCGCTCCACGTCCTGCTGTGGCGACACTCCCTCGGGCCGGCCGCCGGCAGGTGGGCTCTACCCGGTGGCGAGGTCCGCGACGACGAGGACCTCCCCGCCTCCGCCACCAGGCAACTCGCCGAGAAGGTCGACGTCCGATCACTGAGTCACCTGGAGTCCGTCGCCGAGTTCTCCGACCCCGCCCGCGTCCCCGGCCGGCGCGTGTTCGCCTCCGGCTTCCTCGGAGTCCTGCCCAGTGACGCGGACCCGGCGATCCCCGCCGACACGGCATGGTTCCGGGTCGACCAGCTGCCGGACACCGTCTACGACCACGCCGAGATCGTGGCCCGCGCACGAGCCCGACTGGCGGCCAAGCTCTCCTACTCCACCCTGGGGTTCGCCCTGGCGCCCGAGGAGTTCACGCTGTCATTCCTCGCGCAGCTCTACGGCGCCGCCCTCGGCCACCCGGTGGACCCGACCAACCTGCAGCGCGTCCTCACCCGCCGCGGCGAGCTCGTGCGGTGCGGGCGCAGCGCTCCGCCGGGACCGTCGGGGGGTCGGCCGGCGGCGCTGTACGCGTTCGCCGAACGACGGCTACGGATCACCGACCAGTTCGCTACGCTGCGCCCGCCGACGACGGCCGGGTGACGGACGGGTCACGCAGATCCCCCGAGGGACTGAGGTACGCCAGGACCGCCACGGTGAACGCCGCGATCATGCCCCCGAGGACAACCCAGTCGAAGCCGGGAGGGAACCAGTCCCACGCGGGGCCGGAGGTCCCGAAGACCATGCGGTCGAAGAACAGATCGCCGGCGGCCGGCGCCTGCCGGACGAGCTCGCCGTAGGGGGCATCGACCGGGGGCGCGGCCAGCACATCGGCCAGCGGGGTGGCGGCCGCGGCGGCGAGCGCGCAGATCACGCCCGGCAGCACCGCGAGCGCGGGAACGCCCGCCGGCCGCCGGAGATGAGGATGTCGCCGCCACAGAACCATTACCGCGCAGACGGTCGCGAACCCCAGCAGGACGACCAGGACGAGCAGCTGACTGCCGCCGTCCGCCCCCGAATCCGGTAGCCGCAGCCCCCGGCCGCCGCCCACCGACAACAGTTCCGCGCGGGGCGCCGCGACGATCCACAACAGCACCGCGGCGAGGAACGGGCCCACCACGCCGAGCAGGGTCGACGCCGCGTGCGCGACCGTACCGCCCGGGCGCGCGGGAGGGGTCGACGACGACGGGCTGGTCATGCGCACGGACTGTACCAACGCCGGTGGTGCCGACCCGTTGTGGTGTAATCGGACCCGGCTCCGCCGGCTTCCGGCACGGTGCCCGGACGCCGGGCCGGGCCCCACCGACCAACCGGACGACACGTCAGGAAGTACCCGCCAGTGGCCACCACCTCTGCTCCCGCGCCTGCCGGTCGGCGCCGCGGGACGATGGCCTACCGGCACGACATCGATGGCCTGCGCGGCCTCGCGATCGCGCTCGTGGTGGTCTTCCACATCTGGATGGGCCGGGTCTCCGGCGGCGTGGACGTCTTCCTCACCCTGTCCGGCTTCTTCTTCCTCGGGTCGCTCCTGCGCGGCGCCGGAGACCCGGGCTCCCCGCTCTCCCCCCTGCCGCACCTCAAGCGACTGGTTCGCAGGCTCTACCCCGCCCTGGTCGTGACGATCGCCGCCACCGTCCTGGGCACCGTGCTCATCAAGCCGCCGACCCAGTGGTCGGCCATCTTCGAGCAGACCGTCGCCTCGCTGCTCTACTACCAGAACTGGGAATTGGCGTTCACGGCGTCGGACTACGCCGCCGCCGACGCCACCATCTCGCCGCTGCAGCACCTGTGGTCGATGTCCGTCCAGGGGCAGTTCTACCTCGTGGCCCTCGCGGTGATCCTGGGCGGGACCGCCCTCTGGCGCCTGGTGATCCGACGCGGAACACCGAAATGGCTGCTCGTGGGGGTCGTCGCCGCGGGGACCGCGGCCTCGGCATGGTGGGCGGTCCTCGGGCAGGCCACCAACCAGGCGTGGAACTACTACGACACCGGCGCCCGCATGTGGGAGCTCCTCGTCGGTGGCCTGGTGGCCATCGTGCTCGCCGGGATCGTCCTGCCCTGGCCGCTGCGCCTGCTCACCACTGCCGCCGGCCTGTTCCTCGTGGTGAGCACCGGCTTCCTCTTCGACGGCGCCGGGTACTTCCCCGGCCCCCTCGCCTGGTACCCCATCGGCGGCGCCCTGCTCATCATCCTCGGCGGCAACCTGCCGCCCGGTCAGCGCGCCACCCCGTGGAAGGACCCGATCACCTGGCTCCTGTCCGCGCGGGTGTTCCGGCGCCTGGGGGACATCTCCTACTCGCTGTACCTGTGGCACTGGCCGCTGCTCATCCTGTGGTTGTCCCACGACCGCGAGGCCGAGATCACCGTGGTCTCCGGACTCGTGATCATCGCCATCTCGATCGTGCTGGCACTCATCACCGAGAAGTACGTCGAACGCCCGGTGCGGATGCCCAGCCGGGCACGCGGACGCACCACCCCGGCGGCTGCGGCACGCGACCGGAAACGGGGCGGTCCGGCCCGTTCGGCCCGTGAGCAGAGGCTGTTCGTGGGCGCCAGCGTCCTCGTCGTCGTCGCCGCCGTCGCCAGTCTCGGCACCGTCGGCTGGTGGGGCGCCACCTCCAACTCCCGCTCGGCCGTCCCCTACGTCGACTCCCTCACCGACCCGGACCACCCCGGCGCGCGGGCGTACCTCGAGGACGTCCCCGTGCCCGACGACGTGTCCTACGTCCCCTCCCTCATCCAGGTCGGCAACGACCTCCCCGCCAGCACCCTGGACGGCTGCATCTCCGACTTCGAGTCCACCGAGGTCGAGATGTGCGTGTACGGCGACGTCACCTCCCCCCGCACGATCGCCCTGACCGGCGGGTCCCACGCGGAACACTGGATCAGCGGCCTCGACGAGGTCGGCCGGCACTACGGCTTCCGGGTGGTCACCGTCCTCAAGATGGGCTGCCCGCTCACACTCGACGCCTCGGTCTCCGACGGTGACGAACCGCTGTACGAGAGCTGCGCACAATGGACCCCCGAGGCGCTCGCCGCCCTCGTCGGACTGAACCCGGACTTCGTGTTCACCACCGCCACCCGCCCGGTCGGCGTCGTGGGGCCCGACGTCACCCCCCGCCAGTACGTGGACCTGTGGCGGGCGCTGGGCGAGCAGGGCATCGGCGTGATCGCCATCCGCGACACCCCGTGGCTCAACCGGGGCCGCGGCCCCATCCGCGCCAGCGACTGCCTCGGCGACGGCGGCACCCCGGAGGAGTGCGGTATGCCGCGGGAGCGCTCCATCTCCCCCATCAACCCCGCCGCGATCGCCGCCGCGGGCCTGGACTCGGTTCGCCTGCTCGACCTCAGCGACGGCCTGTGCAACCCGGAGGACTGCCCCGCCGTGGTGGGCAACGTGATCGTCTACCACGACTCCCACCACCTCTCGGGCTCGTGGGTCCGGTCCGCCTCTGGCGAACTCGCCCGTCAGATGGGGCCCGCCACCGGGTGGTGGTGACCCGCCGCTGTCCGCACAACGGCGGCTCGACGCCGCTAGGCACTACCCTTGGTTCTCGTGACCCAAGACGACGAGACGCAGTCCGCCCCGGAGCTCATCCGAGCCTGGCCCGGTACCCCCTACCCGCTGGGGGCCACCTATGACGGCACCGGCACGAACTTCTCGCTGTTCTCCGAGGTAGCCGAGCGGGTGGAGCTCTGCCTGATCGACGACGACGGCAACGAACAGCGCATCGAGCTCACCGAGGTCGACTACCACATCTGGCACTGCTACCTGTTCGGCGTCACGCCGGGGCAGCGGTACGGATTCCGCGTCCACGGACCGTACGAACCCGAGAACGGCCTGCGGTGCGACGCGTCCAAGCTGCTCATGGACCCGTACGGCAAAGCCTTCGACGGCTCCTTCGACGGGGACCCGAGTCTGCACAGCTACGACCTCGAGAACCCGGACGAGCGCAACACCGACGATTCGCTCGGGCACACCATGACCACCGTCGTGATCAACCCCTACTTCGACTGGGGCAACGACCGGGCGCCCGGGCACGAGTACCACAACACGGTGATCTACGAGGCCCACGTCAAGGGCATGACCGCCACGCACCCGGAGATCCCCGCCGAGATGCGCGGCACCTACGCCGGGATGACCCACCCGGCGATCATCGACTACCTCACCGAGTTGGGCGTCACCGCGATCGAGCTCATGCCGGTCCACCAGTTCATGCAGGACCAGCGACTGATCGACATGGGGCTGCGCAACTACTGGGGCTACAACAGCTTCGGGTTCCTGGCGCCGCACAACGAGTACGCGTTCTCCGACCGGCCCGGGGACGCGGTCAGCGAGTTCAAGGCCATGGTGAAGGCCTTCCACGAAGCCGACATCGAGGTGATCCTCGACGTGGTCTACAACCACACCGCCGAGGGCAACCACATGGGCCCGACCATCGGTTTCCGTGGCATCGACAACCAGGCCTACTACCGACTGGTCGAGGGCGACGAGAAGCACTACATGGACTACACGGGTACCGGCAACACCCTCAACGTCCGGCACCCGCACTCGCTGCAGCTCATCATGGACTCCCTTCGGTACTGGATCCTGGAGATGCACGTCGACGGGTTCCGCTTCGACCTGGCCTCCGCGCTGGCCCGGGGCCTGCACGACGTCGACCGACTGTCCTCGTTCTTCGATCTCGTCCAGCAGGACCCGGTCGTCAGCCAGGTCAAGCTCATCGCCGAGCCGTGGGACGTGGGCGAGGGCGGGTACCAGGTGGGCAACTTCCCACCGTTGTGGACCGAGTGGAACGGGCAGTTCCGCGACACCGTGCGCGACTTCTGGCGCGGCGAGCCCGCGACCCTGGGGGAATTCGCGTCGCGCCTCACCGGGTCCTCGGACCTGTACGAGCACACCGGTCGCCGGCCCAACGCCTCGATCAACTTCGTCACCGCCCACGACGGCTTCACGCTCAACGACCTGGTGAGCTACAACGAGAAGCACAACGACGCCAATGGTGAGGACGGCAACGACGGCGAGAGCCACAACCGCTCCTGGAACTGTGGCGTCGAGGGGCCGACCGACGACCCGGAGGTCCTCCGGCTGCGCCACCGTCAACGACGCAACCTGCTCACCACGTTGATCCTCTCGCAGGGCACGCCGATGATCGCCCACGGCGACGAGATCGCCCGCACCCAGGACGGCAACAACAACGTCTACTGCCAGGACAACGAGATCTCCTGGATGGACTGGGATCTCGACGACGAGAAGCAGGATCTCCTGGACTTCACCCGTCGCCTGGTCCAGCTGCGCAAAGACCACCCCGTGTTCCGTCGCCGCCGGTTCTTCGGTTCCCCGCTGCGGGGCGAGGAGGAGCCTCAGGACATCGGGTGGTTCACGCCCGAGGGGTCGGAGATGACCAGCAAGGACTGGGACTCCGGGTTCGGCAAGTCCATGGCCGTGTACCTCAACGGCGAGGGGATCCACGAGCCGGATCCGCGCGGCCAGAGGATCGTCGACGACTCGTTCCTCATGCTGTTCAACGCCCACCACGAGCCCATCGACTTCTCCCTCCTCGGCTCCGACTACGCCGAGAAATGGGAGGTCGTCCTCGACACCGCCGACCACCTGGAGGAGCGCGCCGGAGAGTTGAGCTCGGACGACACCATCAGCGTCGCCGACCGGGGCACCATCGTCCTGCGCAAGGTCAGCTGAGCATGGCCGTCGAGGACCCGACCGGGGCGACGCCGCTGGCCCGCGCAGCAGTGCTGGCGAGCACCTATCGCCTCCAGCTGCGCACCCCCGCCTCGGATCCCGACGGCCGCGGCTTCACCCTGGCCGACGCCGAGGACCTCGTGCCCTACCTGGCAGACCTCGGCGTGGGCGCGGTGTACCTCTCGCCCGTCCTGACCGCCACACCCGGTTCCACGCACGGGTACGACGTCGTGGATCCGACCACGGTCTCGGCCGAACTCGGCGGGATCGACGCGCTGCGCTCACTGCGGGCGGCGTGCCGGTCCCACGGGCTGGGTCTCGTGGTGGACATCGTCCCCAACCACCTCGGTGTGGACGAGCCGGCCGCCAACCCGTGGTGGTGGGACGGGCTGAAGCGGGGCCCCGACTCGCCGCATTTCCCGTTCTTCGATTTCGACACCGAGGACGCGAACGGGGCCGGCGGCAAGATCGCGATCCCCGTCCTTGGGTCACCGGACGACGTGGCCGACTTCGTCGTCGTCGCACCCACCGACACCGACTCCGGCGAGGCCGAGCTCGGCTTCTACGACCACCGGTTCCCCATCACACCGGGCACCGCCGACGGCACCGCGCAGGAGGTCCACGACCGCCAGCATTACCGACTCGTCCACTGGCGTGAGCCGCTGCTGGGCTACCGGCGGTTCTTCACCGTGACCGGGCTGGCCGGGCTGCGGCAGGAGGACCCCGCGGTCTTCGACGCCACCCACGCCGAGGTACGCCGCTGGTGCGAGGAGGACCTCGTCGACGCCATCCGCGTCGATCACCCCGACGGGCTCGCCGACCCCGTCGGGTACGCGCGTCGGCTGCGGGAACTCGCCGGTGACGACCGTGTACTGCTGGTGGAGAAGATCCTCGCGCCCGGTACCGATTCGACCCCGCCCGAGGTGCTCGACCCCACCATGGGCGTCGACGGCACCACCGGGTACGACGCGCTGCGGCTGATCGACCACCTGCTCGTCGACCCCCGCGGTGAGGGCCCGCTGTCGGAACTGGCCCGACGGTACAGCGGCGGCCCCGGCGACGAGGACCAGGTCCACGCCCAGTCCGCCGAACTCAAGCGGCAGATCGTGGAGGAGGATCTGGCGCCCGAGCTGTCGCGGTTGGCGCGCGCGGTGCGCCGCGAGGCCGCTGTGGGGCCGGGCGGCTCCGGGGTCGACGGTTATGGAAGCGACGACGGATATGGAAGCGACGACGACGAGGACGCCCTCCTCCGGGAAGCACTGATCTCGGTGGTCGCGCGCACGCCGTTCTACCGCGCCGACTACCCCGTCCTGCGCGGCACCCTGCCCATGATCCTCGGGGAGCTGCGTCGGCAGCGGCCCGAGCTGGCACCCGCGCTGGGGCTCGTGGCCGGGGCGCTGGCCCGCGGCGGCGAGGCGTCCACCCGGCTCGCGCAGGTCACCGGCGCCGCCACCGCCAAGGCCGAGGAGGACCGGTTGTTCTACCGGCTCGGGCGGCTGGTCTCACTCAACGAGGTCGGCGGCTCCCCCGGGCGGATGGGCCTGCCGGTCGAGGCGTTCCACCTGACGATGGCCGAACGGGCCCGCGACACCCCGCTGGCGATGACGGCCCTGAGTACCCACGACACCAAGCGCGGCGAGGACGTCCGCGCGCGGATCTCGGTGCTCTCGCAGCTCCCCGACGAGTGGGCGGGTTTCGTCTCGCGCGTGTTCGACCGGTTCCCGCCGCCCGCCGAGGACGCCGGATACTTCCTGCTCCAGGTGATCGTGGGTGTGTGGCCCGAGCGGGGCGGGCCGACCGACGAACTGCGGTCGCGCCTGCACGACTACGCCGACAAGGCGATGCGTGAGGCCGCCGTCCACACCACGTGGACTGATCAGGATGCCGATTTCGAGTCCGGCGTGCACCGGTGGATCGATGCTCTGATCGACTCCGGCGGCGGGGTGCTCGGGCCGTTCGTCGAGCGCATCGCGCCGGCGGGCCGGGACAACTCGCTGATCGCCAAGGCCGCGCAGCTGCTCGGCCCCGGCATCCCCGACGTCTACCAGGGGACGGAGGTGTGGGAGGACTCCCTCGTCGACCCCGACAACCGCCGGTTCGTTGATTACGGGCCGCTGCGCTCCGGCGCCGTCGCCCGCGCGGGACACCCGAAGTTCGTGCTGGTCCGCGAACTGCTGCGGTTGCGGCGGGCGTATCCGGAGGCCCTGACCGGCGGGGCGTACGTGCCGCTGCCCGTGCAGGGGCCCGCCGCCTCCGACGTGGTGGCGTTCACGCGGGCCGTCGATGATCGGCCGGCGGTCGGGATGATCGCGCGGCGGCGCACCGCGGTGTTGCCCGCCGCGGAGTTCACCGGGACCGAGGTGCTCTTGCCGGAGGGGTCGTGGTCGGTCCGCCCGGACGGGTCGCCGATCTCGGGCCGCGTCGATCTCGGCGAGCTGCTCAGTGACACGGCGGTCGTGGTGATCGTCCGCGAGGACGGCTGACTCGCGAGCTCGCCGGGTCGCTCGGACGCGGGGCCCTCGGTCGCGGTTTCTGAGTCGCGGGGCCCTCGGTCGCGGGCTCTCAGTCGCGGGGCCCTCGGTCCGCGGCGCTCTCAGTCGCGGCCCAGCAGCCGGTCGGTCTCCCTCCGCTCCCGCTTGGTGGGCCGTCCCGCGCCGCGGTCCCGCCGCGGCTGGGAGGCCAGGACCTCCTTGGGCGGAGGCGGGGGCGAATGGTCGATGTAGCAGGTCGCGGCCACCGGGGCGCCGACCCGCTTGTTGACCGTCCGCACCACCTCGAGGATGCGGACCCGCCCGAGGGCGCCGGTGACCTGCACGCGGTCGCCGGGTACGACGGGCTTCGACGGCTGCACCGCCTCGCCGTTGACCTTGACGTGCCCGCCACGGCAGGCTGCCGCCGCCTTGGTCCGCGACGGGAACAACCGCACCGACCACGTCCACGCGTCCACCCGAACACTCATGGCGCGAGGATAACCCCACCATGCCCGCAACCTGACCTCTCGGATTCCGCCTCACCTGCGGGACCCCACGGGTCAGGCAGAATCGGACAGGTCAGCCGGGATGGGTAGCCACGACGGGCAGGGCGGGCGGGACGGAGTGACGGGTCTTGCCGCGCCGTGTCGTGGTTCCCCGGCGCCCTCCGCACTCCCTCGGCTCACGCGGCGGCCGGGTAGAGGACTTTTCGAATCCGCTCGGCGAGGAGACGCGGCTGCTCGAGATCCGCCCACCGCCAGTGCAGGACCCGATAGCCGAGGGCCAGCAACTCAGCGTCCCGGTCTTTCTCACGAGCCAGTCGGCGTCTGAGTTCGAACCCGTCCGCGCCGTCGAAGTACTTGCCGAACCCATCGCATTCCCCGATCACCCCGAACTCGCGCCACAAGAAATCCACCCGCGCGATGCGGTTGCCGTGGGTGTCGAAAATGTTCGCCTGGGTCTCGGGCGTCGGCAGCCCGTGATCGATGAACGTCAGCCGGCTCAGCGTCTCCGCCACGCTCTCGCTCCGATGATCGACCAGGCCCAACGCCGACCGGGCCTTCCTTATCCCCATTCGTCCCGAGGCCTGCTGCAACGCGAGTTCCACATCCGGGTCCGTGACGAGTCCACGATGCCGGGCGGCGTCCGCGACCGACACCGCAGCGTCCCTTCCCGTTGACAGCGCGACATCCACCACCGTCCTCGCCGGAGTCGTCACCTGCAGCCCGTCGACTCTGGTGACCTCCTCATCGTCGAGCCCCACCGTGTGGTGCGTGACCAGACGCGACGTACGGCTGCGGCCCTTGTCACCCGCAGCCGAGGTGGTGACCCGCCCCAGCGGCAGACCCCATCCGGGCAAGCCGTGCACCAGAGCGGCAGACGAGTGGGAGAACACGGGCGAGCCCAGGGCAGCATCCGCCGCCAACACCGACAGCAGGTGACGGGACTCCCGCGGGAGCTCCTTGGCGGTGCCCGGGACATAGAACCCGGGTCGCAGCCTGACCAGTTCTCCGGAGGCCACCGATCGGCTGAGCAACTGGCTGGACATCCCCCGGCCGACCAATTCGTCGGTCGTCAACAGCATCTGGCGTAGTTCGTTGATCTCGTGCACACGCTGATGATCACCGAGGCACCGCTCCGGGCCGGGTTTCGGATGCCCGATTCACGCTCACCTGTGGAGGCGGCAGCGGTTGTGGACAACGGGCACCGCCACTCCCGTTGGACCCTCGTCCGCCGAGCGGCGACTGCCACGGACCGGGGCGACGCATCGTGACCTGTCCGATTCCGACTCACCTGCGGGATCCCGCGCGTCAGTCGGAATCCGACAGGTCAGTCGGAATCCGACAGGTCAGTCGATCGCCCGCGGTCCCGTGGCTCGTGCTGTGCTCAGCCGCGGGTGCGGCGGCGGGTGCGGCGGCGGGTGCGGCGTCGGATGCGGGTGCGGGTGGGGCGGATGGGGCAGTAGTGGCAGTAGTGGCAGCGCAGGCGGCTGCAGCCCCTGTCACGTCGCCCGGGGCACCGTGCGAGACTGGGATCACATCGCCCCGCCGCCCACTGGAGGACCCATGACCGACGCCGCCGCCACGCTCGACGCTGCCGCCACGCTCGACGCCGCTGCCACGCTCGAGCAGATCCTCGACGGCCGCAACAGCTGCCGGGGCTTCACCTCGGAGCCGGTCCCGGAGGAGACGATCGACCGGATCTTCCGGATGGCCCAGCGCACGGCATCGTGGTGCAACTCGCAGGCCTGGCAGGTGGAGCTGGTGACGGGGCAGGCGACGGCCGCATTTGGTAAGCACCTCACCGACCACGTGCTCTCCAGCGACATGAGCTCGGATTTTCCCGCGCCGGAGCGGTATGACGGTGTGTATGGCGATCGCCGCCGGGCGAGCGGATTCGGGCTCTACTCGGCGCTCGGCATCGAGCGGTCGGACAAGGATGCGCGGCTGCGTCAGATGCTGGAGAACTACCGCTTCTTCGGCGCCCCGCACGTCGCGGTGATCACTTCGGACGCGGGCCTCGGCACGTACGGCGCGGTGGACTGCGGCGGCTATGTGTCGACGTTCCTCGCGGCGGCCACGTCACTGGGAGTCGCCACGTGCGCCCAGGCCGCGATCGCCCTCTACTCGGACGCGGTCCGCGAGCACCTACAGATCCCCGAGGACCGGCTCATCGTGTGCGGGATCTCGTTCGGTTACGCCGACGCCGACCACCCGGCCAACACGTTCAGGGCCGAGCGCGCCGACCTGACCGACGTGGTGCGCCGCCACGGCTGAGCCCGGAGCGACCGGCTCGCCGCGCTCGAGTCCGCCCGCGTCGCAGCCGGTCCCCCCCGGTTCGTCTCAGTACAGCTCGCGCTTCTGCCCGGACTTGCCGGAGATGGCCTTGCGGACCTTGTTGCCGTTGTAGATCGCCACGATCGCGGCCAGGATCGCCACCACCGTGAAGAACGAGCTCGCGAACAGCGCGATGGGCAGCGACACAGCCGTCACACCCAGCGCGATCGCGGTGGTGCGCGCATCCTTGCGGACCTGCTGCTTCTGCTGCTCGATCGAGTTCGGCTGGTAGGGCTGCATGCTCATGTAGTCAGGATTCCATATCCGGGCGAACGGCCGCGTTCTCGGTGGTGGCCACACCCGCGGACTCCCATTCGACCCCGCCCGAGGTGCGGGTGGCAAGGATCGGGCCGAGCACGTCGATCTGGCCGGCGACGGTCAACCGCACCCGCCGGCCGTAGTCGACGTCCATCACCCGGGCACCGACCGAGCGCAGCGCCCCCTCGAGACCGCCGGCCACGGCGTGGTCGACCTCGGCCGCCCACGCGGGGGTGCGGGTGACCTCCGCGACGCGACCATCAAGCCACGCGGAGTCGACCGCCTCGGACACCGCCGCCGAGTAGGCCCGCGCCAGCCCGCCGGTGCCCAACTTGGTGCCGCCGAACCACCGCACGACCACCGCGCACACCCCGGTGAGGCCACTTCCCCGCAGCACGTCCAGCATGGGTGTCCCGGCGGTGCCGGAGGGCTCGCCGTCGTCGTTTGACCGCTCGATTCGGCTGGACCCGGGAACGTCCACGATGAAAGCACTGCAGTGGTGGCGAGCCGACGGGTGCGCCGCCCGGAGTTCGGCGATCAGGACGCGGGCGTCCTCCTCGTCGTCGCACCGTCTCAGCACGGCCACGAACCTGGAGCGTTTCTCCTCGTACTCCCCCGTCACGTCCGGTCCGGCGGTGAGCCGGAGCACGCGGGGCGGGGAGTCGGTCATGTCCCCAGTATCGCCGTTGGTCGTGGATGGGCGCAGGTCGGCCGACGGTGATCGCTCGCGTCTCCCCGCGGCGGCGCGTTTTCCCTACGCTGGGCGGTGTGACCTCACCGAGCCAAGCGACCCCGCCCGACTCGAGCGCGACAGCCACGACCGCGCCGACCTCGTCCACCGTCCCCGCCGGCGCCACCCCGCGCGACGAGATGTTCTCCGTCTGGGCGCCCACGGCCCGCGGGGTGGGGCTGGTGCTCGACTCCCCCGACGCCGACCCGGTTCCGATGCGACGCGCCCCGGGCGGCTGGTGGACGTCCGGCATACCCCGGGAGCAGGGCAGGGACTACGGGTTCGTGGTGACCGGCGACGACGACGAGGTCAGCCCGCCGCGGCCCGACCCGCGGTCGCCGCGTCAGCCGAACGGGGTGCACGGGCTGTCGCGGGTGCACCGCCTCGACCCGTCCCGCTGGACGGACGAGGGGTGGACGGGGCGACAGCTGGCCGGATCGGTGATCTATGAGATGCACGTGGGCACCTTCTCGGCCGGCGGGACGCTGACCAGCGCGATCGGGCACCTCGACGAGCTGGTCGAACTGGGCGTGGACATGGTCGAGGTGATGCCGCTCAATGCCTTCAACGGCGAGTATGGCTGGGGCTACGACGGCGTCGCGTGGTTCGCGGTGCACGAGCCGTACGGCGGGCCGGACGCGTTCCAGGATTTCGTCGACGCCTGCCACGCGCGGGGTCTGGGCGTGTGTCTGGACGTGGTCTACAACCACCTGGGCCCGTCTGGGAACTACCTGCCGGAGTTCGGCCCGTACCTGTCCGCCGCGGACGGCCCGTGGGGGTCGGGGCTCAACCTGGACGGCGAGCACGCGGGCGAGGTGCGGCGCTACATCATCGACAACGCGCTGCGCTGGTTCGACGAGTTCCATGTGGATGCGCTGCGGCTGGACGCGGTCCACGCGCTGCACGACGCGTCGGCCGTGCATCTGCTCGAGCAGCTGACGGTGGAGGTGGAGTCACTGTCGACGCATCTGGGGCGGCCGTTGTCGCTGGTGGCGGAGTCGGACCAGAACGATCCGCGACTGGTCACCGCGCGCGAGGGCGGCGGCTACGGCCTGGACGGGCAGTGGGACGACGACGTGCACCACGCGATCCACGCCGCCGTGTCCGGGGAGCGCCAGGGCTACTACGCCGACTTCGGGTCGCTCGAGTCGCTGCGGCAGGTGCTCACGGGGGCGTTCCTGCACGCGGGGACGTTCTCGACGTTCCGGGGGCGCGTGCACGGGCGGTCGCTGGACGTGGGCCGCGTGCCGGGATCGCGGTTCGTGGCCTACACGCTGACGCACGACCAGGTGGGCAACCGCGCGGCCGGCGATCGTCCGTCGATGAACCTCACGCCGCAGCAGCAGTTGGCCAAGGCCGCGATCGTGCTGTGTTCGCCCTTCACTCCGATGCTGTTCCAGGGCGAGGAGTGGGGCGCGCGGACGCCGTTCTGCTTCTTCACCTCTCATCCCGAGCCGGAGCTGGCCGAGGCGGTGCGCCGGGGCCGGACCCGCGAGTTCGCGGCGATGGGCTGGGATCCGGACACGGTGGCGGACCCGCAGGATCCGGACACGTTCCGTCGCTCGGTGCTCGACCGCACGGAGCAGGCGGCCGATGAGCACGCCGAGATCCTGCGGAACTACCGCGCGCTCATCGCCCTACGGAAGGCCGAGCCCGAACTCAGCGATCCGTGGCTGGGCTCGGTCCGGGTGGACTGCGGCGTGGGGGCCGACGACAACCGCTGGCTGGTGGTCCACCGCGGCTCGCTGGCGCTGGTGGTGAACCTGGGCACCGAGCCGTCGCGGGTCCCGCTGGCCGGCGAGGCGGTGTTCGCCTCGGGGGCGGTCGCCGACGACGACTCGGTGTTCTGCCAGGCGTTCGGGTTCGCGGTGGTGCGGACCGGCTGAATGGGACAGCAGTGTCCGGGCCGACCAGGCTCTAGTTTGCGAACCCCACCGAGAACCTGCCGCCCTGCCCGATACTCCCGGTCAGCCAATCCCACACCAGCTGAGGCGCGCGGAAGAATCCTTCGAGGCTGACCGACCCCTCGCCGCCCTCTGGCAGGGGCGAGCTCGGGTTCGTCCCGGTGACAATGGCAGCGACGGAGACCGGCGATTGTCCCGCGTAACGGTCCAGGTCGTTGATGATCAGGGGCACGATCTCGGCGCGGTAGCGGTAGGTCTTGGTGTTCTGTGCCTGCGTCAGGGTGTCCACCGGAAAGGCGATCTGCTTGGTGCCCGTGCCGCTGGGCACGGGCAGCGGAGCACCGTGCGGCTGGTCGTCCTTGTACAGCTGGATCTGGAGGTTCGCCGGGAACGAGCGCCCGGACGGTGGGGTGACGTTGGCCCTGAGAGTGACGGGCATGGTGCCATTCGCGAGCTGCCCGTTGGTGGACGAGAGGGCAACCGTCGCGTTGATCTCGTTGTAGCCCACCGAGTAGCTCATCGGCGCGGACGTGCTGGCCTCGATGTCATCCGCTCGCCCGGTGTACGTGGCGGTCACCTCGTAGTTGTCGCGGATCTCCCCGATAGAGATATCGGGGAACGTGTAGGTGGTCGACGCCACGCCGGTGGCGTTGATGTTGGCGGTCGGCGAGGCGATGATCGCGCCGGTCTCGAGATCTTTGATGTCGAATCGCATGAGCGCCCCTCCAGCAATCACATTCGTCATCAGCTCCTCACTCGTTGAGACCTGCGCCGAGAGGGTCGCACTGAGGCTTGACCTGGGCAGATGCGTCCCCGCACTCGTCATGGCGGTGGAGGTCTTGGCGATGTATCGAGGACGGGAACCATCGACATTGGTTGAAGAGAGAGCGGCGCCTGCGGACGACGTTCCGCAGTAGAGGAGCATCGTGAAAGTGTTCGAGCTTCCCGACTGCTCGGAGAGCATAATGGTGTTCGCCGTACCGTTCGTATTGCTGCCACTCCCCCCCTGAGCGGCCTTCACGCCCGCCCGGATGGTGGTCCCACCCGAGTTGACTGGTGCACGCACGGTCATCATGACCTCCGGAAGACGGAAGGTCGTGTTGGCTTCGACTTCAATGCCCCCCTGCCACTTGTTGACCTGGGTGGTGTCAGCCCAGGTGTCCGTCTCGAACGAAGTGGCCGTCCCGCCCCAGAGCCGGGCGAACGCGCCGTTCGCATCAGGCGCGCCAGCTGCGTTCACCCGTGCGACCGACGGCGTACCGGAGAAGTTGGCGCCGCCGCCATAATTCGACGCAGCCAGTCCCACCGCTCCGCTCGGGAACGCGATGTCGTAGCTGACCTTCCCGACCTTTCGGTTGCCGGTGGCCATTTGCCCGGGCTGGACGAATATGTTGAACACCTCACCTGGCGCAACCGTCGCAGGGTGCCGGACCGTCACCGTCTCGGGACTCACCGTGACGCGCTGCCCCTTCTCGGTATCCCACCAGTTGTTGAACCGAGTACAGGAGTGGGTGACCGAGGTCGGCGTGGTCACCAACCCGTCCGCGAGCGCTGACGGCACGGTCGGCAGTGCCACACCTCCCACTACTGTCGCCGCCACCAACGCTAGGGACTTACGCCACAGGCCCATTCGCAGGCTCCTTTATAAATTCGTAACTGGAATTTGCAGACACGGGGCCGCTACCTAACGGACCGTGAGACGCTCGTCACACTAGCAGTCGAAGCTTAGATTGAAGGTACCTGCGCGGAGATCTTCGGCTCACCTGCACAGATCTCCTTAACAAGAGATTAGAGAAGGATGTTGTATTTTGGGTCACACAGATTCATACTTCAGTGAACCTCGCCGATCGCCGATCGCGGCGACGAGATTGCGCGACCTCACACCCCAGGAGTTAGACGGATGCCCACTTGGCGGAACCTCGGCCATCTCGCAGCGGCAGTTGCCGTCCTCAGCGCATCCGGGACGGGCGCGGTGGCGTCGGCACAGCTGCCCGGGGTGACTCCGGGCAAGAGCGTGGTGATCGTGGACGACACGACCATTCAGGTCGCCGTCGACGCCCCCAACCTCGCGGCCGGCACCGTCGGGGTAAGTCTGCAGAACAATTCGGACTCCGCTGTGACGTGCTCCGGAATCCGCGGCGACAGGTCAGGCACCATGACCCGGGCCGGAACCGTCACGACCTCTGAAATCGTCAGCCGCACGGTCGACTACTACGCCAAGTACCTCCACGCTTTCGACCCCAGCCTGCCCATCTACGTGGGCAGCGGGACGCTCATCAATATGAACATGGCTGCGGGTCTCGGGAGCGTCACCGATCTGGTCCCGGGCAGCATGACCGGGGGGCTTCGCCCGGAGTTCGGGGCGGCCGGCCGCCTGGGCGAGCTGTACACCGAGGCGCGCGTAAACGGGCTCGTCGCCACGGTCAGTTCCGTGTCCATTCCGGCACGGAGCGGAATCACCCTCACCGCCCAACTGAACGATCCCGCCGCCGGGCCTCGTCCTGCGAACTTCCGACCGGCCGCTGTATTCGGCTGCCAGCGCGGTGGGCAGGACTACATCTACTCCGGCTACCACGGAGAGGACACCCCGAGCATTCCGCTGGGGAGCATCTCGTCCTCCGAGACCGGCCGCTTCGGCAGCTGACCCCGAACTTGCCCCTCGTGCCGTACCAGGAGAGACCATTGAAGACACCTTCCCGTCGTGCCCTCGCCGGCATGGCCGCCATCGTCGTGGGCTTGAGCTCGTCGGGCGCCGCAAGCGCCCAGATTCCCGGAGCAATAGACACCGGAACGGTGGTGATCACCAACAGTGACCGCCTTCTCGTCCGTGTCAATCCCGCGGGAGCGGCCGCCACACAGGTCACGGGCACCATTCAGAACACCACCGGAACCACCTTCCGGTGCGCCACGCCCGGCGTCCGTAGCAACGAGTACCCGGGGCAAGTCACCGAAGCCATGATCGTGGCGAGGTCGATGAAGTACTACTCCAAGAACGTGTTCGTTCCGGTCGGGGGCGTCGAGTTGGACGTGGAGGCGCCCATCACCCTCGACCCCCTCGCCTTCGGAAGCCTCCTGGATTTCTTCCCGACCGGGAGCTTCAACAAGCCGGTGGGCGACACTCGCTCCGAATACATGGGCATCTACGCCGCCCAGACCGACGCGCGGATCAACGGTCACACGGGAGACCCCAAGGTCAGCAACGCGACGGCGTTCAACGTGGGCGGTAATGCAACCGTCAACTGGACCGCAGCCCTCGGAACTCCGGCCTCCGGAATCCGGACCGACTTCGACGCAGGCGCGATGTTCTACTGCCGCACCACCAGCGGCAGCCCGGAACGCCACTACGTGTTCGCCGGCTACGAGACCGGCTCCGCGCCCACCATCTGACCGAAGATCCCGACGGAGAGAACCTATGACACTGGCACGACGCGCCTCGCTCATCGCCGCGGCAGCCATGGCCATCGCCGCCGTCGCGGCACCGACAACAGCCCTGGCCCAGAACGTGATCCCCGGAGACCTTGCTGCCGGGAAAACCGTCATCACCTGGCTGCCCGGGGTCGACATCGCCGTAACCCAGCCGGATTCCGCGAGCGTGCGATTCGTGATGACGAACAATTCCGGCCGCAATCTCACATGTAATGGACCTGCCAACGACTCCGGGATCGGCGCGACGGCGACGACTGCGAGGGTCGCCCAGGCCGCTGTCCAGTACTACGCGAACTTTCCCTACAAACCCGACCCCAAGGACAGTTTCGGCAGCACCGGCAACGTCGGGGCGGGCGATGGCGACCTCACGGTTGATATCGGATGGGCGCCCATTCTCGGTTTTCTCCCGACCGGAAGCATCGCGCCGTTCCTCGGCGACTCCTACGCCGCTCGCGACTGGATCTCCAGTCAGCATTACAAAGCGACAATGAAGGGTCAGACCGGCACGACCGCCAACTTCTCCCTCAACAGCGGCGCCGCCCCCCTGACAAGAACCATCAACCTCGGACCGCCGAGCAACGGGGTGCGGGACATGAACAAGCTCGACGCCGGTGTCTACCTCGTATGCACGTCCGGGGACGACGCCTTCGCGTTCGCCGGGTACGAGAACGGGCCTCCGTCGCCAACCAACGAGGGAACTCTGCCGATCGGTTCGACGGGCAACCGCTAGCACCGGGGCGGGACCACTCAGTCGCTCACATGATCGCCGGGACATGGTTCTCGGCGACCATGCGGGCGGCCACGTGTGGTTACGAGATCATCACGAGAGCAGTGATTAAATCCTCACGCTTGACCCGAGGGGTGTCACGGACCGCGCTCAACGCCCCGGAGACGGAGAGGCGCCGGACTTATCCGCGCTGCTCATAGGGGTTTGCCTTATCGAGAAGCGCTGCTGCTGGACACTTTTCAGAAATGTGTTTGCAATCACACTCCGCATATGTAACGCTTAGCAAGCGTCCAGTTTGTAAGGCGCATCACAGTCTCGGCCATCAGGGGAACGAGACCTTCCAACATCCTTAAGGGGACTCTTCATGGCATCCGCCTCGCTTCGTTCGACCCTGCGTTCCGCCGTCGCCGTCGGCGCGTTCGGTGCACTCGCAGTGTTCGGCACCGCGGCCACCGCCGGCGCCCAGCCGACCGGGCCCGTCCAGGTCGACGCACCGTCCTTCGGCAGCCTCGGTTCGTTGTCGGGCCTCGTCGGAAACTGGACCAACCTGGACGGGTTCTTCGACGGCTCCGTTGGTGAAACCGGCTCGCTCACCGGCTCGGTCGGTTCGGTGTCGGGTTCCGCCGAGTCGGACTCCCAGCAGGGTGTGGCCGAGACACTCGAAGCAGGGTCGTCCACCGGTTCGGCGGGCTCACTGGGCCAGATCGCCGGCAACATCGACCCCGACGGTCTCGAGGACGCCAACACCGGTTCCGCGGGCATGTCTTCCGACCTGCTCGGAATGGTCGGAAACGTGCCGGCCGGTTCGGTCGGCGACTTGATCCAGTCCGGCTCCACCGCGCTCGGCGCCTTCAACCCGCCGGCCCCGTGATCCCCTGATCAAGACGCACGTCTGACACCGTCTAGCTGACACCAGGCCAGAACCCCTGCAGGACGAGAGATCGTCCGGCAGGGGTTCTGTTGTGTCAGCGGTCGGAACGGAGGGAGCCGTCGGTACGGCGGCGCAGCCCGCCCGTCAGGTCAGATACTCGTACGCGGCGGTGCCGGGCTCGAGGCGCTCGCAGTCGATCCGGGAGGCGTCCATCCGCTCCAGCAGCGAGTGCAGGCCGGTGGCCGAGCCGAGCTCGATGCCCACGAGCGCGGCGCCGTATTCACGGTTGTTGCGCTTGAGGTACTCGAACTGCGTGATGTCGTCCTCGGGGCCCAGGACCTCGTCGAGGAACCGACGGAGCTGGCCGGGCTCCTGGGGGAACTTGACCAGGAAGTAGTGCTTGAGCCCCTTGTGGACCAGGGAGCGCTCGATGATCTCGCTGTAGCGCGAGACGTCATTGTTGCCGCCCGAGACCAGGCAGACGACGGTGGCGCCCTCGTCGATCTCGAGCTGATGCAGAGCCGTCACCGACAGCGCGCCGGCGGGCTCGGAGATGATGCCCTCGTTCTGGTACAGCTCCAACATCTCGGTGCAGACAGCACCCTCGTCCACGGTGAGGACCTGGATCCGCTCGGACATCGACGAGATGATGCCGAAGGGGAACTCGCCGAGTCGGGCGACCGACGCCCCGTCGACGAAGGTGTCGACGGTGTCGAGGGTGATCGGCTCCCCCGCCTCGAGCGCCTTGGTCAGCGACGGGGCCCCGGTGGGCTCGACCGCGATGATCTTGCAGTCGGGCGCGTACTCGGCGAGATAGGTCGCCACGCCACCGACCAGGCCGCCGCCGCCGACGGGGACCACCACGGCGTCGGGCGTCTCGTCGAGCTGGGCGAGGATCTCGGCGGCGATGGTGCCCTGCCCCGCCATCGTGTCGGGGTGGTCGAACGGCGGGACCATCGTCGCCCCGGTGCGCTCCGCGTCGGCCCGGGCCGCGGTCTGGGCGGCGTCGAAGTTCGTCCCCGTCACCACGAGCTCCACCCAGCTGCGTCCGTGGGCGAGGATCCGGTCCCGCTTCTGTTTGGGCGTGTTGGTCGGTACGTAGATCCGCCCGTTGATGCCCAGCACCCGGCAGGCGAACGCCACGCCCTGGGCGTGGTTCCCGGCACTGGCCGTCACGACGCCGGCGCTGCGCTCGTCACTGTTCAGCTGCGCCATGAGGTTGTAGGCGCCGCGGATCTTGTACGAGCGGACGTCCTGCTGGTCCTCGCGCTTGAGCAGGATGTGCGCGCCGGTCTGCTCACTCAGCCGCTCACTGATCTGGAGGTCGGTGCACCGGACCACGTCACCGATCCGGCGGGCGGCTTCGTCGATGTCGTCGGGGGTGACGACCTGGGTCGTGGTGGAATCGGTGACGGTCACAGCCACCAGTGTCCCACCGCGCCCACGATCACCGCCAACCCGGTCAGCCCGTGAGGCAGCCGGGGCCGAGCAGCGCCTTGAGATCCCCCATCAGTGAAGACGATGTCTCGACCCGCAGGTGGTCGTCGAGCCGCAGGACGGTCGAGGAACTGCCGTTGACCAATCGCAGGTGCACGTCCGACGGGCCCGGGTGTCGCCCCAGAACCTGCTTGAGGGCGGTGACGGTCTCGATGGTGCACATCCTCGTCGGCAGCGTGAGCGCCAGCGGCGCCCCGTTCCCGCCGACGACCAGATCCGGCACCTCGAGGGTGTCTCCGAACACCGAGACGCGGTCCTCACGGATGTTGATGCGCGCCTTTACCAGGACCACCGCGTCCTCGGCGATGTCCATTGCCGCGAGTCGGTAGGTCTTGGGGAAGAACAGCACCTCGACGCTACCGTTGAAGTCCTCGATGGTGACGATCGCCCACGGCTCGCCGTTCTTGTTCACCCGCCGGTCGACGCCCGAGATGATCCCGCCGATCGTCACGGCGGTGCCGTGGGAGAGCTCGCCCTCGTGGATGGTGGCGATGGTGGTGTCGGTCTTGGCCTCCAGTGCGGCCTCGAGCCCGTCGAGGGGATGACCGGACACGTACAGACCCAGCATCTCGCGTTCCAGCGCGAGCTTCTGTTTGATATCCCATTCCTCGTCGGGGACCCGCACGGCGAAGACGTCATTGAACGACCCCGCGCCGGAGTCGTCGGTGTCTCCCCCGCCGAACAGGTCGAACTGCCCCACCGCCTCGGCCTTCTTGGTGGACATCACCGATTCCACGGCGTCGGCGTGGACCAGGAACAGGCCCTTGCGCGGGTGGCCGAGCGAGTCGAAGGCGCCGGCCTTGACGAGGGACTCGGTGACCTTCTTGGTGCAGGCGGTCTGGTCGATCTTTGCCAGGTAGTCCGAGAAGTCGCTGAACTCGCCCTTGGCCTCGCGGGCCGCGACGATCGAGTCCACCACCTGGGCGCCGACGTTGCGCACGGCGCCGAGCCCGAAGCGGATGTCCGTGCCCACCGAGAGGAAGTTGGTCAGCGACTCGTTCACCGAGGGCGGCAGGACCTTGATGCCCATCTGGCGGCAGTTGGACAGGTACAGGGCGGCCTTGTCCTTGTCGTCACCGACGGAGGTGAGCAGCGCCGCCATGTACTCGGCCGGGTAGTTGGCCTTGAGATAACCGGTCCAGAAGGACACCAGGCCGTAGCCGGCGGCGTGGGACTTGTTGAACGCGTACGAGGCGAAGGGCTCGATGGTGCCCCACAGCGCGTCGACGGCGTCCTTGGAGAAGCCCCGCTCGAACATTCCGCCGGAGAACTTCTCGTACTCGGCGGCCAGCACCTCGGCCTTCTTCTTGCCCATGGCCTTACGGAAACCGTCGGCCTCGCCGGCCGTGTATCCCGCGAGCTCGCGGGAGATCGCCATGATCTGCTCCTGGTACACGATCAGACCGTGGGTCTCACCGAGGATCTCCCGCAGCGGCTCCTCGAGCTCGGGGTGGATGGGCACCAGATCCTGCTTGCCGTTCTTGCGGTCGGCGTAGTTCCAGTGCGTCCCCATGCCCATGGGGCCGGGGCGGTACAGGGCGAGGGCGGCCACGATGTCGTTGAAGCCGGTGGGCTTCATCCGCTTGAGCAGCTCGCGCATGCCACCGGAGTCGAGCTGGAACACGCCCAGGGTGTCGCCGCGGGCCAGCAGGTCGTACGTCGCCTGGTCCTCGGTGCTCAGGGTGTCGAGGTCGATCTCCTCGCCGCGGTTGAGCTTGATGTTCTCCAGGCAGTCGCCGATCACCGTGAGGTTGCGCAGGCCCAGGAAGTCCATCTTGAGCAGGCCGATGTCCTCACACGACGGGTAGTCCCAGCCGGTGATGAGGGCGCCGTCCTGGGCGCGCTTCCACATGGGGATCACGTCGAGCAGGGGCTCGGAGGACATGATCACCGCGCACGCGTGCACGCCGGCCTGGCGGACCATGCCCTCGAGCCCGCGGGCCGTGTCGTAGATCCGCTTGACGTCGGGATCGGTCTCGATGAGCTGACGGACCTCGGCGGCCTCACCGAAGCGCTCGTGCTTGGGGTCGGTGATGCCGGATAGCGGGATGTCCTTGGCCATGATCGCCGGCGGCAGCGCCTTGGTGATCCGGTCGGCGATCGCGTATCCGGGCTGGCCGAAGTTCACGCGCGCGGCGTCCTTGATCGCGGCCTTGGTCTTGATGGTGCCGAACGTGATGACCTGGGCGATCTTGTCGGCGCCCCACTTGTCGGACGCGTAGCGGATCATCTCGCCGCGGCGGCGGTCGTCGAAGTCGATATCGATATCCGGCGCGGACGGGCGCTCGGGGTTGAGGAACCTCTCGAACAGCAGCCCGTGCTCGATCGGGTCGATGTTGGTGATCTTCAGCGCGTACGCGACCAGGGCGCCGGCGGCGGAGCCTCGGCCGGGGCCGACCTTGATCCCGATGGAACGGGCGTGCTCGATGAGGTCACCGACCACGAGGAAGTAGCCGGGGTAGCCCTTGCCCTTGATGACCTCGAGCTCGAACGCTGCGCGATCGAGATACTCCTGCGGGACGCCGTCCGGGAACCGCCACTCGAGGCCCTTGTGGACCTCCCGGGCCAGCCAGGTGTCCTCGGTCTCGCCCTCGGGCACGGGGAACTTGGGCATCCGGTCCTTGGGCGCCCAGATGTCGTCGTACGGCTGGACGCGCTCGGCGATCCACAGGGTGTTGTCGCACCCGCCGGGGACCTCGGTGTCCCACTGGGCGCGCATCTCGTCGGCGGACTTGAGGTAGTAACCGTCACCGTCGAACTTGAAGCGGTTCTCGTCGGCGAGGGTCTTTCCGGTCTGCACGCACAGCATGGCCTCGTGGTAGTGGGCCTGCTCGCGGGTGACGTAGTGGCAGTCGTTGGTCACCAGCGGCGGCATCCCCAGGTCCCTGCCGAGCTTGAGCAGGTCCTCGCGGACGCGCCGCTCGATGTCGATCCCGTGGTCCATCAGCTCGAGGAAGAAGTTGTCCTTGCCGAAGATCGACTGCCACTTCTCCGCGGCCTCGTAGGCCTCCTTCGTGTGGCCCAGGCGCAGCCGCGTCTGGATCTCACCGGAGGGGCACCCGGAGGTCGCGATGATCCCCTCGGAGTGCTCGGCGAGGATCTCGGCGTCCATGCGCGCCCACTTGCCCAGCTGTCCCTCGTAGGAGGCCAGCGAGGACAGCAGGAAGAGGTTGCGCAGGCCGGTGGCGTTCTCGGCGACCATCGTCATGTGGGTGTACGCGCCCGAGCCGGCGACGTCGTCGCTCTTCTGGTGCTTCTCGCCCCACAGCACGCGCTTCTTGTTGAAGCGCGACTCGGGGGCGACGTACGCCTCGATCCCGATGATCGGCTTGATGCCGGACTTCTTGGCCTGCTTGTAGAAGTCCGAGGAGCCGTACATGTTGCCGTGGTCGGTCATCCCGACCGCCGGCATCCCGAGCCTGGACGCCTCCGCGAACAGCGGGTCGATCTGCGCCATCCCGTCGAGCATCGAGAACTCGGTGTGATTGTGCAGATGCACGAACTGGTCGCCCACGCAGCATTCCTCCTACGGCTTGTCCGAGACAGTCTAGGTCGGTTCTCCGACAGGACCAGAAACGCCAGTTCGACGGGAGCGTGGTTGCCTACCGGCCAGCGTGAACGCGATCACCGCGGCCCAGATGAGCGCGAACCCGACCCATTGCACGGCGTCGAGCCGCTCGCCCACGACGAGCAGTCCCCAGGCCATCTGCAGCACCGGGACGATGTACTGCAGCATCCCCACGGTGGCCAGCGGGATGCGCTGCGCGGCCACGGCGAACAGCAGCAGCGGGACCACCGTGACCAGGCCCGACGTCGCCAGCAGGGCGGAGTGCCCCACGCCCTCGGTGCTGAACGTGCCCGCGCCGGTCGCCCCCAGCCACAGCAGCAGGACCGTCGCGAACGGGGCGATCACCAGCACCTCGCCCGTCATCCCGATCACCGGGTCCACGCGCAGCTTCTTCTTGAACACCCCGTACATGCCGAAGCTCAGCGCGAGGATGACCGAGAGGTACGGGAAGTGACCGTATCCGGCGGTGAGGACCCCCACGGCGACGACGGCGAGGGCCACCGCGAGCCACTGTGGGCGGGTGAGCCGTTCGCGGAACAGCAGGACGCCCAGCAGGACCGAGACCAGAGGGTTGATGGTGTACCCGAGGGCGGCTTCGGTGACCCGCTCGGAGTTCACCGCGTAGACGTACACGCCCCAGTTGGCGGTGATGAACAGGGCTGCGCCCGCGACCCGGGCCCACGAGACGCGGTCGATGGCCCACAGGTCGCGCCAGCGCCGCAGCACCGTGAGGACCACTGCCATCACGACGAGCGACCACACGATCCGGTGACCGACGATCTCGACGGCGCCGGCGGGCTCGAGCAGTGGGAAGAACGCGGGGAAGAATCCCCACAGGGTGTAGGCGGCGATGCCGGCGACCATCCCGCCGGCGGCCGACTTCTCGCTGTTGCTCACCCGCCCGCTCGGACCCCTGTTGCTCACCGGCGCAACCCTAGCCACGCCCCGGTTCGGGCCCGCGGGGCGTGCGCCGTTCGGGGGTGGGGGGCCCGCCGGCAGGTGCCGTCCCGAGGACGAGCACGCGCCGTCGGTGGGTGTGCGCGGTTCAGGAGGCCGGGACGGGGCCGTCGTCGGGCAGCGGGTAGGCCGCGTCGACCTGCTGCGGCTGCAGCGGGCGGACGGCGAAGCGTTCCCACACCGCGTCCGGCGGCAGGGCCTCGACCGCGCGGACCCAGGGTTGATCGGCCACCGCGCGCAACTGCGCGGTGGTGCCGCGGGCGAGCAACCCGATGATCGCCGGCTCACCGGTACGGATTCGCGCGACGGTCAGGTTGGAGGTGGCGGCGGCCCGTCCGGCGTCGGACGGCTGCGGCACCCCGGGTCCGGTCGGCGGCCCCGCCTCGAGGCGCCGGATCACCTGCTCGAGACCGCGGTGGAAGACTGACTCGCGTCCGGTCTCCCCCGCCACCGGCTCGGCCAGGGTCGCCCCGGTGACGGGCATCGCGACCCCGTCGACCGGCACCTGCACGTACAGCCCCGAGACGCGCGGCAGTTCCCGGACCACGCCGGCCGCCTCGGGCACCGTCCACGCCCAGCCCGCCGTCACGAGGGCCCAGCGGTGGGCGTCGGTGTCGGAGGCGGGGGCGTCGTCGTCGTCGTCATCTCCGCCGGAACCCCGTGCGGCCTCTCCCCCGCCGTCCGCGGCGACCAGTGAGTCGGCCGCGCGGGCGAGGTAGTCGTCGACGCGCTCGCCGTCGGTGGGACCCAGGGCGTCGGTCATCACGCCGGGACTGCGCGGCAGCTCGGTGCGCAGCGCGGTGAGGACCGCGACCAGTGCCAGCACGATCACCACCCCCACGCCGGCCACCTTGAGCACCCGCGCGGCGAGGGTCATGCCGAGCGCAGGACGTCGATCGCGTGCTGGAGATCGTCGGGGTAGGTACTGGTGAAGTCCACCCGCGAGCCGGTCCCCGGGTGCTCGAAGCCCAGCCCCACCGCGTGCAGCCACTGCCGCTCGAGGCCGAGCCGCCTGGCCAGGACCGGGTCGGCGCCATAGGTGAGGTCGCCGGCGCACGGGTGGTGCAGCGCGGAGAAGTGCACGCGGATCTGGTGGGTGCGGCCGGTCTCGAGCTTGACCTCCACGAGCGTTGCGGCCTGGTGTGCCTCGAGGGTGTCGTAGTGGGTGATCGAGTGCTTGCCGTCGGAGGTGACGGCGAAGCGCCAGTCGTTGGACGTGTGTCGGCCGATCGGCGCATCGATGGTCCCCGAGATCGGATCGGGGTGGCCCTGCACCAGCGCGTGGTAGGTCTTGTCCACGGTGCGGTCGCGGAACGCCCGCTTGAGTAGCGTGTACGCCCGCTCGGACGCCGCCACCACCATGAGGCCGGAGGTGCCCACGTCGAGCCGGTGGACGATCCCCTTGCGCTCCGGCGGGCCGGAGGTGGAGATGCGGTACCCGGCGGCGGCCAGGCCGCCGATCACGGTGGGACCGGTCCAGCCGACCGAGGCGTGTGCGGCGACGCCGACCGGTTTGTCGACGACGACGATGTCCTCATCCGAGTACAGGACCGCCATCCCCTCGACCGGCTCGGCCACCACGGCCGGCTCGGCCCGCGGTGCGGGCATCTCGACCTCGATCCAGGACATCCCGGTGAGCTTGTCGGACTTGCCCACGGTGTGCCCGTCGAGCAGGACCTTGCCCTCGCCGGCGAGGTCGGCCACCGCGGTCCGCGAGATGCCCAGGAGCCGGGAGACCCCGGCGTCGACCCGCATCCCGTCGAGCCCGTCGGGGACGGGGAAGGTGCGGACCTCACCCATCGGCGGGGTCTCTCTCGGCCTCGCCCGCGGCGCCGGAGTGGCCCGACACCCGCGAGCCGTCGACGTCGATGTTGCGGAACACGGCCACAGCCACCACGATCACCCCGGCGACCAGGCAGGAGTCCGCGACGTTGAACACGGGCCACCAGCCGATGGACACGTAGTCCACGACGTGGCCCTGCAGGATGCCGGGCGCCCGGAGGTAGCGGTCCACGAGGTTGCCGGCGGCGCCGCCCAGGATGAGGCCGAGGCCCCACGCCCACCACCGTGAGTGGACCCGGCGGGAGAACCAGATCAGCCCCGCCACCACGACCGTGGCGATGATGCTCAGCACCACCGTGAACTCGGTACCCATGGAGAACGCGGCGCCCGGATTGCGGAGCAGGACCAGACGGACCGTGTCGCCGACGAGTTCCACGGGCCGCGCGTTCTCCAGGTTCGCCACGGCCAGCACCTTGGCGACCTGGTCGATGAGGATGATCACCGCGGCGATCACCAGCATGACCACCGGCCCGTGCCGGAAGTAGTGGGGCAGAGGGTTGTGGGGCGCGGGGTTGTGGGGCGCAGGGTTGTGGGGCGCGGGGTTGTGGGGCGCGGTGCTCGCGGGCGAGGCATCCTGGGGTGCCGCACTGCCGGGCGTGGGCCCCGGTGCGTCGGGCGGCGTCCCGTTGGTCTCCGTCATGGGCACCAGTATCCCTGATCCCGCCGCGGGCCCGCCTGCGCCGGGTGGGCGACCCTCTAGGCTCGGGGCCGTGGATCTGCGATCGAACGTCTCCCCCAGCCCCTCCCGCACCGCCCGCCGCGGTCGACGTCTCGTCGCGGCGGCGCTGGCCGTGACGCTGGTGGCAGGCGCGTCCGCGTGTGGCGAGGACGATGCCGCGGGCCCCGCCGCCGACGGCCCGGGGTCGTCGTCTGCGCAGGACGGACAGGGCCTCGAGCCGGAGTTGACCGTCGATCCCGGCCCCGCCCCGGTCGTGGACCTGATCCACGCCGGTGGGGGCGAGCGGCGGGTCCTGGCGTACGCCCCCTCCCGGGAGCCGGCGGTCGTGGCCGTCACCCGGTCCGCCACCTCGCGGACCGAGGTTCCGGGGGCGGAGCCGCGCTCCGACGACACCCCCGCGCAGACGCTCACCGTCGAGGGGCGGTCGGAGCCCGACGTCGACGGCGCGCAGCGGGCCACCGTCACCGCGCGGGAGTTCACCTCCGTCGACGAGCTCCGCAACGCCCAGTTCGCCACCGCTCCCGGTTTCACCGTCACCTGGAGCCGCAGCGCCGACGGCGTGGTCCGGGAGCTGTCGCTGGCCGCGCCGTCGGCGGCCACCGACGCCGCACGCGCCGGCGTGGAGATCACCGCCAACGCGGTGTCGGACGCGACGGTGGCGTTCCCCACCGAGGCGATCGGCGTCGGCGCCCGCTGGACCGTCACCCGACAGGTCGACGACGCGGTGGCCCCGACGCGGGTCGTCACCTACGAACTGGTCGGGCTCGAGGGCGACGTGGCCACGGTCCGGTCGACGACCACCGCCCCAGACCCGGCCGCCACCCTGGCCGCGCCGGCCCCCGACGGCGGGCCCGGCGTGACCCTCGATGTGGAGTCCTACGAGGTCGACGGCTCGGGCGAGCTCACGGTGGATCTGCGGGCCGCGTTACCCGTGGACGGAACGACCGAGTCCTCGACGCGGGCCGTCTACGTCGATCCCGACTCGGGACGACGGACGACCTACGACGAGGACTCGGTGCTGCAGTTCCGCAGCGTGGACTGACTCGCGAGCAGTCCGGTGCGATCCGCGATCAGACGCCGGCGCAGGTGGCCGGCGGCTCCAGACCGGCGTTGGTGATGAGCGCGCAGGCGAACGCCTTCTGCAGCTGCCACTGACCGCCCTGGTCGATGAACTGGGCCTGGACGTTGATGTTCTCCTGGCCGGGCTGGGCGATCACCGCGTTGGCGATGAGCGTTCCGGGGATGTCTCCCTCCGCCGCGCCCGTGATCGTCACGTCGGCCCCCTGCTCGGCCTTGAGGGCGGCGATCTGGTCGAAGATCTCGGGCGCCTCCGCACCGCCCTCGACCAGGTTGACCTTCTCCTCGACCGGGACCGCCGGGTCGGACGCCCGGGCGAGCAGCTGGGTCAGCTCCTCGGCGGTGGGGATGGCGGTCTCCTGCGCGCTCGTGGTGGGCGCGGGGGCGGTCTCACGCCCGCCGTCCTCCCCGCCTCCACAGGCGGCGAGGCCGCCCAGGGCGAAGGCGGACAGGGAGACGGCGGCGATGGTGCGTCGAAGGCTCACACGGGGTCCTTTCGTCGAGATGTGCGGCACCGGGCATGCGGTACCGAGCCGGTCATGGCTGGCGGGCCGGGTCACCGGCCCAACGAACACTGATGCGCCATTGTTCCATCGTCGGCGGCCGGGATGGTTGACGACGGGCCGTCGGCCCAGCACTGTGGACCGGGTGACCAACGCCGAGACCAGCACCGATACCCCCCACATCGTGATCTGCACCACCGGGGGCACGATCACCGCCTCGACGACGCCCGAGGGGGCGGTCCTGGCCGGCGATTCCGACCCCGCGACGCACGCCATGCTCGACGGCCTCCGCGCGGTGTTACCGGAGGAGATCCGGGTGAGCGCGCGGACGGTTCTCGACGCCGACTCCTCCACCTTCGGCCCCGCCGAGTGGGACCTGCTCGTCGACGCGGTGGCCGACGTGTTGTCCGATCCCGGGGTGTCCGGGGTCGTGGTGACCCACGGGACCGACACCCTCGAGGAGACCGCGATCGCGCTCGATCTGCACCACGACGACCCGCGGCCCGTGGCGATCACCGGGGCGCAGCTCCCCGCCGACCACCCCGAGGCCGACGGGCCCGCCAATCTGCTGGACGCCGTGCTCCTGGCGGCGGACCCCGTCTCCGGCGGCCTGGGGGTGCTCGTGGTGCTGGGCCGGGCGATCCTCCAGGCCCGCGGCGTGCGCAAGTGGCACACGACCGACCCCGTCGCCTTCGCCCGCAACTCACCCGAGCACCCGGTCGAGGACCTGCCCCCGGAACTCGAACGCCCCACCCTGCCCGCCCGGGCCCGGTTCGCCGACACCCGGGTCGACGTGGTCGCCTGCCCGCCCGGCGCGGACGCGGTCGCACTGCTCGCCTGTGTCGAGGCCGGCGCGCGCGGACTGGTGCTCGAGGGCTCGGGATCCGGAAACCTGCCACCGCTCGTCGCCGACGCGGTCGCCCGCCTCGCCGAGGAGCGCCCGGACCTCGTGGTGGTCGCGTCCACCCGGGTGCCACGGGGCGAGGCGAGCTCGACCTACGGTGGCCCGGGCGGTGGCGCCGAGCTCGCGACCCGCGGCGTGCTGAGCTGCGGGTACCTGCGGTCCGGGCAGGCCAGGGTCCTGCTCGCGGCGCTCCTGTCCACCGCGGACGCTGCAAACGGTCCCGGCGGTGACAATGGCGATGGTGGCGACGGCGGTGACGGTGCGGCCGCAGAGGTGCGTCGACGGTGGGCTCGCTACCACCTCTACAGCTGAGCGGCCTGCGCAACAAACCCCTTAGGCGCTGCGCCCCCTTCGGCCTGCGCGCCCCCTTTGCGCACGAACCGCCCGGGTGCGCTGCCGGAATGGACCGATCCGGGCGCGTACGTCCCGGGGGATGGTCGGCGAACTACCAGCCCAGGGAGTCCAGGGGGTCCGCGGGTTCGAGGTCCGGGTCGTCCTCGGCGAACGTGCGCATCCGGCCCGGACCCGTCGCCGCCGTCTCGAACCGCACCGACACCCGGCCGTGGCCCGACCCCTGCACCCAGCCGTGCCCGAACTCCGGGTGTCTCACGTCCGCGCCCGTCTCGAAACGCTGGTGCCCGGCCTGCCGCCACGCCCCGATCGCCGGGAGTTCCGCGGCCTCCCGCCCCGCGGACGCCCCGTCGCCCGCTGGCCCCGACCCGGGGTCGGCCACGTCTGACCCATCGGTGGTGACCGTGGTGCCCACTCCCACGATGTCGGGCAGGTCCTCGTCGTCGTCACCCGGCCCCGTCCGGTCCCCGGGGACGAACTCCTGCTCGAAGAGCGCGTCCTGGTAGAAGTCGGTGAGGCCCGACACCCCCACGCCCAGCAACCGAATCGCCCCGAACTCCACCGGGTCCGGTGCCAGCGATCGGGCGACCGCGACGATCGTCTCCAGTGACGTGGTGCCCTGCGGCAGGGTGTACGAGCGGGTGATCGAGGTGAAATCCGACCGCTTGACCTTGACCGTCACCGTGCGCGCCGCGCGGCCGTCGGACAGGAGTCGGCGGTGCGCGGCCTCCGCCGCCCGGCGCACCGCTGCCGTGACCTGGCCCGGAGTGGTGAGATCGGCGGCGAACGTGCTCTCCGCACTGATCTGCTTGGCCTCGGCGCGCTCGTGGACCGGACGGTCGTCGTACCCGCGGGCGATCCGGGCGATCGCCGGGCCCACGGACCTGCCGAGCGCGTGGGCCACGTCGTCGTCGTCCATCTCCGCGAGGTCCCCGATCGTGGCCACACCGAACTGGGACAACCGCTCCCCCGCCACCGGGCCCACACCCCACAGGCTCCGGACGGGCAGCGGATACAGCACCTCGGCGTGATCGCGACGCGGCACCACCGCCACCCCGTCGGGCTTGGCCAACTCCGACGCGATCTTGGCGTACTGCTTCCCCGCGCCCGCCCCCACCGAGGCGGGTAGCCCGGTGGCCTCGCGGATCGCGGCCCGCAGCTCGTGGGCCCACCGCCGCGTCCGCTCGACATCCGCACCGCGCAGTTCGGGCGGCTCGAGGAACGCCTCGTCCACGGAGATCTGCTCCACGACCGGCGCGTGCTCGGCGAACACCTCGAACACCCGGCGGCTCAGTGCCCGGTAGACCGGCATCCGCGGGGAGACGAACACCGCCGAGGGGCCCACGAGCCGGCGGGCCTGGTGCGACGGCATCGCCGACCGCGCCCCGAAGGCCCGTGCCTCGTACGAACAGCCCGCCACCACGCCGCGGCCACCCTGCCCGCCGACGAGCACCGGCCGACCCCGCAGGGTCGGCCGGGTCAACTGCTCACAAGACGCGAAGAACGCGTCCATGTCCACGTGCAGGACCCACCGGTCCTGCCCGCCACTCATGACGAGCCGCCGGTCAGACCCGAGCCAGCGTCATCCGGACGCCCTCGGCGAGTTCGACCGGGGTCCCGTCAGCGGGGTCCAGCGCGTCGACCACCGCGAAATCGGTGGCCAGCACCTCCCCGGCGATGAGCTGCGCGTGACGGTCCGCCCACTCGCGGCGGGCGGCCGGTACCTCCATGCGCACCCGGATGCGGTCGGAGATGTCGAACCCGGCGCCGCGGCGGGCCTCCTGGATCTCCCGGATCCGGTCCTTGGCCCAGCCCTCGGCCTCGAGCTCCTCGGTGACCGTCAGGTCGAGCACGACCAGGCCGGCACCGCCGGGCAGCGCCGCCGTGGACTCGGGATCGGCGGCCACGAGCCGGTGCTCGTACTCGCCCTCCTGAAGCTCCACGCCGCCGGCGACCACGACACCGTCGGTCTCGGTCCAGTCGCCGGACTTGGCGGCCTTGATGCAGGCCTGGACCTGCTTGCCCAGCCGCGGCCCGGCGGCGCGCGCGTTGACCGCCAGCTCCATCCGGCCGTGGGCGGCCACGTCACTGGTGAGGCGCACCTCGCGGACGTTGACCTCGTCGGCGATGAGCCCGGTGAACGGCTGGAGCCGCTCGGCGTCGGGCATCGCGACGGTGAGCGAGTTGAGCGGCAGGCGCACGCGCAGGTGCTTGGCCTTGCGGATCGAGGACACGGTCGAGCACACGTCGCGCACGGCCTCCATCGCCTCGACCAGGCCCTCATCCCCCGGCAGTTCGTCGGCAGTCGGCCAGTCCACCAGGTGCACCGACTCCTCGCCGGTGAGGCCGGTCCACACGACCTCGCTCATCAGCGGCAGCAGCGGGGCCGCGAGGCGCATGGTGGTCTCGAGCACCGTGTAGAGGGTGTCGAAGGCGTCGCGGGAATCCTGGCCACTGTCCTCGCCGGCCCAGAAGCGCGAGCGCGACCGGCGGACGTACCAGTTGGTCAGGGCGTCCGCGAACAGGCGCAGCTCGTCGCAGGCCGCGGCGATGTCGGTGGCGTCCAGTGCGTCGGTCATGGCGTCGCGGGTCGAGGCCAGGCGGGACAGGATGTAGCGGTCCAGCACGTGCTCCGAGTCCGTGCGCCAGGTGGCCCGCCGGGAGGCGTACAGCTGGAAGAAGCTGTAGGTGTTCCACAGCGGCAGCATGGCCTGGCGGACGCCCTCGCGGATGCCCTGCTCGGTCACCACGAGGTTGCCGCCCCGCAGGATCGGCGAGCTCATGAGGAACCAGCGCATGGCGTCCGAGCCGTCGCGGGAGAAGACCTCGTTGACGTCCGGGTAGTTGCCCTTGGACTTGCTCATCTTGAGGCCGTCGTTGCCCAGGACGATCCCGTGGGCGGCGACGTGCGTGAACGCCGGGCGGTCGAACAGCGCGGTCGCCAGCACGTGCAGCGTGTAGAACCAGCCGCGGGTCTGGCCGTTGTACTCGACGATGAAGTCGCCCGGGTTGTGGGTCTCGAACCACTCCTTGTTCTCGAAGGGGTAGTGGACCTGGGCGAACGGCATCGAGCCGGACTCGAACCAGCAGTCGAACACGTCCGGGATGCGGCGCATCGTGGACTTGCCGGTCGGGTCGTCGGGGTTGGGTCGGGTCAACTCGTCGATGTACGGGCGGTGCAGGTCGGTGGGCCGGACGCCGAAGTCGGCCTCCAGCTCGTCGAGGGACCCGTAGACGTCCACTCGCGGGTAGGCGGGGTCGTCGGACTCCCACACCGGGATCGGCGCCCCCCAGTAGCGGTTGCGGTTGATGTTCCAGTCCCGGGCGCCCTCGAGCCACTTGCCGAACTGCCCGTCGCGGACGTGCTCCGGCATCCAGGTGATGTGCTCGCGGTTGAGCTCGACCATGCGGTCCCGGAACGCGGTGACCTTGACGAACCACGCCGGCAACGCCATGTAGATGAGCGGCTGCCCGGAACGCCACGAGTGCGGGTAGGAGTGCTCGATGGTCTCGTGGCGAATCAGCCGGCCGTCGGCCCGCAGGTCGCGGGAGATCGGCGCGTTGGCGTCAAAGACGAGCTGGCCGGCGTACGGCGGGACCTCGGAGGTGAACTTGCCGTCCGGGCCCACGGGGATGACCAGCTCGATCCCGGCGGCGTCGCAGGCGTCCTTGTCCTCCTCACCGAAGGCGGGTGCGAGGTGCACGACGCCGGTACCCGACTCGGTGGTGACGTAGTCGGCCGAGAGCACCACGTGGGCGCCGGCGTGCCCGGCGAAGAAGTCGAACGGCGGGGTGTAGCGCAGTCCCACCAGCTCGGAGCCCTTGACGGTGGTCACGACCTCCGCGTCGTCGCCGAACTCGGCGGCGTACACGCCGCGGCGAGCCTCGGCCAGGACGAACAGTCGGCCGGCGAGCTCTCCGGAGTTGACCCGGACCACCGAGTAGTCGATCTCGGGATGCACGGCGGCGGCGAGGTTGGACGGGAGGGTCCAGGGCGTGGTGGTCCACACCAGCGCCTCGGCGCCGTGGAACGGGCTGTCCTGCGGGGCCTCCAGCGGGAGCCCCACGGTGACGGCCGGGTCCTGACGCATCTTGTAGGCGTCGTCCAGGCGGGTCTCCTGGTTGGACAGCGGGGTCTGCTCGTACCAGGAGTACGGCAGCACGCGGAAGCCCTTGTAGATCAGGCCCTTGTCGTACAACCGCTTGAAGGCCCACAACACGGACTCGGTGAAGTCGATGTCGAGCGTCTTGTAGTCGTTCTCGAAGTCCACCCAACGGGCCTGACGGTGGACGTACTTCTCCCACTCGTCGGTGTACTGCAGAACCGACTTCTCGCAGGCGTTGTTGAACTCGGCCAGACCCATGTCGAGGATCTGGGACTTCTCGGTGATGCCGAGCTGCTTCTCGGCCTCGAGCTCGGCGGGCAGTCCGTGGCAGTCCCAGCCGAAGCGGCGCTCCACCTTGTAGCCACGCATCGTGCGGTAGCGCGGGACGACGTCCTTGACGTACCCGGTGAGCAGGTGGCCGTAGTGGGGCAGGCCGTTGGCGAACGGGGGCCCGTCGTAGAAGACGTACTCCTGCGCGTCTGCGCGGTTGCGGATGGACCGGCGGAACGTGTCGCGCTCGTCCCAGCGCTGGAGGACCGTCTCCTCGAGGGCGGGGAACGACGGCGTCTGGGACGTGGTGCCCCCGGCGAGGTCGAGCACGGGGTACGCGCTGCCGGTGGCAGCGGGCTCGCCGTCGGCGCGCTCGGTCGCTACGGGTTCGGTGCTCATCTGGGCGGACTCCTCGCGTACGGGGCCCGCACGAGTTCGCATCCGTGGGGCCGTCAGGCCTGCGCTCGGGGACGATCCGGAACGCGACTGGCGCGTTCCGTCCGCGGTACCACCCCGTTTGGCGACGACGTGCGACGCCCACTCGTGGGTCGGGCTGTGACGGGCTCCCCCGTTCGGTTCTACTGAGCGGGCCCGATACGCGGGCTCCCGCCGTTCTTCCGAGCGCTCCCCGGTGATGGCCGGATCACAGCGCATCCGGCTCGCGGCCGGACAGGACCCGATATTACCCGTCGGTGCGGGCGTCCGCCTCTTCCGCGGTCACCGGCGGCTCGTGGCCGCGGTCCGCTCGACCCCGGACCAGGTCGACCACCAGCAGAACGAGCCCCAGTGCTCCGACGACGATGCACGCCCACGCCCACCCGATCTGACCGGTCGCGACGGCCGCCACGAGGAAGCCGAAGCCGAGGATCGTCAGTCCGAGAGCGGCGACGAGCATCCGTGCCTCCTGGTGCGTGCGAATCCGTGGTGCTGAATCGTGGTGCTGTGCGAATCGTGGTGCTGTGCGGTGCGGGTCGGGAACGCGCACCGTCGGCGGCGACCCCGTCCTCCCCCGAATATACGTCGGTCCCCGCACCCTCGGGCAGGGGCGGGGACCGTTCGTGTCACACGGTGTAGATCACACGGTGTAGATCACACGGTGTAGATCACACGGTGTAGATCACTCGGCGCGGTGGCCGCCGTCCTTCTTGGCCGCCTGGTCCGACGAACCGGGGGCACCCGGGACGTCGCCGCCGGCGGACGAGGTGGACGCGGACGAGGCGGCCGGGGCCGCCGATCCGGTCTTGCCCAGCTCGGACAGCTGGTTCTCCAGGTAGCTGGTGAGACGGCTGCGGTAGTCCTTCTCGAACGTGCGCAGCTGGTCGATCCGGCTCTCGAGAACGCCACGCTGCTGGTTGATCGTGGCCATGATCTCGGTGTGCTTGCGCTCGGCGTCGGCCTGCAGGGCGTCGGCCTTGGCCTGCGCCTCCCTGACCTGCTGCTCGGAGCGGGCCTGGGCGTCCTTGACGATCCCGTCGGACTTGCTCTTGGCCTCGGCGAGGAGCTTGTCGGCCTCCTTGCGGGCGTCGCCGACCATCTTGTCGGACTGCGACTTGGCGTCACCGACCAGCTTCTCGGACTGGGTCCGGGCGTCGCCCACCAGGCGGTCGGACTCGCTGCGGGCCTTGGCCATGAGTCCGTCGGACTCCTTCTTGGCCTCTCCGGTGAGCCGGTCCGCCATCTCCTGGGCCATGGCCAGGACGCGGGCGGCGCGCAGGTGGGTCTCGTTGTTGGCGGCGCCGTCGTCCTCGCTGCGGCCCAGCGACGGGGTCGCCGCGGCGGGAGTCGGGGTGGCAGGCGCCGGGGTGGTGGGCGCCGGGGCCGGAGCCGGGGTGGGCGCGGGCGCCGCGGCGGCCGGCTGCTGCGCGGCACCGGAGCCACCGGAGGACTTGCCGGCCTCGTCGGCGGCCTTGCGCGCCTTCTCGAGGTCGCGGGTCAGCTCCTCCACCCGCTGGCGCAGGTCCTCGTTGTCCGAGACGAGTTCCGCGAGCTCCGTCTCGACCAGGTCGAGGAACTGGTCGACCTCGTCCTCGTTGTAGCCCCGCTTGCCGATCGGCGGCTTGGAGAACGCGACGTTGTGCACATCGGCTGGTGTCAACGGCATGGGATACCCCTCGTGGTCGTCTCGGGTGCCGGCCCGGCGATTTCGCACCGGACCCACGACTTCATTACTACCTTAACGGTGGCCAATCTAGTCACAATCGGCCCGCGCGTCACCAGCGGCCGCGGCTCGGCCTCACGCCACGCTCATCATCAGCCCGCGCAGGATCACCTGGATGACGATGATGATGACGAACAGCACCAGCACGGACAGGTCCAGGGAGATCTGCCCCAGACGCACGGGCTTGATCACCTTGCGGAGCGCCTTGACCGGCGGGTCCGTGACGGTGAACAGCCACTCCAGCACCACGGCGAGGATGCCGCGCGGGGTCCACCCGCGGGAGAACGACGCGATCATCTCGACCACGATCCTGGCGAGGAGCATGTACCAGAAGACCTGGGTGATGATGTAGAGGACCAGCAGGGTTTCACGCACGGCTCAACCCTACTGGCCCGCGGCGTCGCGCCGTCACGGGCATGCTGTCGGCTCCGGTCAAGATGGTGGGCGTCAGCGCCGGAAGGCGCCGTTGACGGCGTCGCGGACCTCGGCCTCGGTGAGGTCCATGCCGGCCGGCTGCAGGAGGAAGGTGCGCTCGCGGTCGGCGACCTTCTCCATGCGGCCGTCGAGGCCGAACACGAGGCCGGCCGCGAAGTCCACCATGCGACGCGCGTCGCCGGAGGCCATGGTCGACAGATCCAGGACGACGGCGCGACCGGCGCGGAAGTGCTCGCCGAGACTCTTGCCGTCACCGAAGCCACGGGGGCGCTCGACGACGGTCTCGGGCACGGTCACCAGGCCGTCCTCCACGAAGTCCTCCTCGGGCGCGAGCGCGACGGCGCCGCGGGTGGCGGGCACGCCGCGCAGGGTGGCGCGCGCTCCGGCCTCGGCGGCGTGGTAGCGGCGCGGGCGGGGGGCGGGCTCGTCGACGTCGGCGCGTCGCGGTGCCGCGGGGCGCTCGTCGGCCGGGCCCAGATCGGCGAGGCGACCGCGGGGGGCGGGCTCCTCCGGGTACCGGTCCACGGCGTAGCCGTAGTCGTCGCGGCGGTCGCGGACAACCGGGCCGAGGTCGTCCGTCTCGTGGATGCCCCGGGGGGCACGCACGTCGTGGTGGACGGGCCGGTCGTAGTCGTCGAGGTACTCGTCGTCGTACGCCGCGACGGGCGCCATTCCGAAGTACTCCTTGAACCGGGCGATTGCGCTCATCTTCCGGGCCCTTCCTGGTAACGGGGTCGTCGCGGGCGTGTGTTCTTCGCGGGCGGGTGTCCCCGCGAGGCTGGATCTCAAACTACTGGCCGGCGGCCGAGGATGGCCGTTCCGACACGCACGCAGGTGGAACCCGCCGCGATCGCCACCTCGATGTCCCCCGACATCCCGGCGGAGAACTCCGCCGCCCCAGGATGCTCCCGGCGCAGGGCTTCCGCCACCGCGGCGGCATCGGCGAAATGGGCGCCCGCGTCGCCCTTGAGCGGGGGGACCACCATGAGCCCGGCGAGGCGCAGGTGGTCCAACCCCGCCACGTGGTCGGCGAGGGCGGGCAGATCCTCACGGGTCACCCCGCCGCGCGAGGTGTCACCGTCCAGGCTCAGCTGGAGCAGGACGGGCAGGGGCGTGACGCCCTCGCGCTCGCCGGCCGCGCGGGCCCGGCCCTTCTGGAGGCCGTTCGCGACCTTGACCGAGTCCACGGAGTGCACCCGGTCGGCCCACCCGGCCACCGCGGCGGCCTTGTTGGACTGGATGTGCCCGACCATGTTCCAGCGCACGGTCGTGGCCAGCGCGGCGTCGGCGGCGGCCAGGTCGGCGACCTTCGCGGCGGCCTCCTGGACGCGGTTCTCACCGACGTCGCGCACCCCGAGGCGGGCGAGCCGGAGGACGTCGGTGACCGGGTGGTATTTGGTGACGACGACGAGGTCGACCTCGTCGGTCCGTCCCGCGGCCGCCCGGGCCGCGTCCAGACGCTGCCGGGTCTCGGCCAGTCGGGTGGCGAGTTCCTCGGCCCTGGGATCGGTCATGTCCCCCTCTTCCTTTCCGGGCCGGCGGGTCCGCCCGGCGGCCTCCTGCGGTCCCGTTACCCCTGCCGCCAGATCACGCTGGCCTGGCGCCCGGTCCGTCCCTGTCGACGATAGGAGAACAGGGAGTCCTCGGCGATCGTGCATCGCGGGTCGGAATCGACGCGGGTGACGCCGAGCCCGGCGAGCTGGCGGGTGAGGCCCTTGCGCAGGTCCACCCCGGCGGTGCCGGCGAGGGTCCGGGCGCGACTGCCGGGGAGGGCGGCCTCGACCTCGCCCACCATCTCCGGGGGCAGCTCGTAGTGCTCCCCCGCCGCGGCCGGCCCGAGGAGCACGGTGATGCGTTCCGCGCGGGCGCCCAGCGAGGTCATGGCGCCGATGAGCGCGGGGACGATCCCGCCGACCGCGCCGACCCGGCCCGCGTGCACGGCCCCGATCACCCCGGCCTCGGAGTCCGCGGCCAGGACCGGCACGCAGTCGGCGGTGAGCACCGCCAGCGCCAGGCCCGGCCGGTCGGTCACCAGGCCGTCGGTGGCCGGGACCGGCCCGCCCGTGGGCCGGGTGACGCGGGCGATCCGGGTGCCGTGGACCTGGTCCATCCACACGACGTTGGCCGCGGGCAGGCCGAGCCGGCGGGCCAGGCGCGCCCTGTTGGCGGCGACCGCCGCCGGGGAGTCCCCGACGTGGTCACCGAGGTTGAACGAGTCGAAGTCTCCGGTCGACGCGCCGCCGCGGCGGTCGGTGACCACCCGGCGGACGCGCCCCGTACCGTCGGCGGTCACGGGTCGGGCCGTCAGTGCCGCATGAACGGCGGGACGTCGATGTCGTCATCGTCGTCCCGGCGGCGGGAGGAGGATGATCCCGCGGAGGACGACGACGTGCCGGCCGAGGAGGCGGGACCCGGGTAGGCCGACTCCTCGCGGCGGCGACCGTCGAGGGGGGTCGATCCGAGCTCCGAGGCACCGCCGGTGTCGCCGGAGGCGCCGGGGACCGACTCGTCGTCGTCGAGGTGGTGGCGGCCGCGGCGCGGCTGGCCGGCTCCGGCGGTGACCGGGCGCGACCCGCCGTCGAACCCGGCGGCGATGACGGTCACGCGGACCTCGTCGCCGAGGGAATCGTCCACGACGGTGCCGAAGATGATGTTGGCGTCCGGGTGCGCCTCCTCCTGGACGAGCGACGCGGCCTCGTTGATCTCGAACAGGCCCAGGTCGCTGCCGCCGGCGATGGACATGAGCACGCCCTTGGCGCCCTCCATCGTGGTCTCGAGAAGCGGGGAGTTGATGGCGGCCTCGGCGGCCTTGAAGGCGCGCCCCTCGCCGCGGGAGGAGCCGATGCCCATGAGAGCGCTGCCCGCACCCGACATCACGCCCTTGACGTCGGCGAAGTCGACGTTGATGACGCCGGGCGTGGTGATGAGGTCGGTGATGCCCTGGACACCGTTGAGGAGGACCTCGTCGGCGGTCTTGAACGCCTCCATCATCGACACGCCCGCGTCGCCGAGCTGGAGCAGGCGGTCGTTGGGGATCACGATGAGCGTGTCGCAGGCCTCGCGCAGCTGGTCGATGCCGGTGTCGGCCTGTCCTCCGCGGCGCTTGCCCTCGAACGAGAAGGGGCGGGTGACCACGCCGACGGTCAGGGCACCGAGCTTGCGGGCGATCGCGGCCACGACGGGCGCGCCGCCGGTGCCGGTGCCGCCACCCTCGCCGGCGGTGACGAAGACCATGTCGGCCCCCTTGAGGACCTCCTCGATCTCGTCCTTGTGGTCCTCGGCGGCCTTGCGACCGACCTCCGGGTCCGCGCCGGCGCCCAGCCCGCGGGTGAGCTCGCGACCCACGTCGAGCTTGACGTCGGCGTCCGACATGAGGAGGGCCTGCGCGTCGGTGTTCACGGCGATGAACTCGACGCCCTTCAGGCCCTCGTCGATCATCCGGTTGACGGCGTTGACGCCGCCGCCGCCGATCCCGACGACCTTGATGACTGCGAGGTAGTTGTGCGGTGAGCTCATCGAGGCCCGGCCTTCCTATGGGGGTGTCGTGCTCGGTTGCATGCTGTCTCGACGAAAGTTCCGCGAACCTAAAGTCTCACCCTCTAGTTGAGGGTTAAACTTGCTGGTCAGAGGCCTTTTCCGCCGTCTGCACACACGGTAGGGCCAGCGGCGCCGCGCGTCCACGAGGCTCGCGGGCGTGTCGTGCCCAACAGATGTCCGTGGCCCGGTATCCCCGGGCCCGGCGGCTCTACCGCGAGGCCGGCAGGGCGGGGTTGGACACGTTCCAGGTCTGCCCGGGCTGCTCCAACACCATCCGCAACGCGACGGCCTTCTCGTGGTCGCGTCCCGCCGCGCCCCACTCGACGATCCGACCGTCGGCGAGCGTGAGGACGATCGACGCGGGTGTTTCCACCTCGACCGAACCGATCTCCTGACCCGCCGTGTCGCGCACCTCGGTGAACACGGTCGCCAGGTCGCGGACGATCGAGGGCAGGTCGGACCCCGCCGCCTCGCCCACGGTGAGCAGGGGCGTGCCGGGAGGGGCCTCGCCGGGCCCGAAGTCGATGCCCTGGGCGTCCACCAGGTGCTGGGCACCGTCGACCTCCACGACCACCAGGGCGGTGCGCTCGACCATCTCGATCCGCAGCGCCGACGGGTAGTCACGCTTGACGGTCACCTGGTCGACCCGGGGCAGCCCTGCCACCCGCCGCGCGACGGCGTGGGTGTCCACCTGGAGCAGCGGGGTCCCGGGCGCGACGGCCGCGCGCTCGGTCACGACCTCCGACGCGATGGTCCGTGTGCCCACCACACTGATCCCCCGAACCGAGAACACCGGTAGGAAGTACAGGGCGATGTACCCGATGAGCAGTACCACCAGCGCCACCCCGAGGCCGGCGTAGATGCGGTTGGTCCGCCGCCGACGCCTGCGCAACCGCGCGCGGACCGCCGGGTCGGAGTGCCGGACCCGCTCGTCGGATCCGCGGACCGTGGCCGCGGCGAGCCGGCGGTCGGGGTCATCGGTGAACGCGGCCTCCGGCCCGTCGACGGGCGCGTCGTCCGGTCGCTGCCCGGGGTGATCGGTCACCGCGCGGCCCTCCTCACGAACCCCGGCCCCACGGACCGCTCTCGGCGACGATCCGCGGGCCGAGGGTGGTGATGTCCCCGGCCCCGAGCGTGAACACCACGTCCTCGGGCTCGAGGAGGTCGAGCACCGCCGCCAGCGCGGAGTCCAGGTCGGGCACGTGCTGCACGGGGACCGTCACGTGCCGCGCGACGGACCCGCCGTCGATGCCGGGTTCGGGCTGTTCGCGGGCACCGTAGACGTCGAGCACCACGACCCGGTCCGCCAGGGAGAGCGCCCGGCCGAACTCCTCGGCGAAAATGCGCGTCCGTGAGTACAGGTGGGGTTGGAACACGGCGACCAGACGACCACCGTCCGTCTCGACGATCTCCCGCGCCGCGCCGAGCACCGCCGCGACCTCGGTCGGGTGGTGTGCGTAGTCGTCGAACACCCGGGCCCGTCCACCGTCGACGACGGCCTCGCCCTTGGGCTCGAAGCGGCGTCCCACTCCCCCGAACCCGGACAGGCCCGCGAGGAACCCGTCGACATCGAACACCCCGGAGTCGAACCCGGAGGCTCCGATCCCGCTCGCGGCGATCCCGCCGGTGGCGGTCACCTCGCGCGCGGCGAGCAGGGCGGCCACCGCGTTGAGGGCCATGTGCTCGCCGGGGGTCCCGACGTGGAGTTCGCCGTGGGGGACGCCGTCGAGCGTGAGGTCGGCGCGGGTGCCGGCGGAGTCGACGGCGATGTCCGCGAGTTCGCCCGCCACGGGCAGGTCCGTGGCCGGTCCGTTCGCGGTCCGGTACCCCAGCACGCGCACGCCGGCCGCCGCGGCCCGCCGGGCGCGTTCGGCGGCGCCCCGGTCGTCCAGGCACACCACCAGCGCCCCGGTCGCGGGGATGCGGGCCAGGAAGGTGTCGAACACCTCGTAGTAGGCCTCGGCGGTGCCGAAGTGGTCGAGGTGATCGGGCTCGGCGTTGGTGAGGATCACCACGTCGGGCTCGTAGTGGACGAGCGAACCGTCGGACTCGTCGGCCTCGGCGACGAACACCGGGTCGTTCCCGCCCCGGGCGTTGGTGCCGAACTGCAGGACGGTGCCGCCCACCGCGAACGACGGGTCGGACCCGGCGGCGAGCATGCCGGCGATGAGCATCGAGGTCGTCGAGGTCTTGCCGTGCGTCCCGCAGACCATGACCGATCGGCCAGACCGTGCCAGGTGTCCCAGTACCTGCGACCGTGTGACGACGGGGATCCCCGCCGCGCCGGCCGCCGCCAGCTCGGGGTTGTCGGCGGGGATGGCGGCCTTGGAGATCACGACGATCTCCGGTGGTGCGCCGAGGGCCTCGAGATTCTCGGCACTGTGCCCCACCCGCACGATCGCCCCCCGGTCGGCCAGCGCCCGGAGGCCCGCCGAGTCACGGGCGTCACTGCCCGAGACCGCGACGCCGTGGTCGAGCAGGATCCGGGCGACTCCGGACATGCCGGCGCCGCCGATCCCGATCATGTGGACGCGGGTGAGGGTGGAGGGGACGTCATCGACGGACGCCGTGGTCGTCGGGGCCGGCGGGACGGACGGGGTCGGCGGGGTGTGATCGGTCAACGAGGGGCCTTTCCGGCGGCGTCGAGCGCGATCCGCGCCACGACCTCCGCCGCGTCTCGGGAGCCGCCGCTGACGGCGGCGGTGGACATCGAGGACAGGCGGCCGCGGTCAAGCAGGAGCGGCAGGACCTCGGTCCGCAGGTAGTCGGGGGTGAGTGCGCCGTCCTCCACGAGGAGGGCGGCCCCGCCGGAGACCAGGTCGCGGGCGTTGAGGGCCTGCTCGCCGTTGCCGTGCGGGAGCGGGACGAACACCGCGGGCAGTCCGACGGCGGAGACCTCGGCGACGGTGATGGCGCCCGACCGGCACAGGATGAGGTCGGCGGCCGCGTAGGCCAGATCCATCCGGTCCACGTAGGGCACGGTCACGTACGGGGCGCCGCCACCGGGCACCCGGGGGGCGTCGGCGACGTTCTTGGGGCCCACGGCGTGCAGGACGGCCACCCCGGCCCCGGAGAACTCCTCGGCGACGCCCGCCATCGCGGTGTTGAGCGAGCGCGCGCCCTGGGAGCCACCGACCACCAACAGGGTCGGCACGTCGGGGTCCAGTCCGAAGAACTCCCGGGCCTCGGCGCGCAGGGCGGCGCGGTCGAGCGTGGCCACGGAACGCGAGACGGGGTTGCCCACGACGCGGGCGTCCAGGCCCGAGCCGGACACGGCGGCCAGAGTGGCGACGGCGAAGCGGGCGCCGAGCTTGTTGGCGATACCGGCGCGGGAGTTGGCCTCGTGGACGACGATCGGGATCCGGCGACGCCCCCGGGATCCCGGGCGGCTGATCGGTGCCGCCGCCGCGAGGTACACCGGCACGCAGGCGTAGCCACCGAACCCCACCACGACGTCCGCCTCGGTGCGTCGCAGGACCTCGCGGGCACCCCGCACCGCGCGGACGAGCCTGGCGGGCAGCCGGACCAGGTCGCCGCCGATCGTGCGCGGCAACGGGACGGGGTCCACCAGTTCGAGCGGGACACCCCGCCGCGGGACCAGTTCGGTCTCGAGGCCGCGGGGTGTGCCCACCGCGGTGACCCGGGCGGTCGGGTCGAGGGCGGTGACCGCCTCACCGACGGCGAGGGCCGGTTCGATGTGCCCGGCGGTGCCGCCGCCGACCACGAGGACGGACGGTCCGCCGGTCCGTGGGGCGGTCATCGCTCCCGCCCCCGGTGGATCGGGCTGGGCCGGGAGACACCGGGCGTCTGCCGGGTGCCCGCGTCGGGCGCGGGGCGACGCGGCTGGCGACGCTCGGCCTCGCGTCCGCGCACGGGTCGGGCGGTGCGCCCGGTCATCGCGGTGGCACCGCGGCGCCGGTCACGGGCGGCCTCGGCGGGGATGGGCATCGTCTCGTACGCCGGCGGCCGCGGGGCGCCCCGGGGCGGGCGCGGGACGGGGGCGGGCTGGGCCGTGCGGCGACCGCCCGCGGACCGGTCCCGCGGCGCGGGTCCGCCGCTGCGCGTCGGCTGCGGCCGGGTCACCGGGTCCCCGTACCGACGGGTGCCGGCGCTGGACCGGCCGGGCGTGGCGGAGGCCGGGACCGGGCGCTCGGGCGTGTAGGGCCGCGGGTCCGGCAGTGAGAGCCAGCGGCGACGCCGCCGCGCCGGGGAGCTGAGGATCGCGGAGATGGCCTCCGGCTCGTGCCGTGCGCAGTTGGCGAGCAACCCGAGCGAGGTCAGGGTGACCACGGCCGAGGTGCCGCCGTTGGAGATGAGCGGCAGCTGCAGACCCGTCACCGGCAGCAGGCCCACGACGTAGCCGATGTTGATGAAGGCCTGGATGACGATCGTCGCGGTGATGGTCCCGGCAAGCAGGCGGCGGTACGGGTCGACCGACCGCAGTGCGACCCGCATGCCGACCCACCCGAGGGTGAGGTACAGCGAGACCACGACGGCGGCACCGAACCAGCCGAGTTCCTCGCCGATGATCGCGAAGATGAAGTCGTTGGTGGCCTCGGGGAGGTAGAACCACTTGGCGCTGGACTGCCCCAGTCCGACGCCGAACAATCCGCCGTCTGCCAGGGAGAGCATGCCCTGGTAGGACTGGTAGGCCGCGCCCTGGGGGTTGGAGAAGTCACCCCGGAAGGTGTCGAGGTAGGTGCGGATCCGCTCGAAACGGTAGGCGAACGCGACGGCGAGTACACCGAACACCACGACGCCGACCGCGATCACCCACACGAAGTGCCGGGTGGGGTACCCGGAGAACCACAGCACGCACAGGAACGCGATGGTCACCGCGGTGGCCATGCCCAGGTCGGGGGCGACGACGACGAGGACCGCCACGGCGAGATAGCCGACCACGGCCGGGAAGAGCAGATCGAGCCAGTACCCCGTCCGGATGCGCTTGGCGACCACCGAGCACGCCCAGAGGATGAAGGCGAACTTGGCGATCTCGGCGGGCTGGATCGAGAACAGGCCGAGGTCGATCCAGCCCTTCGACCCGTTGACCTCGGATCCGACCCCGGGGATCAGCACGGCCACGAGCAGTCCGATCGCGACCAGCAGCAGCGGGAGCGCGGCGGCGCGGACCAGTTCGATCCGGATGCGCAGCGCCGTGACGAAGCCGACCCCGCCGATGAGGACGAACAGTGCCTGGCGCAGGAAGATGTCGAACGGCGTGCCGCCGCCGGAGAAGGCGAGCACGTTGGAGCTGGACAGCACCATGCCCAGGCCGATGACGGTGAGCAGGGCGGTGACCACCATCACCACGTGGTACGAGGTCAGGGGCGCGCGGCTGATGGCGGCCAGGGGCGCCGCGATGCGCCCGAGCAGGTCCGGCCGTGCCTCGTTCGTGGTGTCGTCGGTTGCCATCGCCCTACCTCCCGGCCACGCGGCCCACGGCGAGGACGAAGCTCCGCCCGCGGTGGCCGTAGTCGGTGAACATGTCCATCGACGCGGCCGCGGGGGCGAGCAACACCGTGTCGCCACCGGTGGCCATCCGTGCGGCCTCGGCGACCGCCCGGTCCATCGTCTGCTGCGGCTCGTCGGGACCCGCGGCATCGTCATCGTCTCCCGAGGCCAGCTCGACCACGGGCACCGCCGGCGCGTGTCGGGCCAATGCCTCGGCAATCCGCCCGCGGTCGCGTCCGATGAGGACCACCCCGCGCAGGACGTCGGCGACCTCGGCGACCAGTGGCTCGACGTCGGCGCCCTTGAGCAGGCCGCCCGCGATCCACACCATCTTCCCGCCCGCGAGCAGCGAGGTCCGGGCGGCGTGCGGGTTGGTGGCCTTGGAGTCGTCGATGTAGGTGACCCCGTCGACGGTGTCGACCGGCTCCGCCCGATGCGCGCCCACCTTGAACGAGCGCAGGGCCGCGGCGACGTGCTCGGGTCGCGCGCCCACGGAGAGGGCGACGGCCGAGGCGGCGAGGGCGTCGAGGACGCCCGCGGGCCCGGCCGGGCGGACGTCCGCGGCGGGCAGCAGCGCCACCTCGTCGTCACTGCCTTCAGGACCGCTGCCATCCGGACCGCCTCCATCCGGATCGCTGCCCTCCGCGCCGATCCGCGCGGTGAGGACACCGTCGACCACGCCGCACTCCCCGGCACCGGGCGCGCCGAGGCGCACCCCGATGCGCGTCGCGGCGGGAGCGTCGGCGAGAAGCCGCGCGGCGATCTCGTCGTCGGCGCCGGCCACGGCCACCCGACCGGTGAGGACCCGGGCCTTGGCGGCGGCGTAGGCGTCCATGGATCCGTGCCAGTCGAGGTGGTCCTCGGCGACGTTGAGCACCACCCCGACGTCCGGGCGGCAGCTCGGCGCCCAGTGCAGCTGGAAGCTGGACAACTCGGCCGCCAGCACGTCGACTCGGGGTTCGGCCAGGAGCACGTCGGTGACGGGCAGCCCGATGTTGCCGCAGGCCCGTGCGGCCATCCCCGCCTCCAGGCAGATCGCCTCGAGCATCGAGGTGGTGGTGGTCTTGCCGTTGGTACCGGTCACCGCGAGCCAGGTCCGCCGCGGCCCGAACAGCTCGGTGACGTCGGCCCGCCAGGCCAGCTCGACATCCCCCCACACCGGTACCCCGGCGTCGGCGGCAGCCCGCAGCAACGGTGAGTCCGGCCGCCAGCCGGGGCTGGTGATCACGAGGTCGACGCGACCGGGGCCGCCGGAGGAGTCGAGGAGCTCGGCGGCGCGGTCGAGGTCCACGCCCGCACACCCGACGCCGTCCGGCAGCGCCTCGCGCAGCCGGGCGATGGCCTCGGGCCGGGAATCCGCCACGACGGGGTCTGCGCCCAGCGCGTCGAGGATGCGTACCGCGCCCGGGCCGGACACGCCCGCGCCCAGGACCAGCACCCGCGCGCCGGACAGCTCGCGCACGTCGGGCCCGGACCCGGCTGCGGTGTCGGTCGGTCGCGTGGAATGGGTCGTGTCGGTCATCTCGGTCATCCCGTCGAGCTCGCGAGCCAGTCGGCGTAGAACAGGGCGATCGCCAGACCGCAGGAGATCGCGACGAGCAGCCAGAAACGGATGGTCACGGTGGTCTCGGCCCAGCCGCCGTTCTCGAAGTGGTGGTGGATGGGGGTCATGCGGAACGGCCTGCGACCGGTGGTGCGGAACGCGGCCACCTGGATGAGGACGGAGACGAACTCGATGACGAACACCGCGCCCACCACCACCATGAGCAGCTCGGTGCGCGAGACCACGGACACGCCCGCGACGATGCCGCCGAGGAACATCGACCCGGTGTCGCCCATGAAGATCTTGGCCGGGGCGGCGTTCCACCACAGGAAGCCCAGGCACGCGCCGAGCGCGGCCGAACACAGCACCGCGATGTCGAGCGGGTCGCGCACCTGGTAGCAGCCCGACAGGTCGACGCCCTCCGCGGTGGAGAAGCAGGAGTATCGGAACTGCCAGAACGTGAACACCACGTAGGTGCCCATGACCATCGCCATGGACCCGGCGGCCAGGCCGTCGAGCCCGTCCGTGAAGTTGACCGCGTTGGACCAGCCGTAGACGAGGAAGACGATGAAGATCAGGAAGACGACGACGGGGAAGGTCACCGCGACGAAGTCCCGCACGTAGCTCAACGACGTGCTGGCCGGGGTGAGCCCGTCGACGTTGCGGAACTGCAGCACGAGGATGCCGAACGCGAGGGCGGCGAGCACCTGGCCCGCGGTCTTGGACAGGATGCCCAGACCCTTGTTGTGGCGTTTGAAGACCTTGAGGCCGTCATCGATCATCCCGACCACCGCGAGCGCCGTGGCGAGGCCGAGCACGAGCAGCACCGAGGCGGTGAACCCGCCCCCGCCGACGGTGATCTGACCGACGATCCCGGCGACGATGTACCCGAGCCAGACGGCGGCGAGGATCGCCAGGCCGCCCATGTTGGGCGTGCCCCGCTTGCTCATGTGGGACTGCGGCCCCTCGAGCCGGATCTCCTGGCCGTAACCGCGACGGCGGAAGTAGATGATGAGCAGCGGTGTGAGGAAGATGCTCACGACGAAGGCGACGATGCCTGCGATCATGATCTGGGTCATTACTGGTTCTCCTCACCACGCGCCGCGAGCAGGTGCTCCGCGACGCTCCACAAACCGACGGCGGCCGAGGCCTTGACCAGGACGATGTCGCCCGGCTCCACGCGCTCGTCCAGGATCGCCACGGCCTCCTCTGCGGTGGCCACGTGCTCCGCCTCGGAACCCCATGAACCCTCCTGGATCGCGCCCTGGAACATCGCGCGCTGGGGACGGCCCAGGCCCACGACCACCAGCTGGGACACGTCCAACCGGACCAGGAAGCGACCGAGCAGGTCGTGTTCGGTGACCGAGTCCTCGCCGAGTTCGGCCATCTCCCCCAGCACCGCCCAGGTCCGACGGTGGCCACCGCCGGAGCGGGCCATCACGGCGAGAGACTTGAGCGCCGCCCGCATCGAATCGGGGTTGGCGTTGTACGAGTCGTTGATGACGGTGACGCCGTCGGCGGTCGTCCGCACGTCCATCCGGCGGACGGAGGCCGCCTCGGCCGTGCCCAGCGCCGCGGCCACCTGCTCGACCCCCATCCCGCACGCGAGCCCCACCGCGGCCGCCGACAGTGCGTTGCCCACCTGGTGTTCCCCGTGCACACGGAGCGCCACCTCGGCCTCACCCCGCGGGGTGACCAGCCGGAAGGAGGCGCGTACCTCGTCGTCGAGCCGGACCTGTTCCGCGCGGACGTCCGCGGATCCCCCCACTCCGACGGAGACCACCTCGGCGGTGGTGCGCGCGGCCATGGCCGAGACCCGCTCGTCGTCCGCGTTGAGGACGGCGACCCCGCCGTGGGCGGCGTCGGGCAGCGCCTCGACGAGCTCGCCCTTGGTGGCGGCGATCACCTCACGCGAACCGAACTCGCCGAGATGGGCGGTCCCGACGTTCAGCACGACGCCGATGCGCGGTGGCGCGAGCGCCGCGAGCTCACGGATGTTGCCGGGTGCCCGGGCGCTGAGCTCCAGGACGAGGAAATCGGTGTCCTCGTCGGCCCGCAACGCGGTCCAGGGGTGCCCGATCTCGTTGTTGAACGACCCGGGCGGCGCAACGACCGTGCCGGCCGCGGACAACACGGCGCCGATGAGATCCTTGGTGCTGGTCTTGCCGGACGACCCGGTCACCCCCACGACGACGAGACCGTGGTCGGCGACGAGCCGGTCGACGCTCGCGCGGGCCAGGGCGCCGAGCGCGGCGAGCACCGACGCGCCGGAGCCGTCGGTGTCGGCGGCCAGCGCCATCGCATTGGTCTGCTTCCAGTCGACCGGGGGAACGACGATCTGGGGGCCGTCCACCCCGTCCACCTCGTGGGCGACGAGCGCCGCGGCTGCCCCGGCGTCGAGGGCGCGGGCGACGAAGTCGTGACCGTCGACGCGTTCTCCGGGCAGGGCCAGGAACAAGCCTCCCGGCTCTGTCCGGCGGGAGTCGAACTCCACCGATCCGGTGACGGGCGAGGCGGGGTCACCACCGACCAGGCGACCGCCGACGATCCCGGCGATCTCGCCGAGGGTGAGGTCGATCATGGTGCGCTGTCCTCCGTCTCGCCCGTGGGGGCGGCGTATCCGAGTCGTCTGACGAGTTCTTCCGCGGCTCGGGTGCGATCGTCGAACGGGAACACCGTCCCGTTCCTCTCCTGACCGGTCTCGTGGCCCTTGCCGGCGATCACCACCACATCCCCGGTCCGGGCCCAGTCGATCGCGGTGGCGATCGCGGCGCCGCGGTCGCCCACCTCCTCGATCCTGGTGCCCTCGCGGGCGGCCTCCTCGGCGCCCGCGAGGACCGCCGCCCGGATCGCCGCCGGGTCCTCGCTGCGCGGGTTGTCGTCGGTCACCACGACCAGGTCCGCCACCTCGGCGGCGGCGGCGCCCATGAGCGGCCGCTTGCCGGGGTCGCGGTCGCCACCGGCGCCGAGGACGACGGCGACGCGTCCGTCGGTCTGCGCACGGACGGACCGGAGCACCGCCGCGACGGCCCCGGGCTTGTGCGCGTAGTCGACGAGGACCCTGAAGTCCTGCCCCCGCACGACGGGCTCGAGCCTCCCGGGGACCCGGACGTCCGACAGGCCCGCGGCAGCGGACGGAACGTCCCCGCCGAGCGCGTCGACGACAGCCAGCGCCACGAGGGAGTTGGCGACGTTGAACCGGCCGAGCAGTGGCAGTTCCACGTCGACGGTCAGCCCGCGGGGACCGTGCACGGTGAACGTCTGGGTACCGCGTTCGGTGGTCGTGGACTCCCCCGCCGTCCAGTCGGCGTCGGTCCCGGCCTCGGCGGAGACGGTGACCGCGTCCGGGCGCATCCCGACCAGTCGGCGGCCCCATTCGTCGTCGACCACGACCACGGCGCGTTCCGCCGGTCGCACCGCCGACCCCGGGTCCGCCCCGGCGTCGAACAGCCGGCACTTCGCGCGGAAGTAGTCGTCCATGCTCGGATGAAAGTCCAGGTGGTCCTGGGACAGGTTGAGGAAGGCACCGACGACGAAGCGGGTGCCGTCGACCCGCCCGAGCCGCAGCGCGTGGCTGGAGACCTCGGCCGCCACCGCGCGGGCCCCCTCGGCCCGCATCCTGGCCAGGAGGGCCTGGAACTCGGGGGCCTCGGGGGTGGTGAGGCGGCTGGGCAGGGCCCGACCGTCGACGCGACTACCGGTGGTGCCGATGAGGCCGGCCACGTGGCCGCACCCCTTGAGGGCGGCCTCGACGAGGTAGGAGGTCGTGGTCTTGCCGGACGTGCCGGTGATCCCCACGACGTCGAGCGCGGCGGAGGGGTCCCCGGTGACCGCGGCGGACACCTCTCCGAGAACGGACCGGGGGTCGGGGTGCACGAGCACGGGGAGCCGGTCGGCTACGGCGGCCATCAACTCGAGCCCCTCGGGATCGGTGAGCACCGCCCCGGCGCCGGCCTCCACCGCGGTCGCGCCGAACGCGGCCCCGTGGACCCGGGTGCCGGGAAGTGCCGCGAAGAGGATCCCGGGGCCGCAGTCCTGGGCCCGGATCGTCGCGCCGGTGAGCTCCTCGCCGCCCCCGGTCCGATCGCCGAGAAGGGTGGCCCGCACCGCATCTGCCAGCTGTCGCGCTGTCGTCATCGCCTGTCCTCGCCCCGCCTTCCTCGCTCGCTACCCTCCCGTGAACCCGCTACACGCTACCCTGCCGGGCGTCGGTCACTGCGCCTGCAGGACCAGTTCCGGCGCGGGAGCGGACGGCGGGATGTTGTCCCGGTTGACCAGCCACGAGGCGATGTCGTGGAAGAGCGGGGCGGCGGATGCGCCGAGCGTTCCGCGGGACGGGGCGTCGAGCATGATCGCGATCACGTAGCGCGGGTCGTCGGCCGGCAGGATGCCGGCGAAGGTGATCCAGTAGCGCGAGTTGGAGTAGCAGGAGCACCCGGGATCGATCTGCTGCGCGGTGCCGGTCTTGCCGCTGATCTGATAGCCGGCGACCGCGGCCTGGGGGCCGGTGCCCCCGGACTGGACGACGGACCGGAACATGTCCCGCACCGTGCGGGCGGTCTCGGTGCTGATCACCCGCTCGCCCTCGGGACGGTCGGGCTCGGCGCTCTGGCCGTCGGGGCCGACCCGCTCGGCGACGATCCGCGGCGGCACGCGGACACCGTCGTTCGCGATGGTCTGGTAGATGCCCGCCATCTGCAAGGTGGTCATCGACAGACCCTGACCGATCGGGAGGTTGGCGAAGGTGCCGCCCTGCCAGTTCTGCAGGTCGGGCACCAACCCCTCGGATTCACCGGCGAGTTCGATGCCCGAGCGCTGGCCCAGCCCGAACTTCTCCAGGTACTCGGAGAACGACTCCTTACCCACCCGCTGGGCGAGCATGAGCGTGCCGACGTTGGAGGACTTCCCGAAGATCCCGGTGGTGGTGTACGGCGTGGGGCCGTGCTGCCACGCGTCGGAGACCGTGACGCCTTCCATCCGGATGCTGCCGTCCACGGAGTGGATCTCGTTCGGGTCGGTCAGCCCCGCCTCGATCGCGGCGGCGGCGGTGATGATCTTCTGCACCGAGCCCGGTTCGAACGGTGAGGTGATCGCCGGGTTCCCCAGGTCCGCCCCACGCTCGAGCTCGGCGCCGACGCCGACGGCCGGGTTGAACGTGTTGTCGTTGGCCATCGCCCTGACCTCGCCGGTGCGCGCGTCGAGCACGACGGCGGACGCCGTCTCGGCCCCGGAGGTGTCCTTGGCGGACTGGATGGCCTTCTGTACGTGCCACTGGAGGTCGGCGTCGAGGGTGAGCCGGATGGTGTCGCCGTCGCGGGGCTCGGTCACGTTGCGGAGGGTGCCCGGGATCACGGTGTTGTCCTGGGCGCGGTCGAACGTCTGACGTCCGTCCTCCCCGTCGAGCTCGTCGTTGAAGTGGGCCTCGATGCCCTGGAGTCCGATCAGCTTGCCCTGGTCGCTCTTCGTCGTCGCACCCACCACGTTGGCGGCGAGCGCCCCGCCCGGGTACTCGCGGATGTCGACCCGCTCGGCACCGATCATGGGGTACTTGCGGGTGATCGCGTTGGCGAGGGTGACGTCGACGTTGCGGACGAGGTAGGTGAAGCCGCCCTCCGAGGAGAGTTTGGCCTCGATCTCGTCGCGGTCGACGGAGTCACCGATCACGGTCTCGAACTCGTCGGCGATCTCCTCGACCAGCTCGTCCCAGGTCGGCTTGGTGCTGTCGAGTTCCCGACGGGCCTCGGCGTTGCGCTGTTCGACCAGCGGTTGGATCGACAGGTCGCGGGCCTCACGGGTGAAGGCGATGGGGTCGCCGTTGAGGTCGACGATCGCCCCCCGTGTGGCGGGGAGGACCTCGTGGACCTGCCGTTGGCTCTCGGCGCGGGCCGCGAGCTCGGTGCCGCCGATGGTCTGCACCCAGAACAGCTTGACCAGTGCGATGACCATGATCAGCGCGAACGCCGAGCGCATGAAGGTGAACCGACGTTCGGTCGCCGAGGCGGTGAGGACCCGACCGAATCGGTTCGGAGGCCGGCCGACCCCCGGCGCGGAGCCGCGCGGGGCACCCGTGGGGACCCGGGGTCCCGTTCCCGGGCTGCGTCGTTCGGTCATCTCCAGCGGGCCTTTCGGGGGTTCGGGGGTCTAGAAGGGCTGTCCGGGCACCGGGGCGAGGGTCGCGGTCTCCCCACCGGGCGGTGCCGGCGGCGGGACGGGGTCGGGCGCGGGTTCCGTCCGGACGTCCGCGGCCGGCGGGGCGGGCTCGGCCACGGGGGCCGGAGGGGCGACAGGTGACGGAGGGGCGGCGAGGGGCGGGTAGGGAACGGGAGCGACCCCACGGGGCGTGCGGTCCTGGGGCGCCTGGGCGGGCGGGGCGTCGAACCCGTCCCGGTCGGACGACCTCGACGGCCCGGACGCTACCGGAGCGGGCTGCAGGGGCTTGATCGGCGCGCCGAGCTTGGCCTCGGGCTCGCCGACGATCTCGAGGACCCCGTCCGATCCCCTGGTCAGGATGGGCGCGCTGGCGACGCCCACCATGCCCAGCTTCTCCGCACGCTGCGCCAACACCTCGGCCGAGCGGGCGCGTTCGTTGGATGCCTGAAGTGCCTCCATCCGCTCCACCAGTTCCACGTTGGCATCGCGCGCGTTCTTGAGGTCGTAGGTGTCCTGGGTGGTCTGGGCGGACAGCAGCAGGGTGCCACCCACCCCCGCGCCGATGAGGAGGAGGAGGACGACGACGAAGGGAACCCTCGCGGCGAGCTCGGCAGGACTCAGACGTTCCGCCGGGACGACGACGGTCCGGCGACCTCGCACCGAGCGGGTGACCGGTTTGCGTCGGAGGCCGACCGCCCGTCCCGCGGGGGAGGGCGCGTCGACTCCCGGACTCGTCGCCGGGCGGGTGTCGAGCCCGCCGGCGGTGCCTGGCGTGTCGATCATGCTCGTCATGGGGTTCTCCCGTCGATACGCCGGACACTTCGCACCCGCACCGAGGCCGAGCGCGGGTTGTGGTCGATCTCCTCCTGTGACGCCTTCTCCGCTCCCCTGGTGACCGCCTCGAACTCGGGCCCGTGTCCGGGGAGCTCCACCGGCAGGCCCGCCGGCGTTCGCGATGCGGTCCGCGTGGCCAGTTCGCGCTTGACGATCTTGTCCTCGAGGGAGTGGTAGGACATGAAGACCGCCCTGCCGCCGAGGCGGAGCAGGTCGAGGTATCCGGGTACCGCGTTCTCGACGGCCTCCAGCTCGGCGTTGACCTCGATCCGCAGTGCCTGGAACACGCGTTTGCCCGGGTGACCCCCGGTTCGGCGGGCCCCCTGCGGGATCGTGTCGTAGAGCAGTTCGACGAGCTGGGAGCTGGTGACGACGGGATCGGTGTCCCTGCGGCGGACGATCGCGGCGGCGATCTGGCGGGCGAAACGCTCTTCGCCGTACACCCGGAGGACGCGGGCGAGGTCGTCCCGCGGGTACTCGGCCAGGATGTCGGCCGCGGTCGGGCCCGTGGTGGGGTCCATCCTCATGTCTAGCGGGGAGTCCACGGAGTACGCGAAGCCGCGTTCGGCGACGTCGAGCTGCATGGAGGAGACACCGAAGTCGAGCAGGATCCCGTCGATCGCGGGACCCGCCCCGTCCCGGGACTCGTCGGGCAGCGCGGCCACGACGCGGTCGAAGTCGTCGAAACGGGCGTGCACCGGCGTGAAGCGGTCCCGGTAGGCGGTGAGGCGACGGGTCGCCATCTCGAGAGCCTCGGGGTCGCGGTCGACGCCCAGGATGCGCAGCTGTCCGAACTCGGCCAACAGATGGGAGGAATGCCCACCTAGTCCGAGGGTGCCGTCCACGATGACCGGAGCCCGGCCCTCCTGCGCGGCGGCCTCGACGACGGGCCGGAAGAGTTCGATGGTGCGCTCGAGGAAGACGGGGATGTGCCCGGCGCGCGTGGAGTCGCGGTCTGCATCGGCTTCTCCTGCCATCTCGCCTCCTCGCCTTCGGAAGTCGTCGGCCCGCCGGTTGTGGTGGAGCCCCCTGGTCCCCGTCCGGTACCCACCTGGCGTTGGGGAAGTACGTCAGGGTGGTGCCGGGCAGGGGCCGGGGGGCTCCGTCCGTCGTGCTCTCGCTTGCGTCTCGTCTGTCTCTCCCCGGATCAGAACTCGATCCCGAGAGAGGTGCCCTCCATCTCGGAGAACACGGGTAGGTTCTCCGCGCTGTAGCGGTCCCACGCCTCGGCGTCCCAGACCTCGAGGCGTTCCCCGAGGCCGTTGACGACGCAGTCCTTGTCCAGACCCGCGTAGTTCCGCTGACTCGCCGGGATGGAGATCCGTCCCTGCGAATCCAGTTGTTGGACCTCCGCGCCGCTCACCAGGAGCCGGAAGAACGCCATGTGCCTCTCGCTGAGGTTGGCGGTCGGCCGGACCTTTCTGACCAGCGCGTCGAACTCGTCTTCAGGGAAGACCGACAGTGTGTTGGTGAACCACCCACACACCACCACCCCGTCTGCCAGACCTGGCCTGAATCTGGCGGGGATCGTCAGCCGCCCCTTGTCGTCCAGCTTGGGACGGTGTGTCCCGTACCCGACGAAGGCTCGTTCACGTCCGGAGTCGACGAGATCGGTGTCGGTCACCCGCCACCTCCTGGGGTCCAGGCCCATCGAGCTCCTTGCGTGCCCCACTCTACCCCACAACGCCCCACAAACAAGGCCTGCGCCCCACTTCTCCCCACACTCTCGTATCCCTGCAGTTCAACGCGATTATCGGCCGGGGCGCCGCAGTCCGAACGCCAGCGGCGAGGGCGGAACCCCGTCCGATCTAGCCGCCCCACTGGGGCCTGTGTGACTCAAATGAATGAACGAGGCGTGAGAGGTGAGTCCGGTGGGGAGATGTGGGGCCACGGGGTGGAGCGTGGTGGGGAGGAGTGTGGTGGGGAGGAGGACGAGCCAGCGGCCACCTCGGCGGTCGGCCCGGCCGCGGCGGGTGCCGGCTCGGCGGCGGGTTGCGGTGGTGTCGGTCGACCGACAAATGGGAGAAGGGGTGAGCGCGTGTGCGCTCACCCCTTCTCCGGAGGTCGTGGGACCGGTCGGCTACGGCTCCTGGTCGAAACGCCGACGGAAACGGTCTTCCATCCGTGACGAGTAGTTCCGGCCGTCTGCGGGCTTGGCCGACGCACGCCCGGCGCCGGGGACCCGTGAGCCACCGGGACCCTTGGGCCCGACTGCGCCCTTCGACGGCGTGGACCGCAGGGCGAGCACCCCCGCCGCGAACATGAGGAGGAACCCGACGAGACTCAACACAGGGAAGCCGCCGGGCTTGAAGTCGAGTGCGAGGCCGCCGACCAGAAGCGCCACCCCGAGGATCGCGAGCGCGACCACCAGGCCCGCGGGACGACGAGCACCGGTCGCGCCGGTCTTTCGGACAGACGACGCGAACTTGGGGTCGTCGGCGTAGAGCGCGCTCTCGATTTCCTTGAGCATGCGCTGCTCGTGCTCGGACAGGGGCACTTCGACCTCCTTCAGATGCTCGTGATGACGAGCGCGGCCGGCTCGGTCGGTTCGCACCAACCGTGGATGGGGATCAGCCGGTCAGGGTTCCCACCATCATACGAGGGCGACGCTGCCGGGACCACCGGGATTCCCCTCGGAGGGCTGAGGAAACACGCGCTTCGCGGCCGAGTCTCTCAGGCTGCGGGTCCCAGGACCCCCAGCCGCTCGTCCACCAGGTCGAGAAACCTGCCCACCGCCCACAGGAAATCGTCCGCCATGCGATCGGAGACTGTTCGTGGGAGCCCGTCCTCGACCGCCGCCGCCAGCGCGGAGTACCCGCCGAACGCGGTCGCCCACCGCCCCATCTCCGGCACCTCGGCCGCGAGCCGGTGCCACACGTCCGCGGGCCCACGGCGCCGCGGCCCCGGCGTCAGGAGTGCGCCCGCGGCGTACCGGGCGGAACGGTAGGCCTCGAGGAACCGCTCCGAGGGAACAGCGGCGGCGATCGCACGCCCCCTGTGGAGCTCGGCACGACCTGCCCGTCCGAGGGTCCCCACGGCTCCCCCGGTCGCCACCCGCATCCTGTTCCTGGTGTCCATCTCCACCGCACCTCCCCTTCTGCGCGCACGGTATCGCCGGGGTACGACACAACCGGACGTCCCGGATGCCCGCCCGTGATGAAATGGGGTGGATGGACACCGTGATCACCCGGCTCGACGCCGCCGACTTCCGAGACCGACTCCCCGAGGCTCTGGGTGTCTACGTCGACGCCATGGGCTACCCCCCGCAGGTGATCCGCTCCCGGGCCGCGGCCTGGATGGAGCACAGCTACCGGGATGGGTGGTCCGGGGTGGCCGCGTTCGAGGCGCCTCGCAGGCGCCTGCTCGGACAGTCGCGGGGTCGACTCGTCGCCATCTGCTACGGCTATCACGGCGCTCCCGGGCAGTGGTGGTACGACCAGGTCTCCCGGGGACTGCGGAACCGTGACCGTGAACTCCCGCCCGACTATGTGGAACTGACGGAGTTGCACGTGTCGCCCGCCCTCCAGGGACGCGGTATCGGCGCGACCCTCCTCCGCACCTTCCTGGCCGATCGACCGGAGGGCACGGTACTGCTGTCGACCCCGGAGGTCGAGGGCGAGGACAACGGCGCCTGGCGCCTGTACCGCTCGCTGGGGTTCACCGACGTCCTGCGGTCGTACCGGTTCCAGGGCGACGCCAGACCCTTCGCCGTCCTGTCCCGTCCCCTACCCCTCACCGATAAAGGAGAGCGCGCGTGAACCCTCGGCACGATGTGGTCGTGATCGGCTCCGGCCACAACGGGCTGGTCTGCGCCGCCTACCTCGCGCGTTCCGGGCTGGACGTGCACGTGGTCGAGAGGGACACGGTGATCGGCGGAGCGACGTCGACGGTCGAGCGGTACCCGGGGCACCGCACCGACCGGGGGTCCTCGGCACACCTGATGATCCGGCACACCGGCATCCCCGAGGAACTCGAACTGGAGACCCACGGGCTGCGCTACGTCGACTGCGACCCGTGGGGGTTCGCACCCGCCCCACCGGGATCGGACTCACCGCCGATCGTCTTCCATCGTGATCTCGACGCCACGTGCTCCAGCATCGCCGAGGCCTGCGGTGACGCCGATGCTCTCGCCTACCGCGGGTTCGTCCGCCGGTGGGATGTGCTGGCGGGACGGATGATGAAGGGGTTCGCGGTCCGTCCCACCGCCCCCGGCCTCGGTTCGGCGTTCCTCGGGGCTGACGACCTGCGAGATCCGTTCGGCGCCGTCCAGACCTTCCTGTCCTCCGGAGACGCGCTCCTGGACTCGATGTTCAGCTCCGAGCGGCTCAAGGCCGCACTCTCGTGGTTCGGAGCGCAGTCGGGACCGCCGATGTCCCACCCGGCCACCGCCCCCATGATCGGATTCGCCGCCCTGATGCACCGGACCCCGCCGGGGCGCGCGATCGGCGGGTCGGGCGCGCTCGCCGAGGCCCTGACATCCGCCGTCCGGGCACACGGGGGGTCGGTCACCGCCGGCGCCGGGGCCACGTCGATCCGCCGCTCCGGTTCGGGATGGCGCGTGGACACCGAGGGTGGGCGTTCCCTGTACTGCTCTGCCGTGGTCGCCGCCTGCCACGTCCACACCACCCTGGACCTCCTCGCAGGCGAACTCCCGGCCGCGACCCTGGACGGGTGGAAGCGGCGGATCCGACCCGGTTTCGGACTGGGGATGGCCGTCCGGCTCGGGACCACTGCACTGCCCACATACCCGGGAGTGCCCACGAGTACCAGCGCCCACGGCCTGCAGCTGCTCGTCACCGACAGACGGGACCTCGACCGCCGCTACGGGATCGCCGCGGCAGGGGGCCTCGACGCCGACCCCGCCGTCCTGGCGATGAGCTTCAGCTCGCTCGACCCCTCCCTCGCCCCGGAGGGGCGCCACGAACTGACCCTGTGGTCACAGTGGCACCCCCGCCATCTGGCCGACGGCCGGACGTGGTCCGACGAGGGCGATGCGGAGGCGGACCGGATCATCGAGGTCGCGGACCGCTTCGCCCCGGGGCTCGCCGCGTCGATCATCCACCGACACGTCCAGACCCCGGAGGACCTGGAGACGGAACTGGGGCTGATCGGCGGGAACGTCATGCACGTGGAGATGTCGCTGGACCAGATGTTGCCGATGCGTCCGCACCCCGATCTGCGCGGCCACGCGGTACCGGGTGCCGACGGCGTGTACCTGGCGGGGGCCTCGACCCACCCCGGAGGCGGGGTGATCGGGACCAGCGGCAGGACGGTGGCACGGCTCGTGACCCGCCGACTCGGCAGGTCGGCGCGTCGGCGACGGGGACCCCGGGCACAATGACGGCCGTGACCTCGCCCCACCCGTCAACGAACGCCCCCGTGAGCAGTGGCCGCTCCCGACTGCCCCGGCGGCTGGCGGGTCTCACGGCCCTGGCCGCCCTCCTGGTGCTCCTGACCGGGTGCCTCCAGCTCAACGCCCAGATGAGCGTCCGCAAGGACGACACGGTCTCCGGACGGATCCTGGTTGCCGGCGATCAGCCCGCGCAGGCGGCTGCGCTCGACCGGATCACCACCCCGTCCGGACTCGAACAGAAGGTCCGCATCACGCCCTACTCGGCAGACGGTTTCACCGGCCGCGAGATCTACTTCACGCAGCTGACGTTCGCTGAGGTCGACGCACTCACCCTGGCGATCGACATCGAAGGCGCACGGCCGTACACCCTGGGCTTCCGACGCAGCGGCGACACGGTGTCGTTCAGCGGATCGGTCGACCTGTCCGTGTTGCCCGCCGACCGGGCCGACTCGGCGAGCACCCGCGTCGACCTGACCTTCCCCAACCGCATCAGTGAGACGAACGGCACCATCGGGGCCGGGAACTCCGTCAGCTGGTCCCCCGCCCCGGGTTCCATCACCCGGATGCAGGCCTCGTCGTCATACCCGGACCCGGCAGCACGCGGCTTCGCCGTGTGGATGATCGTCGGCATCGGCGCCGCGCTGCTGGTGTCCATCGGGACGATCCTGGCCGCACGGACGGCCAGGGCCCGCGCCGACCGCCTGCTTCGCTGACCGACCGAACTGCGCGGTACCCACCCGGGCCGGGACCGCCCGGCACGGATCAGATCCGGCCGGCCGCCACCCCGGACGCGGGAACCATCGACAGGTTCGAGAGGACCTCGTGGGTGGCCTTGGAGAAGTTCAGCGTGTTGAAGTGCAGGCACGGCGCACCTTCGGCGATCAGCCGCTCGCACATGCGGGTGGTGAGTTCGATCCCCACCTCGCGGACCGCCGCCCGGTTCTCCTCGGGCCCGTCCCCCGCCGCGGTCTGGAGTCGCTCGGACAGGTCGTCGGGAAGCGCGCAGCCCGAGAGCTCGACCATCCGCGTGACCTGGCGCAGGCTCGTGACCGGCATGAGTCCGGGGATGATGGGTTTGGCGCCCTGCTCCTGATCGGCTCTGACGGCGCGGTCCCGCAGGCGCAGGTAGTGCTCCACGTCCCAGAACATCTGGGTGATCGAGTACTCCGCACCGGCCCGGAGTTTGTTGACGAGGATCTCGGAGTCGTGCTCGAGATCGCGCGCCCGGTAGTGCCCCTCCGGGAAGGACGCCACCCCCACGTGGAAGTCGCCCACCTCGTGGATCAACCGGACGAGTTCCTCGGCGTAGTGCAGGCCCTCGGGGTGTGCCGTCCACTCCCCCAGCGGGTCGCCGGGCGGGTCGCCGCGCAGGGCGAGGATGTTGGACACCCCCACCTCGCCGTACATGCGGATCATGTCGCTCAGTTCGGCGACCGTGTGGTCGACCGCCGTCAGGTGCGCGATGGGCAGCAGGTTCGTCTCTCGCACCAGCCGCTCGACGACCCGGACCGTGCGGTCCCGCGTGGATCCACCGGCCCCGTAGGTGACCGAGACGAACGCCGCACCGAGGTCGGAGAACACGGTGGCGGCGCGCCAGAGGCGGTCTTCGGCGGCCTCGTCACGAGGCGGGTAGAACTCGACGGAGAACGGAACCCTCGGGGTGGTCGACGTCGCGATCCGCTCCACGATGCTCGGGTGCCGGCCGCCGTCCGTCGGGGCGGAGTCGGGTAGCTGGGTCACCCGACCAGGGTAGCCCGACGCGCGTCCGGTCCGGCCGCCGCCCGACGACTAGGATCGTCGGCGACGAGGGCGGCCGGACCGGGCGCCCGGAAGGGATGGTGCCCGTGGTCACGGCGACTCGCCCGGACGACGGAGAACGCGTCCTCGACGCGCTCCGCCGACACATCGAGGGACGGCGTGTGGTCGTGGCGGGGGTCGACGAACGGGTCGATCGCCTGGCCGGCCTCCTCTCCGACTTCGTGCTCGACGGCGGCAAACGCATGCGGCCCCGGTTCGCCCTGGCCGGTTGGGCGGCGGCGAGCGAGACCGACGCGCCCGCCCCGGACGAGGTCGTGGCCGCCTGCGCCGCCCTCGAGTTGATCCAGGCGTGCGCCCTCGTCCACGACGACATCGTGGACGCCTCCGACACCCGACGCGGCCGACCCACCGTCCACCGCACGATCGAGGCCGCGCACCGTGACGAGAGGTGGGACGGTGAATCGGCACGGTACGGCGTCTCCCAGGCCATCCTCGTGGGTGACCTCGCACTGACGTGGGCTGATGAGATGTTCGTGTCCTCCGGCGTCGCACCCGAGGCCCTGGCCCGCGCGCTGGGCCCCTGGTACGCGATGAAGACCGAGGTCCTGTCCGGCCAGATGCTCGACATCCTCGCCGAGGCCTCCGGCGCCACCGACGAACTCACCCCGGCCCGCGTGAACCGCTACAAGACCGCCGCCTACACGGTCGAGCGGCCGCTGCACATCGGCGCCGAGCTGGCCGGTGCCGGGACGGACACCGTCTCCGCCCTGCGGGAGTTCGGGGTGGCCGTGGGGCAGGCGTTCCAACTGCGCGACGACATGCTGGGGGTGTTCGGCGACCCGGAGGTGACCGGCAAGCCCTCCGGGGACGACCTGCGCGAGGGCAAGCGCACCCTGCTTCTCGCCCGCGCGACCGCCCTCGCCCCCCGTCGGGACGCGGACTTCCTCCTCGGCGTGCTCGGGACGGAACTCGACGCGGCCACTCTCGACCGCGCCCGTGGCGTCCTCGTGGACTCCGGCGCCGTGGCCTCGGTGGAGGCCGAGATCGGCGAGTTGACCACCCGGGCCCTGGACGCCATCGCCTCCGACGCGGTCAGCGACCACGGGCGGGACACGCTGCGGGCACTCGCGGAGGCCGCGACCCGCCGGCGGGCCTGATCCGTGCCCGGAGCGACTGAACCCCGGCCGGAGGCGGTCACCTCGCCGTCGTCATCCTCGCCGTCGTCATCCTCGCCGTCGTCTTCATCGCCGTCGACATCTCCCGCGTCATCCCCGTCGTCGCCGGGACGGATCCGAGCGGCGAGCACCGTCACCGCGGCCTCGGCCCGGGCCGCCCTGACCGGCCCCTCCGGACCCGCTCTGTGGCGCGGCGTCCTCGGGTCGGTCCTGCTCACGCTCTCCGGCTTCGGGGCGGGCGCCCTGCCCGTGGACGGTGGTGTGGCGGTCGCGGTGGGCCTGCCCGGCTTCACATTCGGGCACGGCGAGATCCTCGCCCTCATCCTGTGCTGGGCCGGCGTCGCACTCCTGGTCACCTCGTGGCTCGCGCTCGGCCCCCGCGCGGTCTCGGGCCGGCTCCACACCCGCGACGCCGTCTGGGCGACCGCCCTGTGGTCGGCACCGATGCTGCCCGCGGTCCCCCTGTTCAGTCGCGATGCGTGGTCCTACCTGGCACAGGGCGCCATGAGCGCCGCAGGAGCCGACCCGTACCACCACGGCCCGGAGGTCAACCCCGGTCCGTTCACCGACGAGGTCAGCCCGGACTGGCAGTCCACCGCCACCCCCTACGGCCCGTTACACCTCCTGCTCATGCGTGTCATCGTGGCCCTGTCCGGCGGACACCCGGCGGTGGGGATCATCATCCTCAGGGTGGTGGTGCTCGTGGCGCTGGCCGCGCTCGTCGCCCTCGTCGTCGCCCTGTCCCGCCGCGCCGGGGTGGACGCGGCGGCGGCGGCGGTGTGGATGGCCGGCGCCTCGCCCCTGACCGTGATCCACCTCGCGGGCGGGCTGCACAACGAGATCTTCCCGCTGGTCGCGTGTGTCGGCGCCGTCGTTCTCACCCTGGACCGGCGCTACGCGTGGGCCGGCGCGGCGATCGGGATCGCCGTGGCGTTCAAGGCCACCGCAGTGATCGTCGCGCCGTTCCTGTTCTGGATCGCACTGGACCGACGACGGACCTCCCGCGGGGCGCGGCGCCCACTGACCGGGGCTGTCGTCGACACGGGCGTCGCGGCGGGCGCCGCCGTCGTCGCGTTCGTCCTGGCGACCCTCGTCGCGGGCACCGGCTTCGGCTGGGTGGACGCGATCTCCGTCTCCGACCGGGTCATCAACTACCTCAGCGCGCCCACCGCGGTGGCGCACGTCGTCCACGCCGCGTTCGACACCCCCGGTTTCGAGGACGTCCTGGCCGTCACGCGCCGCGTCGGACGGGTCGTCCTGGGCGCGACGCTGGTGCTGGTGTGGTGGCTCCACCGGCGCGATACCCGGTCGGCGCTGCGCGGCGTCATGGTGGCGCTGCTCGCCTTCGTCGTCCTCAACTCGCTGGCCTGGCCCTGGTACCACGTATGGGTCGCGGCGTTCTGGGTGGCCGCCCGACCCGGTCGGCGCGCGACCACGGTCGCCGTGGCGGTGACCGTCTTCCTCGTGATGGCGATCGGCCCCAACGGGTCGACCAGCCTCTACAGTCCCGGACTCGTCGCGGCGGCCGTCGCGGCGGCCCTCGCCGCAGTCGGGTGGTGGTGGCGGGCGACCGCCGGGATCAGAACGCCATCGCCTGGGCGCGACGCATGACCTCGCGCGCGCCGTGACCGTGCAGCGCGTCGGCCGGCCGGCCGGGTAGGGACTCGTCCTCCTCGAACAGCCAGCGCAGGATCTCCTCGTCCCGGTAGCCGCCGTCCCGCAGGACCGCGACCAGCCCGGGCAGGAAACGCACGACTTCGTCGTCGTCGTCGAGGAACAGTGCCGGCACCATCACGATGCCCGCGCGCCGGACGGCGAGCAGGGTCCCGTCGCGCAGCAGATCGTGCACGCGGGTCACGGGGATGCCCAGACGTTCGGACACCTCGGGCAGGTTGATGGTCTCGACGTCGGCGGGAAGGACGTCGTCGGCGTGCGGAACGGTACTCACCCCTCCCAGGTTAGTCCCACGGGTGCGCCCGGGTCCCACCGGCGCGCGACCGGCTCCCACCCACGGGACCGGCGCCGCGGGGTTGCGGACCCCGTCGGCTCGGGACATACCGCCGACGGGACGGGAGGGGCAGAATGGACGCCATGAGCACTTACGACGGGAAGCCCCCCGGACCAGGCACCCTGCTCGACGGTCGATACCGGCTCGACGCCGTGATCGCCCGCGGCGGGATGTCCACCGTCCACCTGGCCACCGACGAGCGGCTGGACCGCCACGTCGCCGTCAAGCTGCTCGATCCGACCCTCGCCGGTGACCGCGCGTTCGTCGACCGCTTCACCCTCGAGGCCAGGTCGGCGGCCCGCCTGTCCGATCCCGGGATCGTCCAGGTCTTCGACCAGGGCGTCGAGGGCGACACCGCGTTCCTGGTGATGGAGCTCGTGCCCGGCGGGACACTGCGGGAGCTACTCGACGAGCGCGGTCCGATGCCCCCGTACGCCGCGGCCGCCGTCCTGCGTCCGCTGCTCGGCGCCCTGCGCGAGGCACACCAGGCCGGGTTGGTACACCGCGACATCAAGCCGGAGAACGTGCTGATCTCCACCAACGGCGCGGTCAAGCTCGCGGACTTCGGCCTCGTCCGCGCCGTGGCCGAGTCCCGTGCCACCTCCAGCAGCGTGGTGATGGGGACGGCCGCCTACCTCTCCCCCGAGCAGATCTCCGGCGCCGACACCGACGCCCGGTCCGATCTCTACTCGCTGGGCGTGCTCGCCTACGAGATGCTCACCGGGGAGCCACCGTTCAGCGGCGACAACAACATCGCCGTGGCCTACCGTCGCCTCGACACCGACGTGCCCGCCCCGTCCGACCAGTCCGACACCGTGGCCGAGGACCTGGACCACCTCATCCTGCACGCCACCCGACGCAGCCGCGAGGACCGCTACGCCGACGCCGGGGAGATGCTCCGGGACCTCGACCAGGCCGCCAGGATCGGCCGGTTCCCCGACTACGTCGTCCCGGCACCGAGGCAGTCCTCGTGGTCCAGGGCGCGGGCGAACGCCGCGCGCGCGACCCCGGGCGGGGAGTCCGAGTTCGACGCCGCCGACCGTGAGAGCGGCGAGACGCTGCGACGGGGCGACGGGCCGACGCCGACCCGGGTCGAGACCAGAGCCGTCCCGGTGCCGACGGACGCGGGAGCGGCTGCGGGGGCCGGCGCCGCCCCCGCGCACTGGCACGGCGCGGGCTCGGGTCACTATCCGCCCGGTGACCTCGACACCGCCCCCGACCGGGACGTCATCCGTCCGCGTCCCCGGCGCGGGATGCTGTGGCTCATCGTGGTGCTCGCGGCCGCGATCGGCCTGGCAGTGGCCGGCTGGTGGCTGGGGTCCGGACGGTTCGTCGAGGTACCGGCGGTCCAGGGCATGTCCGTGGGGCAGGCGACAGAGGCGGTCAACGCCGTCGGACTCACCGCCGCCACCCGGGACGCCTTCAGCAACGACGTCCCCCCGTCCGCCCTGGTGGGTACCGACCCCGCGGCGGGTGAGAAGGTCCCCCGCGGGGACACGGTGGCGGTACTGGTGTCCGTCGGTCGTCCCGTGGTTCCCGAGGTGGGCGCCGACCGGTCGGTCGACGCCGTGTCGGCGGCACTGCGGGAGAACTCACTGGAACCGGTCCGCGGCGGGAGCGAACACTCGGACTCGGTGCCCGTCGGTCAGGTGGTCTCGGTGCAGCCGAGCGCGGGGACGACCGTCGACGTGGGCACGCGCGTCGCCATGGTCACGAGTTCCGGGCCCGCCCCCGTCGCGGTCCCCGAGGTGGTGGGGCTGGAGGAGGATCAGGCTCGCGCGGCCCTCGAGGGCGCGGGCCTGACGGTGTCACAGGTCAGGAGGGTCTACGACGACGAGGTGGACGGCGGCCTGGCCGTGGGCACCGACCCGGATCCCGGAACCGACGTGTCCCGCGGTGACGGCGTCACCCTGCTCGTCTCGAACGCGCTGACCGTGCCGGACGTCCGGGACGTCCCCCTCGACGAGGCGGCGGATGTCCTCGACGAGGCCGGGTTCACCATCGTCCGCGAGGCGCCCGTGACCGATCGACAGATCGCCGACGGGCGTGTGGTCCGCACCGACCCCCCGGCCGGCACCCGGGTCGACCCGGCGAACGCGGTCCTGCGGATCGTTCCCTCCGACGCGGTGACCGTCCCGGTGTTGTTGGGGGCGCGGGCCTCCGACGCGCGTCGGACGCTGCAGGACGCCGGCCTCAGGGCCACCATCGACTCTGGCACCGCCCGGGGCATCGTCTACGGGCAGAACCCGCTGCCCGGCCGCGTGGTGGCCCGGGGCAGCGAGGTCGAGATCGACGCGCTGGGCTGACGGCTCAGCCGCGCAGCATCTCCGCCACGAGGTACGCCAACTCCAGCGACTGCTGGGTGTTGAGCCGCGGGTCGCAGGCGGTCTCGTAGCGGCCCGCCAGGTCGAGGTCCGAGATGTCCTGGGCGCCACCGAGGCACTCCGTGACGTCCTCGCCGGTGAGCTCGATGTGGATGCCGCCCGGGTGCGAACCGAGCGAGTGGTGGACCTCGAAGAATCCCTGCACCTCGTCGATGATCCGGTCGAAGTGGCGGGTCTTGTAGCCGTTGGACGTCGAGTGGGTGTTGCCGTGCATGGGGTCGCACTGCCAGATGACCTTGTGGCCCGTCGCCTCGACCGCCTGGACGATCGGGGGCAGGGCCTCGCGGACCTTGTCGTTGCCCATGCGCGAGACGAGGGTCAGCCGACCCGGCCGGTTGTGGGGGTCGAGCTTCTTCACGTACTCGACCGCCAGCTCCGGAGTGGTGGTGGGGCCGATCTTCAGACCGATCGGGTTCTGGATCAGTGAGGCGAACGCGACGTGGGCGTCGTCGATGCCACGGGTGCGCTCCCCGATCCACAGGAAGTGCGCGGACAGGTCGTACAACCCCTGCTCGGCGTCACCGGTCAGTCCGGTGCCGTCATCGGCCAGCCGCAGCATGGCCCGCTCGTAGTCCAGCACCAGGGCCTCATGGGAGGAGAAGATGTCGGCCGAGCGCAGATTCGCGTCCGACACCCCGCAGGCGTCCATGAAGCGCAGTCCGCGATCCACCTCCGCGGCCAGGGCCTCGTAGCGGGCACCCGCGGGCGACCCGGCGACGAACTCCATGTTCCACTCGTGGACGCGATGCAGGTCGGCGGTACCGGACGCCGTCAGGGAGCGGACCAGGTTCATCGCCGCGGCCGCGTTGGCGTACGCGCGGACCAGTCGCGACGCATCGTGTCCGCGGGCGGCCTCGTCCGGCTCGAGGCCGTTGACCATGTCGCCGCGGTAGGACAGCAGCCCGGTGCCGTCCCGGTCCGCGGAGCGGGGCTTGGCGTACTGGCCGGCGATCCGACCGACCTTGACCACGGGCATCGACGCGCCGTAGGTCAGCACGACCGACATCTGCAACAGGGTGCGCAGGACGCCCTTGATGTGCGGCTCCGTGTTCGCTTCGAACGTCTCGGCGCAGTCGCCGCCCTGGAGAAGGAACGCGCGTCCGTGTGCGACGTCGGCGAGGCGGTCGGAGAGGTGCTCGACCTCGGAGGCCACGCAGATGGGCGGCACGCTCTCGAGCACCTTGCGCATCGCCGCGGCGTGCCCGGGATCCCACGACGGCTGCTGCAGGGCGGGCCGCGAGAGGGCGTCCGCCAGCTGGCGATCGAGGTCCGCGGAGAGCGGCGGCAGGTCGGGGAGTTGCGCGATGTCGACGTCGACTGTCCAGTTGCTCACCTCGGCGACGATACGCCACCCCCGGTCGACCGGGGCTCAGAGACCCAGGTGGGGCGCTTTCGCGGCGATGGCGCGGAAGCGCATCGCCGCGTGACGGGCGTCGGCGAGCGCGTCGTGTTCCCCGCCGGGGTGCCGGGGCAGTTCGGGTCTGCCCGCGGTCTCCCAGAGCTGACGGACATCCCGGGTGAACCGGGGCATGGCGGCCGGCAGCGCCGTCATGTCGCCCCACAGTTGGCACACGGCCACATGGTCGTAGGCGCCGATCCACGCCCACATCTCGACCCCGCCGGTGGGTGGGGCGGTGACGAAGTCGTAGAGCTCGTCCCGGATCCGTGTCCGCGACATCCACGCGGACGACGACGGGTTGGGCAGCTTGGGAAGGACGTTGCGCCGCACCCACGGCCCCGCCGCGGAGGCGTCGAACTCGGTGGAGACGGCGTAGAACTCACGGCCGTCCTCGGCGACGATCCCCACGGAGACCAGCTCGATGGTGGTGCCGTCCTCGATGAACTCGCAGTCGTAGAAGTAGCGCACCGGCGGTCAGCGCTGTCCCTCGACGGGGTGGTCGAGCAGGTTCCGCCCGGCCTTGCGCACCGCCTCGTAGCGCTTCTTCATCTCCGCGCCGTACGTGTGGTGGACGTACTCCTGACCGGTCAGCGCCTGGATCCGGCGCATGAGCTCGTCGGTGATCTCACGCTCCGCGTCCCGGTCCCCTTCGCGTCCGGCCCACGGCGACAGGTCGAGCGGCTCGCCGAGCATCACGCGGATCTCGGTGCGTCGTCCGGGGCGGAACCGGGAGATCCGGCGGACGTACTCCGAGGTCCCGGTCACGCCCACCGGGATGATGGGCACCCCGGCGCGGAGCGCGAGGCGGGCCGGTCCGGTCTTCCCGCGGTACAGGCGACCGTCCGGCGAGCGGGTCCCCTCCGGGTAGATGCACAGGATCTCCCCGGAGGAGAGGACCTCGAGTCCCGCGTCGAGGGCGGCCTGGGCGGCGTCCGCATTGGTGCGGTCGATCGGGTGCTGCCCCGAGCCCGCGAAGAACCACCGGCTGAGCATCCCGCGGATGCCCGTGCCGGTGAAGTAGTCACTCTTGGCCAGGAAGGTGACCCTCCGGGGCAGGAGCAACGGGGTGAACAACCAGTCCGCGACCGACTGGTGGTTCCCCACCAGCAGCGCACCGCCGCGCTCGGGGAAATGCTCGCGGCCGGTGACGACCCGACGGCTCGTCAGCCGCAGGAACGGGCCGATGAGCACGTATTTGAACAAGTAGTACAGCAACGGGTCACCGGTCCTCTTGTGATGGCTGTCGACGAATGCGGATACTACCCGGCACGGTCCGCGGATCCGGACGGTACGAGGTTCGGGGGCCACAGGTCCGGGTCGGGCAGGAAGCGGACCACCACCCGGCCCGTGTCGGGCTCGAACACCGAGTCGGTGAGCACACACCGGGACAGCAATGCCGGCATCGACATGACGGCCCGGAACCCGTCGAATTCCAGGCGGAGCCGGTCCCCCTCGACCGACACCGGCGCGGACGGCCGCATCGGGGCGGGGTACTCGACCCGGTATCCGCCCTGACCGTCGGGGGCCACCACCGGGGTGACGGCGCCGCGGGCCAGGGCCGCCATCTCGGCGGTCCCTCCCGCCGGGGCTCCCGCCACCCGGATCTCGATCGACCCGGCCAGGAAGTCGGCCACGTCACCGGCGAGCAATGCGAGGCGGTGTGCCTCGCGGACCCGCACGTCGGCGCGTCCTCCCGCCGCCATGGAGGCGAAGCGCACGTTGGCGGGCCACCGCGACTCCACGAAGGCGGCCAGTTCCCCGGCTGCTGCGATCCGACGTACCGCGGTCAGGTCACCGTCGAGCTCGACCACGACGACGTCCCAGTAGTCGGACACGGCGGCGCGCCGCGCGTACTCCCATCCGAGCACCGCGGCCAGCGGGGTGTCCCCGCCCGCGGCGAGCGCGGCGAGGACGTCGTCATCCGGGTCGGCGGCCCCCGACCGGTAGGCCTCGAGCCTGGCGGTCGGGTCGTCGACCCGCACCTCGACGGACCCGGCCTCCGAGACGTCGAGACGGGGATCGACGGCGTCGGGATGGCCGGTCAGTACCAGCGCCGTGAGTTCCCCGTCCGCGAGCTCATCGGCGGTGACGCGCGCGCGGTCCCCGGGGTCACCCCCGAGCACGACGACGACCCTGGTCCTGCTCACAGCGATTCCGCCCGGCGCTTGAGTTCACTCAACGCATCCCCGAGGATCCGCCGCTGGGCACGGCTGCGCAGGCTCCCGATCACCGGGACCGTGAGCTCGATCTCGAGCTCGTAGTCCACCCGTGTGCCGCCCTCGACGGGTTCGAGGCGGTAGCAACCCCGCTGGGCCTTCTGCAGCGCCGAGCTCTCCAGGCGCCACTCCAGTCCCCTGTCGTCCGCCGACCACGAGTAGACGAGGACGTACTCGTCGGTGATCGCGCCCGCCTCGAGCTGGAACCGCACCCGGTCCGGGCGACCGTCCTGACCGGACGACAGCACCTCGGCGGCCCGGATCGACGCGGACCATTCGGGGTACGCCGCGAAGTCGGAGATCACGGTCATGACGTCCTCAACCGGCGCGTCGACCACTGTGGAGTCTCTGGTCGGCCAGACCTCGGGGGCGCCATCGTGCTCGCTCATACCCCCAAGCTTCACACATCGGGCCCCGCGATGCGCCCCACCCTCCGTGCCCGGAGGGCAGGCGACGTGACCGACGGTCGACACCGGCGATAGTGTGTGGTCACCGACATACACTGAACGGCTTTACCGGGAGGACCCTTTGCGCGAATACGTCGCGGTACCCGCCAACTTCACCGTCCCTGATGACTGGTCCTGCGTTCAGTCGGCATACGACCGGGCAGAACGGACCCCGGAGAACGTGGCTTTCCAGAAGCCGGTCGACGGTCGGTGGACGGACGTCACCAACCTCGAGTTCGCCGAGGAGGTCCGCACGATCGCCCGCGGCCTGGTGGCGCGCGGTGTCGAGGCGGGCGACCGGGTCGCCCTGCTGAGCTCGACCCGGTACGAGTGGAACGTCATCGACTTCGCGATCTGGGCGGTCGGCGCGGTCACGGTCCCGGTGTACGACAGCTCGAGCGCCGACCAGATCCGCTGGATCATGGAGGATTCCGCGGCGCGGTTGATCATCGTCGAGAACGACACCCACGCGGCCACCGCCCGGGAGGGCGTGGAGGGCCTCGAGGTCGCCGACGTCCTGGTGATCGAGGGTGACACCCCGGCCCTGGAGGCCCTCGCGTCCGCGGGGTCGTCGGTCGACGCCTCGGTGCTCGGCGCCCGCCGCGCCTCGGTGCGTGCCGACTCGCCCGCGACGTTGATCTACACCTCGGGCACCACGGGACGTCCCAAGGGCGTCATGCTCAGCCACCGCAACTTCATGTCCGAGACGCTGGCCGTCCTCGAGACGCCATTCAGGGGGATCCTCCGCGACGACGCCACCTCGGTGATGTTCCTGCCCCTGGCCCACGTGCTGGCCCGCGCCATCACGTACGCCGGCTTCCACGCCGGTGTGACCATCGCGCACTCCGCCGACCTGACCAATCTGGTCGAGACGTTCGGCGAGATGAAGCCGCACTACATCCTGGCCGTGCCCCGCGTCTTCCAGAAGGTCTTCAACAAGGCCCAGGCCACGGCTCAGGACGGCGGCGCGGTCAAGGCGTGGATGTTCGACAAGGCCGCCGACACGGCCGTCGCGTACTCCAAGGCCAATCGGAGCGAGGGCCGTGTGGGCCCGCTCCTCAAGCTGCGCCACGCCATCTTCTCGAAGCTCGTCTACGCCAAGCTCGTCAACGCCCTCGGTGGGCGCTGTGAGGTCGCGATCTCCGGCGGAGCGGCCCTGGGTGAGCGTCTGACCCACTTCTTCGACGGCATCGGGGTCAACATCTTCGAGGGCTACGGCCTGACCGAGACCTGTGCCGCCATCACGGTCAACACCCCGGGTCGGATGCGGATCGGCAGCGTCGGTCAGCCGCTGCCCGGCTGCGCGGTCCGCATCGCACAGGACGGCGAGGTCGAGGTCAGCGGACCCGTCGTGGCCTCCGGCTACTGGCAGAACGAGAAGGCGACCTCCGAGTCCTTCACCGACGGGTGGTTCCGCACCGGCGACCTCGGTTCGCTGGACGAGGACGGCTACCTGTCGATCACCGGCCGGAAGAAGGAGATCATCGTCACGGCCGGCGGCAAGAACGTGGCACCCAACCAACTCGAGGACGCGCTGCGCGCGGACCCCCTCGTGGCCGAGGCGGTGTGCGTAGGCGACGGCAAGCCGTTCATCGCGGCGCTGCTGACCCTCGACCCGGAGGCGGTCGACCGGTGGAAGACCCACCACGACAAGTCCGGCTCGCTGTACGAGCTGTTGAAGGACGCCGACATGATCGAGCACCTCGACCAGGCCCTGGCGCGCGCCAACCGGAGCGTCTCGCACTCCGAGTCGATCAAGAAGTACCACGTGCTGCCGGACCAGTTCACCGAGGAGACCGGTGAGCTCACCGCCTCGCTGAAGGTCAAGCGCAACGTGGTGCACCAGAAGTACGCCCAGCAGATCGAGTCGCTCTACGCCTGATCCGACGGCGCCGCGGAACGCGTGCTCTCGCGGGTCACTCCCCCGAGAGCACGCGTTCCATGTCTTCCGCCAAGTCCTCCCAGCGCCAGTTCTCCAGGACCCAGGTCCGGCCGCGCACGCCCATGGCCGACGACCTGGGCCGGTCCTCGAGCAGCCCGGCGACCGCGTCGGCGACCTCGCCCTGCGAGGTCCCGTCCACCACGAGTCCGGTCCGACCATCGCGGACCGTCTCCGGCGCGCCCCCGCTCCGGCCGGCCACGACCGGCACCCCGCACGCGGACGCCTCCAGGTAGACGATTCCCAGTCCCTCGACGTCCAACCCGCCCCCGCGGGTTCTGCACGGCATGGCGAAGACGTCTGCCATCCGGTGGTGGTCGACGATCTCGTCAGCCGGGACGCGCCCGGTGAAGATGACCCGATCGGTCACGCCGAGGCGGCGCGCAAGTCCCTCCAGCGTGCGCCGGTAGGGTCCCCCGCCGACGACGACGAGGACCGCCCCGGGCACCCGCCTGGCGATCTCCGGCATCGCACGGATGAGCATGTCCTGTCCCTTCCTCGGCACGAGGCGCGACAGACACACGATCACCTCGCGGTCCGCGAGCCCGTAGCGATCGCGGATCGCCCTGCGCCGGGCCGGATCCGGTCGGAACTTCTCCGTGTCCACCCCGCCCGGTTGGTGCACCAGACGAGCACGGGGACCGAACGCGGCCGCGAACCGCCTGCGCGTGTAGTCGCTGACGTAGGTCACCGCGTCGGTGGACTCCCCGATCAATCGGAGCACCTGGCGCGAACCCGGGAGCATGGACCACCCCACCTCGTGACCGTGGGTGCTCGCGATGATGCGGTCCACCGACCCCTCTCGCAGTACCGGCGCCATCGCCGCGAGGGGGGCGGCCGCCCCGAACCAGATCGTGGTCGCGCCGAAGTCCGAGGCGAGCCTCCGTGCGCGCGACGCGAGGTCGGGCGTCGGGAGCAGCATCTCGGTGGGCACCCTCTCCACCAGGTAGGGCCTCGAGGCGTCGTACTCCTGCGACTCCACGCCACGGAACGTCGAGGCGAGGACCGCGACCTCGGTCGGGTCCAGGTGGCTCAGATACGTCTCCAGATACGACTGGATCCCGCCCGGGCGCGGCGGGTAGTCGTTGGTGATCAGCAGCGTCTTGGTCATCGGCTCCGAGCCTGCCACAGAGCCCCCGCCGGCATCGCCCCGACCGGCGCACCCGGCACCCCACGGCCGGAGGGTGGTCGACGGGCCCGCCGCGGTCAGTAGCGGCGGATTCCGTGGATCGGCATCGCGTCGGCCCTCTCGAGCCGGACCGGGACGCCGTAGGTCGGGGCGTGCAGGACCAGCCCGTCGCCGGCGTACATACCGACATGGGTGGCCCCGGGGAAGTAGATGACGAGGTCACCCGGCCGGATGTCGGCCATCGCCACCGGGGCGCCGGCGACCGCCTGCGCCTGACTCGACCGGGGAAGCGTCTTGCCCTCCCGGGCATACGCCCAGACCATGAGGCCCGAGCAGTCGAACTCGGACGGGCCCGTCGCCCCCCACGAGTACGGCGCGCCGAGCCGGGACAGCGCCACGCGCAGCGCGGCCGAATTGACGTCGTCCACGGGCGGGGCGACATACCCCTCCGGCATCACCGGTCCGCCGGCCCACCGGGCTCGTTGGGCGTCCGACAGCGCATCGACCCGTCGACGTACCTCGTCCATCCGTCCCCGCATCTCCTCGGAGCGCCGGGCGAGGTCGTCGGTCCGTTCCTGTGCATCGCGGGCCGCGTCACGGGCCACTGAAGCGGACCGGGTGGCGTCCTCCCTGAGCCGCACGGCTTCCCGCGACGCCGCCCTGGACACGTCGAGGGCGATGGTGGTGGCGCCGGACAGTCGACGGAGGGCGTCGACCCTGTGGACGAGGTCCCGGGGACTCTCGGCGAGTACCGCCGCCCGGGTTGCGCCGGTGTCCCCGCCCCGGTATCGCATGGTCGCGAGCTGGTCGACGGTGGACTGATCCCGTTGCGCGACTCCGTCCGCGAGGGCGGACCGGCTCGCCGCCACCCCGGCCGCACGTTCCAGGCGGTCGCGTTCGCGAGTGGCCCGGTCCAGTTCCTCACGTGCCAGGTGCAGCTCCTCCCCCAGGGCTCCGGCCTCCTCGGAGAGCCGTGCCAGCTCTGCGAGGTCCTCGTCCACCCCGTCGGACACCACGGAGGGCGACGACCCGGTGGTCAGAGGCTCCGAGGTGACGGGCGCCGAGGTCACAGGGGCGGTGGCGTCGGGCGGGGATGACGACGGCCCCGTAGGAATGGACTCGGCAGCCGGCTCGGTGGACGGTGACCTGACGGGGCCGGAGGTCTGTGCGCCGGCCACGGCGAGACCCAGCGTCAACGAGGTGGCCGTGGCCGCTGCGATCGCGACCGCGCGGAGGCTGCGGGTCATCTGGTGTCGTCGAACTTTCGGATCCGGGGTCACGCGGGGCGTGGGCGTCGCACCGACGCCTACGGTGGAATCGGGGACCTGAGAGCGCATGTTACAGACGCCAGACCCCGCCGGTGACCGGTTCGTGACCGGTTACCGACGGGGTCTGCGGGAGTTCGGTGTGTGCGACCGACTCAGTAGTAGCGGGTCGCGCCGTAGAACGGCATCGAGTCCAGCGGCGCGTAGCTCACCGAGGTGCCCGAGTAGGGAGCGTGGACGACCTGGCCGTTACCGGCGTAGATCCCCACGTGGCTGGCGCCACTGTAGAAGGCGACGATGTCACCCGGCTGCAGGTCGGCCTTGGAGATCTGGGTCCCGCCGCCGATCTGGGCCTGGCTGGTACGCGGGATGGAGATGCCCGCCTCCTTGTAGGCCCACGAGGTCAGACCGGAGCAGTCGAACGAGTTGGGGCCGGTCGCGCCCCAGACGTAGGGCGAGCCGACGCGGGTGGTGGCCGCGTCGAGGATGCGCTGGCCGGTCGAGACCACCGGGGCGGGCGCGGCGAACTCGACGGGGGCGGCCTGGGCCTGTGCCAGACCGGCCGGCAGCTCGATGCCCTCCGGGAGGTCGAAGCTGACCTGGTTCGGCACGCCGGGCAGCTGCAGCTCGACGGGCACGTCCACGGTCACGGGCGCGGCGGCGGCGGTTCCGGAACCGGCGACAGCGGCTCCGGCTGCGAGCAGGCCGGCGGCGGCGACACGGCGGCCGGTCGAGCTGGTCTTGATGCTGTGGGCTCCCACGAAGACTGTTCCTCTTTCTTCCTGCGGCACCGACCGGGTTAGCTGACGGGTTCGGACACGGAAGTCTGTCCTACACTCTCCGACCTGTAGGCCCTCGAGCGATTCACCCCAGTGGATCTTGGTTCCCCGGCGCGCCCTGCGGCGCTTAGGTGTGACCCCGGCTCCCCGCCGGCGGGCGGGCGATGACTTCCGAGGTCTCGAAAAGGTTACGAAACCATCTCGTCGAAGTCCAGTTCATCGCTCACGCGGCGGCTTCGGCCCCCACGATCCGGACCGTGGAGACCATCCCCACCTCACGCAGCACTTCGATCGCCTCACGCACCTCGGGGTCGAGAACATAGCCGCACGACTCCGCCGAAAGCCCGTTCACCTGCGGTTCCGCCGATTCGAGAACGGTGATGATGCACCCGTCACAGGCGCCGGGTCGAGCTGGGCAGCGCTCGCAGTCCATCGTGAACATGATCTACCTCACACTCCGTCCTGGGCGTGTTGCCCGTTCGTTATCGGGCCGCGATCCGGGCCCGTGCGGTCGTTCCGCGGCGAATACTAGGAACCGGGTACGACACGGACAGCCGCGCGAGGGTGATGTCGGACCGCAGGGCTACCGTCTCCGGCATGTCCCGATCCCCCTCCCTCGTCCCGTCCGGGGTGCAGGCCGCCTTCGACGAGCTCGAGCCACTGCTCTCCGACGTCACCTTCGTCGTGGTGGACCTGGAGACGACGGGTACCCGGCCCGGGAGCGACGAGATCACCGAGATCGGTGCGGTGCGCGTCCGCGGCGGTGAGGTGCAGGCGGAGCTGTCGACGTTCGTCTCGATCGACGGGACCCTGCCCGGCCACATCAGCAGACTCACCGGGATCGCCCCGGGGGATCTCGTCGGCGCGCCCGCTCTCGGCGAGGTGATGTCGACCTTCCTCGAGTTCTCCCGCGGTGCCGTCCTGGTGGCGCACAACGCCAGGTTCGACCTCGGATTCCTGCGGGCCGCAGCCATGACGACCGGACACCCGTGGCCTGATCCCCCGTCGCTGTGCACCCTGGCCCTCGCGAGGCGGGTGTTGGACCGCGGGGAGACGCGGGGCCACCGGCTGGGGGTTCTCGCCGCACACCTGGGGGCGACGGTCGAACCCAACCACCGCGCCCTGCAGGACGCCCGTGCCACGGTGGACGTACTCCACGCACTGATCTCGCGGGTGGGCGACTGCGGGGTCTCGACGCTCTCGGATCTGCGCGCCTACGACGGCCGCCTCTCCCCCGAGGTCAGGCGGCGGTCCGCCATGACCGAGTCACTGACCGACGGAGCGGGGGTCTATGTGTTCCGGGACGAATCCGGTGGCGCCTTGTACGTCGGCTCATCCGGAGCGGTCCGCAGACGGGCCCGTTCCTACTTCTCCGGCGGGGACTCACGTGGACGGATGCGGACCATGGTCGGACTGGCCGCCTCCGTCGACTCGGTCGCGTGCGCCCACCTCCTCGAGGCCTGGACCGTCGAGGAGCAGCTCATCGACTCCCTGCAACCACCGTTCAACACGCGGTCGCGCCGTCCTCGCCGCGGCTGGTGGCTCTCCCCGCCCACCGGCCGCGCCACCCGACCGAAGGTCGTCAGGTCACCGGACGATCCCGCTGCCGTCGGGCCTTTCCGACGAGCCGAGGACGCCCGGGCCGCATGGGAGGACCTCCTCACCGTGTTCGGCACGGTCCCGGGGCCCGATCGCTGGGCGGCGCTGGCGGCGGGACGGGACTCCGGTCCGCTCCGTGCCCTCGTCGACCGGGTTGAGGTCCTCGCCGCTGAGGGAGCGTTCGAACGCGCGGCCCGGCTCAGGGACAGGACCGCCACTCTCGTCCGCGTGCTCTCCCGGGGGCAGGAACTCGCCGCGACGGCCGCCCTGCCAGAACTCGTGCTCGTCCAGCCGGCGCCGCGTCGGACATGGGCCGTCGCGGTGGTGCGTCACGGTCGCCTCGCCGGGTCCGGGATCGTACCGACCGGTGCGGCGCCGATGCCGGTCATCCGGGGCCTGTGCGCCGCCGCGACCACCGTCCAGCCCGGACCGGGGCCGTTCGCCGGGGCCACCGCTGCCCAGATACGGAACGTCCACCGGTGGATAGACTCCGCCCGGACCCGCATCGTCTCGGTCGAGGGGTGCTGGGCGTTCCCTCTGGACGGGGCACACACCCTGACCGGCTGGGCGGATCGGGCGGAGAACGCCGCCGCCCAGCACCGCGGGACGGGACTCGTCAGCTCGCGCTGAAACCGGCCCATCTCTCGAGCAGTCGCGCCGCCTCGCCGTCGTCGATCGCCGCCGACGCCCGGACCACCGCAGCCCGCATGGCGGGCACGAGGTCGTCACCACGCCCGAGACCGTCGAAGGCCACCAACGCGGCCGCGGAGTTGAGCAGAACGGCATCGCGGACCGGGCCCTCCACGCCCGCCAGGAGATCGCGCGCGACCCCTGCGTTGTGGGTACCGTCGCCACCGCGCAGCTCCTCGATCGAGCAGGTGTCCATACCGAAGTCCGCGGGTTCGATCCGGTCCTCGTCCACCTGCCCGTCGGCCACCCGCAGCACCCGGGTGGGGCCTGTCATGGTGATCTCGTCGAGGCCGTCCGACCCCCGAACGACGAGCGCCGACTTCCCACGCAGTGCGAACACCTCGGCCATGACCGTCATCAGGCTCTCGAAGGCGCATCCGATGAGGTTCGCCGCGGGCGCGGCGGGGTTCGTCAGCGGACCGAGGATGTTGAAGACGGTGGGGATCCCGATCTCACGCCGCGGGGTCGCGGCGAAACGCAGCGCCGGATGGAACACGGGCGCGAAGCAGAAGGCCACGCCGACCTCGTCGAGGCACCGTCCGACCTCCTCGGGACCGAGGTCGATCGCCACACCGAGGGCCTCCAGCACATCGGCCCCGCCACTCTTCGACGACGCGGCCCGGTTGCCGTGCTTGACCACCGGCACGCCGCAGGCACTGACGACGAGGGAGGACATGGTCGAGATGTTGACGGTGCCCTGCCGATCACCTCCGGTACCCACGATGTCGACACAAGCGCGGTCGGTGGGCACCCGACGCGAATAGTCGAGCATCGTGGAGGCGAGTGCGTCGAGCTCGGGCCCGGTGACGCCCTTCATCTTCAACGCGACGCCGAACGCGGCGATCTGCGCATCGGTGGCCACACCCTCCATGATCCGGGACATCGCCCACCCGGCGTGGACCGGATCGAGATCCTCGCCCGCGGTGAGGGTGCCGAGGACCCCGGGCCACGACCGGCCCCCGTCGAACGCTGCCGAACTGCCCACGTGTCCCGACCTCCTCTGGTGTCATGGAAGCGAGCGCACCCCGGGGGCGCCGCCCGCACGCGATCAATCGTGCCACTGGTCCGCCCCGACCCGCGCGCGGACTCCCTTTACACACTGGTGGGGCACCGTAGGCGGGGCCGCCTGAGAGGGCCCTGATAGCCCCTGAAAGGGGCCCGATTCCGGCCCCTGTTCGTGCGGTTTTCAGAACGACCTGCGGAAATGCTGAGGGGACACGCCGATTTCGGGGGTCCGTGCAGACCTGTGCCTCCTGAGGGGTCATACTTGGCCACGTGACGAGCGCAGTAGATAACTCAGGATCGGCCATGGCCCAGCGTGTTCATTCGCTGAATCGGCCGAACATGGTCAGTGTGGGCACCATTGTCTGGCTGTCCCAGGAGCTGATGTTCTTCGCGGGGCTGTTCGCGATGTACTTCGTCTCCAAGGCGAACTCGGGAGGTGACTGGCCCTCCTACCCGGTGCACCTCAACGTGCCGTTCGCCCTGACGATCACCGTCATCCTCGTGGCGTCGTCGTTCACCTGCCAGATGGGCGTGTTCGCCGCCGAGCAGGGAGACGTCTTCGGCCTCCGCCGCTGGTACGTCATCTCCGCGGTGATGGGAACGGTCTTCCTCATCGGGCAGACGTACGAGTACGTGATGCTGGTCCTCGAGGGCACCACCATCTCCTCCAGCGTGTACGGATCCGTCTTCTTCATCACCACCGGCTTCCACGGCCTCCACGTCGCGGCGGGTGTCCTGGCCTTCGTCGTCCTCGTCATGCGGACGACGATGTCGCGGTTCACGCCGGCGCAGGCCACTGCCGCCATCGTGGTGTCGTACTACTGGCACTTCGTCGACGTGGTCTGGATCGGCCTCTTCGTCACCATCTACTTCATCCAGTAGCAGCTGGCCGCAGGACGCTGTGTCCAGCAGGTCCCAACACCAAAGGGAACTCACAATGAACTCACCTCACCCACCCGCTGCGGACACGCCGTCGCCGGACCCGGCGACGACCCCTGCGCGTCCGGCCTCCACCAAGCGGCGCCGCAAGGCGACCGGCGCGCTCGTCATCGCTGCCGGCCTCCTCGGCGCGGGAGCCATCGCCACGGCAGTCGTGCCCGAGCCGCAGGTGGCTACGGCCCAGCAGGACCAGGCGGCGCTGATCGCCGAGGGCAAGTCGATCTACGACGTCGCGTGCATCACCTGCCACGGGCAGAACCTGCAGGGTGTCGAGGACCGCGGGCCCTCGCTCGTGGGCGTCGGCGCGGGGTCGACCTACTTCCAGGTCCACTCCGGTCGCATGCCGGCCGCGGACAACGAGGCCCAGGCGGAGCGCAAGAAGCCCCGCTACAGCGAGCACCAGATCATGGCACTCGCCGCGTACGTCGACGTGCACGGTGGCGGGCCCGGCATCATCACCAACGCGGACGGCACGATCGCCCAGGAGTCGCTGCGCGGCGCCTCCGGCGAGAACCGCGCGGAGGAGATCGCGCGCGGCTCGGAGCTCTTCCGGCTCAACTGCGCGTCCTGCCACAACTTCACCGGCCGCGGTGGCGCGCTCTCCGGGGGCAAGTTCGCCCCGGTTCTCGACCCTGCCAACGAGCAGGAGATCTACCAGGCGATGCTCACCGGCCCGCAGAACATGCCCAAGTTCTCGGACCGTCAGCTCACGCCTGACGAGAAGAAGGACATCATCGCCTTCATCAAGGACACAGACAGCAAGGTCTCGCCCGGAGGCTACGGCCTCGGTGGCCTCGGTCCCGTGACCGAAGGCGTGGCCATGTGGCTTGTCGGCATCGTCGCCCTCATCGGTGCGACCCTGTGGATCGGATCCCGTTCATGAGTGAGACCCCGAAGAACCCGTCCCCGGCGGACCTGGACCGGATGAGCGATGCCGAGCTGGTGCGACTGGGCACCGAACTCGACGAGGTCGACGTCCGGCACCGCGAGAACCGCTGGCCCGAGGGCGTCACCACGCGCTCGGAGAAGCGGGCGGCCCTGACCGTCACGATCTGGTTCGCACTGTCGGCCCTGTTCGGCCTCGCATTCGCCGTCGTCTACATCTTCTGGCCGTGGGAGTACCGCGGCGAGGGTGAGGACGGCTTCTGGCTGTACATGGCCTACACGCCGCTCCTCGGACTCACGATCGGCCTGTCGATCCTGTTCCTCGGCTTCGGCGCGGTCCAGTTCACAAAGAAGTTCGTCCCCGAGGAGATCGCGGTCCAGACCCGCCACGACGGCGCCTCGGACGACCTCGACCGGCGCACGTTCGTCGCCGAGCTCAACGACTCGTGGAAGACCTCCACCCTCGGCCGACGCAAGGTCATGGGCGGCTTCCTGGGTGCGGGCGTGGGACTCATCGGACTCTCGGCGATCCTGCCGCTCGGCGGCATGATCAAGAACCCGTGGAAGCGCGGCGAGATGACGGTCGCCGGCGACGGCACCCTGCACACCACCGGGTGGACCCTGGCGTCCGACAACCGTCCCGACGGGCTCCCGCCGGAGAAGGTGTACCTCGGCCGCGACACCGGCAAGGTCTACCCCGACGGGCACCCGCCCGCCGGTGAGGGCCGCCTCGAGCGCATCCGTGTGGACGATCTCGCCGCCGGTGGTCTCGAGTCCGTCTTCCCGCTCCCCGCGACCGCCCTGGGCAACTTCGAGGAGCACATGCACTCGATCCACGGCTCGCGCAACTCGGTCATGCTCATCCGCTTCCGTCCCGAGGACGCGGCACGGGTGACCAAGCGCAAGGGCCAGGAGAACTTCAACTACGGCGACCTGTACGCCTACTCGAAGATCTGCACCCACCTCGGGTGTCCCACGTCGCTGTACGAGCAGCAGACCCATCGATTCCTCTGCCCGTGCCACCAGTCGCAGTTCGATGCGCTCGAGTACGCGAAGCCGATCTTCGGCCCCGCCGCCCGCGCGCTGCCGCAGCTGCCCATCGCCGTCGACAGCGAGGGTTACCTCGTCGCCAACGGTGACTTCATCGAGCCGGTCGGACCTGCCTACTGGGAGCGTCGTTCATGAGCAACAACACGAGACTCGCGGCACTGGGCGACGGCCTGGACTCGCGGTACACCATGTCCAAGGGCCTGCGCCGGCAGATCAACAAGGTCTTCCCGACGCACTGGTCGTTCCTCCTGGGTGAGATCGCCCTGTACAGCTTCATCATCCTGTTGATCTCGGGTGTCTACCTCACCCTGTTCTTCGATCCCTCCATGTCGAAGGTGATCTACCAGGGTGCGTACGCCCCGCTCAACGGCATCGAGATCTCCCGTGCCTACGAGACGGCGTTGAACATCTCGTTCGAGGTCCGCGGCGGTCTCTTCGTGCGCCAGATCCACCACTGGGCGGCACTGCTGTTCGTCGCCTCGATGGTCGTGCACATGATCCGCATCTTCTTCACCGGCGCGTTCCGTCGTCCGCGTGAGGCCAACTGGGTCATCGGCTGCGTGCTGCTCCTCCTGGGCATCGTCGAGGGCTTCCTCGGTTACGGCCTGCCGGACGACGTCCTCTCGGGCACCGGCCTCCGGATCACCTCGAGCATCATCGTCGGCCTGCCCGTCATCGGCACCTGGATGCACTGGATGATCTTCGGCGGGGACTTCCCCGGCGAGCTGATGATCCCCCGCTTCTACGTGCTGCACGTGCTGATCATCCCCGCGATCATCCTCGCGCTGATCGCCGCTCACCTGGCGCTGGTCTGGTACCAGAAGCACACGCAGTTCCCCGGGCCCGGCCGCACGGAGAACAACGTCGTCGGCGTCCGGATCCTGCCGGTCTTCGCCGTCAAGTCGATCGCCTTCGGTGCCATCACCATCGGCATGCTCATGCTCTTCTCCGGCCTGTTCACCATCAACGCGATATGGAACCTCGGGCCCTACAACCCGTCACACATCTCGGCGGGCTCGCAGCCTGACTGGTACATGCTGTGGACGGAGGGCGGCGCCCGTGTGATGCCGGCCTGGGAGCTCTACCTCGGCCCGTACACCGTGACCGCGACCACCTGGGTGGCGGTCATGCTCGGAGCAATGGTGGCGCTGATGTTCGCGTACCCGGCGATCGAGTCGAAGCTCACCGGCGACAAGGGTCATCACAACCTGCTGCAGCGTCCGCGCGACGTGCCGGTCCGCACCGCTGCCGGAATGATGGCGATCACGTTCTACGTGATCCTCGTGCTGATGGGCGCCAACGACCTCATCGCGTATCACTTCTCCATCTCGCTCAACGCGACGACGTGGGCTGGCCGCATCGGTCTGATCATCCTGCCGCCGCTGGTGTACTTCTTCACCTACCGCCTGTGCCTGGGTCTCCAGCGCGCGGACCGCGAGGTGCTGGAGCACGGTATCGAGACCGGCATCATCATGCGGATGCCGCAGGGCGAGTTCATCGAGGTCCACCAGCCGCTCGGCGCGATGGACGAGCACGGCCACGCCGTACCGCTCGCCTACGCCGGCTCCAAGGTGCCGACCAAGATGAACCAGCTCGGCGTGGCCGGCCGTCCCCCGCGGGGTGCGCTCAAGGCCGACCCGATCGAGGAGGCCCGCCTGCTCGAGGACGCCGAGCACGACAAGCACCACCGCGAGCACTCCATGCTCACCACGCTGCAGGAGGAGAACCGGGGCCGTCGCCACGACGATCACTGATTCACCGGCAGCACCCGACCGCCGTGACCTGCGAGAGGCGCACATGAGGAGGACCGCATGAGCGTGCACGCCGAACGCGGACTCGTGCCCACAGCAGAGTTCGACCGCGCCCTCGACCTCCTGCACTCGGGGCACGACCTCTTCCTGACCGGTAGGGCCGGCACCGGGAAGTCGACCCTCATCCGCCGGTTCCTCGCCGAGACCGATCAGCCCGCCCTCGTCGCGGCGCCCACCGGGATCGCCGCCCTCAACGTCGGCGGCTACACCATCCACCGGCTGTTCGGCTTCCACCCCGACCACACGGTGGACCATGTGCGGAGCAACTCCTACCGTCCGGGGAGGTTCGCGCAGGCCCTCTCCGGTGCGCACACCCTCGTCCTCGACGAGGTGTCGACGCTCCGCGCCGACGTCTTCGACATGATCGCGATCGCCCTCGAGCGGTTCGGCCCCGACCCCACGCTGCCGTTCGGGGGTGTCCGACTCGTCCTCGTCGGGGACCTCTTCCAGCTGCCTCCCGTCGTCACCGCGACCGAGAATCCCTCCTTCGAGGCGACGTACGCGACGCCGTACTTCTTCTCCGCCGAGCGCTTCCACCCCGAGCACTTCCCCACCGTCGATCTCACGCATGTGTTCCGGCAGTCCGGCGATCCGGAACTCACCGCGATCCTCAACTCGATCCGCGAGGGCGCACTCGTCGGCCCGGCGCGCGAGCGGCTCAACTCGCGTACCGACCCCGGCTTCGAGCCGCCGGACGACGAGTTCTGGCTGACGCTCACCACCACCAACCGCAGGGCCGCGAGCCACAACCAGCGGCGCCTCGAACGCCTGCCCGGTTCCGAACTGGCGATGGAGGCGACGCTCAGTGGCGACCTCACGGGGTTCGAACTGCCCACCCGGGAGGTGCTGGGCTTCAAGATCGGCGCCCAGATCATGATGCTCACCAACGACCCCGCCGACCGCTGGGTCAACGGTTCCATCGGACGGGTGCTCGACGTGACCCTCGGGCGACGGGGGGACCGCGGCGAACGCGGGCCCGTCGTCGTCGTCGGATTCACCGGCGGCGAGGTCGCCGACGTCGCGCTCCACACCTGGGACGTCACCCGTCCGGATACCTCCGGCGGAGGGATGCGGCACGAGGTGGTCGGGTCCTTCACCCAGTTCCCGTTCACCCTCGCCTGGGCCGTGACCATCCACAAGAGCCAAGGTCAGACGCTGGACAGGGTCGTGGTCGACCTCGGCGGTGGCACGTTCGTGGCGGGCCAGCTCTACGTGGCGCTGAGCCGTTGCCGATCCCTGGAGGGCCTCGTGCTCACGCGCCCGGTGCTCCCGGCGGACCTCAAGACCGACCGGCGGATCATCCGGTTCCTCCGATCGCCAGTCGGTGGTCCCTCCACCCGCCGGTACTGCGCCGTCGCGGTGGTGACCGTGGGCGAGGACGGGCCGCGGCCCCTGCCCCGGCCGGTGGAGCTCGCGGTCGCCTTCCCGGACGGCACCGCGGTGACCACCCTGGTCAACCCGCAGCGCGACCTGGCCCGGGCGCGGACGGAGTACGGGATCACCGTCTCCGACGTCCTGCTCGCCCCCACACTCCTCGAGGCGTGGTCCGTGCTCGCCCCGCTCGTGGACGGTCACACCCCGGTCGGTGTGGACCTCGACGTCACGCTCGGCCTCCTCGACGCGGAGTTCGCGCGGCTGGGCGGCGCGGTGGCGATGCCCCTCGGGGTGGACATCCCGACCGAGGTCCTCACCCCGGGCGAACGGGCCCGGAGCCGCGCCGGTTCCGCCCTCGCCCGGGCCCGGGTCGCGCTCGAGGCCCACGACCGCGTGCACCTCGACGACACGGCGGCCGGTACCTTCGACGCCGATCTCGTCGCCGAGGCCGCGGTGAGCTACCTCCTCAGCCGGGACACCGACGTCCGTCCCCCGACCTCCGAGGTGCTCCCCCAGTTGTCGGCGCTGCTGGGTGTGAGCGCCGAAGTGGGTGCCGCCTTGTTGGGACGTCCGCGCCGTGGGGGGCGCCCGGGTCCCGGGGGCGACGACGAGGTGGTCGTCACCCCCGGGGACCGCGATGTCCTCGCCGGGGCGCGCGCGCTCGTCGCCGAGCAGATCAGACGCGCCGCACAGCGCGTTCCGATGACCGCCGATGTACTCGACCGACTGCGGCTGGCCTCCGGGGTGGTGGGCGCGGATCTGACCCGGGGACTCGAGGCCCCGCCGGCGGCCGGCGCGGCGGACGTGCTGCAGCCCGGGACCCGGGTGTGTTTCTCCGGCAGCGCCCTGGGCCGCGACGGGGCTCCCGTGTCACGGGAGGAGATGGAGACGCTGGCGCTCCGTCACGGTCTCGTGCCCGTGGATTCGGTGACGAAGAGCCGCTGCGACGCCCTGGTCGTCGCGGAGCCGGGGAGCCAGTCGTCCAAGGCGCGGGCGGCCCACAAGTGGGGCACGCCGGTCATCGCGGCCGTCGACTTCCTCGACTGGTCGAGCCGGTGACCGGGCGGGCCGGTGGCCAGGCGGGCGGGTGACCCGGCGTCGCTCAGGGAGCGATCGGCAACGCCTGTCCGGCCATGTCGGCGACCGCGCGGTACGCCATCGTCATCCCGGACCCGAGCGGCACACCCGGTCCCGGGTAGGCCTCCCCGGACACGGACGCCGACGAGTTACCCGCGGCGTAGAGGCCGGGGATGGGGCTCCCGTCGGCGTCGAGAGCGGCGCCGTTCGCGTCGATCACCGCGCCCCCCTTCGTGCCGAGGTCACCCAGCACGAGACGGACGGCGTGGAACCGCTCCCCGCCCACCGGCCGCAGGCACTGCTCGGGCGTCGAGGCACCGAGGAAGAACCGCCCGTACGGATCCTCGCCACGGGCGAAGTCCGCGTCGCGGCCCTGCTCGGCGAAGCCGTTGAAGCGGTCGATGCTCTCGCGCAGCGACGCGGGATCGAGCCCGGTGGCCCCGGCCAGCTCCTCGACGGATCCCGCGGTGTGCCACAGGCCTGCCTCCCGCAACGCGTCGGGCTCGGGGGCCGGGATGCAGATCGCCGGGTAGCCGCCGGCCTCGGCGTCGTCGAACACCAACCAGAAGTCGTCACCGGCACCGTCGGCCATACGGGCGTGCATCTTCCGCCCCATCTGGTCGTACGGCAGCAGTTCGTTGGCGAAACGGCGTCCGGTGCCGTCGACGATGATCCCGGAGCGGAAGCCCAGGGTGAACGCGGCGTGCCCGTTGGGGAACAGCGTGGCCGGGCACCACCAGGACTGGTCGAGCAGATCCAGACGGGCGCCGACCTGCTCGAACATGCGGACCGCGTCGCCTGATCCGGTGGCGGGGTGCGACGAGGACCAGTCGGCGGTGGGCATGTTCTGCCAGCGCTGACGCAGGTCGGCCGACCGTTCGAAGCCGCCGGCGGCGACCAGCACACCGCGGCGGGCGCCCAGGATCTGACGGCCGGACTCGCCCTGCACGACCACCCCGACGACTCGTCCGTCGCCGTCGCGGACCAGTTCCTCGGCGGCCGTGTTCAGCCGGGTCTCGGCGGTGTCCATGGCATCCAGTGAGAGCACGAGCCGGGCCACCCAGGCCCTCCCGCCCTCGAGCTTGGTGGTGTCCTCATCCGCGCCGAACTGGTCGGCGGGCACCGGCGGCCGGATGTCGGCCGCCCGGGCTCCGACCTCCTCGCCCTTGATGGGCTTGGGGTAGATGCTGCGCCCCAGCTCCTGGCGTCCGGGGGCGTCGAAGTAGTCGGGGAAGGCCTGGAACCGGGTGGGGATGCCCAGCTCGTCCCGGAGGAACTCGACGACCCGCGGCCCGGTGTTGAGGAACGCGTCCTGGACGTCGGCGGCCGTGCGATCGCCCACCACGGCGCGGAAGTAGGTGCGGCCACGCTCGACAGAGTCCTCGACCCCGTCGTGGGCCAGGACCGGGTTGCCGGGAAGCCACACTGCTCCGCCGGAGTATGCGGAGGTGCCGCCGAAGCGGTCGGTCTTCTCGATGAGGCAGGTCGACAGCCCGCGAGAAGCGGCGGTCGCGGCGCCGAAGAGAGCGGCCACCCCCGACCCCACGACCACCACGTCGAATTCCGCGTCGAATGTGTTGTCCTGCGCCGTCACGGCAGCCCTCGTCTTCTCTCGGTCACGGTGGAACACGTTCCAGTTCCTTCGGTGACCTTAACACCGGCCCTCCGCACGGCACGGCCGTTCCGGACCGGTGGGCAGCGGGGGGCGCGCGGGGCAGGATCGTGGACGTGACCGATCGTGACGAGGACACCGGCGGCGCCGTGGAACGCACGGAGGACGGACGCTACATCGTGGTCAGGGGCCGGCGATGGCGGGCCACGGACCCGTCGATCCCGGAGAAGCTCCGCGCCGAGCTCGTCAGCGCGCTCATGACCGGCCGGCGGCTGGTCAAGACCGAGGGGAACGCCGCGCGGGTGATGGTGCACGACGCCAAGGTCGCACTCGGCGAGCGCGGCGACCCGTGGTGGGAGCCCACCGAGGACGGGAAACGCGACCGCCTGGCCGCGACGATCAGGACACTCCTGCGTTCGCGTGGCGAGGGCTCGATCTGCCCCTCGGACGCCGCCCGCGTTGCCGGTGGAGATCACTGGCGCGACCTCATGTCCACCGCGCGGGAGGTCGCTTTCGAGCTCCGTGAGGAGGGCGTGGTGGCGGTGACCCAGCGCGGCCGTCGGGTCTCCGGTCGCGAGGTGGCCGGGCCGATCAGGCTGATCGCGGACGACGGTCTGGAGTTCACGCCGCCAACGGGGTGATTCCTGGCCCTCGGATCGGTCGGTGGACGGGTGGGAGATGCGGGATTCTTGTACGCTACTCACCAGTAGGAAAACACCCATCTGACGCTCCGCTCCCCTCCACGGTGGCCCATCCATCGGAGCCGACCGTCCAACGGAAAGGCACGCACTTGCGCCGCACTGTGTTCAACGAAGACCACGAGGCCTTCCGCCAGACCCTCCGCGACTTCATCGAGTCCGAGGTGACCCCTCACTTCCAGGAGTGGTTCGAGGAAGGCATCGTCCCGCGCGAGTTCTACTACAAGCTGGCCGACCTGGGCCTGTTCGGCATCAACGTCGACGAGGAGTACGGCGGCGCGGGGATCAACTCCCACAAGTTCGAGGCCATCCAGTCCGAGGAGACCGCCCGTGCCGGCGTGAATTTCGGCGGCTCGGGCGTCCACGTGCTGCTCGGGCTCCCGTACATCAAGGCGCTGGCCACGGACGAGCAGAAGCAGCGTTACCTGCCCAAGTTCGTCTCCGGCGAGGAGATGTGGGCGCTCGCGATGACCGAGCCCGGCACCGGGTCGGACCTGGCCGGCATGAAGAGCACAGCCAAGCTTTCCGAGGACGGCACGCACTACGTCCTCAACGGCGCCAAGACCTTCATCACGGGTGGCGTCCACGCCGACCGCGTGATCGTGGCCTGCCGCACCGCTCCCCCGCGCGAGGACGATCGTCGCTTCGGCATCTCGCTGCTGGCGGTCGACACCAAGCTCGAGGGTTACTCGGTGGGTCGCAAGCTCGACAAGGTCGGCCTCAAGACCTCCGACACCGCGGAGCTGTCCTTCACCGACGTCAAGGTGCCGGTAGAGGACCTCCTCGGCGAGGAGAACCGCGGCTTCTACTACCTCGGGCAGAACCTCCCGTCCGAGCGCTGGGGCATCGCCTACGGCGCGTACGCCCAGGCCGCGGCCGCCGTGCGCTTCGCCAAGGAGTACACCCAGCAGCGGACCGTGTTCGGCAAGCAGGTCTCCTCGTTCCAGAACACCAAGTTCGAGCTGGCCGCCTGCCAGGCCAAGGTCGACGCGGCCCAGGCCGTCGCGGACCGCGCCCTGGAGGCATTGGACGCCGGCGAGCTGACCGCCGCCGAGGCGGCCTCCGCCAAGCTGTTCTGCACCGAGGTGGCGGGCGAGGTCATCGACCGCTGCCTCCAGCTGCACGGCGGCTACGGTTTCATGAACGAGTACCCGATCGCGCGGCTCTACTCGGACAACCGCGTGAACCGCATCTACGGCGGTACCAACGAGGTCATGAAGTCGATCATCGCCAAGGACATGGGTCTGTAGAACCCACGCCCTCGATCGCCCCAGGGCCCCGTCTGCTCCCCGCAGACGGGGCCCGAGGCGTCCGACGGGCTCCGCCTGCCCGTCAGTCCCCGGGCGCGGCCTCGTAGTCGGCGTGCCCCTCGACCCCGTATCTGTTGGTGATGGGGTCGATGAAGACGTCGGGTTCGGCGGGGGGCCTCAGGGTGAAGACCAGGTAGGCGGCGATGATGCCGACCAGATAGAAGACCGAGAGGACGACGACGAGGACGTCCGCCTCCAGACCGTTGAGCAGACTCACGAAGATCGCCTGCGCGAGCGCGATGCACAGGCCGAACACGGCGATGTCCACCCACAGCACATTGCGACCTGCGACCGCCTTGTAGGCGAAGACCACCCCGATCATCGTCACCGGGATCGAATAGAGAGCGACAGTGGCTGCGGGCACGAAGGAAGGCTGCGAGGCGCCCCCGAGCACGAAGAGGGCCGCGTACAGCACCATGGTCGGCCAAGCGGCGATCTTGATGTGCTCCCAGTAGCTTTCGTTGACCGCGGCGAACACGGCCACGACCCGGTTGTGCCCGCTCCAGTCGTAGGCGAAGTGGAGCACCGAGCCGACGGCGATCAGCGGGATGACCGCCCACCAACTCACCGAGACGACGGCATCCGTGTCCAACACGCTCCCATCCTCCCACCGATCGGCGTCGGTGGCAGGTTTTCCCTGCTCAGGGCCGTGTGTCGTACCCGGTTGCTAGTGTTTCCCCAATCGAACACACGAGCGATAGCAGGCGGCCCGGCTCGCCGAAGGGGGTTCACATGCGGGAGGCAACTACCGACGACGGCAGTGCCGCCGACCGCGGCGATGATCCCGGCGTCGATGATCCCGGCTCCGATAATCCCGGCGCCGTGGCTGCCAGCCCCTCCGTCACCGACGCCAGCTCCGCCGCCGTGGCCGCGCTGCACGCCGAGAACCGCGCCGCCGCCGCCAGACTGCGGGCCTGCCACGACCTGTGGGCGATCTGCCGCGAAGAACAGGAACTGCGCGACATCGCCGCCGGCTACGGACCGGGCCTGGACCAACGCCCCGAACACGCCGTCATCGACCCACTGACCATCGCCACCAGCCAGATCGTCGCCGCCTACGGCGTCCACCACAACCGCGCCCGCAACCTGCTCACCCTGGCCATCACCCTGGTCACCAAGTTCCCCGACCTCGTCGAGGCCATGGACACCGGCCACCTCGACGAGGCCACCGCCACCCTGCTCGCCCGCCAGATGCGCACCGTGGACTCCCTCCACCGCGACGACGTCCAACGAGAGGTCATCGCATGGCTCCTGGCCGCCCTCGCAGCCGGCAGACGCCCCGGACGCGACGCGATCCTGTCCCACACCGACCGCATCATCGCCGCCCACGACCCCGCGGGCGTACGCCTGCGCCGCGCCGCCGCCGTGCGCGCCCGCCGCATCCGCATCCGCCGCGGCCCCGACGGCATGGCCGACCTGCACGCCCACCTGACCGCCACCGAAGCCTTCGCCATCCACACCCTCCTGCAGACGATGGCCACCGACCAACACCACCGCGACCGCCGGACCCGCGTCGAGACCACCCGCCGCCACGGCGCAGACTCCCTCGACCCCGAATTCATCCGCAGCATGGACGAACTGCGTGCCGACGCCCTCGTCGCCACCCTCCTCGGCACCACCACACACCAAGACACAGCCACGGGCCCAGACGCCGCCGCGGGCACGGGCGGAGGCGGGGGTCAGCGGCCGCCCGCCACCCAGATCCGCCCCACCATCACCGTGCTCGCACCCCCGGGCCCCGACGGCGACCCCGAGGTCTACCTCCCCCGCGGCGGCCCCGCCACCATCGACGCCCTCATCGAACTGCTGTCCCGCAGCACCGGCGCCACCATCACCGTGCCCGACACCGAACCCGGCACCGCCGACACCCCCCACGGCGCCCGCCGCTACCGCATCAGCGCCGACCTGGCCCGCCGCATCCGCCTACGCGACGGCACCTGCCGCCACCCCGGCTGCTCCGTCCCCGCGGACGACTGCGACGTCGACCACGTCCGACCCTTCAACCACACCGACCCCACGGCAGGCGGCCCGACCACCGAGAACAACCTCGCCTGCCTGTGCCGACACCACCACCGCTTCAAAACCTTCCACGGCTGGCACTACCACCTCGCCCCCGACGGCACCCTGACCGTGACCACCGACACCGGCCACACCATCACCACCCACCCCGACGGACCCCTCGCCCGCTGGCGCCACCGCACCACCGAGACCGACCCCGCGGCCGGCACCGACAGCTACATCCCACCCCCACGCCGACCCTGGCTCGACCCCCGACCACAGAGCACCCACTGGTACCGCCGCGCCCAACGCCTGGCCGCCGAACGCAAAGCCAACACCATGGCCCCACCAGCACAGACCCACCCCGACGGCCCCGACCACGACACCGACCCCCCGCCCTTCTGACCGGACGGAGCGGTGTCAGCGCGCCGCTGCCCGGTGACGCGACAGCACGAGGGCCCGGTGTCGCGGAATGCGACACCGGGCCCTCGTGGAAGGTGTGGAACAGGTCAGTGCTTCTCGCGACCCCAGTGGTACTCGAAGACCAGGCCGGAGGCGCAGATGATCAGGGCGACGGCGCCGCCGATGAGCACCCACCAGTTCCAGAACGCCGCCCCGTACCCGATGATGAAGATCGAGAAGGCGACCAGAACCGGCCAGAAGCTGTGGGGGCTGAAGAAGCCCAGCTCGCCGGCGCCGTCAGAGACCTCGGCCTCCTCGTAGTCCTCGGGAAGGGTGCTGATGCGCCGCGCCACGAACCGGAGGTAACCACCGATCAGCAGGCTCAGGCCGGCGGAGAGCACGAAGGCCGTGGTGCCGACCCACTCGACGCCCGTCCGCGACGTACCCGTGAGGTACGCGTACCCGATACCCATGACGGCCAGGAAGATAAACAGGGCGTCGAAAATTCGTACTGTTGCGTTCATCGTTCAGGAATCCTTCGCGTGATACCGGGAGAGCCGTCAGTTGCCCGACGCGGTCTCGATGATGTTGTTCTGGTCGCGGGTATCGCTGCGTCCGGTCTTGAACGGTGCAGTGGAGGTCGAGTACGGGTCCTGACCGATCGACTCCAGCGCCTCCGCATTGGACGCGGTCGGGTTCTCCTGGCGGAACTGGATGTACTGGGCGAAGTCCTCCGGCGACACCGCGCGCAGCTCGAAGTTCATCATCGCGTGGTAGATACCGCACATCTCGGCACAGCGTCCGACGAAGGCGCCCTCGCGGTCGATCTCCTCGATCTGGAACATGCTCAACTGCTGGTTCTTGCCCGGGTGCGGCATGACGTCGAGCTTGTAGATGAACTCGGGGATCCAGAAGGAGTGGACCACGTCGGCCGACGCGAGGCGGAACTCGATGCGCGTGTCGGTCGGCAGCACCAGGACCGGGACCTCATCGGAGGTGCCGACGGTCTCGATGTTGTTGTAGTGGAGGTACGACTTGTCCTCGGCGAGACGACCGTGGATCGGGCCGCCGGCCGCCGGCTCACCGTGGTGCCCCAGGGCCTCACGGACCTCGTCGGAGAGCACACCGGCCTCCTCGGCCGCGCGCTGCGCCTCGACGTTGGTGCCGTCCTCGATGCTGACCCCGGCGACGTCGACCTTGTTGTAGCCGAACTTCCAGTTCCACTGGTAGGCGGTGACGTCGACCTTGACGCCGACCTCCTCCTGCGGACGGAGGTCGAGGACCTTGTTCTGCGTGACCACGGTGAAGTAGAAGAGGACGGAGATGATCACGAACGGCACGGCCGTGTAGATGAGCTCCAGAGGCACGTTGTAGGCGGTCTGACGCGGGAACTCGCCGTCGTCGTTCTTCCGCTTGCGGTGGAACGCCATCGACCAGAAGATCAGGCCCCACACGAAGAACCCGACGATGAGCGAGGTGATGACGGTGCCCGTCCAGAACTCGCGGATCGCGATGCCCTCCGGGGTGATCCCGTTCGGGAACCCGAAGTTGATCGTCTGGTTCCACCACTTGTTGTCGGTGTGGAGGCTACAACCGGACAACAGCAAGCCCAATGTGCCGAGAGACACCGCGAGTGTCGCCCTGCGCGTCCGACGACGCCCGTCACGCTGTTCCACCATCACGCCTTCCTGATCAGCGGCACCGGCCACGTGGCCGGGACACCTTAGAAGAGTAGACCACGGCTCTCAGAATGGAAGCCGCGGGTCCGGCAATTCACCCATAGGGCCCCCGCGCCGTCCACGGGGGGCCGGAGGGGTCTTGCGGACCAGTAGTATTCGATCGCGTCGCGACCCGCGCGGGCGGGTCACCCACCGACGCCCCGACGACGATGGACGAGGTTTCCGACGCATGTGTGGCCTGCTTGGTCTGATCACCCCCGACGGCTCCGCCCGTACCCACGAGGCGCGGGTCCTGGGCGCCATGGGGTGCCAGCGCCACCGCGGCCCCGACGAGGTGGGCACCTGGGTCGACGGCGATATGGCCTTCGGGTTCAACCGGCTGTCCATCATCGACATCGCGCACTCGCACCAACCCCTTCGCTGGGGACCGCCCGAGCAACCGGACCGCTACGCGCTGGTGTTCAACGGCGAGATCTACAACTACCTCGAACTGCGCGAGGAGCTCCAGCGTGACCACGGAGCAGTGTTCGAGACCGAGGGCGACGGCGAACCGATCGTCGTGGCGTTCCACCACTGGGGCCCCGCCGCGGTACGCCGGCTGCGCGGGATGTTCGCCTTCGCGATCTGGGACACCGTCGAGCGGTCGCTGTTCGTCGCCCGGGACCCCTTCGGCATCAAGCCCTTGTACATGGCGACCGGCCCCGGCGGAACCGTGTTCGCGAGTGAGAAGAAGTCGGTCACGGAACTGATCGACCTCGTCGTCGTCGACACCTCCATCGACACCCGCGCCCTCCAGCACTACGTCACCCTCCAGTACGTCCCCGAGGACGAGACCCTCACCCGCGGGGTCCGACGGTTGGAGTCGGGGTGCCACGCCACGCTCGCCCCCGGCGCGGCGCCGGTGATCGAGCGCTACTTCGAGCCGACGTTCCCGGTCGTGCCCGTCGCCGACGGCGACGCCCAGCGACGCTACGACGAGATCGCCGCCGCACTGGAGGACTCGGTCGCCAAGCACATGCGGGCCGACGTCACCGTGGGCTCCTTCCTCTCCGGTGGCATCGACTCCACCGCCATCGCCGCGCTGGCCCGCCGACACAACGAGAACCTGCTGACGTTCACGACCGGTTTCGAGCGCGAGGGGTACTCCGAGATCGACGTCGCCGCCGAGTCGGCCGCGGCGATCGGTGTCGAGCACATCATCAAGGTGGTCTCGCCCGAGGAGTTCGCCGCCGCGATCCCCGAGATCATCTGGTACCTCGACGAGCCGGTCGCCGACCCGGCCCTGGTCCCGCTGTACTTCGTCGCACGCGAGGCCCGTAAGCACGTCAAGGTGGTCCTGTCCGGCGAGGGCGCGGACGAGCTGTTCGGCGGGTACACCATCTACAAGGAGCCGCTGTCGCTGGCGCCGTTCGAGAAGGTCTCCGGCGGGATCCGCCGTGCGCTGGGCAGGCTCAGCACCCGGATCCCGGAGGGCACCCGCGGCAAGAGCCTGCTGCACCGCGGCTCGATGAGTCTCGAGGACCGGTACTACGGCAACGCCCGCTCGTTCTCCGAGGAGCAGGTCCGGTCCGTGCTGCGCGACTACCGGCCCGAATGGGGTCACCAGGACGTCACCGCCCCGATCTACGAGCGTTCGCGCGGCTGGGACCCCGTCGCCCGGATGCAGCACCTGGACCTGTTCACGTGGCTGCGCGGCGACATCCTGGTCAAGGCGGACAAGGTCACCATGGCCAACTCCCTCGAGCTGCGGGTGCCGTTCCTCGACCGTGAGGTCTACGAGGTCGCCTCGCGTCTGCCGCACACGGAGAAGGTCGCGCACGGCACCACCAAGTACGCACTGCGCAAGGCGCTCGAGCAGATCGTGCCCGCCCACGTCCTGCACCGGAAGAAGCTCGGCTTCCCCGTGCCCACCCGCCACTGGCTGGCGGGGCCGGAGCTGCACGACTGGGCCCGCGAGCACGTGGCGGCGTCCGGCACCGACGAGTTCGTCGACAAGGGCGCCGTACTGCGGATGCTCGACGAGCACCGGCGGGGCGAGTCCGACCACAGCCGCCGCATCTGGACCATGCTGTGCTTCATGATCTGGCACGGCATCTTCGTCGAGGGCCGGATCACCCCGGACATCGAGCAGCGCGAGTACCCGGTCCGCCTCTAGCCCGGGGCCGCGGGGCGGTCAGGCGGGCAGCAGCGCCGACAGCTCCTCGGCGGCCTCGTCCCCGTACGCGTCGACGAGCCGGCGGCGGGCGGCCGCCGGGTCGATGGTCCACTCCTGTGTTCCCGTGGTCTCCAGGACGTGGGTCGCGACGAGGGCGCCGAACTGGGCGGACCGTTCCAGCGACAACCCGTCGAGCACCCCGGAGAGGAAGCCCGCCCGGAACGCGTCGCCGACTCCGGTGGGATCGAGGAGGTTCTCCGACGGCACGATCCCGACCTCGATCGGCTCCGCACCCTGCTCGACGATCACCACGCCCTTCCCACCGCGGGTGGTCACGCGCGTGCCGACCTTCGCGTCGAGCTCCTCGGCCGTCCAGCCGGTCTTGTTCAGCAGCAGCTCGTACTCGTACTCGTTGGTGAACAGATAGCGTGCACCCTCGACCAGTGCGCCGGCCGCGTCACCGTCGAGGAAGGCCAGCTGCTGGGAGGGATCGGCGGCGAAGTCGAGACCGAGCTCGCGGCACTCCATCGTGTGCGAGTGCATTGCCGTGGGGTCGTTGGCCCCGATCAGCACGATCTCCGGCGTACCGATCCGCTCGACCAGACGGGCCAGGGAGATGGTGGACGCCTCCCCCATCGCACCGGGGTAGAAGGACGCCAGCTGCGCCATCTCCGAATCGGTCGTGCACACGAACCGCGCGGTGTGCAGCGCGGAGCTGATGTGGACCGCCGAGCAGTCGACGCCGTGGCGCTCGAGCCAGTCGCGGTACTCGGCGAAGTCCTCGCCCGCCGCCCCCACCAGATGGGGCTGACGGCCCAGGACGCCGAGGGCGAAGGCGATGTTGCCGCCCACCCCGCCGCGCCGGATCTGCAGAGAATCCACCAGGAAGCTCAGCGACACGTGCGCGAGCTGGTCCGGCAGCAGCTGCTCGGAGAAGCGACCCGAGAAGGTCATGAGGTGGTCGGTGGCGATGGAACCTGTGATCACTACGGGCATGACCCAGACAGTAGACGACCCGGGCCGATGGGTGATCGGCCCGGGTCGTCGGGTACTCCGTGCGACCGCGGCGTCAGTTGAACGAGTCGCCGCACGCGCAGGAACCGGTGGCCTGCGGGTTGTCGATCGTGAAGCCCTGCTTCTCGATGCTGTCGACGAAGTCGATGGACGCACCGGTCAGGTACGGGACGCTCATGCGGTCGACGGCGAGCTTGATGCCGCCGAAGTCGTCCACCACGTCGCCGTCGAGCGAACGATCGTCGAAGAAGAGCTGGTAGCGCAGGCCCGCGCAGCCTCCGGGCTGGACGGCGATGCGCAGCGAGAGGTCGTCGCGCCCCTCCTGGTCGAGCAGGGCCTTGGCCTTGGCGGCGGCTGCTTCGGTGAGCAGTACGCCGGTAGCGGTGTTCTCCGCAGTGGTCATGTCGGTTCTCCTTGCGATCGGAAAGAGGGCTTCGGGGGCGTTATGACAGATCCAACGCCCACCGGGGAGTCCTCTATTCCCCGGCACCCGTTCCCCCGCACACGATACGCCTGCCGCGGCCGATGGGTGAATGTCCGGCGTCGGTGTCGATCGCCTAGCCTGGGTGTGTGAAGTTGCGTGCATTCGGCTCCAGAGACGACGAGACCGCCAAAGGCTCCCCCGCCCCCGAGGCGCGGCCCGAGCCTGCCTCGGCGTCGGCGTCCGTGCCCACCGCGGACCCGCGCCGCCCCGCGGGCAAGGGCAAGCCGACTCCCCGTCGTCGCGACCAGGAGCGGGCCCGCGGGATGCGCCAGGGACCGGTGACGGCGCCGGTCACCCGCAAGGAGGCCAGGGAGCGCAAGAAGGCGGCCAGGGCCACGATGTCCAAGGACGAGCGCCGGGCCGCCAAGGCGGAGGAGCGTGCCGCCCGCGAGGAGCGCCGCCAGCTCATGATGGAGGGCGACGACCGCTACGTGCTCTCCCGCGACCGGGGCGAGGTCCGTCGCTTCGCACGCGACTGGGTGGACACCCACCGTCGTCTCATCAACTGGTTCATGCCGCTCGCCCTGTTCGTGATCGTGTTCCAGCTCATCCCGAACCCGGCTCTCATGGCGTACAGCCAGACCCTGTTCCTGGTCCTCATCGTCGTCGTCATCGTCGACGGCGTCTTCCTCGGACGGACCGTGAACCGGGCCGTCCGCGAGCGGTTCCCGTCCACCGACGACACCGGTTTCGGAATGGGGTGGTACGCCGTCATGCGCGCGACCCAGCCCCGGATGCTCCGCACCCCCCGCCCCCGGGTCCGCCCGGGCGACGCCATCTGACCCGTTCCCACCGCTGACCCCCGGAAGGGCCCGACCCCCATGCGCCTGCTCGTCCTCGGTGGTACCCGCTCGGGAAAATCCGCCCACGCCGAGTCCGTGGCGGCCGACATCGACGACGACGTCGTCTACGTCGCCACGGCCCGGCGCGATCCCGACGACGACGAGATGACCGCCCGGATCGACGCGCATCGCGATCGCCGGCCCACCCGGTGGGCCACGGTGGAGACCGACGAGATCGCCCGTGTCCTCGCGGCGAACCCTGACGCGACGGTCCTCGTGGATGACCTCGGAGGGTGGTTGACGCGCCGGATGGACGCCACTCTCGGGTGGGCCGACGGCGGCGCCGCGGTGGCCGACGACCTGGACGAGCTCGTCACCGCGGTGACGGAACACTCCGGCTCCGTGGTCCTGGTCTCCCCCGAGGTCGGCCTGGGAGTGGTCCCGGATTCGCTCTCCGGCCGGGTGTTCGCCGATGTGATCGGGTCGCTCAACCGGCGGCTGGCCGGGGTGTGCGACTCGGCGGTGCTCGTCGTCGCCGGTCGCGCCCTCCCCCTCGACGCGGCCCGCCCGGCGCCGGCGCCGAGCACCGGGTCCGTCGGCGCCGTCGGTGGGGCCGGTGCCGTCGACACGCCCGAGGCCGCAGCCGCCCCGCCCGCGGATCCCGGACAGGCCGGTTCCCACCACGAGGACGTCCCCCACGACTTCCCCGGCCTGGGCGACGTCGCGCACTACGACGACCCCGTGGCGTTCCCGCCGGTCCACCCCCCGTCCCACACCGTCGCCGACGAGGCGCGTGCCCGGCACCTCACGCTGACCAAGCCCGCGACATCCCTGGGCCGACTCGAGGAGCTCGGTGTCTGGATCTCCTCCTGCCAGGAGACGTGTCCGCCGCGCCCGCTCGACCGCGCCAGGGTGGTGGTGTTCGCCGGTGATCACGGGGTCGCCGGGCACGGCGTGTCCGCGTTCCCGCAGGAGGTCACGCTGCAGATGGCCGACAACATCGTCGGCGGTGGAGCAGCGGTGTCCGTCCTCGCGCGCACGGCCGGCGCCTCGGTCCGGGTGGCCGACATGGCGATGTCGGCCGAGCGACCCGGCGGGCTCGACGACCACAAGGTCCGCCGCTCCAGTGGTTCGATCGACCGGGAGGACGCCCTGACCGCCGACGAGGTGCGGGCCGCGATCGCCGCCGGACGCCGTATCGCCGACGAGGAGGTCGACTCCGGGGCGGACCTGCTCATCGCGGGCGACCTCGGCATCGGCAACACCACCCCGGCGACCGTGCTGACCTGCCTCGTCACCGGTCGGGAACCGGTCGAGTTGGTCGGGCGCGGAACCGGCATCGACGACGAGGGCTGGATGCGCAAGACGGCGGCGATCCGGGACGCGATGTTCCGGGCGTCCGGCGATCTGCGGGATCCCGTGGCCATGCTGCGCAAGGTCGGTGGTGCAGACCTCGCCGCGATGGCCGGATTCCTGGCCCAGGCGGCGATCCGGAAGACCCCGTGCCTGCTCGACGGATCGGTGGTCACCTCCGCCGCGCTCATGGCCGAGGCGATGGCACCCGGTTCCCGCCAGTGGTGGGCGGCCGGCCATCGCAGCGCGGAGCCCGCCCACACCGCCGCGCTGACGTACCTGTCCCTCGACCCGATCCTCGAACACTCGATGCGTCTGGGTGAGGGAAGCGGGGCCGTCGCCGCCCTGCCCGTCGTCCACAACGCCGTTGCGATCCTCACGCAGATGGCGACCTTCGCCGACGCCGGGGTCGCCGGCAAGGACTGACGACCCGTGCTCGACGCGGCCCGGCTCGCCCTGTCGTGGATGACGGTGCTGCCGGTCGGCCGGCCCGGGGTACCCGATGCCGCGGCGGCCGGGAGGGCGATGACCGCGATGCCCGTCGTGGGACTGGTGTGCGGCGTCGTGGCGACCGCCCTCGCCCACGGCGCACACGCGTCGGGAGCGGGCGCGCTGCTGTCCGGGGTGGTCGGCGTGGCAGGCGTGCTGGCGCTGACCCGCGGCATGCACGTGGACGCGTTGGCGGACACGGCGGACGGGCTGGGGTCGTACGCCGGCCCGGATCGCGCGCTGGAGATCATGCGGTCCGGGTCCGTCGGGCCGATGGGGGCCGCCGTCCTGGTGTTGGTTCTGCTCGCCGAGGTCGCGGCGCTGGGCACCCTGGTCGACTCGGGTGCCTGGCTCGCCCCGGTCGCCGCCCTCGTCCTCTCGCGCTGCCTACCTGCCGTCCTCCTGCGTCGGGGCGTCCCCGCGGCGTCGCCGACCGGTTTCGGCGCGCTCGTCGCCGGCTCGCAGTCCCGCGTCGCCGTGGCGGGGACCGCACTGGTGTGTGCGGCCGCCGGCGCCGCGCTGGCGGGGTCCGGGTGGTCCGCCGCCACGTGGTGGGCGCCGGTGGTGGGCGCCGCCGCGGGGATCGCCGCCTGTGCCGCGGCGGCGGGGTTCGGTCGTCACGCCGTCCGCCGGCTCGGTGGGATCAGCGGGGACGTCCTGGGAGCGGTGATCGAGACGGGCAGCGCCGCCGCGCTCGTGACGGCGGTGCTCCTCCTCTGACGCGCCCGCTCAGGCCAGACGCGTCATCCAGCCGAACGGGTCCTCCACGGAGCCGCGCTGGATGCCGGTGAGCGTCTCGCGCAACCGCATGGTGATCTCCCCCGATCCCCCGTCGCCCACCGTGTATCCGCCGGCGGCGTGCTGCACGGATCCGACGGGGGTGATGACGGCGGCGGTGCCGCACGCGAACACCTCGGAGATCTCGCCGGAGGCCACGCCCGACTCCCACTCCTCCACGGAGACCTTGCGTTCGGTGACGCGGTAGCCGAGGTGGCGCGCCAACTGCAGGAGGCTGTCGCGGGTCACGCCCGGCAGCAGCGAACCGGACAACTCGGGGGTCACGATCTCGGCGGAGTCACCGGAGCCGAGCACGAAGAACAGGTTCATCCCGCCCATCTCCTCGACGTACTTCCGTTCGATCGCGTCGAGCCAGACCACCTGGTCGCAACCCTTGGCGGCGGCCTGCTCCTGGGCTGCCAACGAGGCGGCGTAGTTGCCGCCGAACTTGGCCGCGCCGGTGCCGCCGGGGCTGGCGCGCACGTACTCGGTGCTCAGCCAGACGCTCACGGGGGCCACGCCGCGGGAGAAGTACGCGCCGGCCGGGGAGGCGATCACCGAGTAGAGGTACTCGTCGGCCGGGCGCACGCCGAGCCCGGTCTCGGTGGCGATCATGAAGGGCCGCAGGTAGAGGGACTCCTCACCCCCGGCGGCGGGCACCCAGTCACGGTCGATCGCCACGATCTGGCGCAGTGACTCCATGAACAGCTCCTCGGGCAGCTGCGGCATGGCGAGGCGCTGCGCAGAGCGGTTGAAGCGGGCGGCGTTCTGCTCGGGCCGGAAGGACGCGATGGAGTCATCGGACTGCCGGTAGGCCTTGAGCCCTTCGAAGATCGTCTGGGCGTAGTGCAGGACCACGGCGGACGGGTCGATGGACAGGGGTGCGTACGCCTCGACGACCGGGGTGCCCCACTGCCCGTTCGAGTACGGGAGGGTGACCATGTGGTCGGTGAAGTACTTGCCGAAGCCGGGGGCGGCGAGGATGGCCTCACGCTCCGCGGCCGACCTCGGCGAGGCGGACGGGCGGACGTCGAACTCGGACATTGCGGGTCTCGTTCCTTGGGGAAGGGGGGGCTGGTCAGCGGGTGCGGATCTCGACGAGCGGGGGTACCGCGAGGCGGCACGGTACCTCTCGGCCCCGTACGTCGACGACGACCTCGTCGCCCTTCTTCAGGCCCGCGTCGAGCTCGATGAACGCGAGCGCGATGCCCGTCTTGAGGGTCGGCGAGAACGTGCCGGAGCTGGTGACGCCCACGTCGCGTCCACCGGCCCGCACGGTCTGGCCGGCGCGCAGGATCCCGCGCCCGGTGACCTCGAGGGCGTACATCCGGCGGGCGGGGCCGGCCGCCTTTTGACGCAGCAGTTCCTCGCGGCCCCAGAAGGCGGGCTTGTCCCAGCCGATGGCCCAGGCACAGCGCGCCTCGAGCGGGCTGAGGTCGACCGACAGTTCGTTGCCGTGCAGCGGGTACCCGGCCTCGGTGCGCAGGGAGTCGCGGGCACCGAGGCCGCACAGCGCGCCCTCCCGCGAGAGCACCTGCTCGGCGAGCGCGTCCCAGACGGCGCCGGCCTCGTCCCAGGCGGGCAGGACCTCGAAGCCGTACTCGCCGGTGTACCCGGTGCGGCAGATCCGCACGGACCGGCCGTTCCAGTCGGCGTCGACGTACGCCATGTAGTCGAGGTCGGTCGGCAGGCCGAGAGCTTCGAGGACCTCTCCGGCGCGGGGCCCCTGGACCGCGATCACGGCACGGGAACGGTGCTCGTCGGTGACGCTGACCTCGGGCGCCCGCTCGGCCGCCGCGGCCTGCAGCCGGCGCACGACCTCGGCGTTGTTCGAGGCGTTGGGGATGAGGAAGATCTCGGAGTCGGAGACCCGGTAGGCGATGAGGTCGTCGACCACTCCCCCGGACTCGTCGCAGCACAACGTGTACTGGGCGCTGCCGGCGGAGATCCGGTCGAGGTCGTTGGTGAAGCACGTGTTGACGAACTCTGCGGCGCCGGGGCCGGTCACGAGCGCCTTGCCGAGGTGGCTGACGTCGAACAGTCCGACGGCCGTGCGGGTGGCGGTGTGCTCGGCGACGGTGCCGGTGTACTGCACCGGCATCGACCAGCCGCCGAAGGGGGCGAAGGTCGCACCGGCCTCGACGTGACGGGAGTGCAGCGGTCCCTCGTGAAGGTCCCCTGTGTCTGTCATCTGACCACTCCTCGCGCTCTACGGTCCGGCTGCCTGCCCACGTTAGTCGATAGACTATGGTGCCCTCGCCGTGGCGGTCCCGCCGCGTCGCCCGGGCATCGCACTCACTTCCCGCCGGACCCACCGACCCCCAGGAGCGCTTCATGCCGACCGCGCAGTCGATCCTCACCCACAGCCCTGATCTCGCCCCGATCGAGGCGGTGACGTCGCCGGTGGACGCGGACGTGGTGGTGGTCGGGATCGCCGCGGATTCCGCGGATGCCGGGGCGGATGCCGCGCCCGTCGTCGTCGCCCCGGGGTTGGACGCCGAGGTCACCGCGGCGCTGGCCACGGTCGCGCGGTCGGTGGGCGCGTCCACCAAGGTCGCCGCCACCACCCGTGTCCCCGCACCGGACGGCGTGCCGGCCGGGTCCGTGGTGCTCGTGGGGCTCGGGTCCTCCGACGACGAGGTGTCCGACGAGTCCCTGCGCCGCGCGGCCGGTGCCGCCGCGCGTGCGTGCCGCGGACTCGGGACCGCCCTGGTGTTGCTGGACGCCGAGCGCGCGGAGCCGGTGGCCCTGGGAGCGGGGCTCGGATCGTTCCGCCCGGCCAAGGTCACCTCGAAGAACGACGACGACGACGAGAACAGCGATTCGCTGAAGGTGTTCGTCGCCGAGGGCGGCGCCGACGCCGTGGCCCGTGCCGCCACCATCGCGGAGTGTGTCGGTCTCGCGCGCGATCTGGTCAACACCCCACCCAACCTGCTGTTCCCCGGATCGTTCGCCGATCGGGCCGCCGAGCTCGCCGGCGAGGCCGGTCTCGAGGTCGAGGTGCTCGACGAGGCCGCGCTGGCCGAGGGTGGCTTCGGCGGCATCCTCGCCGTGGGTGGCGGTTCCTCGCGCGGTCCGCGTCTGGTGCGTCTGACCCATCGTGGCGCCGCGGGTCGGCCGACGGTCGCGTTGGTCGGCAAGGGCGTCACCTTCGACACCGGCGGCATCTCGATCAAGCCGGCCGCGGGCATGGAGCAGATGACGATGGACATGGGCGGGGCCGCGGCCGTGGTCGCGACCGTGATCCTGGCCGCCCGTCTGGGACTGGACCTGACCGTGGTCGCCACCGTGCCCATGGCGGAGAACATGCCGTCCTCCACCGCGTACCGGCCCGGTGACGTGCTGACCATGTACGGGGGGACGACCGTCGAGGTGCAGAACACCGACGCCGAGGGGCGTCTCATCCTCGCCGACGCGATCGTGCGTGCCTGCGAGGATTCGCCGTCGCACCTCATCGACACCGCCACCCTCACCGGCGCGCAGATGGTCGCGCTGGGCAAGAAGACGCCCGGCGTCATGGGCACCGAGGACTTCCGGGACCGGGTGGCCGAGCTCAGCCGCGGGGTCGGCGAGGGCGGTTGGCCGATGCCGCTGCCCGAGGAGCTCCGTGCCGGGCTGGACTCCGAGGTCGCCGACCTCACCAACGTCACCCCGCACCGCTGGGGCGGCATGCTGTCGGCCGGGTTGTTCCTCTCCGAGTTCGTGGCCGAGGGCGTCGAGTGGGCGCACATCGACGTGGCCGGGCCCGCCTACAACGACGGTGGCCCGGAGGGTTACCTGCCCAAGGGCGGAACCGGGGTGCCCGTGCGGACCATGCTCGCCGTCCTGGAGGACATCGCCGCCGCAGGCTGACCGTCACCGCCGCCGCGGGCTCGCCCTAGCGCCCGTCGGCTTCGCGCATCTGCTCGCGGAGCCGACTGGCGCGTTCGCGCCGCTCGCGCTTGATGCGGACCTCCTCGTAGTCGCGCATCCGCCGGGGGTAGCCCTGGACGGCGGCGTCGAACAGGGGAAGCTTGAGCTGCGCCGCGAGCCTGCGCGCGGTGGCCACGTCGCCGACGGGCCTGCGGGTCCATTCGCCGTCGAAGGCCACGAGGCACAGTCCGGGGACCGAGACGAGGGTCTCCGGCTCGAGATAGGCCTCGACGCCAACGCGGGTACGGCACCACCGGCGCAGGTGATCGAGATCGGCCGGATCCGCCGGGATCCGCGGCCCACGACGTCCGAACAGGTCACGGATACCCACCGCCGGCTCCCTCCCGTCGGGCCCCCGTACGGGGTGAGGGCCGCCTGTGGAAAACGATCGTACCGACGTCCGACGCCCGTCACGCTGCGGGCAACCGGCGGATCGGGCACCCGGCCGGGTCCGGATCGGCACGTCCGCCGACACCGACAGGTGGCAGAGGGCACAATGGACGACGATCCTGGGTAGGGGCGCCACCGCGCACCCGGCTCCGGACCGACACGACGAACAGATAACTCACACCCACGACGCCGCTCACGCGGGCGCGGACCGCGCCTGCTGACAGCGCCTGAGAACTCTTGAGGAGTCACGACACCATGGCCTTCTCCGTACAGATGCCGGCTCTCGGTGAATCCGTCAGCGAGGGCACGGTTACCCGCTGGCTCAAGAAGGAGGGGGACACGGTCGAGGTCGACGAGCCGTTGCTCGAGGTCTCCACCGACAAGGTCGACACCGAGATCCCGTCGCCCGCGGCCGGCACGCTGAAGAAGATCGTCGCCGAGGAGGACGAGACCGTCGAGATCGGCGGGGAGCTCGCGGTCATCGACGACGGCTCCGGCGGATCCGATGACGCCGACTCCGGGGATGCCGACGACTCCGACGATCAGGCCGACGACTCCGCCGACGACTCCGACGAGCCCGCCGAGAAGTCCGGCAGCAGCAGCAAGAGCGGCGGTAACAAGGGCGGCGGCAAGGGCACCGACGTGGTCATGCCCGAACTCGGCGAGTCCGTCACCGAGGGCACCATCACCAACTGGCTCAAGTCCGTCGGCGACACCGTCGAGATGGACGAGCCCCTGCTCGAGGTCTCCACCGACAAGGTCGACACCGAGATCCCCTCCCCCGTCGCCGGCACCCTCCAGAAGATCGTGGCCGAGGAGGACGAGACCGTCGAGGTCGGAGCAGTCCTCGCCGTCATCGGCGACGGCGACGCCGGAAACGACGACGACTCCGACGATCAGGACGCCGCCGACGACGCCGACGACCAGTCGGCGGACGCGTCTGACGACCGGGCAGAGGCCGAGGCCGACGAGCCCGCCGACGAGCCCGCCGAGAAGTCCGGCAGCAGCAGCAAGAGCGGCGGTAACAAGGGCGGCGGCAAGGGCACCGACGTGGTCATGCCCGAACTCGGCGAGTCCGTCACCGAGGGCACCATCACCAACTGGCTCAAGTCCGTCGGCGACACCGTCGAGATGGACGAGCCCCTGCTCGAGGTCTCCACCGACAAGGTCGACACCGAGATCCCCTCCCCCGTCGCCGGCACCCTCCAGAAGATCGTGGCCGAGGAGGACGAGACCGTCGAGGTCGGAGCCGTCCTCGCCGTCATCGGCGACGGCGACGCCGGAAACGACGACGACTCCGACGATCAGGACGCCGACGACGACGCCGACGACCAGTCGGCCGAGGATCAGAACGCGACCGACGCCAAGGACGAGGGCGTGGACGCCTCCGACGAGGACGAGGTCCCCGAGGACACCCCGGAGACGGAGAAGAAGGCAGCCGCCGAGGCGGAGGCCAAGTCCGAGGAGAAGGCCGAGAAGAAGTCGGAGAAGTCCTCCGGCGACTCGTCGTCCGGTGACCTGCCGAAGCGTGCCGAGCCCGCGGCGGCCGCGAAGTCCGGGACCTCGCCGTACGTCACCCCGCTCGTGCGCAAGCTCGCGCAGGAGCACGGGGTCGACCTCGACTCGGTCAAGGGCACCGGCATCGGCGGCCGCATCCGCAAGCAGGACGTCCTCGCGGCGGCCGAGGGTTCGGGTTCCGACTCCGGGTCCGCGGCCCCGGCGGCCGAGAAGGCGACCACCGGCGGCCCGTCCACGGCCGGCGTGCGCCCCGAGCTCGCCGAGCTGCGGGGCACCACCAAGAAGGCCAACCGGATCCGCAAGATCACGGCGAAGAAGACCCGCGAGTCGCTGCAGCAGACCGCGCAGCTCACGCAGGTCTTCGAGGTGGACATGACCCGGGTGGCGCAGCTGCGTTCGCAGGTCAAGGAGCAGTTCGCCGACAAGCACGGCGCCAAGCTCTCGTACCTGCCGTTCTACGCCAAGGCGGTCGTCGAGGCCCTCGTGTCGCACCCGAACGTCAACGCCTCCTACAACGAGGACACCAACGAGATCACCTACCACGGTTCGGTGAACCTCGGGATCGCCGTGGACACCGAGGCGGGGCTGCTCTCCCCGGTCATCCAGAACGCCCAGGACCTGGACATCCCGGGGCTGGCCAAGGCGATCATCGACCTGGCCGAGCGGGCGCGGGCGTCGAAGCTCACCCCGGACGACCTCCAGGGCGGCACGTTCACCATCACCAACATCGGCAGCGAGGGGGCCCTGTTCGACACCCCGATCCTCGTCCCGCCGCAGGCGGCGATGCTGGGCACCGGCGCGATCGTGCGGCGGCCCGTCGTGGACGCGGACGCCGACGGCGAGTCGATCGCCATCCGGTCCATGGGCTTCATGCCCCTGACCTACGATCACCGCCTGATCGACGGTGCCGACGCCGGCCGCTTCCTCACCACGGTGAAGGACCGGTTGGAGAAGGCCGAGTTCGACAGTGACCTCGATCTGTAGATTCGGCTGAACCCCGCGACGGGCGCCCTCCCCAACGGAGGGCGCCCGTCGTCGTCGTCACACCCTTCGGCCTACCCTGGAGACATGTCCCACACCGGTCAGTCCCTCCGCCGCGACCCGGCGCCCCCGGAGATCCGTCGGCTCGGCACAGTCGAGTACAGCCCCACCTGGGAGCTCCAACGCTCCCTGGCGGAGGAACGCGCCGACGGGAAGCGTGGTGACACGATCCTGCTCCTGGAGCACCCCGCGACGTACACCGCCGGCAAGCGCACGGAGCCGTCCGACCGCCCCACCGACGGGACCCCGGTCGTCGACGTCGACCGCGGCGGGCGCATCACGTGGCACGGGCCCGGCCAGCTGGTGGGGTACCCGATCATCGAACTGACCGACCCCATCGACGTGGTCGAGTACGTCCGACGCGTGGAGCAGGCCCTCATCACCACCTGCGCGCGGCTCGGTGTGGAGGCCGGGCGCGTCGACGGGCGTTCCGGGGTGTGGTGTGCGGCCTCGGACGGCAGGCCCGAGCGCAAGATCGCCGCCATCGGGATCCGGGTCCAGCGGGGCGTGACGATGCACGGGTTCTCCCTCAACTGCGACTGCGATCTGACCGCGTTCTCGCGGATCGTCCCCTGCGGCATCGTCGACGCCGGGGTCACGTCACTCACCGCCGAACTCGGGCGGACCGTGCCGGTGTCGGAGGTTCTCGACCAGGTCACCTCCGACATGGTGGAGGCGCTCGACGGCCGACTGCCCGTGGCGTGATTCGCGCGTAGGCTTGCGGCCGTGACTGTCACCCCTGAAGGCCGCAAGCTCCTCCGTATCGAGGCCCGCAACGCCGAGACGCCGATCGAGCGGAAGCCGTCGTGGATCCGCACCCGGGCCACCATGGGTCCCGAGTACAAGGAACTCAAGACCCTGGTCAAGACCGGTGGCCTGCACACGGTGTGCGAGGAGGCCGGCTGCCCCAACATCTACGAGTGTTGGGAGGACAGGGAGGCGACGTTCCTCATCGGCGGCGAGCAGTGCACCCGTCGCTGTGACTTCTGCCAGATCGACACCGGCAAACCGAGTGCCCTCGACCGTGACGAGCCGCGCCGTGTCGCCGAGTCCGTGCGCGAGATGGGATTGCGCTACTCCACGATCACGGGTGTCGCCCGCGACGACCTCGACGACGGCGGGGCGTGGCTCTACGCGGAGACGGTCCGCAAGATCCACGAACTCAATCCCAACACGGGTGTCGAGAACCTCATCCCCGACTTCAACGGGAACCCGGAGCAGCTGGCCGAGGTGTTCGAATCGCGCCCCGAGGTGCTGGCGCACAACCTCGAGACCGTTCCCCGGATCTTCAAGCGGATCCGCCCGGCGTTCCGGTTCGACCGGTCCCTCGACGTGATCCGCGCCGCCCGCGACTTCGGCCTGGTCACCAAGTCCAACCTCATCCTGGGGATGGGCGAGACGACCGAGGAGATCGTCGACGCGATGCGCGACCTGCACTCCGCCGGCTGCGACATCCTCACCATCACGCAGTACCTGCGGCCGAGCCCGCTGCACCACCCGATCGACCGCTGGGTCAAGCCCGAGGAGTTCGTCGAGCTGTCCGACCAGGCCCGCGAGATCGGCTTCGCCGGCGTCATGGCCGGCCCTCTCGTCCGCTCCTCGTACCGCGCCGGTCGCCTCTACGTCCAGGCCATGGAGCACCGCGGACAGGCCGTGCCGGAGCACCTGCAGCAGCTGATGACCGGGGGATCGGCGTCCCAGGAGGCGTCGAGCGTCCTGGATCGCGAACGCGCCCGCGTCTGACCCGCTCGCCGTCGGCCCGGCGGGTCACCCCTCGCGCCCGCCGCGGTTCCCGAACCGCGGCGGGCGCCACGTATCCTGGTGGGCATGGCGAAGAGCGAGCTCACCAAGGCGGATAAGAAGGCGGCCCGCGCCGTCCGGCGGCAGGCGGGCAAGGAACAGCGCGGCCAGATGTGGCAGGCGCTGAAGATCCAGTCCAAGCAGGACAAGCTCCTGTGGCCGCTGATGATCGGCGCCCTGGTGGTGTCGGTGGTCGTGTTCTTCCTTCTCGGCACACTGTGGGGCGGCGAGTGGTGGATGCTCCCACTGGGCGTGCTCACCGGTCTCATGCTCGCGATGGTGATCTTCTCGCGACGTGTGCAGAACACGGTGTACGGCAAAGCCGAGGGTCAGCCCGGTGCCGCGGCGTGGTCCCTGGACCAACTGCGGTCCGGATGGCGGGTCAACCAGGCCGTCGCCGCCACGACGAGCTTCGACGCCGTTCACCGGGTGGTCGGACGGTGCGGCATCGTGATCGTGGGCGAGGGTGAACCGCGCCGCCTCAAGCCGCTCATGGCGCAGGAGAAGAAGAAGGTCGCCCGGGTCGTGGGCGACACTCCGATCTACGAACTGATCGTGGGCGATGAGCAGGACGCCACCCCGGAACAGGTGCCGCTGCGCAAGCTCAATCGCCGCCTCACCCGCTACCCGATGAACATCAGTCGGGCCAAGGTCGACGCGCTCGATACGCGGCTCCGCGCGCTGAGCACCAAGACCGGCGTGCAGAATCAGATGCCCAAGGGCCCGATGCCCCAGGGTGCGAAGGTCCGCAACATCCAGCGCAGCGCCCGCCGCCGCGGCTGACCCGGCCCGCCGGCTCGTCAGCGGGTGCGGATGAGCGTGGTGCCGGTGGCGCGGTCGTGCATGCCACGGCCGTCCTCGTCCTGGATGAGCGGGGGTAGCAGGAAGAAGATGAACACCACCCGCACGAGCGCGCGGACGAAGCCCACGCGCTCGTCGGCATCGATCCGCGCCGTGCCGATGCCCACCACTGCCTGCCCCGGGGTCTGTGCGAACAGCCACACGCAGACCACGCCGCTCACGCCCCAGATCAGCGGCACGGCCCAGCTCGAGACAGTGGAGAACGAGTCACCTCCGAGGACGCCCGGGCCGGCCAGCATCACGATGATCGCGACCAGGCCGTACGCCAGGGACCAATCCACCACGAGGGCGCCGATCCGGAGGCCCAGCGGGGCGATCGACCCCTCCCCGTGGCGGGGGAGCCCGAGGTTCTCTCCCTTGAACTTCTGCTCCGGCCCACTGCCGGCGGTGGGTCCGGACAGCCATGATCCCGCAACGTCACGCATGCTGACCAGGGTAGCCGGGCGACCTGCCGATCCCCATGTCGGCGATACCCCGCCGCGGATGACTAAACTGACCCCATTGGGAGGGACCCCACCCGGTCGATGGTGTTACACCAGCGAAACATTCGGTTGACGGCCGGGCAACACCTCGCCCATATCGTGAGGTCACCGCACGACGGGAGACACCGGTCGCCCGTCGCACAGAGAGACGAGGAGCGAATCGTGGCATTCTCCACTCCGGACGAGGTCATCAAGTTCATCAAGGACGAGGGCGTCGAGTACGTCGACATCCGGTTCACCGACCTGCCGGGCAACGAGCAGCACTTCACGATCGCCGCAGCGGCGTTCGACGAGGACCTGATCGAAGACGGTCTGGCCTTCGACGGCTCCTCCATCCGGGGTTTCCAGTCGATCCACGAGTCCGACATGATGCTCCTGCCGGATGTCGCCACGGCCCGCCTCGACCCGTTCCGCAAGGCCAAGACGCTCAACATCAGCTGCTTCGTCCACGATCCCTTCACCCGTGAGGCCTACAGCCGCGACCCGCGCAACGTCGCCCGCAAGGCCGAGGAGTACCTGGTCTCCACCGGCATCGCCGACACCTGCTTCTTCGGCGCCGAGGCCGAGTTCTTCATCTTCGATTCGGTCCGCTACGGCTCGGGCACCAACCACGGCTTCTACGAGGTCGACTCGACCGCCGGCCACTGGAACAGCGGCGCCGAGACCGAGGCCGACGGCTCCCCCAACCTCGGCTACAAGGTCCGCGCCAAGGGTGGCTACTTCCCGGTCGCCCCGTACGACCACTTCGTCGACCTGCGCGACGAGATGTCCACCAATCTCACCAACGCCGGCTTCGAGCTCGAGCGTCTGCACCACGAGGTCGCCGGCGCCCAGCAGGAGATCAACTACAAGTTCAACACCCTGCTGCACGCCGCCGACGACGTCCAGCTGTTCAAGTACATCGTCAAGAACACCGCGTGGAAGAACGGCAAGTCCGCCACGTTCATGCCCAAGCCCCTCTTCGGCGACAACGGTTCGGGTATGCACGCCCACCAGTCGCTGTGGAAGGACGGCAAGCCGTTGTTCCACGACGAGTCCGGCTACGCGGGCCTGTCCGACATCGCCCGGTACTACATCGGCGGCATCCTGCACCACGCGCCGTCGCTGCTGGCGTTTACCAACCCGACGATCAACTCGTACCACCGGCTCGTCCCGGGCTACGAGGCCCCGATCAACCTGGTGTACTCGCAGCGCAACCGCTCGGCGTGTGTCCGGATCCCGATCACCGGCAACAACCCCAAGGCCAAGCGCATCGAGTTCCGCTGCCCCGACTCCTCCGGCAACCCGTACTTCGCGTTCGCCGCGATGATGATGGCCGGCATCGACGGTGTGAAGAACAAGATCGAGCCGATGGCCCCGGTCGACAAGGACCTCTACGAGCTCCCGCCGGAGGAGGCCGCCGACATCCCGCAGGCGCCCACCTCGCTGCCCGCGGTGATCGACCGCCTCGAGCAGGACCACGAGTACCTCACCGAGGGTGGCGTGTTCACCGAGGACCTCATCGAGAACTGGATCTCGTACAAGCGCGAGAAGGAGATCGCCCCGGTGAACCTCCGCCCGCACCCGCACGAGTTCGAGCTCTACTACGACTGCTGACGAATCCGCGGCCCTGACCTGATGGCGGATCAGGTCAGGGCCGCGGCCACGTCGCAGTAGTTCCGGGCGCCGCCCGTCCGGTCATCGTGATGACGATGGCCGGACGGGTGGCGCCTTCCGCGTCCCGGTTGGACGGGCGGGCCGGGGTCAGCCGGTCGAGTGACCGAAGGACCACGCGTCGACGGAGGAGATGCGCACGCGCATGACCGGCATGACGCCGGGAACGCCCCGCTGCCACGCGTCGGTGAGGTGGATGAACGAGGACACCCGTTCCTCGTCGTCCAGGGCGTTCTCGTACTTCATGATGCCGATCTGGCGGAACATACTCGCCTGGGCGCCGGCCACTTCCTCGGACTTCTCGTCACCCGACAGTGCGTCGAGGGTGGCCGCCTGGATCCGCATGAACTCGCCCTCGGTGATCAGGTTGCCCTCCCAGGCGTTCCCGTTGATCACGAGGGTGATCGGGAAGTTCACGGGGGCTTGCTCAATGCCCTCCGCCATCCGGCGGAGCAAGTAGTCGAGGTCGGTGGCGCCTTCATTACCAGTAGTCACGGCTCGAGTGTATCGACGCCGGTCGGTTACACGGACAGGACGCCGAGGACGCACACCCGCCCGTCGGCGCTCCCTCCGGATGCCGTTCCCCACCCCGTCGGGAAAACCCCTGATTCCGCCGGCCGCCCCGGCCGGGGCGTTTACGGTGGTGGCAACCCGGCGACCACGGCCGGGCGCCACGCCGGGAAGGAGCCGGGATCATGGAGACCGACGGATTCGACTTCCGCAGTTCCTCGCCCCGGGCCCGGCCGCTCAAGGTGGTCGCCGCGGCACTCGATCCGGAACACGACCCCGACAGGCAGGGACAGGGCTACCCCGTCCTGCTCAAACTGTCGCGGGTCCTGGACCCGGAGGAGGCGCGTCTGATCCTCGAGCGCAATCCCTTCCTCCACGCCACCGCCGGTTCCCGGAAGCTCATCGCCATGGACACCTCGGTCGAGACCCTCCGCGAGCAGAAGGACCGGCTCCAGCTCCTCCTCGCGGAGGTCGAGGCCGACGCCCTCGCCGAGCAGGCCCGCCAGCGGATGGAGGAGCACCGGGCGGCCGAACTCCGGGTGGAGGAGCTGCGTCGGCGGAACGAGATCCTCGGGGAGATCGAGTGGTGACCGGGTTCGGGTGGTGAATGTGCAGCGGCATGGGAGAGTTCACCCATGAATTCCCCGCTCCGCTCCCGGTCCGTCTCCGGCGCCGCACGCTCCGCCGCGGACCACCCCGCACTCGAATGGCTGGCCCGCGCCGGATTCGTCATGAACGGGGTGCTCCACCTGCTCATCGGGTGGATCGCCGTTCGCATCGCGCTCGGGTCGGGAGGCGGTGAGGCCTCCAACTCGGGTGCCCTGGCGCAGATCGCGAGCGCCCCCGGCGGGCAGGTCATGCTGTGGGGTGGCGCGGTGGGCTTCGTCGCGCTGGGCCTGTGGCAGATCACCGAACTGCTACTCGGGTCCGAGGATGCCTCCGACCGGGTGAAGGCCGGGGCCAAGGCGGCCGTCTACGTGGCGCTGGGGCTCACCACCGCGCGGTTCGCCTCCGGCGGCGGCGGGTCGGATTCCCAGACCGCCTCCGACGCCACGTCCGGCCTGCTCGCCTCCGGGCCGGGGAAGGTGGCGTTGGTCATCGCGGGCCTGGTGATCCTCGGGGTGGGCGGGTACCACGTCTACAAGGGGGCCACGGCGGCGTTCGTCGAGGACCTCGAACGCACCGGCGGTGGTCAGGTCGGCCGGGCCATGATCATCGCGGGCCGGGTGGGTTACGTCGCCAAGGGCATCGCGCTGGCCATCCTGGGCGGTCTGGTGGTCGCCGCCGTCGTCACCACGGACCCGGAGAAGGCCGGCGGGCTGGACTCCGCGCTGCGCACGGTCGGCGAGCAACCGTTCGGGCAGGTCCTTTTGGTGCTGACCGGCGCGGGAATCGCCCTGTACGGTCTCTACTCGATCGGGCGGGCCCGCTACGGCCGGATGTGACCCGGCGAGCGTGACACGGCGGGGCGCACGCGTGTCTCAGCCGAGCTTGGGGAAGTTCTGGGGACAGTAGGTCCCGACCGCGGCGCCGAGGAAGAAGCCCTGGCCGTCGGGGTCGAGGCCGGCCCGCTCCCCCAGCCATCCGGAGACCTCGTCCATCTGCTGCCCGCCGTCGAACCGGCCGCAGGCCTCGGTGGCCGTCACGACGGGATCCACGCCCTCGGGCAGGGTGACGCCCCGCCGCTCGAGCAGTGCGACGAAGTCCCCACCCCCGGGAGCCGGCGGCGGGGGCTCGGCAGCCCCCGGGCCGGGTGCGTCCGCCGGTGCCTCCTCGGGCGGCGGCAGCGGTTCGGGCTCCCCCGGCATCGGCTCGGGAGCCGGCGACTGGGGCGAAGGAGGCGGAACCGGGCCGGTGGGCTTCTCCGGGCGCTCCTGGGCGAACGGCGACGAGGTGGCCACCGACGCAGTGGGTTCTGAGGACACCTCCAGGGCCTCACCGTCCACCGTCGCCCCGCCGCACCCCGCGAGGACTGCCGCCACCACAGCGGTGGCGACGCCGGAGGCGGTCAGGCGCGTACGTGAACTCATGGTGCGCATGTTAGGTCACCCGGACCCGGGCGCGGGGAGAAGCACCGTCGCGAGCACTCCGAGGTGATCCGTCCTGGCCACCTCGACGGTGTCCGTCTCCCCCACGGCGACCGCACCGCGGGCCAGCACGTGGTCGATACCGATGAGCGGGGGGATCCGCCGACCCGCCGGCCAGGTGGGCACCCACCCGTCGCTCCCGCCCGAGACGGAGTCCGTGTAACCGAGACCCCGCAGGTCCCGGAACCGCACGTGATCCCAGGTGGCGTTGAAGTCCCCGCCCACCACGACCGGCCCGGGCCCGGGCAGGCTGCCGAGGTACCAGCGCAGTCGATCGGCCTCGTCCACGGCGGCGGGTGCGTCGAACACCGGAGCCACGGGGTGTGCGGCCACCACCGTCACCGGTCCGCCCGGACCCGCCATCTCGGTGCGCAGCAGTCCGAGGCTGAAGCCCTCGACCCTCTCCGGCGGCGAGAGGGGGAACCGCGACCACACCGCCACCCCCTGGGTCGTGGGAGCGGTCGCGGCCGCCTCGTGCGGCAGCAGCCCCGTCAGCCCCGCGGTGCGCAGCGCGTCCGCCGCCTCCGGCGTCGTCTCCACGGTCATGAGCAGGTCGACCCCGCCGGTGCGGACCGCCCGGACCACGTCGTGCGGGGCGGCTCGGCCGAACTCGAGGTTCTGCACCATCACCCGAACCGGCAGGCCCTCGTCGTCGTCGATCTGGCGTGGCGGGGCCACGAGGGGCCCGTACTGGACCACCCCGGCGCCGACGAGCGCGACGGCGATGATCCCGAGAAGCACCGACCGTGCGCGGACGGCCGCGATCAAGGCGACCAGGGAGAACGCCCACGCGGCGACCGCGAACGAAGCGAGGACCGGCACCGCCGGGAGCTCCGAGCGTGAGTGGTGCAGCGTCACCCCGGCGCCGGCGACGAGCACGGCGAGGACGGCGATGGCCCGGGCGACCGGGCGCCGACGGGTCAACGCAGAAACTTGCGCAGGTCCCCCAGCGCGGCGATCACGCGGTCCAGGTCGTCACCGTTACGCACCATCGAGCGCACCGTCTCCGCGACCGACGCGACGGTCGGTGAGGATGCGGTCGCGGTGGGCCCGTCCACCGGCTGGCCCACCAGCGCCCCCGAGGCGGCGCGGGCCGCACCGGGGCGCCGGCGGTCCGGGCCGAGCTCCACCTCGAAGCGGTCGCCCTTGTCGTCGGACCCGAGGCAGCGGACACGCTCGTCGGCGGGGACCCCGGCGGCGCGCACGGCGTCGACGAACTCGTAGAGCTCGCCGTAGGTCACGCCGTCGAGGGTGAGGGTGAGGTTCATCGTCACAGCCATGCGCCCAGGTTATCGGCGCGCGGGTGGGCCGCGCATCAGGGACGACCCTGGTTCCGACCCTGGCCCACCCCCGCGCCGGGCCGGCGTCCCCCGTCAGTCCTCGCCCCAGAACACGTGGTCGACAGCCTTGCGCCCGAGACGGGTCACGCGGAGGTACTCGTTGAGGAACCCCGCACCGTCGGCCGAACCCGTGCAGATCATCGCCACCGCCGCAAGGATCGCACCCTGCCCCGGGAGCTGGTCGACCGCTTTGCCGCGTGCCAGCACCAGAGCGTTGCGGGCGTGCCCGGCCATCAACCACGAGTCGACCAGGGCATCGCGCTCGGACTCGGACAACAGTTCGGCGGAGGCCGCGGCGTCGAGCGCCTCGAGCGTGGACGTCGTGTGGAGGCCGGGTACCCGGGCGGCGTGCTGCATCGTCAACAGTTGGGCGCACCATTCCACATCCGCCAGGCCACCGCGCCCGAGCTTGGTGTGGGTGGCCGGGTCCGCGCCGCGGGGCAGTCGCTCCGAGTCGATCCTCGCCTTCATGCGGCGGATCTCCTGGACGATCTTCGGCGGCACACCCTGTTCCGGGTAGCGGAACTCGTCGATCATGTGGAGGAAGTCCAGCCCGAGGTCGCGGTCGCCGGCGGCGAACGCGGCGCGGAGCAGCGCCTGCAGCTCCCAGGTCTCGGCCCACTTGGCGTAGTAGGCGCGGTAGGAGGCCAGAGTGCGCACGAGGGGGCCGTTCCGCCCCTCGGGGCGCAGGTCGGCGTCCAGGTCCAGCGGGGGATCCGACGACGGCGAGGACAGCAACCTGCCCACCCGCTCGGCCACCTGCGTGGCCCACCGGACCGCCTCGTCCTCCGGGACGCCCTCGGCCGGGTCGCAGACGATCATCACGTCCGCGTCCGAACTGTAGGACAGCTCGTCCCCGCCGAGCCGCCCCATCCCGATGTAGGCGATGCGGGCCGGCGCCGCACCGCCCTCGGGCATCATGTCGCGGACCACCGCGGCCAGCGACGCCTCGAGCACCGCACGCCACACGGCCGACAGTCGCCTGCCCACGTCGGGGACCGAGATCATCTGCAGGACGTCCGCGGCACCGATCCGCGCCAGCTCGGCGCGGCGCAGCGACCGCGCCGCCGCGATGACCCGCTCGGGAGTCGGGTGCCGGGCGGCGGAGGCGGTGAGCGCGGAGGCGATGTCGGAGACCTTGGAGTCCACCAGCACCGGCCCCTGCGCGCCGTCGGTGAGATCGGGGATCACCTCGGGATTGCGCGTGAGCAGACCGGCCACGAAGGCCGAGGTCCCCAGGACCCGCACCAGACGGCGGGCGACGATGCTGTCATCGCGCAGTGTGCGCAGGAACCAGGTGACCTCCTCGTGCTCCTCGCACAGGCGCCGATAGGCCAGCAGCCCCGCGTCGGGGTCCGCCGTATCGGCGAGCCACTCCATGAACGTGGGCAGCAGCAGCGCCTGGATGCGGCCCCGGCGACTGTTCTGCCCCGCGAGCGCTCGCAGGTGACCCAACGCGTTGCGGGGAGCCGCGAAGCCGAGGGCGGCCAGCTGACGCTCCATCGCCTCCGGGCTCAGGGAGAGCGCCTCGGCGTCGTAGGAGGCGATCGAGTCCAGCAGCGGGCGGTAGAAGAGCTTCGAGTGCAGGCGTCGCACCCGGCGGCGCAGCTCCCGCAGACTCTGCCGCAGCACCTGGGCGGCGTCGTTCGGCCCGTTCGGCCGGATGTGCGCCGCGCGGGCCAGCCAGCGGTAGGCCTCCTCGTCGTCGTCCTCCGGTAGCAGGTGGGTGCGCTTGTAGCGCTGCAGCTGGAGACGGTGCTCGAGCAGGCGGAGGAACTCGTAGGCGGCCAGCAGTTCCGCGCCGTCCTCACGCGCGATGTACCCGCCGTCGCGCAGGGCCCCGAGCGCCTCGACGGTGCTGGTGACCCGCAGGTCGTCGTCGGTGCGGCCGTGGACCATCTGCAGCAGCTGCACGGCGAACTCGACGTCGCGCAGGCCACCGCGCCCGAGTTTGAGTTCCCGCTCGCGCAGGGCCTCGGGCACGTTCTCCTCGACCCGCCGTCGCATCGCCTGCACGTCGTGGACGAAGTCGTCCCGTTCGGCGGCGGTCCACACCATCGGGTGGACGGTGTCGTGGTACTCCACGGCCAGTGCCATGTCGCCGGTCATGGGGCGCGCCTTGAGCTGTGCCTGGAACTCCCACGTCTTGGCCCAACGCTTGTAGTAGGCCGTGTGTGAGTCGAGTGTGCGCACCAACTCGCCGGACTTGCCCTCCGGGCGCAGCGCCGCGTCGACCTCGAAGAAGGCCATGGACCCGATGCGCATCATCTCCCCCGCCACCCGCCCGGTCCTGGCGTCGGCGGGCTCGGCCACGAAGATCACGTCGACGTCCGAGATGTAGTTGAGTTCCCGCGCGCCGCCCTTGCCCATGGCGACCACGCCCAGCCTGGCCGGCATCGGCGAATCCGGGTAGACGGTGGCCACCGCGACCGCGAGGGCGGCGGTCAGTGCGGCGTCGGCGAGGTCGGACAGCCGCCGACCCACCTCGATGAAGGGAAGTGCGGGTTCGTCGTCCTCGACGGCCACGGCCACGTCGTGGGCGGCGAGCAGGGCCACGTGGTCGCGGTAGGTGGAGCGCAGCACGCTGACCGCGGCGCCGCCGGTGACCCCGGCGCGGTAGGTGCCGACGCTGCGCAGATCCTCCTGCTGGGACGGCTCGGGGGCGTCTGCCACAGCTTGCTCCGGGACCGCCTCGACCGCACCGAGCATGTCGGCCAGGATGTCCTCGAACGCGGGGAGGTCCGCCCGCAGCAGCGTCCACCGGGTGGGCTCCGCGACGAGGTGGTCCCCCAGAGCGCTCGACGACCCGAGCAGCCCCAGCAGTCGCGCGCGCAGCCGCGAGTCGGACCGCAGGGCGTCGTCCAGCGCCGCGACGCCGGCGCCGGCGGAGCCGCTCTCATCGTGGGAACCGGCGGCGAGTGATTCGTGGAGCCGCACCAGGGCTCCCAGAGCGAGGTCGGGGTCCGGAGCCCGGGACAGCGACCACAGCACCGGGACCGCGTCGTCGTCGGTCCACCCCAGGTAGTCGAGCCAGTCCGCGGCTCGGTCGTCTAGCAGCCCGAGGCGGCCCGGGCTCGGTAGCCGTGGTCGCGAGGAATCCCTGCTCACGATCCCACCGCCGGTCACAAGTTGAGGTAGTGCCGCAGCTCGTACGGGGTCACGTCGTTGCGGTACTCGCGCCACTCACGCCGCTTGTTGCGCAGGAAGAACTCGAAGACGTGCTCGCCCAGCGCCTCGGCGACCAACTCGGACTCCTCCATCGCGTCCAGCGCCTGCTCGAGGCTGCCCGGGAGGTCGGTGTACCCCATCGCGCGCCGCTCGCGGCGGCTCATGGTCCACACGTCGTCCTCGGACTCCGGCGGGAGCTCGTAGCCCTCCTGCACACCCTTGATCCCGGCGGCGAACATCACCGCATAGGCCAGGTACGGGTTGCAGGCCGAGTCGGGACTGCGCACCTCGATCCGCCGCGACGACGCCTTGTTGGGCGTGTACATGGGCACGCGGACGAGGGCCGAACGGTTGGCCCGTCCCCACGTGGCCGCGGTGGGGGCCTCGCCGCCGCCGATGAGACGCTTGTAGGAGTTGACCCACTGGTTGGTCACGGCGGAGAACTCGGGCGCGTGGGTGAGGATGCCCGCGACGAACGACTTCGCGGTGGTCGACAGCTGGTACTCGTCGTCCGGGTCGTGGAACGCGTTGGCGTCGCCCTCGAACAGGCTCATGTGGGTGTGCATCGCCGAGCCCGGGTGGTCACGCAGGGGCTTGGGCATGAACGACGCCCACACCCCGTTGTTCATGGCCACCTCCTTGACCACGTAGCGGAACGTCATGATGTTGTCCGCCATGCTCAGGGCGTCGGCGTAGCGCAGGTCGATCTCCTGCTGCCCCGGCGCGTTCTCGTGGTGGGAGAACTCCACCGAGATGCCCATGGCCTCCAGTGCCTCGATCGCGTGGCGTCGGAAGTGGGGCGCCGAGTCGTGGACCGCCTGGTCGAAGTAGCCACCGTTGTCGGTGGGCACCGGTTCCGCGCCGTCGGTGTCCAGGTCCTTGAACAGGAAGAACTCGATCTCGGGGTGCACGTAACAGGAGAATCCGAGGTCGGCGGCCTTGTTGAGCTGGCGGCGCAGCACGTGCCGGGGGTCGGCCCAGCTGGGGCTGCCGTCCGGGTTGTAGATGTCGCAGAAGATTCGTGCGGAGTGCTGCTTGCCGTCGGCGTGGGCCCACGGGAGCACCTGGAAGGTCGACGGATCGGGCTTCGCGACGGTGTCCGCCTCCGAGACCCGGGAGAAGCCCTCGATGGCCGAGCCGTCGAAGCCGATCCCCTCCCCGAAGGCGCCCTCGAGCTCCGCCGGCGCCACGGCGACCGACTTGAGGGTGCCGAGGACGTCGGTGAACCAGAGCCGGACGAACCGGATATCGCGCTCTTCCAAGGTCCTGAGAACGTACTCCTGCTGGCGGTTCATGCCGTCCAACCTAGCGCCTGTCGCATTACGAGCGTGTGACACCCGCCGTGCCGACTCCCACCGCCCCTCTCCGGGCCGGTCGTGGCAGACTCGTCCGCGACAGCGCGCCGATTCCGCCGCGCACGTCACCGCCCCCTGTCCACCCGGGTACCGGCCACCGCCGCCGGCCTCGAGGTCACCGAAGGAAGGCCACATCTCCATGAGCGACTCCCCCGACACCCCGGTCTACGGCGCCGGCGGCGCACCGGCTCCCACACCGCAGGGCGACGGGCCGCAGGGCCTGACCCGGGTCACCCGTCTGCACCACCTCGCCGAGCTGAAGGCCGCCGGCGAGCCGTGGCCGATGCTCACCGCCTACGACTTCGTCTCCGCGCGGCTGTTCCAGGAGGCCGGGATCCCTGTGCTGCTCGTGGGCGATTCGGCGGCCAACGTGGTCTACGGCTATGACACGACGGTCCCGGTGACCGAGGACGAGATGATCCCGCTGGTGCGGGCGGTCACCCGCGGCGCCCCCAAGGCGCTCGTCGTGGCGGACCTGGTCTTCGGCAGCTATGAGGCCTCGCCGACGCAGGCCGTGGCCGCGGCCACCCGCATGATGAAGGAAGGCGGCGCCCAGGCCGTCAAGCTCGAGGGCGGGGTGCGGATGGTCCCGCAGATCAAGGCGATCGTGGACGCCGGGATCCCCGTGATGGCCCACATCGGGTTCACCCCGCAGTCCGTCAACGGGCTGGGCGGGTTCCGGGTCCAGGGCCGCGGCGACGCAGCGGATCAGCTGCGTGCCGACGCGCGCGCCGTCCAGGAGGCCGGGGCGTTCTCCGTGGTGATGGAGATGGTGCCCGCCGACCTCGCCCGCGAGGTGACCGCGGAGCTGCAGATCTCGACCGTGGGCATCGGAGCCGGCAACGGGTGCGACGCCCAGGTGCTGGTCTGGCAGGACATGGCCGGTCACAGCACCGGTCGCACCGCGAAGTTCGTCAAGCGGTACGCCGAGCTGGCGGACACGCTGCGCGACGCCGCCCGTGAGTACGGCACCGAGGTCCGCTCGCGGGCCTTCCCCGGCGCCGAGCACTCCTTCTGACCGTGATGGCACCGACGACCGACACCGGGCGCGGCGCCGCCCGCCGCGCCCCCTACCCCGCGATCGAACCGCACGACAGCGGGATGCTCGACGTGGGCGACGGCCAGCAGCTCCACTGGGAGTGCTCCGGCAACCCGGACGGCGCCCCCGTGGTGTTCGTCCACGGCGGACCCGGCGGTGGGACCACCCCCGCGCACCGGCGCATGTTCGACCCGGCCGCCTACCGGATCATCCTGTTCGACCAACGGGGATGCGGACGGAGCACCCCGCACGTCGCCGAGGGCGCGGACCTGTCGGTCAACACGACCCGTCATCTGATCGACGACCTCGAGCGACTGCGGGAGCACCTCGGCGTCGAGACGTGGCTGGTCTTCGGCGGCTCGTGGGGGTCGACTCTGGCACTGGCCTACGCCCAGGACCATCCGGACAGGGTTCGTGGTCTGGTCCTGCGCGGCATCTTCCTGTGCCGTCCGAGCGAGATCGACTGGTTCTACCGCGGTGGCGCGGCGCACCTGTTCCCCGACGTGTGGGAGGGCTATCTCGCGCCGCTGCTCGCCGCGGACGGGGCGGACGCCGTCCACGGGCCGGGCTACGACCACGTCGCCGCCTACCACCGGCTCCTGCACTGCGGTGATCCGCAGATCGAGATCGAGGCGGCCCGGGCGTGGACCACGTGGGAGACGTCGACCTCGACGCTGCTCCCCCGGCCCGTCGACACCGGCGGGGACCACGACCGTTTCTCGCTGGCCTTCGCCCGGATCGAGAACCACTACTTCGCCAGCGACGCGTTCCTGCAGGGCCGGGCGATCCTGGACCGGATGGACCGCATCGCCCATCTCCCGGCCGTGATCGTCCACGGCCGGTACGACGTGGTGTGCCCGGTCGTGAGCGCGTGGGAACTGCACGCGGCGTGGCCGGGTTCCGAGCTGCACATCGTCCCCGACGCCGGGCACGCGATGGCCGAGCCCGGCACGACCCACCACCTGCTGGAGGCCACGGACCGCTTCCGGCCCTGACGAGCCCCTTACGCGCTCCCGGGTCAGACCACCCCGAAGCGGCGCGACACCGCGACGGTGCCCCTCTGGTAGCCTGCCGGGAACAGCCGGACCAGGGCGTCCAATAGGTGCGCGTCGACCCCTACCAGCACTCGCGCCTTGCGTCGCTCCACGCCGTCGAGGATCACCCGTGCGGCGGTCGACGCCTCCGTGCGCGCGAACTTGGTGTCGAAGATCGTGGCGAAGTTCGCGCTGTCGAGGCCCTCCGCCGCGCCGGCGCTGCGGGCGACGGCGGTCTTGATCCCGCCCGGGTGCACGCAGGTGACGTCGACGGGGTGCCCGGCCGCCAGCATCTCCATCCGCAGGGACTCGGTGAACTGCTGCACCGCCGCCTTGGCCGCGTTGTAGGCGTTCTGGGTGGGGACGGACAGGAACGCGAAGATGCTGGAGACGTTGACCAGGTGGCCGTCGCCGGAGGCGATGAGATGCGGCAGGAACTCCTTGGTGCCGTGGACGACGCCCCAGTAGTCCACGTCCATCACCCGCGCGATGTCCTTGTATCCGGACTGCTCGACCGCCCCGGTGAAGGCGATCCCGGCGTTGTTGACCACCAGGTGGACCGCGCCGAAGTGCTCGGCGACGGCCCCCGCGTACTCGGCGACCATGGCCTGCTCGGTGACGTCGAGGCGCTGCGAGTGCACGTCGGTGGCACCGTCACCGCGCGCGAACTCGACGGTACGGGCCAGGCCGTCGACGTCGATGTCGCTCACTGCCAGCCGCGCGCCGCGCCGCGCGGCCTCACGCGCCAGTTCGCGCCCGATCCCCGAGCCGGCGCCGGTGACGACGACGACCTTGCCGTCCATCCGCCAGCGGGGGCGGCGGGCCAGTGACCCGACGGTGCCGAACAGTCGGCGGACAGGGGCGCTCACGAGAGGGCCTCCTGCCCGGTACGCGTCACGTCCGTGGCGTCGGCCGCGGTCCGCCGATACGCGCTCAGGTCGAACTCCCGCGTCTGGTTGCGGAAGGAGAACGTGAAGTCCGGCCACACGGCCGGCGCGTTGCCCTTGGCGTCGAGGTACCAGCTGCGACAGCCGGTCACCCACACGGTCTCGCCGGTGCTGTCGCGCAGCTCACGGTTGTACGCGTCCTGGACGGCCGAACGCACCTCGACGGTCTGCAGGTCGCGGTCGCGCATGGTGCGCAGCGCGTCCACGAGGTAGTTGAGCTGGGACTCGATCATGTAGATCATCGACGAGTGCCCGAGCCCGGTGGCGGGGCCCACCAGGACGAACAGGTTGGGGTAGCCGGCGACGGTGGTGCCCTTGTAGGCCTCCATGCCCTCGCTCTGCCACTTGTCCGCGAGCGTGCGTCCGTCCGTTCCGCGGACCCGCTCGAAGAACGGGGAGTCGGTGACGTGGAAGCCGGTGGCCACCACCAGGACGTCTGTGGGGTGCTCGACGCCGTCACCGGTGACGATCCCGGTCCCGGTGACGCGGGTGATCGGCTCGGTGACCACGTCGACGTTGTCCCGGGACAGTGCCGGGTACCAGGTGTTGGACAGCAGGATGCGCTTGCACCCGATCTCGAAGTGCGGGGTGAGCCGCGCGCGCAGCGCCCGGTCGCGCACCTGCATTGCCAGGTGTGCCCGTCCGAGCGCCTTGATCGGTGCCAGGGCCGCGCGCGTGCGGGTCAGGCCCACCACCTGGAACTCGCGGCTGGCGTACTGCAGGACCCGCACCGCGCGTTGCAACCCGGGCACCCGGCGGTACAGCGACCGCTCGAACCGGGGGTACTGCCGGTCCATACGCGGCAGTACCCAGGGCGCGGTGCGCTGGTAGACGTCGAGGTGCGCCACGGTCGGGGCGATGGACGGCACCACCTGGATCGCCGAGGCGCCGGTGCCGATCACCGCGACGCGCCGATCGGCGAGCGTCACCGAGTGGTCCCACCGGGCGGTGTGGAAGACGGGCCCGGCGAAGTCTCCGATGCCGTCGATCTCGGGGAGCCTGGGCTCGCACAGTGCGCCGACGCCCAGCACCACCACGCGGGCGTCGTACTCCCCCTCGCTGGTGCGCACCGTCCACCGGCCGCGGGACTCGGAGTAGTCGACGGAGGTGACGTCGACGCCGAAGCGGATCTTGTCGCGCACGCCGGCCTCGTGGGTCACCCGGCGGATGTAGTCGTAGATCTCGCCCTGCGGCGAGAAGGCCCGCGACCAGTCGGGGTTGAGGGCGAAGGAGTACGAGTAGAGGTGGGACGGGACGTCGCACGCCGCCCCGGGGTAGCTGTTGTCCCGCCACGTCCCGCCGACATCCGGGCCGCGCTCGAGGACCACGAGGTCGTCGAAGCCCTCCTGCGCGAGTCTGATGGCCGCGCCGAGCCCGGAGAACCCGGCCCCCACGACGAGGGTGTCGACGATTTCCGGCTGATCCACAGTCTCTCCCTACGACGAACGTGTGACCGTTGCCACCGACCTTACCCGTCGGTAAGTCCACCGGGGGCCGTGCTCCTTCACGCCGTTCATCCTTTACTGATACAACCGGTCCATGACGATCAACGAGACCGTCGAGGTCGAGAGCAAGTTCGAGGTCGACGAGCACACCCCGCTGCCCACCGTCGACGCCCTCGCGCCTCTCGTCGCGGACGTCCCGGTGCAGCATCAGCTCTCCGCCACCTACTACGACACCGCGGACCTGTCGCTCACCCGCCACAAGGTGACCCTCCGGCGCCGGACCGGTGGGGACGACGAGGGCTGGCACCTGAAGTTGCCCGCCCGGGGTGGTCGCGTCGAGTTGCAGGCGCCGCTCGGTGACGGCGACCCGCGCGACGACGTCGTCCCACCGGAGTTCCTCTCCGCGGTCGCCGGGGTGGTCCGGCGCCGGCCGCTCGAGCCCGTCGCCCGCATCGACAATCGTCGGCAGGTCCTCACGTTGCGGGACCCCGACGGTGCCCCGGTGATCGAGTTCTGCGACGACCACGTCTCCACCGAGTCCTTCGTCGACGGCGGGTCCACGTCCGGGTGGCGGGAGTGGGAGACCGAACTGGTCGATCCGGGACGGCCCGACGCGCACGACCTCCTCGAGAGCGTCGCGACTGCATGCGCTGCCGCGGGCGCCGCGGCCTCGTCGTCGTCGTCCAAACTCGCCCGCACGATCGGGCCCCTCCCCGAGGCCCACGAGCGCGGCGTCTCCCCCGTGCGGGACGCCCTGGCTCGTGACCTGCACCAACTCCTCGATCACGACCCGGGCGCCCGTCGCGTCACCATGGTGGGCGTCCACCAGATGCGCGTGGCGGTCCGGGGTCTGCGCAGCACCATCAGTTCCTACGCCGACGAGCTCGGGTCGGCCACCGCCGGCACCGACCTCGACCTCGCAGCGATCCTCGCCGAGCTCAAGGTGCTCGCCGCCGTACTGGGCAAGGTCCGTGACATCCAGGTGGTCGACCAACGGCTCGGGGCGCTGGCCGCCGGCTACCCCGAGGACGTGGTGACCCCGCGGACCCGGCACCTCCTGCGTACCGAACTGGACCTCGAGGAGGCCAGGGCGGGCGAACGACTCACCGCGGCGCTGCTCTCCGACCGGTACCTCGACCTCCTCGACCGGCTCCACGACCTGGTCCGCATCGCGGGCACCGACGCGGCCCCGGCGGAGGGCGGGACGCGGACGAAGGGCGGCGGGACGCGTCGCGACGCCGAGGACCTCCTCCTGCGCGGGGTCGATCGGCAGTTCAGGAAGTTCACCAAGGCCCGCACCCGCACCGAGCGCGACCTGGACTCCCTCGACCTGACGCTGGCCCAGCGGGAGGAGCTCACCCACGTCGTGCGCAAGCGGGCCAAGGCGTTGCGCTCCAACGTCAGCGCGGTGCCGGCCTCGGACGACCTCGCCATCGCACCGTTGCGCACCGCCTGCGACCGGCTGCACTCGGTGCTCGGCGAGGTGCAGGACAGTGTCACCACCCGGCAGTGGATCAGACGCATCACGCGGCGTGCCGAATTCGCGGGCGAATCGACGTTCGGCCTCGGGGTGCTCTTCGAGCACGAGCGGGGGTTCTCCGAGCGCGCCCTCGAGGGGTTCGAGGGCGACGCCGCGGCGGTGACGGCCGCCTACCGCGAGCTGTCCGAATCACGCCGCGCGGCACGGCGACGCAGGAGGAAGGACGAGAAGGGCGGGAAGAAGGGCAACAAGAAGAAGGGCCGCGGGAAGTAGGCGCGCCCGGCGGGTCAGTCCTTCTCGTCCTCGGCGTCCCACGCCTCGTTGCGGGCCTTCGCCTTCGCCAGCGCCGCCTCCGCCTCCCCGCGCGTGGCGTACGGGCCCATCCGGTTGTCCCAGTTGGTCACCTTGCCCTGCAACGCCTGACCTGTGGTGATGTCGTAGTACCACTGTTCGTCCGACATGGTGGACCTCCTCGGTGCGACGGATGGCGTTCACTCCGGACCCTACTACCAGCGCCTCGGAGTATCAGTCTTCCGGCCTCGTCGGCTTGCGCGCCGGAAATGCACGATTCCGAGGGACGTGCGCTCCCGGAGTGGACCATAGGGAGCACGCAACCGGCGGGCGCACCACCAACCGGGGATGGGGCGAACGAGCCGGCCTGTAAGCCGGATCCTGTGCCCTCCGCGGGCGGAGGGCGACGACCATCCATCTGGACACACCGTTGCCGGGTGCCTCGAGCGGTCCACCCGCGGACTCGGGCGAGCAGCCCTCCCGTGCATCGCTGCACACCATCCGCGCAGTCGCACCGCGGGCGGTGCGACCTTCGACCTTGCTCCGGGCGGGGTTTACCTAGCCGCCCCGGTCACCCGGGGCGCTGGTGCGCTCTTACCGCACCGTTTCACCCTTACCGCGCCCGCAGGCGCGGCGGTCTGTTTTCTGTGGCACTGTCCCGCGGGTCACCCCGGGTTGCCGTTAGCAACCGCCCTGCTCTGTGGAGTCCGGACTTTCCTCGGACCCGGGCCTGGTCGCCCGAAGGCGCCGGTTCCCCTGTCCGCGGCCGTCCGGCCGACTCGTTCGCCCCAGGGAGTCTAGTCGCCCGCGCGGGGCGGTCGGGGTGCGGGCTCAGACGAGGTGGGAGGTGTCGTTGACCAGGTGCACCGAGGTGGGACCGTCGGGGTAGAAGCGCACGTCGGAGACGGAGGCGAGGTCCAGGTGCAATCGGAACAGCAGTTCGTCCCCGGCGCCCAGACCCGCCCGGATCGCCAGTTTGATGGGCGTGACGTGGCTGACCACGGCGACGACGCCGCCGGGGCGGTCGGTCACGATGCGCTGCAGTCCCCGCTCGACGCGCGCCCGCACCACGGCGAAGCTCTCGCCACCCGGTGGTGCCACGGCGGTGTCGGCGAGCCACCGCGAGTGGAGGGCGGGGTCCTGCTCGGCGGCCTCCCGGAAGGTCAGCCCCTCCCACCCGCCGAAGTCGGTCTCGATGAGGTCCTCGTCCACCACCAGGGGCACGCCTGCGGCATCGGCGGCCCGCTCGGCGGTCGCCAGGCAGCGTCGGAGCGGGGAGGAGACCACCGCGGTGAGATCCGGCAGTGCCGCGAGCCGGGCGGCGGTCCGCTCGGCCTGGGTGACGCCCAACTCGGTGAGGTCGGGGTCGCCCTGTCCGGAGTAGCGCCGGTCCACCGACAACGGGGTCTGTCCGTGGCGGGCCAGGACGATCCGGGTGGGGTGGCCGGTGGCCCCGGTCCAGCCGGGTCCGCTGCTCGAACCCGCTCCGCTGCCCGAACCCGGTCGGCTGCTCACGAGTTGTCGGTGCGGACCACGATCACGCCACACTCGGGGCAGTTAAGCACCTCGTCCTCGGGGGCGGAGCGGAACGCCGAGACGGTGCTCCGGTCGAGGTCCATCGCGCAGGCGGAGCAGCGGCCGCCGTTGAGGATCGCCGCGCCCCGGCCCGCCTCCTTCGCGCTACGGGTGTAGTGGTCGAGGAGTGCGGCGGGGATGGTCTCGGCCACGCGGGCCCGCTCGGCCATGGTCTCCGTCACCGCGTCCTCGAGCTCCGCGAGGGCGGTGTCGCGCAGCGTCACGGCCATCCCGATGCGCGCGTCCAGGTCGGTGACGATCGCGCCGGAGTGGCGGACGTCGGCCTCCATGGCCTCGTGCCGCTCGCCGAGCTCACCGAGCTCACCCTCGAGTGCCTCCTGCCGGCGGGCCAGCGAACGCAGTTCGTAGTCCAGTTCGGTGGTCTGCTGCTCGGACAGGCCACCCTTTGCGAGCAGGTCGGAGTCCGCGGCACGACGCCGACGCACGGCCTCCAGGTCGGACCGCAGCTTGGCCAGTGCGCGGTCGAGATCCTCCAGGTGGATCCGGGCCCGGGCGACGGACTCCGTGGCGGCCCGCCGCTCGGCCTCCAGCGCGTCGAGGGTCGCCTGCTCGGGTAGCTGCGACCGCCGGTGCTCGAGACTCGCCAGTCGCAGGTCGAGGTCGGCGATGTCGACGAGTCGACGCTGGTCGTGGGGATCGGCCTTCATGGGTGCCAAGACTACCGCTGCCCGCGCGCTCCCCCGGCGGCCACCGTCCAGGGGTCGGTCCGCTGCTCGCAGACCGTCGCCGTGAGATCCGCCCCCTCCTCGAGCAGGGCCGCGGCCTGTGCGCACCACGGGAACTCCAGCGCCCAGTGCGCGGCGTCGACGAGCATGGGCCCGCCCGAGCGAAGGTGCTCGTCCACGACGTGATGGCGCAGGTCCCCGGTGAGGTAGACGTCGGCGCCCGCGGCGCGGGCCGCGCCCAGCAGGGAATCGCCGGACCCGCCGCACAGCGCGACGCGCCGGATCTCGGCGTCGGGATCGCCCGCGGCGCGGACCCCCCACTCGGTGGTGGGCAGGCGCTCGGCCACGAGCTCGGTGAACCGCGCCAACGTCATCGGTGCGTCGAGTTCGCAGATCCGACCGAGCCCGGTGTCCTCGGGTCCGGGTCCGGGTCCGGCGTGGTTGACGAACACGTCCATCGCGGGCACCTCGTACGGGTGCCCGGCCAGGACGGCGCGCCGCACCGCGGACCGCAGTTCCGGCGGCGCGACGAATTCCACCCGGGTCTCGGAGACCTGCTCGGGCTCGCCGATGCTGCCGATGGTCGGGTCGGTGCCGTCGCCGGGGCGGAACCGGCCGGTGCCCCGGACGGAGAACGAGCACTCGGTGTAGCCGCTCATCCGCCCGGCGCCGGCGGCGAAGACCGCGTTCAGCAGGTCGTCGCGGTCGTCGTCGGGCACGGTCACCACCCACCGGTCGACGGTTCCGTCGCCGGTGGGGGCCAGGGGGCGGCCGGGGGTCAGACCGAGCGCGTCGGCGAGGGCGTCGTTGACTCCGGGTCGGGCGGAATCGGCGTTGGTGTGTGCGGAGTACAGCGCACAGCCGCCCGCGATGAGCCGGTGGAGCAATCGACCCTTGGGGGTGTCGGCGGCCACGGAGTGCACGCCGCGCATCAGCGGCGGGTGGTGGACCAGTAGCAGGTCGGCGCCCTCGGCGAGCGCGTGGTCGACCACTGCGTCGGTGGCGTCCACCGCCACCACGACCCGCTCCACCTCGACCGCCGGGTCACCGGCGACCAGTCCCACGCGGTCCCACGATTCGGCCAGCCGCGGCGGGTAGGCGTGCTCCAACAGGTCGATCACGTCGGCCAGGGTGGGCCTGCCGGTGGTCATGGTCGCTCCCCTTCCTGTTCACCCGCCGCGCCGCGATCAGTCCGTGCCGCGATCTGCCCGTGCCGCCATCTGTCCGTGCCAGGCTCCGACGAGTTCGTCCACCATCGTGCCCGGCCGCACGGCCAGTCGCAGGTAGGTGGCATCGAGGCCGGGGAACGTGTCGCAGCGACGGGTGACGATCCCCCGGCGCACGAGCCCGGTTCGGAACGCGACCGGATCGATCCCGGCCGGGGTGCGGACCAGGACGAACGGCGCGGCCGGCGGCACCACCACCTCGATCCCCGCGGCGCCGAGTGCGCGGACCATCTCATCCCGCTCGGCCGCGACCTGCACCCGCGCGGCGTCGAGCTCCGGATCCGCCTCCGGACCGACGCATGCCCGGACGGCCTCCAGCTGGAGGGTGCCCAGGGGCCAGTGCGGCCGGCGCGCGGCCAGGTCGGCCAACACCGACGGGTCCCCGACGGCGTACCCCACTCGCAGGCCGGCCAGCGCCCACGTCTTGGTCAACGACCGCAGCACCACGAGGCCCGGCAGCTCGGCGCCGGCGAGGGTGTGGGCCGCCTCGTCCGGGAGGATGTCGCAGAACGCCTCGTCGACGACCGTCACCCGCCCCGGACGACACAGCGCCGCCACGGCGGACCGGGGGTGCACCACCGAGGTGGGGTTGGTGGGATTGCCGACGACGACGAGGTCCGCCTCCTCCGGGACGAGGCCGGGATCGAGGTCGAACGGAACCGGCAGGAGGACCCGCTCCACCGGAACGCCGGCCCGTCGCAGCTCGAGCTCCGGTTCGGTGAAGGACGGGTGCACCACCGCCGCTCGCAGCAGGTTCCGGGCCGCGTGCGCGGCGAGCAGGTGGAACCCCTCCGAGGCGCCGCCCAGCAGCAGGACGCGGTCGCGTCCGACCCCGTGACGGGCGGCCACGGCGGCCACCGCGGCGTCGTCGTCGTCGACCCCCGGATATCCCCCCAGGTCGGCGAGGCGGGCCGCCAACCTGTCGCGGAGCCAGCCCGGCGGCCCGGACCCGCGCACGTTGACGGCGAAGTCCAGGGCGCCGGGGACCAGCTCGGCGTCACCGTGGTGTCGCAGCGCCGCCCACGACGCCTGGTCGGGGCCCTCTCCGGGTTGTTCGCTCATTCCCGGAAGCGTAGGACGACCGCGCGCGCCGCGCGGCGCCGGACGGGCGGAGGGGCCCGCCCGGCGGACTCTGGGAGGATGGCGGCATGACCGACCGCCCGATCCTCCTGGTGGACCTCGACGGCACCATCACCGACTCCCTCGACGGCATCGCCAAGTCCCTCCACCACGCGCTCGGCGTGGTGGGCACGCGCTGGGACGACACCCGCGACATCCGTTCCATCGCCGGCCCGCCCATGGTCGACACGTTGACCTCGCTCGGCCTCGCCGGGTCCGACCTGGACCGGGCCGTGGCCGCCTACCGGGAGCGCTACGACGAGGTGGGGTGGTTGGAGAACGCCGTCTTCACCGGGATGGACGCGTTGCTCGACCGGCTCGCCGTGGACGGCTACCGGATGGCGGTCGCCACGAGCAAGGACGAGGTTGCCGCGCGCCGGATCCTCGGGCACTTCGACCTGGCCGCGCCCTTCGAGTTCATCGGCGGGGCCGACATCTCCGTCGGCCGGATGGCCAAGGCCGACGTGATCGCGCACTCCCTCGCTGCGATGGGGGTCGAGCCGACGCCCGTCGACGGGGGCGGGACCGGGCAGGTGCTGATGATCGGAGACCGCGAGCACGACATCGAGGGCGCCGCCCGCTACGGCGTCCCCACCGCGATCGTGCGGTGGGGTTACGGGCGCCCCGACGAGTGGGACCGCGCCCACTGGTCGGCCGTCGACACCGCCGCACTGGAGGAGATCATCCGTGGGTGGTGAGTCGCGGGTGCGCGTGGTGTTCGTCTGTACCGGCAACATCTGTCGCTCCCCCATGGCCGACGTCATGGCGCGTCGGGCGTTCGCAGACGCCGGGCTCGGCGACCGGGTGGTCGTCTCCAGCGTCGGCACCGGCGGCTGGCACGTCGGCGACGGCATGGACCCGCGCGCCGCGGCCGAGCTCGCGGCCCACGGCTACGACACCGGGCACGTGGCCGCGCAGCTGTCCGAGGAGGACCACGACGCCGACCTCGTGGTGGCCCTCGACGCCGGCCACCGCGATCACCTGCACCGCGCGGGCGTCGACCCCGACCGGATCCGGCTGCTGCGTTCGTACGAACCCGGCGCGGACGGTGCGGACGTGGCCGACCCGTACTACGGCGACGACAGCGGCTTCGCCCGCACCCGCCTGCAGATCTCGCGCGCCCTGCCCGGTCTGGTCGCCGAGGTGCGCGGCCTCACTGCTTAGCGGGCGCAGGGTAGCGGGCGCGGGGTAGCGGGCGCGGGGTGTCGGGCGCACCGGCGACGGGACCCGCCGGCGCGCGACGGATACCCTGGGACCATGCGGACTCTGCGGCGATTCCTGACCCCGGGATGGGTGATCGGCGTCCTCGCCGCGATCCTGTTCGCCTGGGCGTGCTTCGCGCTGCTGGCGCCGTGGCAGCTGGGCAAGAGCGACGATCTCGACGCCCGCAACGCGCGGCTCGCCGAGTCCGTCGAGGCCGCCCCGGCGCCGCTGGCGCAGGTGGTCGACGGGCCGCAGGCCTACGCCGAGCGGGAGTGGCGCCTGGTCACCCTCTCCGGCGAATGGCAGCCGGACTCCGAGGCGCTGTTGCGTCTCCGGTCCGTGGACGGGGATCTCGTCTACCAGGTGCTCACCGTGTTCGACCCCGCAGACGGCGCGGACCTGCTGGTCAACCGCGGGTACGTCCTCGTCGGGGAGAACAACGCCGTCCCGGACTACCCCGCGGCTCCCACCGGCGAGGTGGAGATCACCGCGCGTCTTCGCGTCGCCGAACCCGGCGAGGCCGAGCCCGTACCGATGGCCGGACTGCCGGCGGTGCGGGTGGTCGATCCCGCGGCCATCGGAGACACCCTCGGACACGACCTCGTCCCAGAGGGGTACCTGCAGTTGACCGGGGACCAGCCCGGTTCGTTGACCCCCGCGCCGATCCCCGGCATCGAGAACGGCCCGTACCTGTCCTACGGGCTGCAGTGGCTGGCCTTCGGCGTGCTCGCCCCGGCCGCGCTCATCTACTTCGCCTGGGCCGAGATCCGGGCCCGGCGACGCGACGCCGAGGTCGCGGCCGCCGACGCCGAGGCGGACGCCGACCGGGGTTCGGATGACGACATCCCCCCGACCGCGGGGAGAAGCGACCATGGTGGCGGGACGACGGGCGGCATCGCCCGTGGCAGCGGCAGCAGCGTCGACCGGGATGCCTCCGACGTCCACGTCGACGAACTCTCGGCGCGCGAACGGGCGATGCGAGCCCGCTACGGCGACCGCGACGACGTCGAGAAGCGCCGGGCCCTCCGCCGCGCCGACCGCCTGCGGACGTGACCACACCCCGCCGTATCCACCGCTGCCCGGAGTGTTCGGTGGGGTGATCGGTGATGTGATCGGGAACGGCTCCGAGATGCGATGCGAGAGGCCCCACCTCGTACGGGTACGGGGTGGGGCCTCTTCCTCGGTGCGCGCGGAGGGAATCGAACCCCCGACCGCTGGTGTGTAAGACCAGAGCTCTAACCGCTGAGCTACGCGCGCGTACGCACCGGCGCCGAGAACGCGCCGGTGCGGTCAGATTATGCCATCCGGGAGATCGCCCCACCCCGGGGCGGGGCGGGCATCCCGGGTACCGGGATCACTTACGCGGCATGCTGTTCTTGCGCAGGGCGAGCCGGCTGCCGGCCCAGTCCCCGAGCGCGGCGGTGCGCGTCTGCAACATCCCCGCGGTCTGCGCGGACTCCGCGATCACCGCGGGCACGACATGCCCGTCGCGCCCCGTCTTGGGGGTGAGGACCCACACGGAACCGTCGTCCGCCAGGGGGGTCATGACGTCCATGAGCCGGTCGACGAGGTCACCGTCACCGTCCCTCCACCAGAGCAGCACCGCATCGACCACCTCATCGGTGTCCTCCTCCAGCAGCTCTGATCCGACGGCGTCCTCGACGGCCTCGCTGATCGACTCGTCACAGTCGGAATCCCATCCGACCTCCTGAACGAGCATGCCCTCCGTCAGTTCGAGCTGACCAGCTACCTGGTCCGCTCCGTCCTGCTGGTTCGCCGCGGCGACCACCGTGGTGTTCCTCCCTCTATTCCGTCGTGCTACTTCTCGGGTCCTTCGCTGACCAGGAACACTACCCGCGCATGCTCACCGGGGAAACGACTACCGCCCATTTACCGGTACGCGGACCCAGGTGGCGGTGTCGCGCGTCACGCTTTGGGGCACAATCGGAACCGGTGGGCCTACGGTGGCCCGTCCCGAGCCCGACGCGATCCGCCCACACCCGCGGACCGCGGCCCGGGCCCGACGATGTACCACGACATGTGGAGGCCCCACCGGGCGTCCACGGTACGAATCACAGAAGTGAGGACGATACGCATGACCGGAAACGACGTCTCCAGGGACGGTTCCGCACCCACCAACGTGCCGGTTCTCCGGGAGGGGGTCGCGTCCTACCTGGCGGACTCCGATCCGGAGGAGACGCAGGAGTGGATGGACTCCCTCGACGGCATGCTCGCCGAGGCCGGGCCCGAGCGCGCCCGCTACCTGATGCTCCGTCTCCTGGAGCGGGCCTCCAAGCAGCGTGTACCGTTGCCCGCCCTCACGTCCACGGACTACGTGAACACCATCCCCACCAGCCTCGAACCGGAGTTCCCCGGAGACGAGTCGGTGGAGCGGACCTACCGACGGTGGATCCGCTGGAACGCCGCCATCATGGTCCACCGCGCACAGCGACCCGGAATCGGCGTCGGTGGCCACATCTCGACCTACGCGGGCGCGGCCCCGCTCTATGAGGTGGGGTACAACCATTTCTTCCGCGGCAAGGACCATCCCGGCGGCGGCGACCACATCTTCTTCCAGGGTCACGCCTCCCCCGGCATGTACGCCCGCGCGTACCTCGAGGGCCGACTGCGTGAGCAGGACCTCGACGGGTTCCGCCAGGAGAAGAGCCATCCGGGGCGTTCACTCCCCTCCTACCCCCACCCCCGCTCGCTGCCCGAGTTCTGGGAGTTCCCCACGGTCTCCATGGGCCTGGGGCCGATCAACGCGATCTACCAGGCGCGGTTCAACCGCTACCTCCACAACCGCGGCATCAAGGACACGTCGCAGCAGCACGTGTGGGCGTTCCTCGGTGACGGTGAGATGGACGAGGTCGAGTCGCGCGGCGCGCTCCAGATCGCCGCGAACGACGCCCTCGACAACCTCACCTTTGTCATCAACTGCAACCTCCAGCGTCTCGACGGGCCGGTCCGCGGGAACGGGCAGATCGTCCAGGAGCTGGAGTCGTACTTCAGCGGCGCTGGCTGGAACGTCATCAAGGTGGTCTGGGGTCGCGAATGGGACGCCCTGTTCGACAAGGACACCGAGGGCGCCCTGGTCTCGCTGATGAACTCGGTCTCCGACGGCGACTACCAGACCTTCCGCGCCAACGACGGTGCGTGGATCCGTGAGCACTTCTTCGGACGCGACCCCCGCACCGCGAAGCTCGTCGAGGACATGACGGACGAGGAGATCTGGGCGCTGCGCCGTGGCGGGCACGACTACCGCAAGATCCACGCCGCGTACAAGGCGTCGCTCGAGCACACCGGTCGGCCGACGGTCATCCTGGCCCACACCATCAAGGGCTTCGGGCTGGGCCAGAACTTCGAGGGACGCAACGCGACCCACCAGATGAAGAAGCTGACGCTGGACGATCTCAAGCAGTTCCGCGACAAGCAGGAGATCCCCATCACCGACGAGGAGCTGGAGGCCGACCCGACCCAGCCGCCCTACTACAACCCCGGACCCAACTCGCCGGAGATCCGGTACATGTTGGAGCGCCGGTCCGCTCTCGGCGGACACGTCCCCGAGCGGCGCCAGACGTTCACGCCGCTGGCCGTGCCGGACCTCGATTCCCTCAAGTCCCTGCGCAAGGGGTCGGGCAAGCAGGCCGTGGCCACCACGATGGCGCTCGTGCGGACGGCCAAGGAGCTCATGCGCGATGAATCACTGCGGGACCGCTTCGTGCCGATCATCCCCGACGAGGCCCGTACCTTCGGCATGGACTCGTGGTTCCCCACCCTGAAGATCTACAACCCGCACGGGCAGAACTACACCTCGGTGGACCACGACCTCATGCTGAGCTACAAGGAGGCCAAGGACGGCCAGATCATGCACGAGGGCATCAGCGAGGCGGGCTCGGTCGCCGAGTTCACCGCCGCCGGGACCGCCTATGCGACCCACGGTCAGCCGATGATCCCGCTGTACATCTTCTACTCGATGTTCGGGTTCCAGCGCACCGGCGACGGCATCTGGGCCGCCGCCGACCAGCTCGCCCGGGGCTTCCTGCTGGGTGCGACCGCCGGCCGCACCACGCTCACCGGCGAGGGACTGCAGCACATGGACGGCCACTCCCCGCTCCTGGCCGCGACCAACCCGGGGATCATCTCCTACGACCCCGCGTGGGCGTACGAGGTCGCCCACATCATGCGTGCGGGTATCGAGCGCATGTACGGCCCCGGGGCGGCCCACGAGACCGAGACCGACGGCATCGACCGCAACGTCTCGTACTACATCACCCTGTACAACGAGCCCGTCCCCCAGCCGGCCGAGCCCGAGGACCTGGACGCCGACGCGCTCCTGCGCGGCCTGTACCGATTCCGTGCGGCCGAGACCGGGACCCACAAGGCCGCCATCCTCGCCTCCGGCGTGGCGATGTACGCGGCGGTCGAGGCCCAGAAGATGCTCTCCGAGAAGTGGGACGTGGCGGCCGACCTGTGGTCCGCCACCTCGTGGACGGAACTCGCCCGCGACGGCTTCGAGTGCGAGCGTCATGCGCTGCGCCATCCCGACCAGCAGCCGCGCACCCCGTTCGTCACCGCCGCCCTGGCCTCGGCCGAGGGGCCGAAGGTGGCGGTGAGCGATTTCCAGAAGGCGGTTCCGGACCAGATCCGCGCCTGGGTGCCCGGCGACTTCACCGTTCTCGGGTGCGACGGCTTCGGGTTCTCCGACACCCGGCCCGCCGCGCGCCGCTTCTTCAACACGGACGCGGAATCGATCGTCGTCGCCGTCCTGGCAGGTCTGGTTCGTGAGGGCGCGATCGAGAAGCGCACCCTCCTCGAGGCCGCCCGCCTGTACCGGATCGACGACGTCATGGCCGCGCCCGAGCCGACGACGGACCCCGGAGTGGCGTGACAGACCCGACCGGCCCCGGGACCGGGGAGAGGGATCCACAGCCCGTCCGGCGGCGTTCTTCGACGCCGCCGGACCAGCGACCCGTCTCCGATGCCCTGCTCAAGCGCATCACCCGGTACTCGGGGACCCTGTCCACCGAGGCGGTCCGCGCGCTCGAGCAGGAGCTGCCGTTCTTCGGCGAGCTGTCCGCTGACCAGCGGGCCGAGATCCAACTGATCATCCAGAGCGCGGTGCGCGACTTCGTGACCTGGATGCGCAACCCGGAGGCGCCGCACACGGACACCATCGCGGGATTCAAGCTGCTCCCCAAGGGGCTCGGCCAGGGTCTCACCCTGCAGCAGACGGTCCAGCTCGTCCGGTCGACGTGTGAGTACTTCGAATTGGTGATGCCCCGGATCACCCACAACGAGCGCCAACGGGGTCTCATGATCACCGCGGTGCTCAAGTTCGGTCGCGAACTCGGCTTCACCGCGGCGTCGGTCTATGCCGCCGCCGCGGAGAACCGGGGTGCCTGGGACACCCGGATGGAAGCCATGCTGGTCGACGCCGTGGTCCGCGGTGACCGCCATGCCGACCTCGCCTCGGGGGCCTCGGCCCTGAACTGGGACCCGACCACCGCCGCGACCGTGATCGTCGGCCGGCCCCGTGAGGAACTGGGACTGGCGTCGGTACCCGCCGCCCACCGGGCTGCGGTCGCCGCCAACCGGCACGCCCTGGCCGTGGTGCAGGGCGCCCGCCTCGTCGTCATCCTCTCCGGTGAACTCGAGTCCTCCTCCGCCGTGCCGGCCGGGGTCCTCGACTCCTTCTCTCCGGATGCACCGATCGTCGTCGGGCACACGGTGGGCTCCCTCGCCGAGGCCCCCGACAGCGCGGCCGAGGCGCTCTCCGGGTCGGCGGCCGTCTGCGGTTGGCCCGGTGCACCCCGGCCGGTGGCAGCGATCGACCTCCTTCCCGAGCGGGTCCTCGCCGGCGATCGTGGCGCGGCGGCGATGTTGGTCGATCGGATCGTCACTCCCCTGCGTGGCGCCGATTCCTCGGTCGAGGACACCCTGCGGGCCTATCTGGACTCCGGAGGGCACGTCGAGGCCTGTGCCCGCGAGTTGTTCGTCCATCCCAATACGGTGCGGTACCGCCTCAAGAGAGTGAGCCAAATCACCAAATTCGATCCGCTTAACGCAAGGGACGCTTTTGTCCTCAGAATCGCCCTCGTCCTCGGGAAGTTCGCCGATCGAAGTACTCAGGAGTCCTAATTAGTCACTTCTGTAACAGGGTGTAACGAAACCGCACAGAATGCAGATGGACGACCGGCCAGCTCGGCATTTGTGGGAAGTGTACAAAATCCGGGCTGTGTTTCTGGCTTGGGGAACATCATCCGAAGTGGGTGCGGACGTGTTCTCTGATATTCGTGCTTTGCCTTACCTCCCCTGGACAAGGGTCTCAGAAAGCCGGGATGCTCGCCCCCTGGCTCGAGTTGCCCGGTGCCTCGGACCGCCTCGACGAGTGGTCCGCATCGAGCGGACTCGACCTCGAGCGTCTCGGCACCACCGCGACCCTGCAGGAGATCACCGACACCGCGGTGACCCAGCCACTCGTCGTGGCCTCCGCACTGCTCGGTGCCGCAGAGCTGCGCCGTCGTGGCCAGGTCCCCTCCGACACGATGGTCGCCGGTCACTCGATCGGCGAGATCGCGGCGCTGGCGATCGCCGGGGTCGTGTCGGAAGCCGACGCCCTGCGCCTGGCGTCCGTTCGTGGTGCGGCGATGTCCCGGGCGTGCGCCGAACGTCCCACCGGGATGATCGCGGTCCTGGGCGGCGTCGAGGCGGACGTCCTGTTGTCCCTGGACACGGCCGGTCTGCAGCCCGCCAACCGCAACGGCGCGGGCCAGATCGTGGCCGCCGGCCCGCTCGAGGCCTGCGACGCGCTGGAGCAGAACCCGCCGAGCCGGGCCCGCCTGCGCCGACTGGAGGTCGCGGGTGCGTTCCACACCCACCACATGGCCTCCGCCGTCGCCGAGTTCCGCGAGCTCGCGGACACGATCGAGGTCAACGACCCCGAACTGACCCTGATCTCCAACGCCGACGGCATGGTGGTCACCTCCGGTCGCGACGCCCTCGACCGGGTCGTCTCCCAGATCACCCACCCCGTCCGGTGGGACCTGTGCACGCAGACCATGCTCAAGCTGGGCGTCGACACGTTCGTCGAACTCCCGCCCTCCGGCTCGCTCGTGGGACTGGCCAAGCGCATGATGCGCGATGTGCCCCGCTACGGCGTGACCACCGTCGAGGACCTCGAGTTCGCACTCGAGTCGGTCCCCGCTCTCAGCGGCGCCTGACCGCTCCATCCACCCCCGATCGGCGGCCCCGGCCGTCGATCGCGATCAGACCACCCGTCGCGCCCGCCGGGCACGACACCACCCATCAGAAAGGGACACCACATGGCACGCACCGAGGCCGAGATCATCGCAGGACTGGCGGAGATCGTCGAGGAGGTCACCGGGATCGAACCCTCCGAGGTGACCCCGGAGAAGTCCTTCGTAGACGATCTCGACATCGATTCGCTCTCCATGGTGGAGATCGCCGTGCAGACCGAGGACCGCTACGGGGTGGAGATCCCCGACGAGGACCTCGCAAAGTTGCGTACTGTTCAGGATGCGGTCGACTACATCCAGAAGATCGACCAGAGCTGACATCCGGCCCCGTGTGCCGGGGCGGGGACGCAGTCAGGGCCGAAGGTGCGGTCGGTGCACCACGTCGAGCCCGCGTCCCCTCCCCCACACAGGGCCCAGCAATGACCGCCCCGCTGACCGCGGGGCACCGGGCGAGAGGTCCGGATCGGGACGGGGGTCCTGATCCGAACGCCGATCGCCCACCAGCCAGTCCGGGGGTCCATCGCAGGCGCGCTCTCCGTCACGGGGACACGCGCCGAGGAAAGGACTGCACTTATGACCATCACCAGCGCTGTTGACCAGAACATCCAGATCGATCCTCGCGATCCCGTCGTCCGGCTCGAGAATCTCTTCGACCCGGCCTCACTCGAGTTCATCACCGAACCCGACGCCTCCGGCGCTCTGGCCGCACGCGGCCTGATCGACGGCGAACCCACCATCGCGTACGCGACGGACGCCACCGTCATGGGTGGCGCAATGGGCCTGGACGGGTGCCGGCACATCGTGCGCGCCATCGACGTGGCGATCGACGAGCATCTGCCCGTCGTCGGCGTCTGGCACTCGGGTGGGGCGCGACTCGCGGAGGGCGTCGAGGCGCTGCACGCGGTCGGCCTCGTATTCGAGGCCATGGTCCGCGCATCGGGCCACGTGCCCCAGATCTCAGTCGTGCTCGGGCCCGCCGCCGGCGGCGCCGCCTACGGTCCCGCCCTGACCGACGTCGTCATCATGGCGCCGGCAGGCAAGATCTTCGTCACCGGACCCGACGTGGTCCGCTCGGTGACCGGCGAGCAGGTCGACATGGAGGGCCTGGGCGGCCAGGACGTGCACCACCGCAAGTCGGGCGTCTGCCACATCGCCGCGACCGATGAGCGTGACGCCCTGCACCGGGCGCGCCGGCTCGTGACGCTGCTGTCCGCGCAGGGCGAGTTCGACACGCGTGCGCTCGAGGGCGACCACACCGATCTCGCGGGCCTGCTCCCCGAGTCCCCCAAGCGCGCCTATGACGTCCGCCCCCTCGTACACGGGTTGCTCGACTCCTCGGAGCTCGATGGCAGCACCACGTTCGAGGAGCTGCAGGCGAAGTGGGCCCCCAGCATCGTCGTGGGCTTCGGTCGTATGGCCGGCCGCACCGTCGGCGTGATCGCCAACAACCCGCTGCGGCTGGGCGGCTGCCTCAACTCGGAGTCCGCCGAGAAGGCGTCGCGCTTCGTCCGGCTCTGTAACGCCTTCGGCGTGCCGCTGCTCGTGATCGTGGACGTGCCCGGGTACCTGCCCGGCGTCTCGCAGGAGTGGGACGGCGTGGTGCGTCGCGGTGCGAAGCTGCTCCACGCGTTCGCCGAGGCCTCGGTCGCCCGCGTCACCCTGGTGACTCGCAAGATCTACGGCGGCGCCTACATCGCGATGAACTCACGCGCGCTCGGCGCCTCGGCCGTGTTCGCCTGGCCCGACGCCGAGGTCGCCGTCATGGGGGCCAAGGCCGCCGTCGGCATCCTGCACAAGCGCACCCTCGCGGCGGCACCGGAGGACGAGCGGGAGGCGCTGCACGAGCGTCTGGCCGAGGAGCACGCGGCCATCGCCGGCGGCGTGGGCCGGGCGGTCTCCATCGGGGTCGTCGACGAGGTCATCGAGCCGACCGACACCCGACGCCGCCTCGCGGAGGCCCTGGACGCCGCCGCGCACACCCGCGGCCGGCACAAGAACATCCCGCTGTGACCTGATCCCCCGGCCGGACCACCCCGGCAGGATCTGCGAACGACGACTGCGCCCTCTCCCCGATCGTCGGGGAGGGGGCGCAGTCGTGTGTCGGGCGCAGTCGTGTATCGGGTGAACGGGAAAGCGCCCGCCCCGAGAGGGTGCGGGCGCTTCCCTGCGCGAGTGCGGTAGTGCGGGAGTGCGGAAGTGCGGTGGGTCAGCCGACCCGGGAGAGCCAGGTGACCTCGGCTGCGGCCGGGTGGCCGCGCAGCGGCTCGAGGGCGCGGTCCCAGGCGGTGCCGAGCTCGTCCTCCACCGCGGAGTGGAAGGCGGCGGGGCCGGCCTTCATGAGATGACGCAGGCGGTTCTCGCTGATCACCACGTCACCGCTGGCGCCCGTCTGTCCCCGCCACATCCCGAGTTCGGGTGTGTGCGAGAAGCGTTCGCCGTCGACGAGGTCGCTCGGGTCCTCGGTGACCTCGAACGAGAGCATCGCCCACTTGGCCAATGAGTCGGCCAGGCGCGCGCCGGTGCCGACCGGGCCGATCCAGTCGACGATCGCCTTGCGAGCGCCCGGCTGGGCCGGCTGGTCTTCCCAGCGCATGGCTGAGTTGGCGTCGAGCGTGGCTGCGAGAGCCCACTCGACGTGAGGGCATAACGCGGTAGGCGCGGCATGGATGAACACCACGCCGGTCGTCGTATCCGCGAGATAGTTATGGTCAGACATCACTTCACTCCCGACTCACTGAGGGACGTCTTCCCCAACGACCTCACGAAATCGTGTGAATGATGTTGCTTATGTTGCTTGCAGTTACCACTGTGCCTGAAGTGGTCGAATTACACCAGCGACACTTCTCGACTCTCAGCAAAGTTACAGCACCGTGATTCCGTCGCCCGGCACGACTGCGGGCGTGTCGGGAGTGACGAGCTCACCCGCCCAACGCATCGTCCTCGCGCGAGCGCCGGGTGGCCGCGTCGACGACCCTGTCGGACAGCTCCGGCCACAGTGGCTTGGCCCAGTCGCCGAAGTCGCGGTCGGTGAGCACCACCAGCGCCGTGGAGATCTCGGGCTCGACCCACAGCAGCGTCCCGGACTGTCCGAAGTGACCGAAGGTCGCGGGCGAGTTGTGCTGGCCGGTCCAGTGGGGGTGCTTGGCGTCGCGGAGTTCGAAGCCCAGTCCCCAGGGGCACGGCTTCTGCATGCCGTACCCGGGCACGATCCCGTCCAGGCCGCGGAACTGCTCGCTGACGGCCTCCTCCAGGGTCTCGGCGGCGAGCAGGCCCGGGGCCACGAGTTCCCGGGCGAACGCAATGAGGTCGGCGAGGCTGGCGGACGCGCCGTGGCCGGCGGATCCCTCGAGGGTGGTGGACTCCATGCCCAGCGGCTGGCACACCGCCTCGTGGAGGTAGTCGGTGAACGCGATCCCGGTGGCGTCGGCGATGTGGTCGGCGAGCACCTCGAACCCGGCGGAGGAGTAGATCCGCCGCTCCCCCGGCTCGGTGCGTGCCTTGTCGCGGTCGGCGAAGTCCAGTCCCGAGGCGTGGGCGAGCAGGTGGCGCACCGTGGATCCCTCGGGCCCGGCGGGCTCGTCGAGGGTGATGGCCTCCTCCTCCACCGCCAGGAGGGCGGCCACCGCGACGAGGGGCTTGGTCACCGAGGCGAGGCGGTACACGCGGGACTCGTCGCCGTGGACCGCGAGGGCGCCGTCGGGGCCGACGACCGCGGCCGAGACGTTGTCCACCGGCCAGTCCGTGACCACCGACAGCGCGGTGGAGAGCCTGTCTCGATCGAACTCGTCCGACATCGGTTCCTCCCTGGATCGCCTGCGGCCGGCGGAGCCGGCGGCCGTGTCGGCCTCGCCGATGAGGCGTAGCGGCCGTGCCGGCCAGTCTGTCAGGTCGGGTCGGCCACCGCGGTCAGGTCCGCGGCACGTCGCGGCGCCGGAATCCGACCAACCCCACGGCGACGAGGACGGCCGCGAGGACGAGGAGCACGGTCACGCCGACCGTGTCCACGGGACCGACGGGGGCGGTGCCCACCGCGCCGAACGGGGACAGGCGCATCTGGTCCTCGCTGAGCCGGAGCGTGGGTCCCATGAAGGTGACGACGACGGCGAGGACGAACGGCGCCCAGGCGAGGACCTGCAGCCGCGGGGCCGTACCGAACAGTCCGATGGAGACCGCGACGAACACCAGCGCGGCGGGGATGTACCACGCCCCGGCCCCGATGATGCGCACCGCGAGGCCCGCGTCGTCCAGCACGGCGGCCGCGGTGATCCCGAAGGCGGCCGCGCCGGCGAGGACCACCACGACGGTGCCGGCGGCCACGACGGCCGCGTGCGCGGCGAGCCATGACCACCGCGAGCGCCCCGTGGACAGCTCCACCTCGAGCCGGCCGGCGGTCTCCTCGGCGCGCAACCCGGTGAGGGTCTGCAACGCGAAGCCGGCTCCGAGGAATCCGGCGAAGGCGACGAGCATCTGCACGATCGAGTCGACCAGGGTGCCCGCATCGGCGAGGAACATCGCCAGGTCGGGGTTGGAGAGCATCGTCTCGACCACCACGTTCATCAGCGCGCCGTACATGGCCATCAGCGCCACCACGCCGATCGTCCAGCCGGCGAATGCGCCGAGGTGCTGGTGCACGGCGGACCCGGTCCGGGACGCGCGCCATCTCGACGCGGTGGCGGGGCCGGTCCGGGCCGGGACCAACCCCTGGCCCACGTCCCGGCGGCCGGCGAGCCACAGGGAGACGGCCGCGAGTCCGGCCGCGACGGCGACGGCCACGATCAGAGGCACCACGGACGCATCGCCGAACGGCCGGGTGAGGCCGTGCCACCCCAACGGGGAGGTCCAGCTCAGCCAGTTGCGGTTGACGTCACCGATCCCGCGGGTGATCAGGGTCAGTCCGGCCGCGGCCATCGACACCGCCCACACGGTGCGGGTGTGCGCGAGTACCTGGGCGACCACGGCGGTGCCCGCGGCGTACACCCAGCCGGCGGCGACGATCGAGCCCACGTACAGCGCCGCGCCGCCGGGATCGATCTCGAGGGTGAGGGTCGCCGTCCACAGCGCCAGTCCCAGGACGGTGAAGACCCCGACGACGACGACAAGTGCGGCCGCCGTCGGGGCGAGCCGACCGACCCGGCCCGACAACAGCAGTTCGGACCGTCCGGACTCCTCCTCCCTGCGGGTGGAGCGCGCGGTCAGGGCGATCGCCATGACGGGGATGCCGAAGGCGACCATGAACGAATACTCGTTCATCATCACGCCGCCGAGGGTGTCGAGTCCGGCCACCCGGCCCGTGAGCATGATCATCGACTCGCCGACCGAGGTGCCGTACGCGGCGAGGTCCTGCGGGGTGTCGTAGAGGGCTGCGATCGAGAGCCCCGTGATGAGGTACAGCGCGGCGAGGCCGAGGACCCAGGCGGCCGCGACCCGCCACCCCGTGCGCAGGGCGATGTGGGTCAATAGTCCGGTGCCGGCGAACGGCGAGGTCATCCCCGGTCCCCTGCTCCGGAGTAGGCGCTGAGGAACAGGTCGTCCAGGCTGGGCGGGGTCGCGGTGAGCGTGTGGATGCCGGCCGCGTGCAGGACGCCGGTGACCTCCCCCAGCTGCGGGGCAGGCACGTGGCAGCGGACCTCGAACCGACCGTCGGCGGCCTCCTCGATCCGCAGGCCGTCGACCCCCGTCACGCGCTCGAGTGAACCCGGATCGGCGTCGGTGACGGCATGGACCTCGGTCGTGGTGTGGCGCCGCAGGTCGGCCAGCGTCCCCGAGGTGACGGTGCGTCCGTCGCGGATGATGCTCACCCGGTCGGCGAGCGCCTCGACCTCGCCCATGATGTGGCTGGACAGCAGCACGGTGGCGCCACCGTCGACGGCCTCGCGGACGCACTCCTGGAACGTCTGCTCCATGAGCGGGTCGAGGCCGGAGGTGGGCTCGTCCAGGACGAGCAGCTCCGCGTCGGACGCCAGCGCGGCGATCAGTGACACTTTCTGTCGATTGCCCTTGGAGTAGTCGCGCGTGCGCTTGGTGGGGTCCAGGCGGAAGCGGTCGATCAGTCCGTCGCGCCTGTCGGGGTCGAGTCCTCCGAGCGCCCGGCCCAGCAGGTCGATGCACTGGCCGCCCGTCAGCCGCGGCCACAGGGTCACCTCACCGGGGACGTAGGCCAGCCGGGCGTGCAGCTGGACCGCGTCTCGCCACGGGTCGCCGCCGAACACCGTCACCCGGCCGGAGTCGGCGCGCATGAGCCCGAGCAGGATCCGGATCGTGGTGGATTTTCCCGACCCGTTGGGGCCGAGGAACCCGTGGACCTCCCCCCGGCGCACGTCCAGGTCGAGCTCGTCCAGGGCCCGGGCCCGGCCGAAGGTCTTGACCAGGCTCTCGACCCGCACCACGCTCTCGTCTTCTGAACGCATGACCAGCTCCTTCGTCCGATTACCCTGATCATCCCAGGGATCCGCGTCACAATGTGGGCATGCGCTCTCCCATGTCCGGCCACCGTGCCTTCTCCCCGTCGATCGCGGATCGCGTCACCAAATCGGTCATGACCGCTGCGGGGTTCCTGCCCGGCCGGCTGCTCCGAGTAGTGGGTGGGACCCCGAGGCGGCTGGACGGCCAGGTTCTCGACCCGCACTTCCAGGCCGGGCTCCGGGTCATCTCGATGACGTCCGAGGGTGAATACGAGGACCTCACCGTCGACAGGGCTCGTTCGGCTGTCGAGCGGTCGGCGTTCACGGTCTCGGGCAAGAAGATCGACCTCGCCGTCGTCTCCGACATCGTCCTCCCGCTCGGCGGCACCGGTCCGGACCGGGCCGACCTGCCCGCTCGCCTCTACTCGCCGGTCGAGGGGGACGAGCCGCTGCCGGTGCTGGTGTACTTCCACGGCGGCGGCTGGGTGCTCGGCAGCGTCGACTCGCACGACGCGACCTGCCGCTACATCGCACGGGCGGGCCGACTCAAGGTGATCAGCGTCGACTACCGGCTGGCACCGGAGTTCCGGTTCCCCACCGCCGCCGAGGACGCCCTCGCCGCGTTCCGGTACGTCCGCGACCACGCCGACGAATTCGGCGTGGACCCGACGCGCATCGCGGTGGGCGGTGACAGCGCCGGCGGCAACCTGGCGGCGGTGGTGTGCCAGCAGACGCGCGACGCCGGGGAGAAGATGCCGGACTTCCAACTGCTGTTCGTCCCCGCCACCAACATGTCCGCGCGGACCCGCTCGTACGAGCTGTTCGGCGACGGCTTCTTCCTCACCCGGGCCAACATGGACTGGTACGAGGAGACCTACATCCGGTCCGACGAGGACCGGTTCGACCCCCGCGCCTCCCCCCTGCTGGCGGAGGACTTCTCGGGACTGCCGCCCGCCCACGTGGCCACGGGCGGGTTCGACCCGCTGCGCGACGAGGGCGAGGCGTACGCCCGGAAGATGGCCGACGCCGGTGTCCCGGTCTCGCTGCGCCGCCACGATTCGCTGGTCCACCCGTTCGTCAACGCCGTCGGGGCCACCCCGCTCGCGCGCTCGGCACTGTCCGAGGCGGTCGGCGCGATGCGGATGGGGCTGGCGTACTGACCCTGGAGCGCGTGTTACCTTGTGATCGCCAGCGAGACCGATCGGTCGCGGGAATCCGGTGCGAATCCGGAACTGACGCGCAGCGGTGAGGGGGATGGCGGGGCACTATGCCACTGGGCCGCAAGGTCTGGGAAGGCGCTCCGTCCAGGTGATCCCGAGTCCGAATACCGGCTGGCCCTCGCGGTGACAACCGCCAGGTCATCACCGGGCTTCGCGTTCCAGGCCCGCGACCTCGGAGCACAGCCATGCGTTCTTCCGCCTTGTTCACCCTCGCCGGCGTCACCATCCTCGCCCTGACCTCCTGCACGGCTCACGATCCGGCGGCAACCGCCGGCGCGGGCACCGATCCGATCGACAACTGCGGGGAGCAGGTGCAGGTCGAGGCCCCGCCCGAACGGGTCGTCTCGCTCAACCAGGGCTCCACCGAGATCCTGTACGCCCTCGGCCTCGGCGACCGGGTGGTCGGCACCGCCACCTGGACCGACCCGGTCCTGCCCGAGTTCGCCGAGCTGAACAGGACGGTCCCCCGCCTGGCCGACAACGCGCCGTCGATGGAGGCCGTCCTCGACGTGGAGCCGGACTTCGTCACCGCCTCCTTCGGCAGCACCCTCGGCGAGGGCGGGGTCGCCGCCCGCGAGCAGTTCCACGAGTTCGGCGTGGGCACGTACCTCTCCCCCACCGACTGCGTGGGCAAGGTCGCCGACTCCGGGGACGGCGTCCGCGAGACCCCGCTGACCCCGGACCTGCTCTACCGCGAGATCACCGAGCTCGCGATGATCTTCGACGTGGAGCAGGCCGGTGACGAGCTGGTGGCGGATCTGCAGCGCCGACTCGACGAGGCCGCGGAGAGCGTCGACGCCCGCGGGGTCTCCGCGATGTACTGGTTCGCCAACTCCGAGTCCCCGTACCTGGCCGGCTGCTGCGGTGCCCCCGGCCTCATCTCGACCACCCTGGGCATGGAGAACGTCTTCGACGACACCACCCAGGAGTGGCCGCAGATCAGCTGGGAGGTCGTGGCCGAGCGCGACCCGGACGTGATCGTCGTGGGCGACCTGACCCGCAAGAGCCAGACCGCCGAGACCGCGGAGGCCAAGATCGCCTACCTCGAGTCCAACCCCGTCACCCGGGAGATGGCGGCGGTTCGCGGGAAGCGATTCATCGACATCACCGGCGCCGAGATGAACCCGTCGCTGCGCACGATCTACGGGGTGGAGACCGTCGCGGCGGGACTCACCGAGCTTGGACTCACCACACCGGGGGCCGGCGCGCCGGACCCGGCCAACTGACCCGATGACCCTCGCACCCGAGAGGACCACCGCCCCGGTGGTCCCGGCGCCACCGCACCGGCGACCGCCCCTGCGGCGACCGTCCGCACTGGTCACCCTGTGGCTCGGCGGCCTGGGGCTGCTGGCGGTGTCGACGGCGCTCGTCATCACCATCGGCCCGTCCGGACTCACCGCCGCCGACGTTATCCAGTCCGCGCTGGCCCGCCTCACCGGAGCCGACTCCGGGCTCACGCGGATCCAGGAGGGGATCATCTGGAACCTGCGGCTGCCGCGCACCCTGATGGCCGCACTGGCCGGGGCCGGGCTCGCGCTGTGCGGCGTGATCCTGCAGTCGCTGCTGCGCAACCCACTGGCCGACCCGTACATCCTCGGCATCTCCTCCGGGGCCTCGACCGGGGCGGTCCTCGTCGTGGTGCTCGGGGTCGGGGCGGGCGCGGTCGGGCTCACCACGGGGGCGTTCGTCGGGGCGCTCACCGCGTTCGGCTTCGTCCTGGTCCTGGCCTTCGCGTCCGGCGGCACTACCGACCGGGTGGTGCTGGCCGGGGTCGCGGCCACCCAGTTGTTCTCCGCCGTGACCTCGTTCGTCGTCTACATCGCCGCCGACGCCGAACAGACCCGCGGCGTGCTGTTCTGGCTGCTCGGCTCGCTGGCCTCCGTCCGCTGGTCGGACGTGGCGGTGTGCGGCGTCGTGGTCCTGCTCGGGCTGGTGGCGTGCCTGCTGCACACCTCCAGCCTCGACGCGTTCACCTTCGGCCAGGACGCCGCGGCCGCCCTCGGCGTCAACGTGGCGCGCACGCGGCTGGTGCTCATGGTGGTGACGGCGCTCGTCACGGCCGTCATCGTGAGCACCTGCGGGGCGATCGGCTTCGTGGGCCTAGTGCTGCCACACGCCGCCCGTGCCCTGGTCGGCGGCCGGCACCGGGCCCTCGTCCCGACCGCGGCGCTGATGGGGGCCGTGTTCGTGGTGTGGATCGACGCGGTCTCCCGCACCGTGATCGCACCCCAGGAGTTGCCGATCGGAGTGGCCACCGCGCTCATCGGCGTCCCGGCCTTCGTCGGGCTCCTCCTCCGACGGGGACACGGCCGATGACCACGGGTGCCCCCTCGACGCTCGAGGCTCGAGGCGTCTCGTGGTCCGTGCGCGGCCGGACCGTCCTCGACGACGTCAGCGTGGCTCCGGCCCCCGGCACCATGGTCGGGGTGCTGGGGCCGAACGGCTCCGGCAAGTCGACGCTCCTGCGCATCCTGACGGGCCTACTCCGCCCCGACACCGGATCGGTGCACCTCGACGGCACGGACATCCGATCACTCCCCCGCAAACGCCTGTCCCGGCGCCTGGCGCTGGTGGCGCAGGAGGCGACCACCGACCAGAACCCCACGGTCCGGGAGGTCATCGAACTCGGCCGCATCCCGCATCGCCCGGCCTGGTCGGGCCCCGCTCCCGGGGACGACGGGGTGGTGCGGCGCGCGGCGGCCACGACCGGCCTCGGCGACCGCCTGGACCAGCGGTACGCGACGCTGTCCGGCGGCGAGCGGCAGCGGGTGCAGATCGCGCGGGCCCTGGCCCAGGAGCCCGGGGTGCTGGTCCTCGACGAACCGACCAACCACCTCGACATCCGCCACCAGCTCGACCTGCTGGCCCTCGTCCGCGCCACGGACACCACGGTGATCGCGGCCCTGCACGATCTCACCCTGGCGGCCACGTTCTGCGACCATCTCATCGTGTTATCCGGTGGGCGACTGGTGATCGGCGGCGCGCCCCACGAGGTGCTCACCGCCGATCTGATCCGGGAGGTGTACGGAGTGGAGGCCGAGGTGACCCACGACGGGCGGGGGGCGCATGTCCGCTATCTCGCGCGCTGACGGGACCGCACTCGCGACCCGCGCGGCAGGCATCGCGGCCGGGTTCGCTCTCGACCGCCTCGTCGGCGACCCGGGGCGGTTCCACCCCGTCGCGGGCTTCGGCCGGGTGGCGCTCGCCGTGGAGTCGCGACTCCTCCGGCCCGGCCGGACGCCCAATACGCAGCGGGCGGCGGGCCTGCTGTTCACCGGCCTCCTCGTGGGGGGCACCGCCGCTGCGGTGACGGGCGTCGGACGTCTCGCCGGACGGAACCGCGTCGCGGCAGTGGCGTGGGACGCCGCCGTGGTGTGGTCGTGCCTGGGCGGGTCGTCGCTGCTCGCGGTCGCGCGGCGGCAGGGTGACCTGCTCGCCCGGGGCGACCACGCGGGTTCCCGGGACCTGTTGCCGTGGTTGTGCGGTCGCGATCCGGCCGCGCTCGGCCCGGAGGATCTCGCGCGGGCGGTCGTCGAGTCGGTCGCGGAGAACACCTCCGATGCGGCGGTGGCGACGCTGTTCTGGGCCGCGGTGGCGGGTTCGCCCGGTGCCGCCGTCCACCGCGCGGCCAACACGCTGGACGCGATGGTGGGTCACCGTTCGGATCGGTACCGCCACTTCGGCACCGCCGCGGCGCGGTTCGACGACGTGCTGGGGTTCCTGCCGGCCCGGGTGGCCGGCGCGCTCGGGGTGGTCTGTGCCCCGACCGTGGGCGGGAGTCCCGCCGGGGCCCTGCGGGTGTGGCTCCGTGATGCGCGGGCGCACCCGAGCCCGAACGCCGGGGTCGTCGAGGCCGTGTGCGCGGGCGCACTCGGGGTCCGGCTTGGCGGGCCCACGCCCTACCCCTACGGCGTGGAGGACCGAGCGGTCCTCGGCGACGGCCGGCCGGTCCGCGCCGACGACATCCGCCGCGCGATCCTCCTGCACGACCGCGTCCAGGCGGTCACCGCCGTGCTGGCCGTGCTGGGTGTGGTCGTGCGTCGCGCCGTCCTCGGGCGGCGCCGGGCCACGAAGCGCGCGTGGTCGGCTCCGCCGAGCCGGGGTACCTGCAAAGCACGCGGACGCGGTGTGCCTATCCTGAGGGCGTACTGCTGACATCCGGAACGAGCAGGGGAAGACCGGTGGGAATCCGGCGCTGACCCGCAACGGTGTGTGGCCACTTTCGTGACCGCGAGCCCGATTACCTGCCCGGATGTTCGCGACTCCGAGTACATCGCCGTGGTCTGCGATCCGGGGTCCTGTCAGGTGACGTGGTGTCGTCGTCGACTCCTACCCTCCTGCGGGTCTCACGTGTCGTCGACCGCACGACACGATCCGAGGACTGATCATGTTCCGTCGCCACACCAGAATCACGCTCGCCACCCTCCTCGTCGCGGGGGTCGCACTCACCGGCTGCTCCCGCGGCGAGGCGCAGGAGGCCGCGGGCTCAACCGAACCCTTCGCCGACCCGGTGACCATCACCAACTGCGACCGCGAGGCCACCTACGACGCCCCACCCCAGCGCATCGTCTCGATGAACGACCACGTCACCGAGACCCTCATCCAGATGGGGGCCGGCGACCGGATCGTCGGCATGGGCTACGGCGAGCAGGACGATGTCCTGCCGGAGGTCGCCGATCAGTTCCACACCATCCCCTCGCTGGCCGAGGAGTACCCGACCTGGGAGCAGATCGTGGACCTCGAGCCCGACCTCGTGGTGGCCGGGATGCGCAGCGCCTTCGACGACAAGGAGGGCCGCAGCCGCGACGCCCTCGAGGCCGCGGGGATCAACACCTTCCTGTTCTCGGAGTACTGCGGAGAGGGCTTCGGTGACCTGTCGATGCTCGAGACCGACTTCTCCCAGCTCGGCCGGATCCTCGACGTCGAGCAGGGGGCCCGGGACCTGACGGACCGGATCACCGGCGAGATGAGGGAGGTCCGAGAGACGCTCGATGCGTCGGGTGTCACCGGCACCCCCACGTTCTTCTACGACGGTGGCGAATCAGAACCGACGACGATCGGCGGCGTGGGCATCGGACAACTGATCGGCGAGTACGCGGGCGCGGACAACATCTTCTCCGAGGGCGACCGCCCCTATCTCACGTCCACATGGGAGCTCCTGGGCGAGCGTCAGCCCGAGGCGATCGTGGTACTCGACTACGGCGCCACCAGCGCGGAGGACAAGATCGCCTACCTGCGCGCGCAGCCCATCATGTCCACGACGCCGGCGATCCGGGAGGATCGCATCGTGGTGGTCCCGCTGTCCGACTTCTTCGAGAGCTCGCGGATGACGACCTCCACCGAGACCATCGCCCGTGAGCTGCACCCGCACGCGTTCGGGCAGTGACATGACGACCGTCGCCGAGAACACCGGCGGGCGCGTTGACCGCGCCGGCACGGGCGTCGATCCCCGCCACGGCTCCGGGCGCATCACGGATGCCCCGCCCACCGGGCGGCGGCCGCTGTGGCTCATCTGCCTGCCGCTCGTGGCGGTGCTGGCGATGACGATCGCGGCCGGGGTCTCACTGGGTTCGGTCTCGATCCCGATCGGGGACGTGTGGGCGATCGTCGCGCACCGCCTCGCCCCGGGCGCGTTCGATCCGTGGTGGACCGACGCCCGCGAGGCGATCGTCCTGGAGTCGCGACTGCCCCGGGCGCTCATGGCGGCGGCCGTGGGCGCGTCGCTGGCCGTGGCGGGTGGCGTCGCCCAGGCGGTCACCCGCAACCCGCTCGCCGACCCGTACCTGCTCGGGGTCTCCTCGGGCGCGGGCTTCGGCGTCGTGGTGCTGACGGTCCTCGGCGTGGGCGCCGGGATGTGGGGCGTGTTCACCCTGCCGATCGCGGCGTTCCTCGGCGCGCTGCTCCCGCTGGCCGGCGTCGTCCTGGTGGCCCGCCGCGCCCACGACACCACGGCCATCGTGCTGGTCGGCGCGGCCATGACCATGGTCTTCGGCGCGCTCAACACGTTCACGCTGCTGGTCCTCGGCGACGACCATCAGCTGGGCACGGTCATGCGCTGGCTGGCCGGCGGGTTCGGTGACGCCGGGTGGACGATGCTGTGGGCGCCGGTGATGATCCTCGCCGTTGCCGGCACGGTGTTGATGCTGTGCAGCCGTCACCTCGACCTGCTTCTCACCGGTGACGACGGCGCCACCGCGATGGGCGTCAACGTCCCGCGCTTCCGGGTGCTCATGCTGCTGCTCGTCTCGTTGCTCACCGCGGGCGCGGTGGCGGTCTCCGGGACGATCGGCTTCATCGGCCTGCTCATCCCCCACCTCGCGGGGTTCTTCACGGGCCGCACCGCGGCGCGCCTGCTTCCCGCGGCGGCGCTGCTCGGCGCGGTCGCATTGGTGCTGGCCGACCTCGCCGCCCGCGCGGTGAGCGAGGGCACCGAGCTGCCGGTGGGCGTGGTGACGGGCGTCGTGGGCGGCCCGGTGTTCCTGCTGATGTTGTGGCACCGCTACGGGAAGGCGTCCCGATGAGCAGCCTCACCGCGCGCGATGTCTCCGCCCACCTCGGCGGTCGGCGGATCCTCCACGGCGTGGACCTCACGGTGGCACCCGGCCGGGTCACCGCACTCATCGGCCCGAACGGCAGCGGCAAGACGACGCTGTTGCGCACCTGCTACCGCGCTCTGCCGGTGTCGGCGGGGATGGTCTCGGTGGACGGAGAGGACGTCTCCGCGCTGCGTCGCCGCACGCTGGCCCGCGCGGTGGGGGCCAGTACGCAGGAACCGGTCTCGTTGGGCGGCATCACGGTCCGCGAGTCGGTGCGCCTGGGCCGGACGGTCACCCGGGGACTTCTCGAGCCCTTCGGCACCGACGACTCGACCGTTGTGGAGCAAGTGCTCGCCCGGGTCGGGTTGACCGGGCTGGCCGAGCGGGACGTTCTGGCCCTGTCGGGCGGCGAGCGGCAACGCGTGTCGATCGCGCGCACCCTCGCCCAGCGGCCCGAGGTGCTCCTGTTGGACGAGCCGACCAATCACCTCGACCTGCACCAGCAGTTGTCGGTTCTCCTCCTGCTCCGCGAGTTGGCGGCCGACGGGCTGGCGGTGCTGCTCACGATCCACGATCTGCGGATGGCCATCGAGTACTGCGACGTCATCGCGGTCCTGCACCGCGGTCACCTCGTCGCGACCGGTGCGCCGGAGGAGGTCCTGGACGCGGCGGTGCTGCGGGAGGTGTTCGGGGTGCGTGGCGAGGTGCGGGCGGGGCCGGACGGCCGCCGCACGCTCGACGTGGCGGGGCTCGCCGATGACTAGAAACGGCGACGACGACGAGCTCCGCGCCCCCGAGACCGTGACAGCCGCGTACTCGGGCGTCTCGGACCTCCTCGGCGACTTCGTCCTCACCATCGAACACGGCCCGGAGGTCCTGCCCGGATCGGTGCTGACGGACCCGCGGTGGCTGGCCCGGCGGGTGGAACACACCGGCCGGCGCTGGAACCATGGCGATCCGCGGGTGAATGGCACGTTGTGGTGGTACTCGGCCAGTTCGACGCTGGTGGCCGCGCCGCTGGCCATGTTGCTCGCGATCGGCCGCGCGCCCGGTCCCCGACCGCAGCGGCTCTCCGTCTCGCTGCAGCCGAACGGCTATCTTCACTCGGCGCTGTCGGAACACCTCCTGCCGTCGACCGCCGCCTACGCCGACGCGCTGCTGGAGGCCCACGGTGAGGTGATCGCCGCCCTCGCGGAGGTCTCGGGCGCGGCACCGCGGGCGCTGTGGGCGATCGCGACCGACTCCATCGCGAACCGCGCGCTCGAGGCGGGCCGCGCGCTCGAGGCGGGCCGCGCGGCGGGCGACCCGGATCGCGGCGTCGAGCTCGCACACGCCGTGTGCCGCCCGCCGTTGCTGCCGGCTCGGTACATCGATGTGGAGGGCCCCGAGCGGACGCGCCGGTTCGTCCGCCGCAGCTCCTGCTGCCTCATCTATCTGGCCACCGACGGCAGCACGTGCGCGAGCTGCCCGCGCCGTGCCCCGGAGGACCGCCGAGTCGAGCTCGTCCGTCGGACGTAGCCCGGCCCCTGTGCTCGCGGTGAAAAAGACGTCAGCAGAATTGTTACGGTGCCCGCCGTCGGCACCCGTGGCATCACGGGTGACATCACCACGTCGGAGCTCCATGACTCTCTCTACTTCTCACTCCGTTCTTCGGTCCGTTATTGCCCTGGGCACGGCGATGTCGCTTGTCTTCGCCGGCTCCACCGCGGTTGCGGTGCCGTCCGGCTCGGCGGGCGGTCAGTCATCGTCAACCCAGGTCGTGGAAGAGCAGGTTCCGGTGCCGACCACGGCTCAACTGGATTTTCTCTCGGATCAGCTCGGGCCTGCGGCCGGGGAGATCGAGCGCGCCCAGCAGGGTGACACCTCCGAGGGCGAAGTCCGGTCGGTCGCGCTACCGATCGCCGCCGCCGCGGTCGCCGCGGCGGCGTGGTGCGCCAGTGGCGCGCTGGGGAGCGTGCCGACCTCCGTGCTCGACGACCTCACGAACGGTGGCGCAGGCACCGACTATGCGCGCAACGCGATCATCGGGTGTCTCGCGGGTAACGTCGGTTCGTGGGCGTGGAAGGTGCTGCCCGGATGGGCGAAGGAGAAGGCGGTCGCCGCTGTCGCCGCCTTCATCATCAGGTACGTCCGCTGAGTCGAGAGAGGTACGGGTGGCCACCACAGTGCTGGCCGGGTTGTTTCTGCTCGGCGCGATCACGTCGGCTCTGGCGGCCTACACCGGTTTCAAAGGTTGGGTGACCGATCCCCGTCGCGGCTACCGCGTACCCGACCGGGTTCGGCGGGACCCCGACGCGTCCCGCCGCGCCAACTCGCTGGTGGCCACCTGGTGTCTCCTTGCCGCAGGCCTGGCTCTGGCTCCCGCTGTCGCGGTGGTTCCGCTGCTCGCCTCGAGTTTCCGCGTGGAGGTCTCCACGGGCTTCCTCGCCGCGACGGCCGCCTACGGGCTGATCGTGGCGATGATCGCCCGGTACCCGTTCGAGCGGATCAAGCGCATGTGACGTGGCTGCCGGATCCGGTCAGCCGCCGAACACCGGGCTATCCGGCCAACCCGGCGACCGCACCGATCACGGTGATCGCGGGAGGCTCGACCTCCGCCTCGGTCGCCTGCTGCGCGATCGTCGCTAGCGTCCCGCGCAGGACCCGCTGCGCCGGGGTCGATCCGTTCTCGATCATGACCGCGGGAGTATCCGCTGCAAGCCCTTCGGCGAGAAGCTCAGCGGCGATGGCGGCGAGGTTCGTCACCGCCATGAGCAGCACGAGGGTGGTTCCGGATCGGGCGAGCGCCCCATAGTCGAGGGTCGACTGCGGGTCGCCCGGCGGGACATGGCCGGAGATCACCGACACGCCCTGCGAGAGTCCGCGGTGGGTGGCCGGGACGCCGGCGAGGGCCGGAACCGACAGCGCCGAGGTGACGCCCGGGATCACGGTGACGGGCACCCCGGCCGCGGTGCACGCGAGGTGCTCCTCGGCGCCGCGGCCGAACAGGAAGCTGTCGCCGCCCTTGAGTCGGACGACGGTCCGCCCGCGCCGCGCGTGCTCCACGAGGATCCGGTTGATCTCCTCCTGCGGGGTCGCCGGACCGAAGGGCACCTTGCCCACGTCGATCACCTCGATGCCCGGGTCGAGCTCGTCGAGGATCGACACCGGTCCCAGGCGGTCGGTCACCACCACGTCGGCGGTGCGGACGGCGTCGAGGCCGGCCACGGTCATCAGCCCCGGGTCCCCCGGCCCGCCGCCGACCAGCACGACCCGGCCCGCGCTCTCCTTCTCAGCCGTCATCGGGCCGTCGTCCCTTCTCCGCGTCGCAGTAGATACACGTCCATCACCCAGCCGTGCTCGTCGCGCAGTCGCTCGCGGTGCGCGCGCAGCTCCTCCAGCACGTCGCCCACCCGGCCCGCCACGAGCGTCTCGCCGGCGTCGCCGAGGTTCCCGCCCCACCAGATGTGCCAGTCGGCCAGGTCATCGAGCGGCAGGTCGCCGTTGAGCATCACCACCACGTTGTCGGCGCCGGCGGCCACGACCTCGCGCAGCCGGCGGCCGGTGGTCACGGTGACCGTGCCGCCGATCTCGTGCAGGACCAGCCGGTGGCGAGCGGCCAGAACCTGGAGCGCGGAGATCCCGGGCACGACCTCCACCTCCAGGTCCAGCGCACCGCGTTCGGCGACCCGGTCGAGGATCCTCAGCGTGGAGTCGTAGAACGCCGGGTCGCCCCACACCGGGATCGCCACGTCGCCGGGCCGGGAGGCCAGGACCTCCTCCCAGGCCAGCGAGCGGGCCTCGTGCCAGTCCGTCACGACGCCGCGGTACCCGGCGTCGGAGGAGGTCGACGACGACGAGCGGTCCCTCTCCGGATCGGGCACACCCACCAGCTCGACGCCCGGCGCGTGGCGGGCGAGCACCTGCGCGCGGAGATCGATCAACGGGTCGGCCGGGCCTTTCACGGCCGCGAGGGCGTAGTCGCTGGCGCGCAGGGCCCGGGCGGCCTCGACCGTGATCTGGTCGAGCCCGCCCGAGCCGATGCCCACGACCCGCACCCGCCTGCGGCCGGTGGGGAACTCAGTCACCGTGGGACTCCTCGAGATCGCCCTCCACGTCGAGGTAGACCTGCCGCATCCGGTCCATGATGTCCGCGTCGGGCTCGGCCCACATCCCGCGGTCGGCGGCCTCGGAGAGCCGCTCGATCATCCCGCGCAGCGCCCACGGGTTGGACCGGCGCAGGAACTCCTGGTTTGTCTCGTCCAGGACGTACTCGCGGGCGAGCGAGTCGTACATCCAGTCGTGGACCACGCCGGCGGTCGCGTCGAACCCGAAGAGGTAGTCCACCGTGGCCGCCAGCTCGAACGCGCCCTTGTAGCCGTGGCGCTGCATGGCCGCGATCCACCGCGGGTTCACCACTCGCGCGCGGAACACCCGCGTGGTCTCCTCCGCCAGCGACCGGGTGCGCACGGCGTCGGGCGTGGTCGAGTCGCCCACATAGGCGCGCGGCTCGGCGCCGGTGAGCGCGCGGACGGTGGCGATCATCCCGCCGTGGTACTGGAAGTAGTCGTCCGAGTCGGCGATGTCGTGCTCGCGGGTGTCGATGTTCTTGGCCGCCACCGCGATGCGCCGGTAGTTGGTGCGCATGTCGTCGGCGGCCGGGACGCCGTCGAGGTCGCGGCCGTAGGCGTACCCGCCCCAGCGGGTGTAGACCTCGGCCAGGTCCCGGTCGTCGCGCCAGTTGCCCGCCTCGATGGTCTGCAGGATCCCGGCGCCGTAGGAGCCCGGTGCTGAGCCGAAGATGCGGGTGGTGGCGCGGCGGTGATCGGAGTGCTCGGCCAGATCGGCCCGCGTGTGGGCGGCGACGAAGTTGTGTTCGTCGGGCTCATCCAGCTCGGCGACCATCCGCACGGCGTCGTCGAGAATTCCGATGACGTGCGGGAACGCATCGCGGAAGAAGCCGGAGATGCGGACGGTCACGTCGACGCGCGGGCGGCCCAGTTCCTCGGACGGGACCACCTCCAGACCCGTGACCCGGCGGGAGGCCTCGTCCCACTCGGGGCGGACGCCCAGCAGGGCCAGGACCTCGGCGATGTCGTCCCCGGAGGTGCGCATGGCCGAGGTACCCCAGATCGACAGCCCCACCGAGCTCGGGTACTCACCGGTCTCGGCGACGTGCCGGTCGAGCAGCGAGTCCGCCATGGCCTGACCGGTCTCCCACGCCAGCCGCGACGGGACGGCGCGCGGGTCCACCGTGTAGAAGTTCCGGCCAGTGGGCAGCACATTGACCAGACCCCGCAGCGGGGATCCCGAGGGCCCGGCCGGGATGAACCCGCCGTCCAGGGCGTGCATGACGGCGTCCAACTCGTCGACAGTGGCGGCCAGTCGCGGCACCACCTCGCGGGCGGCGAACTCGAGAACCTGCGCGACCTCGTCGTCGTCGCCCTCCGGCGCGCCGTCACCCGCGCCGCCGTCACCCGCCCCACCCGCGGTGAGGCCCGCGGCGGCGAGAACGTCGTGCACCGCGGCGACGTCCCACTCCCGCGCGTCCATCCCCTCGACCAGCGCCTTGGCGAGCGCCTCGACCCGGTCGACCTCCTCGGTCGGCGCGCCCTCGGCCAGCCCGAGTGCGCGGCGCAGGCCCGGAACCGCCCCGGACTCGCCGCCCCACACCTGCGAGGCCCGCAGGATCGCCAGCACCAGCTTGACGCGCGCCTCGCCCGCGGGCGCCTGGCCCAGGACGTGCAGGCCGTCGCGGATCTGGACGTCCTTGATCTCGCACAGCCAGCCGTCGACGTGGAGGAGGAAGTCGTCGAACTCCTCGTCGTCGGGCCGCTGCTCGAGGCCCAGGTCCTCGTGCATGTGCGCGGACTGCATGAGCGTCCAGATCTGCGCGCGGATGGCCGGGAGCTTGGCCGGGTCCATCGACGCGATGTTCCCGTACTCGTCGAGCAGCTGCTCGAGGCGGGCGATGTCTCCGTACGACTCCGCGCGGGCCATCGGCGGGACCAGGTGGTCGACGATCGTCGCGTGCGCGCGGCGCTTGGCCTGGGCGCCCTCGCCGGGGTCGTTGACGAGGAAGGGGTAGATCAGCGGCAGGTCGGCGATCGCCGCGTCGGTGGCACAGTCCGCCGAGAGCGCGGCGTTCTTGCCCGGCAGCCACTCCAGCGAGCCGTGCTTGCCGATGTGCACCAGCGCATGCGCCCCGAAGCCGCGGGCGAGCCAGCGGTAGGCGGCCAGGTAGTGGTGGGAGGGCGCGAGCTCGGGGTCGTGATAGATAGCGACCGGGTTCTCGCCGAATCCGCGGGGCGGCTGGATGAGCAGGACGACGTTCCCTGCCTGGATGGTGGCCAGCACGATCTCGCCGGCGTCGTTGACGAACAGCTTCCCCGGCGCTGGCCCCCACGCCTCGACCATCTCCGCGCGCAGCGCCTCGGGCAGGTCCGCGGTCCAGCGCAGGTAGTCGTCGGTGGAGATCCGCACGTGACTGTCGGTGAGCTGGGCGCTGGTGAGCCACTCCTCGTCCTGCCCGCCCGCGGCGATGAGCGCGTGGATGAGTGCGTCGCCGGCGGCGGTGTCGTCGGCGAAACCGCCCTCCGCGACGGTGCCATCCGCCCCCGGCTCGGTGAGGTCGAGGCCCGGTCGATCGAGAAAGCGCGCGATGGGGCCGTCGTCCGGGCCCAGGTCGTAGCCCTCGTCGCGCATCCGGCGCAGCAGGCGGATGGTCGAGACCGGGGTGTCCAGACCGACGGCGTTGCCGATGCGGGAGTGCTTGGTCGGATAGGCCGACAGGACCAGCGCGACCTTGCGGTCGGCGGGCGCCACATGGCGCAGCCGCGCGTGGGCCACGGCGATCCCGGCGACGCGAGCGCACCGCTCCGGATCGGCCACGTAGCGGGGTAGGCCGTCGGCGTCGATCTCCTTGAACGAGAACGGCGCAGTGATGATCCGGCCGTCGAACTCGGGGATCGCGATCTGGTTGGCGGAGTCCAGCGGGTTGACGCCGTCGTCTGAGGCAGCCCAGTCCTCGCGGCTCCACGTCAGGCACAGGCCCTGCAGGACGGGAATGTCCAGCGCGGCGATGCGCTCGACGTCCCACGTCTCGTCCTCGCCGCCCGCACTCACCGCGCCGGGCGTGGTGCCGCCGGCAGCGAGAACCGTCACGACCAGCGCATCGAGAGTGCCGAGGGCGTCGAACAGCTCGTCGGGGGCCGAGCGCAGGGAGCCGGCGAAGACCGGCACTCCCACCGCGCCAGCGGCGTCGATCGCGTCGGCCAGCGCGTGGGCGAACCCGGAGTTCCCGCTCACCTCGTGGGCGCGGTAGTAGAGCACGCCCACGCGGGGCAGGCCGGGGGCTTCCGTCGTGTCCGGCCGCGGCGGCATCCCCCACACCGGCACGCTCTCCGGCGGCTCAAAGCCGGCACCGGTGAGCAGCACGGTGTCGGCCAGGAACGCGTGCAGCTGCGCGAGATTGCCCGGGCCGCCCTCGGCGAGATAGCGGTGCGCCTCGGCCGCGATGCCGATCGGGACCGTGGACAGCTCCATCAGGTCGGCGTCGGGGGTCTGCTCCCCACCCAGGACCACCACCGGGACGCCCGCGCCGAGCACGGCGGCGAACCCGGCCTCCCAGGATCGTCGGGAGCCGAGGATGCGGACCACCACCAGGTCGGCGCCGCCGAGCAGTGCGGGCAGATTCGCCTCGACGTCGAGTCGCGACGGGTTGCCGAGCGTGAACGCCGCGCCGGATTCGCGCGCGGAGAGCAGGTCTGTGTCGGAGGTGGACAACAGGGTGATGCGGGGCACGTCGTGCTGTGCCGAGGCGTCATCAGGGGACGCCGAACGCCGGTCGGGGCGCATGTTCTTCTCCAAACCCTCGTGGAACATGTCGCCGTGGCCGGTCTCCTGGCTTCCGCATCAACGCCGCGCGACCGACCTTCCCGGACCGATGAGTCCAGTGGTCTCCGACCCGGGAGGGACGGACGAGGGTGCGCGACTCCGCGACTACAGTGGCGAGGGCCGCGCCGGCTTTTCCTCCGGCTTCCCGAACACCACGGCACCGGGGAGCCTATCCGCCGGCCGCGGCCCCCGGCCGCCCGGCCGCCGCGCGAGGGTCGCGGGAGCCCGGGACGGCCGCCCCGATCAGGGGAAGTCCACCACCGCGAGGTTGAGGGGCAGCTCGTTCATCCGCGGCTCCGGCGAGAGGGTCGCCTCGTCGACGAAGGTGCCGGACAGGAAGTCGTCGGCGTCGGCGATCCGCTGCGGCGGGACCTGCCCGGCGTAGTCGAACCCCTTCAGCTCGTACGGCAGCGAGTCGGCCTCGAGCAGGCTCGGCCCGTCCATGAGCTGGAAGTGCAGGTGCGAGGCGTTGGCGTTGCCGGTGTTCCCGAGCTTGCCCAGCACCTGGCCCTCGGTCACCGTGTCGCCGGGTTTCACCGTGACCGAGCCGGAGATCATGTGTGCGTACATCGCGTACACGCCGTCACCGAGATCGAGCACCACGTGGTTGCCGTCCACGTTCTCGACGGTGAGCTTGGAGGCCAGTTCCGGGTTGCTGGCGGGCAGGACCCCCGGCGCGTTGGCGTCCATCCCGTCGAGGACCGAGACGACGGTGGCGTCGGCGACGGCGAGGATCTCGGCGCCGTAGTCCACGTAGCTCTCGTTGTGGTTCCTGTCGCCGGTATAGAACTCGCCCTGGTCGTTGGTGCGCTTCCAGTCGATCGCGAAGCGCTGGCTGTTGTTGAGCTTGCCGTTGACCGACATCACCGAGCTGCGGTGCGGGAAACCCGGTTCGCAACACCCGTTGAGGGCCACCCAGTTCTCACCCCGCACGGGCGGTGCGATGGCCGGCACGGTGCGGGTGGAGAAGGCGACCGGCGTCGAGAGGTAGTCGATGGGTCCGGGCTCGCCGAAGGCCGGCGAGGCGGCGCCGGTCCCGTAGAGGTGGTGCAGCACCGCGTCCGGGGCCTGGTCGAGCGAGTCGAGGGTGAAGTCGATGAACACGACCCGGCTCTCCTGCGGCGGGATCTGCGCGGTGTCGACGTACCCGGCGGGCAGGTCGCGCAGGCGGTTGCAGTCACCGAAGACGCAGTCCGGGTCCACGAGAGCGGCGGCGGAGAAGCTGGCGATGACCTTGGTGGGATCGGTGCCGTCCACCACGTCGATCTTGTCCACGCTCGTCGGCACCTTGGTGGCGTTGGTGAGCTGCAGGTCGTAGGCCACGTGGTACTTGCCGTCGGTGCCCTTGAACGGCAGCGGCGGGTTGCCGATGGGGGTCATAGTCAGCGCGGTGAACGCGTCCGGCACGGTCACCCCGGCGACGGACCCCGCGGCCGGTGATGCCGTGGTGGTGTTGGCCGCTTCGGCGGCGGCGGGTTCGGTGGCGGCGTCCGACGAGCACCCGGCCGCGACCAGTGCGACTGCGGTGAGGACGGAGGCGAGAAGGGTGGGAACGCGGCGAGGTGTCACGGTGGAGCTCCGTTTCTTCAGTTGTGAAGAAAAAACTTACCATCTGCGATCTGGGAAAAGTACACCCTCGATGGGCTGCCACAATGGCCGCCGTGAGCATCAGCGAACCCACCCGCCGGACCCGTGGCGACCTGTGCCCGGGCGTCCTGCGGCCGTGGCCGGCCTCCGACGGCGCCCTGGTCCGGCTGCGCGTGCCGGGTGGCCGCGTGTCACCGGCGGCCCTGTCCGCCCTGCACGGGGTCGCCGTGAGATATGGCGACGACGACAACGTGCACGTGACCACGCGCGCGAACCTGCAGCTGCGGGCTCTGCCGATCGGTCCGGACGGGCGGCTGCCCGGCGAGGTGGTGGCGGCGATCGCGGAGACGGGCCTGCTCCCCGCGCCCGGGCACGAGCTGGTGCGCAACGTCCTCGTCTCGCCGCTGACGGGCCTGGACGAGTCGTTCGGCGGGCAGGCCCGGGGCCGCGCGGACCTGCGGCCGGTGACCGAGGCGCTGGACGCCGGGCTGCTGGACGATCCCGCGCTCGGCGGCCTGCCGGGCCGGTTCTTGTTCGTCCTGGACGACGGCCGCGGGGACCTGCTCGAGCGCTCCTGCGATCTGGGCCTGGTCGCCCTGGATGCCGACACCGCGCAGCTGCGCGTGGGTGACCGCTGGTCCGAGGTGGTGCCGCTGGCCGACGCCGCCGACCGGCTGGTCGAGCTGGCCCGCGAGTTCGTCGACGCCCGCGGCGTCGGTCCGGACGCCCCGTGGCACGTGCGGGAACTACCAACCCCGCTCGTCGCGGCCCGCCCCGCGGACGGCCGACTGCCGAGCCCGGCCCCAGTCCTTCCGTACGGGCCGGTCGCGGGGTCGGCGGGGCGGATCGAGCACGTCGAAGCGCCGGGCGGGATCCTCGACCGCCACCTCGTCGCCCGGCTCACCGGCGGCGACGTCGACGAGCTCATCGTGACCCCGTGGCGCGGGGTGCTGGCCGTCCACGAGTAGGCTGCGGGCTGTCCCACGGCGAGGAACCCGGTGCAAGTCCGGGGCGGTTCCGCCACTGTGAGGCCCGTCGAGCCGATGGGCCCAGCCAGATACTCACCGGGGATCAGCGCGCTCCTACCGCGTCGCTGCGACTTCTCACACCGGGGCGAGAACCCCGAGGAGGACCCCATGAGTGCTGCCCTCAGGCCGCCGCGTCGCTACGACTACGTCGACGACGGGCCCGCCATCTACGTCGACTCCTTCGCGACCATTCGCGGCGAGACCGACCTGTCCCGTGTGCCGGCCGACGCCGAGCGACTCGCCGTGCGGATGGTGCACGGCACCGGCCAGACCGACCTGACCCGTGACCTGCAGGTGCACCCCGGACTGGTCAGCGCGGCGAGGTCGGCGCTCGACGCCGGCGCGCCGATCCTCTGCGACGCCCACATGGTCGCCTCCGGGATCACCCGGGCCCGGCTCCCCCGCGACAACGACGTGGTGTGCACCCTGTCCGATCCCGGCGTTCGCGACCTGGCCGCGCGAATGGGCACCACCCGATCCGCCGCCGCGCTGGCGTTGTGGGGCGATCGCCTCGACGGCGCCGTCGTCGCGATCGGCAACGCCCCCACCGCCCTGTTCCACCTGCTGGAGATGATCCTCGACGGCGCTCCCCGACCCGCCGCGATCGTCGGCTGCCCGGTAGGTTTCATCGGAGCCGCCGAGTCCAAGGCCGCGCTCGCCGCGTTCGCTGACGATCACGGCATCGACATCCCCTTCGTCACCGTGCACGGCCGGCGCGGCGGTTCGGCCATGACCGCCTCTGCCGTCAACGCCCTGACGCAGGAGGCGGAGTGACCGGCCGGCTGTATGGCGTCGGCGTGGGCCCCGGCGATCCCGAGTTGCTCACGCTCAAGGCCGCCCGGCTCATCGGCGCGGCCGACGTCGTGGCTTTTCACGCCGGCCGGGGCAAGGAATCCAACGCGCGTCGCATCGCCGCCGACCTCATCCCTTCCGGCGCGATCGAGGAGCGACTGGAGTACCCCGTGACCACGGGCGTCACCGACCACCCGGGCGGGTACGCGGGCGCGATCGCGGACTTCTACGAGCGCAGCGCGCAGCGGCTGGCCGAGCACCTGGCCGCCGGCCGGGACGTGGTCCTGCTCTCGGAGGGAGACCCGCTGTTCTACGGCTCCTTCATGTACATGCACGACAAGCTCGCCCCTCGGTTCGACACCGAGATCGTGCCGGGCATCCCGGCCTTCGCCGCCGCCACCGCCGCGGCCGCCACTCCCCTGGTCAGACAGACTGACGTCCTCACCGTCCTGCCCGGCACCCTGCCCGAGCCCGAGCTCGCGCGGCGGCTGGCCGACACCGACGGCGCGATCATCATGAAACTCGGCCGGAACTTCCCGGCCGTGCGCCGGGCGCTCGAGGCGGCCGGTCGGCTCGAGGGCGCGGTCTATGTGGAGCGCGCGTCGACCGACGCGGAGGCACATCACCCGGTCAGCGAGGTCGACCCGGACTCCGTTCCGTACTTCTCGCTCATCGTCGTCCCCGGCGACTCTCAGCACTCCGACCCCACCGGCCGCCGGCCCGCGCAGCTCGCTGCACCCGGGGAGCCCTCCCCGGGGCGTACCGCCGGCTCGGCCGAGGAGCAGTCCTCTGCATCGCGCGGCGTGGTGCACGTCGTCGGCCTGGGCCCGGGCCCGGCAGAGTGGCTGACCCCGGAGGCCTCGCGGATCCTGTCCGAGGTCGACCACGTGGTGGGGTACGCCCCGTACGTCGACCGCGTCCCGCAGCGGGCGGGCTTGCGCAGACACTGCTCCGGCAACACCGTCGAGGTCGACCGGGCGGCACTCGCCCTGGAGTTGGCCGGCGCGGGCGAGCAAGTGGCCGTGGTCTCCGGCGGCGACGCGGGCGTGTTCGGCATGGCCTCGGCGGTCTTCGAGGCCGCGGAGGATCCGCGCTTCACCGGCATCGACATCCGCGTCGCTCCCGGCGTCTCCGCTGTACAGGCGGTGGCCGCGCGGGCGGGCGCTCCCATCGGTGCGGACTTTGCCGTGGTGAGCCTGTCGGACCGGCTCAAGCCGTGGGACGTGATCGACCAGCGGCTGGACGCGATCGCCGCCGCGGATCTGATCCTGGCGATCTACAACCCCGCCTCCCGCTCGCGCACCCACCAGGTCTCCGACGCCCGCGAGGTGATCCTGCGTCACCGTTGCCCGACCACGCCCGTCGTGGTGGGCCGTGACGTGGGCCGAGCCGAGGAATCGTTGACCGTCACCACCCTCGGCGAACTCCACTGTGGGTCGATCGACATGAAGTGCCTGCTCATCGTGGGCGCTTCCGGGACGCGGATCACGGACTCCGGCCGGGTGTGGAGCCCCCGGTTCGTGCGGGCATGAGCACCGGTCCCGGCCCCGGCGACGATCGCGCGGTCGATGTCGAGGCATTGTGGCGCGTTCTGGCGACGCGCGCCGGGACCATCGGCACTTCCACCGCACCCCGGTTCCGCGCGAAACCATCGAGCGGCTCCTAGGGTCTTCGCCGTGGCGCCGAGCGTCGGGCTGAGCCAACCATGGCACGTCACGAGCTTCGTCGATCCCGACCACTTCTCCGGGAGCGTTCCGCTGCCGGAGGACGCCCGTCCCCTGGCATACCACTGTTTGGGGCACCCCGCTCTGGAGCTCGAGGAGCCGCTGCTGCAGACCGTCGACTAGGTCTAGTGGCCGGCGGGAATTGACGGCCCGGCGGAGACTCACGACCAGCATTGCTGTTGAGATGCACCCGGCATACGGGTCAGCCGTCAGCCCTCTACGGATGGAAGTACGAGGCTCCGTTGAGGTCGAGTACGGCGCCCGAGGACCAGACCGCCTCGGGGGAGGCAAGGTAGAGCACGGCGTGTGCCACCTCTTCCGGGGTGGCAACGCGACCGAAGGGGCTCTGTGCGCGCAGCCCATCGCCGTCCGGGCCAGCCAGTGTTGTCGCCTGGCGTTCGGTGGCTACGACGCCCGGCGCCACCGACGAGACCGAGATTCCGTACGGGGCAAGCGTCGCGGCGATTGACTGCCCGAACGCGTGGAGTGCGGCTTTGCTGGCCGCATAGGCTGGGTGCTCGGGCTCGCCCTTGAACGCGCCGCGCGACCCGATGTTCACCACGGCGCCAGAACCGGCGCCTTCACGGAGCTGCTGCGCGAACGCCCAGGTGACGTGGGCGGCTCCCAGGAGATTGACCGACAGCATCTGCTCCCAACGATCCGTCCAGTCCTCGAACGTTGCGTCTGCGATCGGATGAGCGTTGAACGGGCTCGGAGCGATACCTGCGTTGTTGATCAGCACGTCCACCCCTCCTAGCTCGCTCAGAACCTTCTGCATGAGGGCTCGGCACTGGTGCGGGTCACTGATGTCGGCGTTCACCATGACGTGCCCCTCGCCATCAAGGGACTCGAGCGTACGTCGAGCTTCCTCGGGACGCGATGCGTAGTGAACAGCCACGATATCCCCGAGCCGGGCAAACGCCTGCGCCACGGCACGGCCAATACCCTGGGTGGCGCCGGTGACCAGCACCCGCCGTCCGGACGCGGGCACGGTCATGTCCGTTGCCCACGGTCGGTGCGCTGCGACTCGATTGCAGACCCTGCGCCACCGGAGATCAGCCGGTGCTGCTGGACGCAGGAGCTCAAGCGGACGCAGGCGGTAGGGCCAAGGGCCCTGATGAGCCGTTCATCATTGTCGCGAGGCGTCATGCCTGTTGAGATTACGCGTGCGCCCTCGAGACGGGCGGCTGTATTTTTGTCCTGCGCCACGGGGTAGCCCATCAGGCCTTATCCACCGCGTAGAACGGGCATGCGGTGAGGATCTCCGGACCAGGTTCGGCGACCAATCCTGTCGACTCACCATTACCGACATGCGCGACAGCGGCCGACTCAAACCCAAGTAGCCAGAGCCCGCAAGAACCATCGCTGTAGGGACGTTCTTCTCTACTTCATCAAGGTCGCCGGACTTGGAGCACGCCAAGCCTCACCGTAGCCACTGTCACCTGCGATGTGGCGTTGGAGTATGTCGCCGGACCCGATCCATCTCACGTAATCGGAACAATGGCCGAGAAGCTCGATTCTGTAAAGCTGATGAATCACTAGGCTGGTAATACGTCGTGCTCCTGGCTGCGCTTCCCGGCCACTACCCGGGTCTCCCCCCTTTTTTTAGTTGACGGTCACACGCCCTCTTCTCAAAGGAAGTCGGCGATGTCGATTCGTGTGACCGTGCCATCCGGGTGCAGGCCGCGTATTTCTCGCCCGGGCACCCACACCGTGCCATCGGCGTCGGCCGTGACACGCAAATAGTTAGAGTTCACTGCCATCGCACCCGCAGGTTCAAGTGACGGCAATTCCAGTAACCCGAACAGCCCGAAGCCCTCCTCATCGGAGAATGTCGTCTCGCCGTCGCGGTTGGTCCACCCGCCCGAGGAGGCGGCGGCACTGCGGTGGTGTGCGAGTATCCACAGTTGGTTCTGCACGAAACCCGCCTCCAGCCCTAGTCTCGACGCGTTCAGGACGGTGTGGGGTGCCAGGTCGTCTGCGAACGTATGGATCGCGCTTTGGGTCACCACCCAGATCTGTCCGTCGACTATGCCGACGGCATCGACACGGCTGGTGAACTCCACCTCGGGTCCCGCAGTGACGTCTCCGGTGTCGGAGATCGTGACCAGGCGATAGTTGTACTGGGCATCAGCGCCCCCGTATCTGTTCGGGCGCATCGGGACATCGGCTTTGCGCAGCGCGACGACGAAGCGGGGATCGCTGCTGCGGCGCTGGGCGATCACCGGGCTCGAGTCCCATTTCGGCAGATCTAGTGCGATCCGGCGTCCGTCGGGGTGGATCAGGGTGGAGCGCTGCCCGAGGATGAGCATCACGTGGCCGTCGTAGGCGCAGGCTGACCATTCTCCCAGCGGTTCCGTATCGAGGACCGCCTCCGGGCTGTGTTGGTCGATTCGGTAGCGGTGATCGCGAGTCAGGACCCAGCAGCCCTGCGTGTCGGGGTACACCGACAGGTGGTGCTGAGTAGTCGGGTGAGACGTGGCGACCGGAAGCGGAAGTACCGTCTGCACCGCAGGACCTGTGAGGTTCAGGTCTAGGCGCGCGATGATTGGAAGCTGTTCATCGGCCACCCACAGGGTGTGACCGCTCACCGCGGAGCTGCCGGCCACGAGTCGGGGTCGCGGCGTGGGCGGCTGGGCGGTGTCCAGGTCCAGGTGCACGACCACGTCGACCGGGTATTCCCGGGTGCCATCAGGCAGAACCTTCGAGCGCTCGGGAATACCGAAGACGTGGGGGCAGGTCTGGACATCGATCCATCGGGCCGAGTCGGCAATGTCCTCCCATCTCGTGCGCATCGCGGTCTGGACTCTGCATTGTCGCTGCAGCTTGACCTGGATCCGGCATACCCGCCCGCGGGTATGCATCAGATCCGTGCCGAACACTGCTTGGCCGAGTGCGTCTAGCCATAAGAAGCCGCGCACCGCCACTGTTCCCACCACCGGCCGTTCGGCAGCCCACGCTGCGCACCATCCGTCGCCCTGCAGATGGGTTGGCCAGCGCCTGGTCTGCGTGGAGTCGACGTGGGGGTTTTGGTCCTTGGCGGGGGCCGCCTCGGCCAGGATCGTCACCACCGCAGACTCGACCTCCGGCCTACCCTCGTTGTCGGTGCTGAACAACAGTGGCCAGTGCACGGTGTCCCCCACTCGAGGTGGGGCTACCGAGCCGTCCTCGATCAGCCACAGCGGTATTTGGACCGGATACACGCGTCGGCCGGCGTAGGGCTCGGCGGCGGTCGACGTGGTGAGCTCGTCGACGGTCCAGGTGCCGTCTTCGCGGTCGATGAACTCCACCGGGAGCGCCTCGGCGGAGGGCCCATCCCACCCGAACACTGCCGGGTCGATCGACTCGGGAAATTCGATGGAGGTGAACTGCGCAGCCCAGTCGCCGTCCACTGCGGCCACGGCCACCACCACGCCGGTGCCCTGGTCGACGGTCAACTGGGCCGCCACGCCGTCCACGGTGCCCGGGATGACCCACACCGGTCGGCCCAGATGTGTGCTCTCCTGCACCGGCCCCGAGGGAAAACCCTGCTCAATACTCTGCTCGACCCCGTCCGAGGCGGCCACCACCTCATAGCCTGGGCCGACGATGCGAGCGAACCGCAACTCGGTTGTCACCGGCCGCTCAGGGTCCTCGGCAAAGTACCAGGCCCTGGCACCGGTGGAGATGAAGTGAGGCGTCCCGTCGACCCGATCCAGCCTCAACTGGCCCTGCGCGCGATGAACATCCAGGCCCTGCGGGTGCAGAAACACCAACATGAGCGGAGACCCTGCCGCATACCCAACGCTGAACCTGGAGTGGCGGTGCGCGGTGACTCGCCCTCGAACCGGCAGCCGGCGCCCATTGGCCATCGCCCCCTTCACTTCAGCCCACTCGGCCACCGGAACCTCCCCGACCTGACATCCACTGTGGCAGACACCCGCGGTGATGACCACGCCCGAGAATTGACGAGTCGACCCGCTCCCGCCGCCACAGCGGAAAGAGCCGGCACCTCTCCCGTACCGGGAAATAACGCACGGCCGATAACCAGACCTTATGTAAACGTGACCGCGGGCGTAGGCGTTCCGCTAACAACTTGCCTCGTTCCGCGCTGCCCCGGTTCGGGCAGGCCAGAGGCCTGTCACCCGGTCTGACTCGCAACGGGCTCGCGGAGCCCCTCCCCGAACTTGCAGGCCACGCGCACCTACCTGGTTCGAGCGCGGTACTCCCGAAGGCCCACGATTGACAAGAGCACTGCGGCGAGCGCTATCCACACAGGCCAGCTGGAGAACCACCGGAGCGGATAGTTCATAATTGTCAGCATCACGGAAGTAATCGTGAGCCCCGGATCGTGTGGCGCGCCGTATGCCGTGTGCGCCACTTGAGCATCCGGGACCGGAGTTCCTCCTGCATCCCGAACATCTATGGGGCACTGGTCTGTGCGGGTGACGTCCCCGATCCCCCGAGGATTGTCTCCGCGGATCAGCCGGGCAGGACCACCGGCCGGGCCGTCCGCATAGATGTCCTTCGCCACGAGAACGCGTTTACCCAAGTCGCCCTTGTGTACTTTGAGCACCACGTATTGGTCGAATCCGATGAGTCCGCGCTCCTTGAACCCGACGAACACGGCCTCGCTTGCGCGGAAAGCCTCGACCGCCGACTCCGCCGTCACCGCCCTATCAATACAGGACAGCGCAGTGGAGTCCCCCGCCCCAGGGACGACCACCACCAGAGCGCCTACTAGGACTGCCCCGGCGCAGGTGAACCTCGACGTGCGCATGCATCGGAGTATGCCCGGGAACATTTCGGTCCACGTTGAATCGGACCCGACACACCCGGATGACGACGAGGCGCGTATTGGCCCAGAACGATGGGAGGGCCTTCGCCTTCTGATTTTGCGGCAGGTGGTCCATGCCCTTCGCGCGAGCAATAGCTCAGGCGCGGGCAGAAGGCGGAGGGGATGTCGCCCGAGCTGCCATAAAGGACACGCAGCTTCCAAGGAAGGCAATGAGGCACAGGAGGGGATAAATCAGCAATGGAGGCCAGAAGTACATAATCGTCATGAGAACTGTAGGAAGTAGTACGACTCCTCCCAGCGCACTCAACGCGGAGAGGACGTAAAACAGCGTCTTGCTTCTGCTTAGAAGCGTCGCGCAAATTACTACCAGGGTTACCGCACCAAAGAGCGCCGCACAGATTCCCAAGGGCTGATTTTTAAGTCAATGGACACCCAATCGACGGTAATATCAATCACGAGCATCTCGCCAGCGACGGTGGATAAGCCCGCCAAACGTCCAAGTGTTCTTAGGGCGCGGCCACTCAAAACGAATCACTCCAACAAGTTGCGTTCGCGGGACGGCGCCCAGCCGGGTCATAGTAGCGGTGTCAGTTTCATAAGCTGCCTGCACGGATGTCAGAAGTCGCCGTCACGGGCCTCACAGCGGGGTTCCGTCCAGACCGTTTCTCGGTGCTCGGTGCTCGGTTGATCGGGAGAAACGGACAGCGATACGGCAGCGGTCACGCCAGTGGCACCAGTAAAGTCCGGGGCATGGACGCTTTGAGGGTCCTCGTGGGAGTGGCTGCGATCGCATTGCTTTCGGGCTGCAGCGATACGGGCGCCGGCATCGAGGTATCGGCATCACCAAAACCACAGGAAGCCGTGCCTGGCTTGGTCGAACCGACCTGTCTGGCCGCCAATCTGCTCAGCTTCTCCCAATTACCGCAGAGCACGCCCCCCGCACCCGACCAGATGTCGATCCCAGCAGGGTTCGCGCCCACGCGCGTCGTGACTTGTGACGGCGATTGGAACGCCGGGGTGGTTAACCACACCGTGACCTGGGTCGAGGAACACCGCACCGGCAACCTGGACGCGGTCCTCGCTGGCTATGCGCTGCCGTCTGAGCCCCGAGATCTGCAGACCTGCACCGTGGATCAAATGACCCCACCGATCGTCTGGCTTGTCGACGACTCGAACATGGGGATGCGTGCCCCAGAGTTATCGACCGGCGAGTGCGGAGCCTTCAAGTGGGACGCGATCACCGCGATCCAAGCCCTGCCGGTTACCGAACGAATCGTCCACCAGATCCCCGTGGCGCCGGAAGTCGAGGCGCGCTGGGAGCAGTAACCCGCCCCAGGAGATTTCGGAGCTTCCGCAGTCCGGACAGCTGAATTACCGACCCTCACGAAACTTTCCGCCGGGACGCGTGCCGGCGGAGCGACATTCGACGCCGCAGTCCATAGACGTCGGTCAGGGACGGCCCGTACACCGTGTTCGGCGCTGCCTGCTCTGTCTTTCGCGGTCTGCGGCAGGCCCGACTGATCAGGGTGCTCTTCGCGTGAGAAGGCTTGGGTTGACCACTCGTGCGGCCTGGGCGACGGCGATGATGAGGAGTCCGTAGATCCACACCGAATATGACCAAGGACTGTGGGTGACGGCCGTGATTCGGGGGTCGTCTCTAGTCCAGTAGGTGCAGCGAACCCCGGCGGGGAGCAGTTCGTACCCATGAGACCAGTCGATGTTGGGGTGAAATCGGTGCGTGGCGTCGGGATGCGGCGGCGGGAGCCGCTCGGGCGGAAAGCCCTCCGGCACGTGCCCGTCGCGCAGGGAGCAGGTGTAACCGGGGTAGTCGTTGTAGTCGTCACTGCCGGTGAAGCCGAGGAAGGCGATCGCTCCGCAGATCGACAGCAGCACAGAGACAGCGGCCGCAGTTCGTCGCACGCCTCGCCCAGTAGCCCTGAAGGACACCCAGATGATGAATGCCCAGAGCGCGAGCGCCAGCGCCACCGGGGGCAGAAGCGGAACGAGGAATGCCTCCACGGGTACCTCCTGGTTGTCGCACAGTTCGTGGGCGGAACACCGACAACAAGGTCAGCCCGGTGGCGGCCGTGTTCAGTCGTCGCGATGTCGGAGGATTCGGAAGTAAGCCACCACGAATTCGGCCAGGTCCGACAGCATCGTTTTCAGAGGGGGACGTGGCTGCCGTGGTGGCGCTGGAGCCGGGCCGGGCCATGGGTCGGGTAGCCGTGAGACGAAGCCTGGCGGCAACACGCCGGCGCGCAGTTGCTCGGGGGTTCGGGGAAGGTTCTCGCTGAACTGCAACGTCGGATCCCAGTGGATGATTGAACGATCGACTTTTGCGGGCAAATCGAAGCTGCGACTGCCGCCAGGTTCGAGCATCTCCATCAACTGGTCAGTGAAGAGATTGCCGACTTGCTCTGCGCGACCCCAGTCCTCGTCGATAGTGTCCCCGACAAGCAAGCCGGGGACACCAACCGGCCACGGCTCGTAGACACAGACCACGGTGGACCCGATGTAACCCGAGAGATGCAGTCGGGCTTCGCGGGTGCCCGTCATTCGAGCGCAGCCCCTGAACACTTCGGCGAACACGTCCGCCACATGGTCCATACGGTCGGAGCGCGCATCGTCGGACATGCGCCGAGCTTAACCATGGGAACGCGACCTCCTGGGAGAGAACAGCGTTCCCAGCCTCGCAGTCCGCAGACCTCTCCCGGTCCCTACTCCCAAATTGAGGAGTCACAGAAACCGTCCCAGTTCCTTGGTTGTGGGACGGTCCCAGTCGACCGCGGGCTCCACTCGTCGCGATTGAAAAATACGTTCCAAAAGTTGGGCCCATTATCGCGTCCCGTGACGGTAGTTCGGGTCTAACTTTCGGTACGCTTCCCGCATGGAGTCGGGGTACGCGCGGGTGTCGACGGCCAAACAGGACCTGGATCGGCAGATCGACGCCCTGCGCCGAGAAGGCATCGACGCCGATCGCATCTATATGGATAAGAAGTCCGGGTCCACGGTCGACCGCCCCGGATTGCGCGCGGTCATGGAGTACGCCCGCGACGGCGACGTGATCGTGGTGCACACTCTGGACCGACTCGGGCGCACCGTGCGCGACACCTTGAACTTGATCCACGAACTGTCCGAGCGCGGGATCGGGATACGGAACCTGGCCGATCCGATCAAGATTGACTCGACCAACCCGGACGACCCGATGTCCCAACTCGCGGTGGTGCTGCTGGCCCTGTTCGGACAGATGGAACGCACTTACACCCTCGAGCGAGCGGCGCATGCCCGGGCCGTGGCCACCGCCAAGGGACGCCGGGTTGGACGCCCCTCAGTGGTGGATTCAGACAAGTTGGCCTACGCAGTGCACCTGAGGGACACCGGACAGACCATCGCCGAGATCGTCTCCAAGACCGGCATTACCCGCACCACCCTCTACCGGCACCTCCCGCCCCGGCCCGTCGAACCGGTCACCGCCGGGCCGGCGTCAGCGGACACGTCCGAGCCGGAAACGTAAACGTCGATGAATATGCGATCGACGCGGTGCGACTTTCAAGCCCAGCAGGAGCGCAGCCAAAGCAACCCGCCGAGCGGCATCGAGAGAACGGTTCGCTCTCACCATGTGCGTGCTTAGTCGATGCCTGTCGGGTACCGTCCGAGTCAGGTAACCTCGCGCCCGGTGGCTTCGCCCACTGGTTCGTCTACTGCGTGGGGCTCATCAATGAAAACCGGTATCACGCCGCGAGTGATTCAAGTCCTCGTCGGCCATGAAATATTCGAAGACGGAACCCTTCCCCCACTTCACGTGGATGACGTCATCAGCGTCAAACTCTCCTTGTGCTCATCCGCAGCAACCAACGAACCGGGCACGACCGCCCACCGCGTCACGGTGCAGCCGAAGTTCGGAGATGCCCCCTGGTCTGACCAGGACGACACCCTCTGGTGGCCGTTCGACGTCACCGGCGACGGGTGGAGCTCCACCTGGCGTCACCACTCCCCTGTAGCCGGTCTGATGCACGTCACCGGCTTCCTCACCCCCGACTTCAATCACGCAGTGCCTGGCCGGCCTGGCACAGTGACCGGCAGGGTGCGTCGCCTGCAGCTCGTGGAGCAACAGGTCAAGAAGACGGGTAGATCGCACGGGTATGTCCCGGGTACCGAGCGGCTCACCGACCTCGGCACGTCGCCGGACCGCTACTGGCCAGCCTGGTGGAATTTCGCCGAGGACGGCGAGTTCGAAGAACGCTGCATCCTGGTTGATCTTGACCTGGATGATGTTCCCGACCAGTCGCCCCGGTTCGAGGCCGGCGACGTGGCGGCCCACGGTTCCGATGTGTGGGTCATGGATCGATCCACGCCCGTCCTTCTTCACCTGGACCGATCCCAATCCCCCAACAGGCTGACCGAGTACCTACTCCCGCTGGCGTTCGAGCCGCCCGGTTACGGCGGGAGCCGGCGTCTTCACGCCGACAGCGGCGGGTGCTGGATCACCTGCCCGGCAGAGATCGTGCGCTGCGACCACAGTGGACCATCGGAGGTGACAATTCGACGCGTCACCGAAGACGGAGGCAACTTCACCGTCGTTGTCGACGGTCGGCTGTTTGCCATCACCCAGCCGTATCCGTCCGTGCGTATTCACGACCGATACGGTCCGATCCGCTTCGACCCCGACGACTACCCGTTTCGTGAGCTCATCGACGGCAAGCTCGTGCGCGTCGAGGACCGGAAGACGATGACTCTGGCGTGGGGAGATCGAGAACAACGGTGGCACCGGGACCAGGCCAAAGCCACCAGGGGGACGAAGTGGACCGACGACGATCAGCTAATCATCTGTGCGGCTGACGGCACTGAACACGCGGTCGACTTCACCGGTAGAGCCCGCGGACACGTGCACTGGATTCACCCCGACCCCGATGACGACCCGGCCAATGCCGACCTCGACGACCCGATAACCTATCCGCCCGCCTGGCAGGAATGAGCGAAGCATGCAGCTGAATCGACTCGTTGCCCATCTGGAGCCCTTGGACACGTCTACGGTGACTGGCATCAAGGGTGTCGCACTGATGATCGACGGGCGACCGTTGGTGGATCACGCTGCAGACGTCGAGAGGGCAGAGATCCGAGCAGGGAAAACGGACGGTCCGGCCGGCTCGTACCTCCCGATGTTTGTCGCGGACGTGAAGGGCCCTGAGCATTTTCTGGGCCGGCCCGAGGTATCGCGCTTCGGCGATGGAGACACCGTTCTGCTGGGGTGCGCCTGCGGGACCTGGGATTGTTGGCCGCTGACGGCACACGTCGAGGTCCGGGATGACGTCGTCGAATGGCACGGGTTCCGGCACGGAGTCAGGGAGTGGGACTACCAAGCACTCGGACCGTTCGTTTTCGACCGTGCGGCGTACCAAGAGCAGTTCGCGGCCATCGATTGGTCCGACACCGGGATCCCTCCAGGCGGGTGGTGAAGGCTCGGCCAGACGCCCCTCAAGCGACCCACTCGCTCCAGGGGGCTTGCACAAAGCCCAGCGCAACGGCGGTTGATCGCTACTGTGGCACTGGTGGGCACTGATCGCGTTGAGATGGCGTTGGATCCAGCAATGATCGGCGCGTTGCTTGGATCCCCCTACTTCCATGCCGGTTTTCGCGCTTTCGCTGACCCTGAAGCTGCAGCGTTGTACCGCTTGACTCCGACTCCCCCACTTCGGGCGGGAGACACCGTCCAGTGGCCCGCTCGAGACGCGCGTACCCGACGACTCCGACAGAAACCACCCTCACTGAGGCCGTTCGGCACCTGGCGCGACTTCGTCCAGCACAGACGACGTCCTCGCCTGTCTCGCCCGTACACCGTGCAGTCCCGCAGTCCCATGCAGCTGGAGCTTCGTAGCCCACGCGGGGCAACAGTGGGCTTCAGGATTGAAAGATCAAGCACCGACAACAACGCGGTGGTCTGGATCGAGTCAGACTTGCCCGACCGGATGACTCGGCTCCTGTTCGCCTATCTCGAGGCCGAAGGACGGGACTGGCAACACTTCCTCCACAGCGGGATCCAGCCCCTCACCCGAGATCCCCACCTCGAATGGGTCCAGGAACATCGAAGTCTGGGTGATGTACACGCGGCCCGTACCGAGAGCACGGTCGAGCTCGCCGGCTTCGACATTCTGCTGCTGATCCGACACCCCGCTCGCACGGACGAACGGGACATCACCTGGACCGAAGTGGCCAGCGCAAATGGTGTGACGATCTCGCCATCATCGTTGTGGTGGGACCTGGCAGTCACCGACGGAAATCCCCCACCTCAAGACCCATACGATGCCTGCGATGACCGCTTCGGGACACCGCTTGAAGGCGCAGAAGGACTTGTCGAGATCGAGGCGCTCTTCGAGGTTCTTGCCGGCCACACATCGACACCCGAGGTGGCGTTCGGCGCGGTCTTCGACACCTCAGGCCTTGCCTGGCATACCTACGGACCAGGCCCCGACCACTCGGTGGCGTACTACACCACCGATCCCACCGCGGCTATCCACCCGGAACTCACCGTTGTCCCTGCCTCCCAGATCTGCTCACCGCTCGTGGAGCTTGGACGCGAGATGCGGGTTCTCGAGACCAAGGTCACCGACATACCCGCGATGACGCGTCTCGCCTCTGACCGCTTCCGCGGCGTCGATGCCCTGTGGCCCGAAGGCCAGGAGTGGCTCTTACTTACCGACATCGACTGGGCATACTCCTTACTCGGTTGCGCCCAGGCCACCGCGGACGCGACCCGCACCGCAGATGGAATCGAGGCTGTCGAGGTCACCTGACCCGACAGGTCCCCCAGCTTGGGCAGCATCCTTGGTGTTGCGACCGGCACCCCAGCGGGACTCGTGCCACAAGTGGGGATATCGACCCTGCGACACAGCGAGAACGCCGCCACCCGCTCCGTCCCGCACGGGTGTACCCCACAGGGGACGTGACTACGCCTCGATGCTGGCGAGCGCAGCTGAAGCCTCTCCGATCCTCGCGGGTCTCGCAGCTGGCGTTCCTGGCGAGCCACGCGGCCCTTCGCCGATACCGTTGCGTCAGTTCGGGCTTCCTGGCGGCCGGAGGCCACTGTCTGTTGCCCGCTGCCTTCGGCCTATCCGTTCAGCCCCGCCGCTTCGACTCTCGCTCCGGGCTCGACGCGTACAACCACGATTCCGCCTCGCCCGGCCGCACCAACGCCGGTCCCACGAGGATCACCGCTGCCTGGCGCAGGCCAGCCGCCTCCACCGCTGCGGCGATGTCAGCGAGAGTGCCGCGCAGCTCCACGCGGTGCGAGCGGCTCGCGTTGGCCACCACCGCCACCGGGCAGTCGGCGCCGTGCGTGGGGATCAGCCGCTCAGCGAGTTCGCGGGTACGGGTGATCGCCAGGTGCAGTACCAGCGTCGCGCCGGTGGCGGCGAAGTTCTCCAGTGACTCCGTCGACGGCATCGCCGTCGACCGAGCCTGAACGCGGGTGAGCACCACCGACTGCACCACCTCGGGAACCGTGAGCTCCACCCCCAGCTCGGCGGCTGCCGCCGCATAGGCGGGAACACCAGGAACCACATCCCACGGAACGCCCGCCGCGTCGAGTCGGCGAGTTTGCTCGGCGAGCGCCGAGTACAGCGACGGGTCACCCGAACAGAGCCGGACCACCTCAAGACCCTCGGAGTGGGCCGCGGTGATCTCCGCGATGATCCCGTCCAGGTCCAAATGCTGGGTATCCATTAGCCGGGCCTCGGGTCGGCAGTGGTCGAGCACACCGTCGTCGAGATAGGTCCCCGCGTACAGGCAGACGTCGGCGGCGGCAAGCGCCGCAGCCGCGCGCAGCGTCAGCAGGTCAGCGGCGCCGGGGCCGGCTCCCACGAAGTGAACGGTCACGAGCTCTCCCCTGTCTCCGAAGTATCAGCCGCAGCGACGAAGGGCTTCGCGGCCGCCCACTGCACCACCGCACGGGCCGGGGCCCAGCCGGTGAATCTGCCGATCGAGTCGGCGTGCTCGACCTGGATCCTTGTCAGCTCCCCGCCGAATTCGGCGCGGGCGTCGATCACCACGCGCTCGGTCTCCAGGGTCACCGCGTGGGCGACCAGCCGGCCGCCCGGCGCGAGCGTGTCCCAACACCGTCGCAGCAGGCCAGGGGCGGTGCCACCCCCGCCGATGAACACCGCGTCCGGCCGCGGCAGACCGTCCAGAGTCTGCGGCACCCGGCCGTGGACGACCTCCAGCGCGGGCACCCCGAGCGCGGCCGCGTTGCGCTCGATTCGCGCCGCCCGCTTGGGATCGGCCTCGAGGGCGATCGTCCGACACGACGGGTGCGCGCGCATCCACTCGATGCCCACCGACCCGGCGCCCGCACCCACATCCCACAAGAGCTCACCGGGGGCCGGTGCGAGCCGCGACAGAGCCGAGGCCCGCAGGTCGCGGCGGGTGAGCTGGCCGTCGTTCTCAAAGGCGTCGTCGGGCAATCCCGGCGCCAGCCCGAGTGGGCGGGCGGAGGAATCGGCCACGCACTCGATGGCCAACACGTGCAGGGCGGGAGCCTCGCGATCGACAGCCCAGTCGCGCGCCGCGCGGGAAAAACGGGCCTCGGCCGGGCCCCCGAGATCGGCGAGCACGGTCATCGCGCTCCCCCCGAAGCCGGCGCCAACAAGCATCGCGACGACCTCTCCCGGCGTGTGCCGGTCGGCCGAGAGCACCAGCACCCGCCGCCCCGGCGCGAGCTCTCGGGGCAGCGCGCGGTGGTCGCGCAGCACCGCCACGGACTCGGCGGGCCACCGCATCCGGGCGCGGGCCAGCGCGACAGAGGACACCGCCGGGAGCACCTCGACCGCGTCCACGCCGAGCAGGTCGATCAGGGTGGTGCCGATCCCGGCGACCAGCGGATCACCCGAGGCCAGGGCCGCGATCGACCGCCCGCGGAACCGCTCGAGGAGCTCCGGCAACCCGTCCCGCAGCGGCCGCGGCCACGGCACCCGTTCGGCCGTCACGTCGCCCGGAATCATCGCCAGATGACGCTCGCCGCCGAGCACCACATCGGCGCCCAGGACGGCGCGACGGCGGGCCTCGTCGAGCCCCGCCCACCCGTCGCCGCCGATGCCGACGACCACCACCCGTGCATTCATGACGCGGAACCCTACCGCGACACCTGAGGCGCCCCGGGACAGGCCGTTGGGCTAGCCTCGGGACCACACAACCGAACAGACCCCACAGCACGAGGTGCCCCACGACCCGCCACAGGCGGGGCGGAGGGGAGAATCAGGGAAGCCGGTGAGAATCCGGCACAGGGCCCGCTACGGTAACCCGGCCTCTCAGGCGATCGCGCCCCGCGCGCACGTCCGAGATGAGCCGGGAAGTCCGGAGACCGGCCTCGCGCTGACCAGCCTGGCAGACGAGAGCGGGAGCCCCCATGCCACTGCACTACCCCTTCAGCGCTGTCGTCGGTTCCGACGACATGGCGCTGGCCCTGACGCTGACCGCGGTGTCCCCGGCGGTCGGCGGCGTGTTGATCCGCGGTGAGAAGGGCACGGCCAAGTCCACGATGGTCCGCGCCCTCACCGGGGTCCTGCCGGAGGTCGAGGTCGTCACCGGCGACCGCTTCTCCTCCGCACCCGAGGACCGCGGCTCCGAGACCCCGGACGGGCGTATCCCCCACGACGCGCCCACCGAGCGGCGGCCGGTCCGCCTGGTCGAGCTACCGATCGGGGTGTCCGAGGACCGCATCACCGGATCACTACACCTGGAGAGTGCGCTCGCCGACGGTGTGACCGTGTTCCAACCTGGCCTGCTCGCCCGCGCGAACCGCGGACTGCTCTACGTGGACGAGGTCAACCTGCTCCACGACCACGTGGTGGACCTGCTGCTCGACGCCGCTGCGATGGGCCGGGTGACCGTGGAGCGCGACGGCATCTCGGTGGAGCACGCCGCGCGCTTCGTGCTGATCGGCACCATGAACCCCGAGGAGGGTGAGCTCCGGCCCCAGTTGCTGGACCGCTTCGGCCTCACCGCGGAGGTGGCCGCACCTCGCGACCCGGAGCTGCGCGCCGAGGTGGTGCGCCGCCGGATCGCGTTCGAGGCGGACCCGGCGGGGTTCGTTGCCGCCCACGCCGCCGACGAGGCCGCAGTGCGCGAGCGGATCGCCGCCGCGCGGCGCGTGCTCGACCGGGTGAGACTGACCCCCTGGGCGCTGTCCACCATCGCCCGGGTGTGTGCGGGCTTCGACGTGGACGGCATGCGCGCCGACATCGTCACCGCCCGCACCGCCGCCGCCCACGCCGCTTGGCAGGGCCGGACCCGGATCACCCGCGAGGACATCCGCGTCGCCGCGCGCATGGCACTACCCCACCGCCGCCGTCGGGCCCCGTTCGATGCGCCGGGCCTCGACGAGGACCTGTTGGAGCGGCTGCTGGGCGACGACGACGAGCCCGATCCCGACCCTCGAGACGAGACCGCGCCGGCCGACGACGCCGAACAGTCGGAGTCCGCAGACGAGTCCGCGTCGGCAGACACCTCGGATGCAGAGTCCGCCCCGGCGCGGGCGTCGGCCGAGGACGCCGGGCACGAGCACCCGTCCGGCCAGGCCGAGCAGACCGAGGACAGCCCCGGCGCTGGCGACGACTCCGGCACCGCGGGCACCGACCAGGCGGACGGCCAATCGGACGACGACGCCGACGGCCGAGCCGACGAGCTGCCCGGCGGACACGCCGCGGAGGACACCCCCGCCGACGCCTCCGGGTCCGACGCTCCCGGGCCCACCCCGCCCGAGCCAGGCACGGTCACCGCGGCCGCGGCGCCGTACCGCACCCGCCTGCTCGCCGTCGCCGGTACCGGCCAGGGCGCGGCCGGCCGCCGGTCGAGGGCCCTCACCACCAGCGGCCGCCGCATCGGCGCGGGCGCGTTCACCGGGTCCGACCTGCACCTGCCCGCCACGATCCGGTCCGCCGCGCCGCAGCAATCCGCCCGCGGTCGCGGAGCCGGCCGCGATGGTGGCCGACTCCGGCTGGCCGCCGAGGACCTGCGCTCGTCCGTACGCGAGGGCCGCGAGACCAACCTCGTGCTGTTCTGCGTGGACGCCTCCGGCTCCATGGCCGCCCGCACCCGGATGGAGCAGGTCAAGACCGCGATCCTCTCCCTACTGCTGGACGCCTACCGACGCCGCGACAAGGTGGGACTGGTGACCTTCCGCGGGGCCGCGGCCCACGTGGCCCTGCCGCCCACGTCGTCGGTCGACATCGCGGCCACTCGCCTCGCGGAACTCCCGGCGGGCGGCCGGACCCCACTGGCGGAGGGACTGATCACCGCTGCTGAGGTCCTGCGCATCGAGGGCGTCCGCGATCCGCGGCGGCGGGCCCTCCTCGTCGTCGTCACCGACGGCCGCGCCACCCACGGCCCGGACGCCCTCGCCAGGTCCCGCACCGCGGCGACCGGGCTGGCCTCCCTCGGCGTGGCCTCGGTGGTGGTGGACTGCGAGACCGGCCGCTTCCGGATGGGCCTGGCCTCCGAGCTCGCCGGGCACCTGGGCGCTGAGCACGTGCCACTGGGCGAGGTCACCGCCGAGGGACTCACCGATACCGTCCGCGCCCGCACCGCGCGCCCCCGGGGCGTCGACCCCCGGAACGAGGTGGCCTGATGCCCAAGGGACAGCCGGAGATCGTGCCCGACGACGGGCTCAGCACCCGGCAACGCCGCAACCGGCCGCTGGTCATGGTCCACACCGGGCCCGGCAAGGGGAAGTCCACCGCCGCGTTCGGCCTGGCGATGCGCGCCTGGAACCAGGGCTGGGACATCGGGGTGTTCCAGTTCGTCAAGTCCGCCAAGTGGCGCATCGGCGAGCAGACCGTCATGGAACGCCTCGCCCGCCTGCACGACGAGACCGGCGAGGGCGGGCCCGTCGAGTGGCACAAGATGGGCTCGGGGTGGTCGTGGTCGCGCAAGGACGGCACCGAGGACGACCACGCCGCCGACGCCGCCGAAGGATGGGCCGAGATCAAGCGGCGCCTCGCCGACGAGCGGCACGACCTCTACCTGCTCGACGAGTTCACCTATCCCATGAAATGGGGCTGGGTGGATGTCGACGACGTGGTCGCCACCCTCGCGAACCGCCCCGGCCGGCAACACGTGGTGATCACCGGCCGCGACGCCGACCCCCGGCTGCTCGAGGTCGCCGACCTGGTCACCGAGATGGGCAAGGTCAAGCACCCGATGGACGCCGGGCAGAAGGGGCAGCGGGGCATCGAATGGTGACCGAGCTGCCGCGCATCGTGGTGGCCGCACCGGCGTCGGGGCACGGCAAGACCACCGTCGCGACCGGCCTCATGGCCGCGCTGCGCCGCACCGGGCTGGAGGTCTCGGGTCACAAGGTGGGCCCCGACTACATCGACCCCGGCTACCACGCCCTGGCCACCGGGCGGCCGGGCCGCAACCTCGACCCGCACCTGGTGGGCGAGGAGCGGATCGAGCCGCTGCTGCTGCACGGTGCCGCCGCGGGTGGGGGCGAGATCGGCGCCCGGCCCGTGGGACGGCCCGCCGACGTCGCGGTGATCGAGGGCGTCATGGGCCTGTACGACGGGCACATCGGCGGCGACGGGTTCGCCTCCACCGCCCACGTCGCCGCGCTCACCGGGACCCCCGTCGTGCTGGTGGTGGACATCTCCCACGCCTCGCGCAGCATCGCCGCGGTGGTGCTGGGGATGGCCTCCTTCGACCCGGCTGTGCGGATCGCCGGGGTGGTGCTCAACAAGGCTGGCTCGGTCCGCCACTCCGACGAGGTCCGACGCGCGCTGGCGCCCCTCGGCATCCCGGTGCTGGGTGTCCTCCAGCGCGACGACGACGTCACCGCCCCCTCCCGCCATCTCGGCCTGGTCCCCGCCGCCGAACGCCCGGAGGCCGCGCGCTCGCTCGACCACCTGGCCGGGAAGGTGGCCGCGTCGATCGACCTGGAGGCCGTCATGCGGATCGCGCGTGAGGCGCCGCCGCTGGCGGGCGAGGCGTGGTCGGCGGGAGCAGCGTTGGGCGGCATCGGCACTGGTGGTGTCGGCGCGGGCCGAGGCACGGCGGTGGATGACCGGGCCCACGAGGTCGACGACGACGAGGTCCGCCCGCTCATCGCCGTGGCCGGTGGCCGGGCCTTCACCTTCCGCTACGCCGAGACGGTCGAGCTGCTCGAGGCGGCCGGCTGCTCGGTCGTGCCGTTCGACCCGCTGGCCGACGAGGCACTGCCCGACACCGCCGCGGGGATCTACCTCGGGGGCGGGTTCCCCGAGGTGCACGCCGCGGACCTCGCCGCCAACGAGCCGATGCTGCGGGCACTGCGCGCGGCGACGGCCGCCGGGACGCCGACCGTCGCCGAGTGCGCGGGCCTGCTCTACCTCTGTCGCACCCTCGACGGTGTCCCCATGGTCGGTGCGGTCGACGCCGACGCGGCCATGGCCCCGCGGCTCACGCTGGCCTACCGCCGGTCGACCGCCGTCGCCGACAGTGTCCTGGCGACCGCCGGCACCGAGGTCACCGGCCACGAGTTCCACCGCACGGCCGTGAACCCGCCCGCCGGCGCGGCGGGCTCGCGCGCGGACGAATCGGGAGCAGCTCCCGCATGGACCAGCAGCGCCGGACCGGAGGGCTTCGTCAGCGGGTCGGTCCACGCGTCCTACCTACACACGCACTGGGCTGGGCATCCGGCGATGGCGGCCCGGTTCGCGGCGCACGCGCGGCGCTTCGCCCGGTTAGCGGGCCGCGGAATGGGCACGGCCGCCGAGTTGGTCTGACTCCGCGACGACGAGCGCGCTGTCCGACGACACCAGCCGCTCAGACCGCGCTCACCGATACACATCCCGTCTGTGCTCGACCCGGAGAACGAGGACCTCTCTGGCGTCGTCGTCGATCCGATACAGGATGCGGTAGGTCCCGCGACGAGCGAAGTACACGCCGGTCAGCTCCCTGCGCAGTTCGTTTCCCGCTCGCCGTGGGTTCGCGATCAGTGGCCCGGTGAGGAATTCGACCACCGCCGCGGCGATGTTCTCCGGAAGGCCCCGCTGGATCGCCCGAGCCGCGGGTGGGGCGACGACGAGCTCGTAGCCCTCCACCGCGCGGCCTACGAGCGGAGGGCCCGGACGGCATCGACGCCGCGCACGACCTCTCCGCGCGCCCGCGCCGCATCGGCCTCCCGGAGATCCCCCAACGCTGACGGGTTGGAGAGGACATCGAGGGTCTCCTCGAGAGCGACGAGATCGTCCGGGCTCATGACCACGGCCACCGGACGTCCGTTCTTGGTCACCGTGACGCGCTCGTGGTGCTTGGAGACACGGTCGACCACGTCGCTGAAGTTGGCCCGGACATCACGGAGCGGCTCGGTAGACATGTACACAATTGTGCCGCGCTTCGCGCGTGGGCGACATCTTCAATCCAGGCTGCTGGCCCACTCCGCGGCGGCTGCGGCACTGTCCACCACGGGCACGCCCGGCGCGGACCCGGGCCGCCGCACCACCACGACCGGCACGCCGAGCTCGTCGGCCACGGCCATCTTCGACCACGTGTGACCGCCGCCCGAGTCCTTGGTGACCAGCACGTCCACGCCGTGGTCGGCGAAGAGCTCACGCTCACCCTCCACCGAGTAGGGGCCGCGGTTCAGCAGCAGTCGCCACGACGCGGGCAGCTCCACCTCCGGCGGGTCCACCACCCTGACGAGCGCGTGGTGCTCGGCGAGCGGGCCGACGAACCTGTCCAGCGACTGCCGGCCGATCGTGAGGAACGGCCGCCGGCCCACGCGGGACGCGGTAGCGGCGGCCTCGTCGTGGTCGTCTACCCAGTGCCAGCCGTCCGCACCGGGGGCGGCGGCCCACCCCGGTCGCTCGAGGCGCAGCAGCGGGACCTCCGCGGCGGCGCAGGCTGCGGCGGCATTGGCCGAGATGCCGGCGGCGAAGGGGTGGGTGGCGTCCACGACCGCGGTCACGCCGGCCTCCGTGAGGTGCCGCCGGAGCCCGTCGATGCCGCCGAACCCGCCGACGCGCACCTCCCCCACCGGCAACCGGGGCCGCGCGACCCGGCCCGCCAGAGACGAGGAGAACCGCAGGCCGCCCTCCTGCAGCAGGACGGCGAGGTCGCGGGCCTCGGCGGTGCCGCCGAGGATCAGCACGCTCATCGGTCCGCCCCCGGCGGCAGCAGCGGCAGCTCCGGAGCACCCGAGCGGGCCAACTCGAGAAGCGCGTCCAGGTCGAGGTGCTCCTCGGCGAGATCGGCCAGCAGGTCGAGCCTCGCCTCGCGGGCCCGCGCGAAACTCACCCCGGAGGCCGGACGCACACGACCCGCGCCGCCGGAGCCCTCCCCCACGCCGCCGGAGCCGCCGACGACCTCGGCCAGCAGAGCCGACCGGAAGCCGTCCGACTCGAGGGTTCCGTGCCACATGGTGCCGAACACGCGGCCCCGCCGGGCTCCGCCGGGGAACTCCTCGTCGTCGTCGACCCGCTGGCCCCCGCCGCCGACGCTCACCCTGCCGTGGTGGATCTCATACCCGCCCACGTCCTCGCCCAGCGCACGTCCGGTGGGCAGTCGCAGGACCTTCTCGGCGCCGAAGCGCGTGGTGGTGGGAAGCAGTCCGAGTCCGGTCACCCGCGCGCCGGGCTCGCCCTCGATGCCGTCCGGGTCGGCGATCTCCCCGCCGAGCATCTGGAAGCCGCCACAAATCCCCAGCACCGCGCCGCCGCGCTCGACGTGGGAGGTGAGCGCCCGGTCGAGGCCCCGGGCGCAGAGCCAGGCGAGGTCGTCGAGGGTGGCGCGGGTCCCGGGGACGACGACGAGGTCCGCCCCCGCGAGGTCGCGGGGCTCCGTGACGTACTCCAGATCGACGTCCGCCTCCAGGCCGAGGGCGTCGACGTCGGTGAAGTTGCTGATCCGCGGCAGACGGATCACGGCCACCCGCAGGGTGGCGGCGGCGTCGGCGGCGCGGGGACCCACCGCGAGGGCGTCCTCCGAGTCCAGCCAGAGGTCGGGATTCCAGGGCAGCACCCCGTGGACCGGCCGGCCGGTGAGGTCCTCGATCTGCCGCAGCCCGGGGGCCAGCAGCGTCGGGTCGCCGCGAAACTTGTTGATGACGAACCCCGCGACCAGCCGCTGATCGGCGGGCTCGAGCAGTGCGACCGTGCCGTAGAGGGCGGCGAAGACCCCGCCGCGGTCGATGTCCCCCACCACGACGACCGGCATGTCCGCGTGCCGGGCCAGGCCCATGTTGACGTAGTCGCTCGAGCGCAGGTTGATCTCGGTGGGACTGCCGGCCCCCTCGCAGATGACGAGCTCGTGGCGGGAGGCGAGGTCGGAGTAGGCGGCGTACGCGGCCTCGGCCAGGTGGGTCCGTCCGTCGACGAAGTCGCGGGAGGACACCGACCCGGCTGGCTGTCCCATCACCACCACGTGGCTGCGCCGGTCGCCGCCGGGCTTGAGGAGCACCGGGTTCATCGCGGGCTCCGGGGCCACGCCCGCTGCGAGGGCCTGGATCCATTGCGCGCGCCCGATCTCGGCGGTGCCGTCCGGGCCTGTGCTGTGCGGACCTGTGCGGCGAGGGGCGGCGACCACCATCGAGTTGTTGGACATGTTCTGGGCCTTGAACGGGGCCACGTTGATGCCGCGGCGAGCGAACGCCCGACACAGCGCTGTGGTCACGACGCTCTTCCCAGAATCCGAGGTCGTACCGGCGATGAGCAGGGAGGCGACCATGGAGATCGATCCTAGTCGGGCGCTCCTGACCCGCCCGACCGGGCCGACCCGCGTCCGAGGTGGGGTCGCGGCGTGGTGGTGGGGCCAGCTGTGGTGATGAGTCGAGCGATGGTGGGGCCAGCGGGGCTCGAACCCGCGACCAGCGGATTATGAGTCCGCGGCTCTAACCAACTGAGCTATAGCCCCCCGCACGCGCCGGGTACGTCACCGGCACGCGCGGCGCAATCGTAGCAAGGCGTCAGGAGCCTCCGGCGGGCCACCAGACTGCGCGGACATCGGCCAGTCCGTCCTCGACGACAGCGGGAGGGTCATCCCACACCTGCACGCGCCTCCCGGGGACCTCGTAGGGCGGGGACCCCGGGTCTCCGGAGCGGACGAAGTCGACCCACGACCGGTGCATCGCGTCGACGAGCTCCGGCGACGCATCCGCTCCGAGGTAGGCCCGCACGTTCGCGGCTTCTGGAACCGACCAGAAGAACGGTAGGTCCGCGCAGTGGACGGCGCCGCGGCCCTCGGACCAGCGGAAGTCGTACACCCAGGTGGGCGCGCCGGCGGCCACCCGGGTCTCCGCCGCCCGCACGACGGTCGAGTGGATGGTCGCGGCGTCGACCACCGCCCCCACCGCCCGTCGCAGCGACTTGCCCGCCGACTGCCTGGCCAGCGCGCGCAGTCCGGTGGTGGGCAGCTCCTGGGACCGCAGGATCATCGCGGCCCCCGGCACCAGCGCCGGCCCGGGGAGGGCCCGGACGACCCCCTCGAACTCCGTGGCCGTGGAGCCGATGAGCAGGGGCAGGGCGAGCCCGGGACCGCTCCCGATGCCCTCCAGGGGCGGGACCGGGACCGTGTCGTCGCCGACCGTCGGGCGGAACGGCATGAGGAAGGGATTGTCCTTGCGCAGGCGCCGGTGGAACTCGTCGACGGCACCCCGGCCGCCGGCGGCCAGTTCCGCCGCGGTCGTGCCCTTGGGGGCCTGAGCGGCAGGCGATCGCAGTACCGCGGGCGACGAGGCGATCCCCCGGTGGAACAGGCCGGCCGCCAACGGCGAGGCGAGCAGGCAGAGCACCGCCCCGCCGCCCGCCGACTGACCCGACACCGTGACCTGCCCGGGGTCGCCGCCGAACGCCGCGATCTCGTCGCGGACCCACTCCAGGGCCATGATCCAGTCCCGCACCCCGCGGTTGTCCGGGGCGTCGGGGAACGCGGTGAACCCCTCGACGCCCAGGCGGTAGCCCACCGAGACCACGACGATCCCGGCGCGCGCGAAGGCGGTCCCGTCGAACCAGGGCTGGTGCGATGACCCGGACTCCCAGCCGCCGCCGTGGATCCACACCAGCACCGGGTGGCCCGCGCCCTCGGTGGGGGCCCACACGTCGACGTGCAGGATGTCCGTGCCGGCGACGATCGGCTCGGGGATCGCCGGATCGGGGTCGAAGCGCAGCCGCTGCGCGGTGGCGGCCGGCCGGGTCGCGTCGCGGACGCCCGGCCACGGTTCGCGACGGACCGGGGCGGCGAACCGCAGGTCGCCGACGGGGTCCTCGGCGTAGGGGATGCCGTAGTAGCGGACCACATCCCCCAGATCGGTGCCCTTGACGCGGCCGGTGGACAGCGCGATCTCGACGTCGGTCATGGCGGCCAGATTAGCCAGGACAGCTGAGATCCCCCGGCGATCCCTGCTACCAAGAGGAGATGACAAGTGATAGGGACCTGATCATCGAGCGTCTGGCCGAAGTGGCCTCAGCGTTGGACTCACGCGACTGGGACGGGCTGGGCGAGCTGTTCACCGAGGCCGCGACCGGGTACGGCGCGACCGGTCGGCAGGCGATCGTCGAGAGGGTCAGGGAGCACCTCGGGGGCTGCGGACCGTCCCAGCACCTGTTGGGCAACCATCGGGTGCAGCTCGCCTTCCACGGGGACGAGGACCGGGCGCGGAGCCTCACGTATGCGCGGGTCCTCCACCTCGGCGCCGGGGACCGGTCCGATCTGTCCTACGAGTGCCTCGGCGAGTACTCGGACCTGTGGACCCGGACGCCGGACGGCTGGCGGATCGACTCGAGGAGGTTCCACATCAGCTTCGACCGAGGCGATTTCCGGACACTCCAACCGGGCTGACCTCCGGACGCCTCCCATGGGAGGCGTCCACGATCTAGGAGGCAACACCATGACCGCCACCTCCACGTTTGACGTCTTCGCCAGCCTCGACGGCTTCGGGTCGTACAACGACAACGGTGATTGGGGCGGCTACTGACGATTCCGGCGTGTTCGACCCCTGGGTCACCCGGATGACCACGCTGCCGACGACGGTGGTGTCAACGACGCTGGATGGTCCCCTCGACTGGCCGGACGCGGCCATCGTCAGCGGAGACGCCGTCGAGGTGGTCGCTCGCTTGAAGCAGCAATCCGACGTGTCGTTGCGCTCGCACGGCAGCTTGTCGATGAACCGGGCGCTGATGGCCGCCGGTCTGGTCGATCGGGTGCAGGTGACGGTGTTTCCCTGGCGCAGTGGGTGGGTACCCGGTTGGGATGAGTGATCGAACGTGATCGAACCCTTGTACTAATGCGCCGGCGCGGGTAATGTCGAATGTAGGTTCGATGCCGGTGGCGGAGGGGGTGGAATGGTGACGACGACGAGTTCGCTGTTCGCCGTACCCGAGCCCCTCGGCATGGTCGACATGGAGGCCGTCAGCGAGGCGGCCCGGGCCGCGACGCTGGCGCAGAACCGTGCCGGGGCCACGCGGCTCGAGGCGGCACACGTCCTGGTCGACCAGTTCGCCCGGTCCGCCCAGGCCCAGGCGGACGAGGGAGGCGCCTGCGCCGGGTCGCGTCGGCCCGCGTACGCCCGGCTGGATCCGGAGGCCCGGGCACGCGATCACCTCGTGGCGGCGTGTCAGCTCACGTGCTGGCACGCCGCGCGGTTGGTGAAGGCCGGGATGCAGATCCACCGGCGGCTGCCCCGTCTGCGATCCACGGTCGACCGCGGTCTGCTGCCCGAGCAGGTGGCGGTCGATATCGCCTGCCGCCTGGCCGAGGTGCCCG
>NZ_JBYMTL010000005.1:0-323212 GCF_057773085.1 Dietzia sp. IBK-p2-16D | reverse complement strand
AACTGGCTGTTCAAACCAAAAACGCGACCCCCACGACAGGGATGTGAAAGGGTCGCAACCAAACAAAAAATTTGGCACTATCACAAACAAAACACACTGTTGAGTTCTCAAACAACACCCACACACCACTCCCCAGCCATCCGAAGACAACCAGCTCGCGGGGTAGTTACTGCCATCCGTCGCCCCTCTCGGGGCAACTTCTCCAGCGTAGGTGACCCGCCCGCCCCAGTCAAACCAGGAGAACCGCCACCCACACCTTCCCACCACCCGAACCAGACCCTCGCCTCTCGGCTCCGGCCCGCTCCCTCGCGGCTCCGATAAAGTTACACGGGCCGCGGCGAAAGTACTAATCGCCTGGTCAGAGGCTTTTTTCCCGCGACAGTCGCGAACGGAGACCCCATCCGGGTCATCGATCGGTGGGCACTCGCTCGATCTCGCCGCCGAGGGTGCGGATGTTTCCCACGAAGTCCGAATATCCCCGGTCGATGTGGAAGATCTCGCAGACCTCGGTGATGTCGTCTGCGCACATGCCGGCCAACACGAGCCCGGCCCCGGCACGGATGTCGCTCGCCCAGACGGTCGCCGAGTCCAGGCGTTCCCGCCCGACGATCTTGGCGTGGTGCCCGTCCGTCTCCGCGTCGACGCCCATGCGGACCATCTCCTCGACGAACCGGAACCTGGCCTCGAAGAGGTTCTCGGTCACCACCGACACGCCCTCGGAGACCGAGGCGAGCGCGATCGCCATGGGCTGCAGGTCCGTGGGGAACCCCGGGAAGGGCAGGGTCCGGATGTCGCGGGCCCGCGGTCGGCCGTCCTGGGAGACCCGGATCCAGTCGGGACCGGTCTCGACGTCGGCACCCACCGCACGGAGGTTCTCCAACACCACGTGGATGAACATGGGGTCGATCCCATTGACGGTGACGTCGCCCCGGGTCATCACCGCGCCCATCGCCCAGGTGGCGGCGACGATCCGGTCCCCGACCACCCGGTGACTGACCGGGGTCAGCTCGTCCACTCCCTCGATGGTGATGACGCTGGTCCCCGCGCCGCTGATCCGGGCGCCCATCTCGTTGAGGAGGTCGCAGATGTCGACGATCTCCGGTTCGCGGGCCGCGTTCTTCAGTACCGAGGTGCCCTCCGCCAGGACCGCCGCGGTCACGAACGTCTCGGTCGCACCGACCGACGGGAAGCTCAGTTCGTAGTTCGCGCCCCGGAGTTCGGAGGCCTCGGCGACGAGTCGGCCGTGGTCCATACGGGTCTGGGCGCCGAGCCTGTTGAGCCCGTTCTGGTGCCAGTTGAGGGGGCGGCTGCCGATGGCGTCGCCACCGGGCATGGCGATCACGGCGCGGTGGTGGCGGCCGACCAGCGGGCCCAGGATGCACACCGATGCCCGGAGTCGCTGGGCCGCCTTGTCGTCGGCGACGTGCCCCAACTCGGCCGGGGTGTCGATCACGACCGTGTCGCCGGAGATCTCGACCGTGCACCCGAGGTGGCGCAGGACGTCGGCCATCGCCGGGACGTCAGAGATGGTCGGGCAGTTGGTCAGCGTCGTCCGTCCCTCGGCCATGAGCGCCACGGCCATCAACTTGAGCACGCTGTTCTTGGCGCCGGAAACGGAGATCTCGCCGGACAGTCGGGTGCCGCCGCGGACGAGGAAGCTCTCCTCGCGGGACGTGGGATTAGCGCTCACGGTTCCACCCTAGGCGAGTCGGGGGAGGGATCAGCGCCGGCCGCGGTCCCGTCGCAGCGTAGGTTGGCCGACATGGCTGTTCATCTGACCAAGATCTATACCCGGACCGGCGACGACGGGTCCACGGGGTTGTCCGACTTCTCGCGTGTGAGCAAGAACGATCCACGACTGGTGGCGTACGCGGACTGCGACGAGGCCAACGCGGCGATCGGCGTGGCCGTGACGCTCGGCGGGCTCGACGATCGCGTCGCCGCGGTACTGCGGACGGTGCAGAACGACCTCTTCGACGCCGGCGCGGATCTGTCGACCCCGGAGGTGGAGAACCCGAAGTACCCGCCGCTGCGTATCGAGCAGGCGTACATCGACCGCCTCGAGGGCTGGATCGACGAGTTCAACGCCGAGGTGCCCGACCTAACGTCGTTCATCCTGCCCGGCGGGACCCCGGGGGGCGCATACCTCCACGTGGCGCGCACCATCACCCGACGCGCGGAGCGTTCGGCGTGGGCGGCCGTCGAGGCGCACCCGCAGACGACGTCGGCCCTGCCGGCGAAGTATCTGAACCGGCTGTCGGACCTGTTGTTCGTCCTGGGCCGCGTCGCGAACCCGGAGGGCGACGTCCTGTGGGTGCCCGGCGGCGAGCGCGACTGACCGGAGCGCGACCTACCGGTGCAGGGTCAGGGGGTCAGGGCAGCGCGCCCATCCGGCGCGCTGCGTTGACCGCCTCGAACCGGGTGTGTGCGTCGAGTTTGCGCATCACCGAGCGCAGGTAGCTCTTCACGGTCTCGGCGCCGATCCCCATGTCGGCGGCGGTCTCGATGTTCGTCTTGCCCTGGGCGACGCAGGCCAGCACGTCCAATTCGCGGCGGGACAGCCGTGCGGTGGGCATCTCGGGCGGCGGGGAGACCATCTCGGCACAGATGCGCTCGAGTTCGGCGCGCACGTCCGGGTCCTCGGTTCGGGAGGCGAGCATCCGCAGACGCGCGTGTGTCTCGCGCATGCGCTCGTTGGAGAGCACGTCGTCCCACCGCCCCTCGCCGGAACCCGGGCCGACCGGGGCGGCGCCGCGGGCCGCCAACGCGTCGTTGACGGCGATCTCCTGCTCCAGCGCGCGGGCCGTGGCCGCCATCTGGTTGAGGACCTTCTCGCCGAACCTGACCGAGGAGTGGACGCCGGCGTAGATCACCGCGCGGACGTCCTTCCCCACCACCACGGGGATCGCGGCCATCGACCGGAGCCCCTCGGAGAGGACGGGGAGGTCGTACTCGTGCGTGATGACCCCGGCCCGCGGATAGTCGGCCACGCCGACCGGCTTGCCGGTGGCCATGACCCGGCCGCCCACGCCTGCGCCGTAGTGGACCTTGAGGTCCTTCATCGCCGAGGTCCGCATGCCGAGGGACTCGGACAGGACCAGGGTGTGACCCTCCCCGACCACACCGCCGATCGTGACCGGGATGCCCGTCGCCTCGCGGAGAGCGGCGATCGCGCTGCGCACGGACGCGAGGTCGCGCTTGCGTCGCTGGGCATCCCCGGCGCCGCTCGGGCCGTGGCCGGTGTTGTCCTCGTCCACGAGGTCTCCTCCCTCGTCCGTGCGGCACCCCCGCTGCGGGCGGATGACCCCCCTGCCGGTGCGACACTTCGGCGTCGTCAGCGCCACTATACGCACGTGGTCGGGGTGACGCCGAACCAGAACATGAGATTGCCGTCAGGTCGTCGGGGGTACCGGTCGCCGCTTCCCTCCCGCGCCGTCCTCAGGGCGTGAAAGCTGGATCGAATGCCTCCGGATCCTCGGGATCCGCCAGCATCGCCGCGGCCCCGGTGACGGGCGCCGTGCGCTGTTCGTCGTAGATCCATTCCTCCACGTCACTGGAGTCCGGGTCACCGACCAGATACGGGTGCAGGCCCAGTTCCGCGGTCTGGTCGAGCGTCTCCCCGGCGGCGAGGACGGCCCCGTCCAGGAAACGGCCCACCTCGTCGTCGTCCATCTCCACGCCGATCACCACGAGACCCTCCGGCCCCGCTCCCCCGGCGCGCAGCTCCAACCGGCGGCCCACCAGGGCCACCTCGTAGCGGCGGGGGCCGTCCGCGGTGGCCAGGGTCAGGGTGCCCTTGGCGCGGTAGGCGCCGGTCGGCGGCGCGGAGACCGCGGCGAGGAAGCGTCGCGGGTGCAGGTGGCCCGCCGGGGTCACCGTGACGGCCGTGTAGCCGTCGTGCAGGTGCGCGTGCTCACCATGGCGGTGGTCGCCGCCACCGGCGGTCGCGGATCCGGGTGGGTTCCCGGGCGTCATCTCCAGGAGCAACCCGGCCGGCACCGCGGCGCGGACCGCGGGCAGCACGGCCACGCGCGGGGCGTGGTCGCGGATCGACGCGCGGAGCTCGTCGAAGCGCTCCCGGGTGACGAGGTCGCATTTGTTGACGACGACGAGGTCGGCCTCCGCCAGGTGCGCCGCCAGTCTCGGATGGCGCGTCATGGCCTCGTCGAGGCCCTCGGCGTCGACCACCTGGACCATTCCGGCGTGGCGCGCCACGTGCCGGGGAACGTCGTGGACCATCCGCGACAGGACCGTCGGCTCGGCCAGCCCGCTGGCCTCGATGACCGCGAGGTCGAGGCCGAGCTCCGGGTCGGCGAGTCTGGTCAGGGTCTCGCCGAGCTCGCTGGCGTCGACCTCGCAGCAGACGCAGCCGTTGGCGAGCGAGACCATGGAGTCCACGCGGCCGGCGACGGCGGTGGCGTCCACGTCGATCTCACCGAAGTCGTTGACGATCGCGGCGATGCGCAGCCCCGGGGTGCCGGACAGCAGGTGATTGAGCAGTGTGGTCTTGCCCGCGCCCAGGTAACCGGTCAACACGAGCACGGGCAGGGGCTCGCCGGGGGCGCGGTGGGCGTCGCCCGTCCCGTCACCGCCCCCGGCGAGGTGCCCGTGCCTGAGGCCGTCGTTCAGCGACGCCACTCGGGCCTGCGCTTCTCCGCGAACGCCGACATGCCCTCGGTCTGGTCCTCGGTGGCGAACAGCGCGTAGAAGGCGTTCTGCTCGGCGAGCAGGCCCTCCTCGAGGGTGGTCTCGAAGGAGCGGTTGACCGCCTGCTTCGCGACGATGGCCGTGGTCTTGCTCATGGAGGCGATCTTGGTGGCGACCTTCATGGTCTCGTCGAGCAGCTCCGCGGCCGGGACGACGCGGGCGACCAGGCCGGAGCGCTCGGCCTCGTCGGCGTCCATCTGGCGGCCGGTCAGGCACAGGTCCATGGCCTTGGCCTTGCCCACCGCGCGGGTGAGGCGCTGCGAGCCGCCCATGCCCGGGATCACGCCGAGGGTGATCTCGGGCTGACCGAACTTGGCGTTGTCGCCGGCGATGATCATGTCGCACATCATGGCCAGCTCACAGCCGCCGCCCAGGGCGAAGCCGGACACCGCGGCGATGATCGGCGTGCGCGCAGCGGTGAGGCGCTTCCAGTCGTGGAAGAACCGCTCGAGGTAGATGCCCGGGTAGCTCTTGTCCTTCATCTCCTTGATGTCGGCACCGGCCGCGAAGGCCTTCTCCGACCCGGTGATGATGATGCAGCCGACGCCCGCGTCGCCGTCCAGCGCCTCGACCGCCTCGACGACCTCCTTCTCCATGCCGCTGGACAGGGCGTTGAGCGCCTTGGGGCGGTTGAGCGTGATGGTCGCGACCCGGTCGGTCTGGCTGACCAGGATGTTCTCGAACTGCTTCTCCGTCACGGACATGTGCGTCTCCTGTCGTCTGGGGTTCGTTCCGCCATTACTTGGAAGTCCTTGTAAAAGTCGGCGGAACCGATGCTAGCCGGTCACCGGGCGAGGGGCCCGCCGTTCCACAGTCCCGACCGTACGGCCTCACCGTGGGTGACGGTCGCCTCGCGCGCCCCGGGCACCAGCGGGGTGTACCGCACGAGCGATCCCCAGTCGCGGTCCCAGTCGTGCTCGAGATAGGTCGGCACCGTCTCGCCCTCGAGCAACAGCTCGATGAACCCGAGTGGCCCGCCGCCATCCCACGCCTGCCACGTGTTGGTGGAGCTCACGGCCAGCGCGCGATCGGGCAGGACGCGGTACTCGGGGAGCTCGTGGATGCCGGCGTACTCGTCGAACGGCCGCAGGCACGGGACGTGGAACGCCACGGCCCAGTCCGGGAGCACCGGGCGCGAATCCCCGACGAGGTCCTGCATCGTCACCAGCTCGGGCATGCGCGGCGGGGTGACGGCGATCCACCGCGACGGGTCCGGGTCGAGATCGCGCACGACCAACCGGATGGCCGTGGCGTCGTCGGGCAGGGTGTCCATCGGCACGCGCAGGTTGCGCCAGGACGGGGCCGGACCGATGTCGATCGGCGCGACCGAGCCCGCCACCTCGAACTCCCCGCCACCGGTGGAGTACTCGACGAGCACCGCGTCGGGTGCGAAGGACCCGGCCACGCCGATCGTGACGAGCGGGTTCTGCTCGGACCGTCCGGGCAGCGGGTACCAGTCCGTGGTGGTCTCGGCGTTGACCTGCGCCCCCGACTGGTAACTGCCGAGGATCGGCACGCGGGCGGGGTCGAGGCCGAAGGGCAGGACCGCGTGGCTGCCGTTGATGCCTTCGCCTGCGCGCACCCCACCCTCGGTGCCGGCGGTGGTCGACGTGGTGTCGGAGCCCTCTCCCGTGCCGGGGGTGTCGGTGTCCGCGGCCTGGGTGGCGGTGAGGTCGGTGGGGATCCCGTCCGGTGCGAACCGGACCGCCTCACCGCCGGACTCGAGTTGGTCGCGGGGGTCACCGACCGGGGCGAGCAGGCCGGCGTTGGCGTCCGGCTCGGCGAGCACGACGTCGGCGATACCGCACGGCTCGCCTGAGAGCGCGCGGAGGTTCTGCAGGCCCACCGAGTACGCGGGGTACTGGTTGCGGACCGCCGCGGCCATGGAGGCGACGATGACGACGACGACGAGCGCCGCCCCCACCCCGAGTGGGGCGTGGGAGACCTCGCGTACTAGCCGGAGCACGGGTCCGCGGTCGCCACCGTCACGCTCCGGCCCCGTCCGCGTCACGAACGGTTCCCGGTAGTGCAGGACGAGTGCGGCGAGGAGCGCCAGGAGCATCAGTCCGAGGAACACCGAGTACAGGTGGATCCCGGCGATCGTGGGCTGGGCTCCTCCCCACGGGATCCCGTAGATGGAGATGTACCACCACCCGTTGGTCGAGGTGAAGCTCAGCGCCAGCACGAACAGGACGGCGGCCAGGAAGAGCATGCGGTTGCGGAGAGACCTGGTCGCGGCCGGGAGGACGGCCATGGTCACCAGCGCCGCCAGCGCTGCGCCGATGGTGGCGAAGGCCCCGAAGTGGTGGGTCCACTTGGTGGGGTTGAGCGCCATGAACGCGATGGAGATGGCGGCGAGGCCCACGATGCGGCGGGCGGGTCCCACGGACACCCCGGGGATCCGGCCCTTGCGGAACAGGATCGCCGCGCAGGTGATGAGCGAGAGCAGCATCGCGAGGACCCCGAACCGGCGGGCCAGCGAGCCGTCGGGGGTCGGGTTCATCAACCACTCGTAGCGCCAGACCTCCTCGTACCAGCTGCCGGACGGGCCGACGTCTCCGAGCAGCGCCGAGGACTGCAGCGTGGTGACCAGGGGCTGGTCGAGGAAGATCAGGTGCAGCACGCCCAGCCCGGCCGCCAGCAGCGGAGCGAGGGTCGGCATCCATCCGTCCCGCTTCGCCCGCCGGATCACGAGCAGCAGGAGCGGCCGCGACGCGGCGATGATGACGGCGATGCAGAACGTGCCGGTGGGCGCCGCGGACAGGGTGAGTCCACCGATGATGAAACCGGTGGCCGCCGGCAGCAGTCGTCCGGTCGCGAGCGCCCGCTCGAGCGAGACCCAGGTGGCCAGCACACCGAAGGCGATGATCGGTTCGGGCCGGAGGCCGTTGTTGTAGGTGAGCCAGAACGCGAGGAAGACCGCAGCCGTACTCCATCGCACGGCCGAGGCCCGACGGGCGGCGATGCCGAGCCTCGGGATGACCTCCCGGGACAGCAGGATCCACGAGGCGATGCCCAGCAGCAGCGCGGGCAGGCGGAGCCAGACACTGCCCAGTGAGATCGCACTCATGGCGGTGTACAGGTAATACGGCATGCCGAACGGCGCGTACGGGGCACCGTAATAACGGAACACCTCCGGCATGTAGCCGCTGGACACGGCCGCGCGGGCCTCGGTGAGGATGTACCCGTCGTCTGCGGTGTTGGCCCCGATGACGTGCCACACCAGGAGGGTCGCGACGACCAGCAGGTCCAACGGTCGCGGCTTCCACCAGCCCGGGGGGAGGATGCGACGAGCGATCCGTCCGTCCCGCAGGTCGAGTCGGTGCAGCGCGATGAGCGCGACGACGATCGCGAGGACCCCCAGGACGATCGCGATCTGCTTGAGGGCGGTCGCCTGGGTGGTATAGCGGGAGTCGACCGTGATGTCGACCGCCATGCCCTCCGGTGCGGCGCCTTCCAGGTCGGTGAACACTCCGACGACCTGTGGGCGGAGGTCCGCGTCGATCCGGCCGCCGACCCCCTGCCCGTCGATCTCCAGACCGACGAATTCGGCACCGATCGACCCGGAGTCGGCGGTGACGCGGATCGTGGAGCACGCGCCGGCCGCCGTGACCGCAGCGGTGGGCGCGGAGGCGACGAGCGCGTTGCGGCTGCGGACCTCCACGTTGGGGCCGGCGACGGAGACCATGAGCGCGCGGGACCCCGCGTTCTCCCCCGCCTCGCGGGGCGCGGTCGATACCAGCACGCCGTCCTCGCGGCCGTCGAGCAACTGACCGACGGCCGTGCACGGCACCTCGACGGTGAGGTCGAGAGGGTAGTAGGCGACGAGCGGGGCGGTGACCGGCTCGAGCGTGCCCGCGTCGGGCCAGCTGACGGTGGTGGTCGTCTGCGTGACCGGCAGCAGCGGCACGATGACCGCCAGGAGTATGCCGATGATCCCGCTGACCGTGGCCACGATCCCCAACCGAGGTCCTCGTCGGGACTTCTCCGGCACGTCAGGAACCTCGGTGGCAGTCGATGGCATGACGACCACGCTATAACGAGGGGTGGAGGTTCCCCGAAACGACGAACGCGCCGGAGGGGGGTCCCCTCGGCGCGTTCGGATCGTTGTGGCCAGAGTCGGGATCGAACCGACGACCTTCCGCTTTTCAGGCGGACGCTCGTACCAACTGAGCTACCTGGCCCTAAGACGACCGGCGCATCCGGTGAACACCGAATGCGCCGGTTGCCTCGTGCGACCCTGACGGGACTCGAACCCGCGACCTCCGCCGTGACAGGGCGGCGCGCTAACCAACTGCGCCACAGGGCCGTGCTCTTCGCACGAGAAAGAACATTAGTGGACCGCTGGGCCGTTGCGCAAATCGGCCCCCCGCGCCGCGTATCAGAGCAGTTCAGGGGCGCTTCGGCGGTGGCTGCCCTCGACATGACGGACCGGCGTTCCGTCCGACGACGCGGACGCACACACACCTCGGGCCATCCCTGGTCGCACACGCCACAGCAGGGGGGCGTGAATCGTCGCGGCGGAGGGCCGCGGATGCACGAGGTCCCGGCCACCTCATGGTGACCGGGACCCCGGCTGTATGTACCCCCTACGGGATTCGAACCCGCGCTGCCGGCGTGAAAGGCCGGTGTCCTAGGCCGCTAAACGAAGGGGGCCTACGCCACGTCCGGGTGCCCCGGTCCGCAGCGGGATCCAGTGTAGGGCACCACCCACCGGGCGGATAAACCAACCACACACGCGGACGGTATCGTGGCCGTCGCCCCTATAGCTCAGTTGGTAGAGCTACGGACTTTTAATCCGCAGGTCGTCGGTTCGAGCCCGACTGGGGGCACAACGTCGTCAGACGACACCCCGGGCCCCCGTGTGCCGGTCCATTGGACCTGTCCGCGCCCCGCTGGGAGAATCACGACCATGTCCGCACCCACCGCCACCGCGGCCCCCGCTCTGCGCATCGGCCCGCTGGAACTCGCCTCGCCTGTCGTCCTGGCCCCGATGGCCGGGGTCACCAATGTCGCGTTCCGCACCCTGTGCCGCGAGATCGAGCGGGAGCAGCAGGGGTCGGTCTCCGGTCTGTACGTCTGCGAGATGGTCACGGCACGCGCACTGGTCGAGCGCCAGCCCGCAACGTTGCACATGGCCACGTTCGCACCGGACGAGTCACCGCGCAGCCTGCAGCTGTACACGGTCGACGCGGAGTACACCTATGCGGCGGCCAAGATGATCGTCGACGAGGACCTCGCCGACCACATCGACATCAACTTCGGGTGTCCCGTCCCCAAGGTCACGCGGCGCGGTGGCGGGTCCGCCATTCCCTACAAGCGCCGACTGTTCCGGTCGATCGTCGCGGCGGCGGTCCGCGCGACGGAGGGCACGGACATCCCCGTGACGGTGAAGATGCGGGTGGGGATCGACGACGCCCACCACACCCATCTCGACGCCGGCCGCATCGCCGTCGAGGAGGGCGCCCAAGCCGTCGCGCTGCACGCCCGGACCGCCGCGCAGCGCTACTCGGGCGAGGCCGACTGGTCGCAAATCTCCCGGCTGGTCGAGCACATCGGCGCCGTCTCGGACGTCCCCGTCCTGGGCAACGGTGACATCTTCTCCGCGGAGGACGCCGTGCGGATGCGCGAGGAGACCGGCTGCGCGGGCGTCGTGATCGGTCGCGGTTGTCTGGGACGTCCCTGGCTGTTCTCGGAACTCGCCGCCCGGCTCGACGGCCGTGAGGCGCCGGTCCCGCCCACCCTCGGTGAGGTCGCGCGCATCATGTACCGCCACGGCGAGCTCCTGGCCCAGCACCACGGCGAGGACAAGGGGATGCGCGACATCCGCAAGCACGTCGCGTGGTACCTCCGCGGATTCCCCGCCGGGTCCGAGAAGCGTGTCGGGCTGTCCGCCGTCCGCACCCTGGACGACCTCGCGGAGTTGCTCGCCGATCTCCCCGCCGACGAGCCCTTCCCCTCCGACGGCTACGGCCCGCGGGGTCGTCAGGGCTCCCCCTCCAGGGTGCTGCTCCCCGAGGGCTGGCTCGACGACCCCGAGGACGACGCGACCGCGCTCGAGGGCGCTGACGCCGAGAACTCGGGCGGCTGAGCCCGCGCGGCCGGGCGGGCCTGCCGATCCCGTGAGTTCACCGGTCGTTCACCGCGCCGCCGATCACGGCGCTGACATGCGCGTATCCTGGCAACATGCGTCTCGTCTACTCCGAAGAACTCGCGGGCCTGGCCACGTCCATGGCCCGGATGTGCTCCCTGGCGACCGATGACATGGAGCTGGCCACCCATGCCCTGCTCCAGGTCGACCTCGTCGCCGCGGAGAAGGTCCTCGAGTCCGCGTCGGAGATGTCCAGGCTGGCGACCGAGAACGAGGAACGTGGCTTCGCGCTCCTCGCCCTCCAGGCGCCCGTCGCCCGCGACCTCCGGCAGGTGGTCACCTCGATCCAGCTGGTGCAGGACCTCGTCCGCATGGGCACCCTGGCCGGCCATGTCGCCAAGATCGTCCGCCGACGTCACCCCGAGCCGGTCCTCCCCGAGCCGGTCAACGGATACCTCGCCGAGATGGGCCGGGTCGCCGTCTCGCTGGGTCGCTCGGCGACCGAGGTCCTCCTCAACCGCGATGCCGAGCAAGCGGCCACGCTGGCGCAGCAGGACGACGCCGTCGACGACCTCCGGCGGCACCTGTTCACCCTGCTGACGGTGCGAGAGTGGAAGTGGGGCGTCGCGTGCGCAGTCGACGTCACGCTCCTCGGCCGGTACTACGAGCGGTTCGCCGACCACGCCGTGGAGGTCGCCCAACGCGTGATCTTCCTGGCCACCGGCGAGTACGCCACAGTGCCCGAGGACGACCCCGAGCGGCCGTCCCCCTCGAGCGAAGAGCTGGTGCGTCAGTTCAACGAGACGGACCGCACCTTCAAGGAGCGCATCGCCCGCCATGAGGCCGCCGACGGGGACGGGCCTGCCGGGGACGCCTGACCCCCCGACCGGACGCGGATGGACGAGTGCCCCGGAGCCGGCCGCGAGGCCGACACCGGGGCACTGGTCCGCGTGCTCGAACGCGGGTCAGCCGAAACGTCCGGAGACGTAGTCCTCGGTCTGCTTGTTGTCCGGGTTGGAGAAGATCTTCTCGGTGGAGTTGACCTCCACCAGCTGGCCCGGCATGCCGGTCGCCTCGAGGGAGAAGAACGCGGTCTGGTCGGAGACGCGGGCAGCCTGCTGCATGTTGTGCGTGACGATCACGATCGTGAACTCGTTCTTCAGCTCGGAGATGAGATCCTCCACCGCCAGAGTCGAGATCGGGTCGAGTGCGGAACAGGGCTCGTCCATCAGCAACACCTGCGGCTCGATGGCGATCGCGCGGGCGATGCACAGGCGCTGCTGCTGCCCGCCCGAGAGCCCGCCACCGGGCTTGTCGAGACGATCCTTGACCTCGTTCCACAGATTGGCGCCCCGCAGCGACTTCTCGGCAACCTCGTCGAGGGTCTTCTTGTTCTTGACGCCCTGGAGCCTGAGGCCCGCCACGACGTTCTCCTTGATGGACATCGTGGGGAACGGGTTGGGGCGCTGGAAGACCATCCCGATGGTCCGCCGCACCGCGACCGGGTCGATCTTCTTGTCGTAGATGTCCACTCCGTCGAGCTTGATGGAGCCCTTGACGTAGGCGCCCGCGATCTCCTCGTGCATACGGTTGAGGGAACGCAGGACGGTGGACTTGCCACACCCGGACGGGCCGATGAACGCGGTCACCGACCGCGGTGGCACGTGGAGGTCGACGTCCTTCACGGCGTGGAAGTCCCCGTAGAAGATGTCGACGTTCTCGAGGTCGAGACGCTTGGCCATGGCTGGTCCTTACTTGGTCTTGGGCGCGAGCGCCTTGGCGGCGAAGGTGGCGAGCACGTTCGCCAGCGCGATGATGATGATGAGGGTGAGCGCGGCACCCCAGATCCGGAACTGGCCGGCCTCGTTGGGGTTCGACAGCTGGTTGTAGATCAGCAACGGGAGCGAGGCCATGTTGCCCTCGAAGACGTCGTAGTTGTACCGCGCGGTGTACCCCACCAGGATCAGCACCGGCGCGGTCTCACCCATCACCCGGGCGAGGGCGAGGAAGATGCCGGAGATCATCCCCGACAGCGCCGTGGGGATGACGACGCTGACGATGGTCTTCCACTTGGGCACGCCGAGGGCGTAGGAGGCCTCGCGGAGCTCGTCCGGCACGAGCTTGAGCATCTCCTCGGTCGACCGCACGATCAGCGGCAGCATGAGCAGCACCAGCGCGAGGGACACCGCGAACGCGCTGAGATTGAACTTCAGCACCGAGACCCAGACGCCGAAGATGAAGATGGCCGCCACCACCGAGGGGACGCCGGCGAGCACGTCGACCATGAAGGTGGTGGGCTTGGCGACCCGCGACCCGGGGTACTCGATCAGCATGATGCCGGCCGCGACCCCGAGAGGGATCGAGATGACCGCCGCGATGGCGGCCTGGACGAGGCTGCCGTAGATCGCATGGCCCACACCGCCGGCCATCGAGGACGGGGCGACGAGGTTGAAGGAGTTGGTCCACCACGTCACGTCGAGGACCGCGGGCAGGCCCGAGGCGATCACCTTGTACAGCAGGGCGACCAGCGGGATGACGGCCAGAACGAAACACACCGTGAAGACCACGGTCGCCGCCTTGTCCTTGATCTTGCGGCTGGTGGAGATCGGGAGGAACGTCTCGGCCGGCTTGGCGGGTTTGGCGAGGTCGGGGGTTACCTGTGACATCAGCCGTTGACCTTTCCACCGGACACCGACCGCGCGATGAGGTTGACGATGAAGGTGAGGATGAAGAGCACGAGACCGGCCGCGATGTACGCGCCGGTCGGGAGCGGATGGTTGAACTCGGCGCTGCCGGAGGCGATCTTCGACGCGAACGTGAAACCTCCGTCGAAGAGGGACAGGGTGCTCGCCGAGCTCGCCGCGCGGAGGATGATCAGCACGGCCACCGTCTCGCCGAGGGCCCGGCCGAGGGCGAGCATCGAACCCGCGATCATCCCGGACTTGGCGTACGGGAAGCAGGTCAGTCGGATCTTCTCCCACTTGGTGGCGCCCAGCGCGAGGGCCGCCTCCTGGTGGAGGGACGGGGTCTGGCGGATGGTCTCGCGCGACATGGACGTGATGATCGGCAGGATCATGATGGCCAGGACGACGCCGGCGGTGAAGATGGTGCCGCCGCCCGCGATGGTGACGTTGCCGTCACCGAACAGGAAGATCCAACTGAGGTTCTCGTTCAGCCAGCCGGCGAACGGGACCATCCACGGTCCGAGGACGAGCAACCCCCACATGCCGTAGATGATCGACGGGACGGCGGCGAGCAGGTCGATGAGTGCCGACAGGGACCGGGAGAGCCGCGGCGGCGCGTACTGCACGAGGAACGTCGCGATGCCGATCGAGACGGGCACCGCCAGCACCAGTGCGAAGATCGAGCTCAGCACCGTGACCTTGAGTAGATCCAGGATGCCGAAGCGCATGTTCTGCGGGTCGGTGGTGTTCCACTCCGAGGACGTGAAGAAGTTGACGTTGTTCTGCAGGAGCGACGGTGTCGCCTGCATGACGAGGACGATCCCGATCAGCGCGATGAGCGCGACGATGACCCCGCCCGCCGCGACGGTGAGTCCGCGGAACAGGGAGTCGATCCTCTGGGACGACCGGGCGTCGTGCAGACCGCCCCCACCGCCGTCCGCGCCCGACACCCTTCCGGTGCCGTCTCTGGGATCACCGGACGTGGCGTTCTCGCCGGCGTCACGGTCGACGGATTCGTGAACTGTCATGAGACCTTCAGTCGCTCAGGTGGGAAAGGGTCGGTCACCGCGCCCGACCGTACAGGGACGGACGCGGTGACCGCGAATATCAGGAGATCTCGGAGATGGCCGTGAGGAGCTTCTCGCGGAAGGCGTCCGGCACGGGGATGTAGCCCTCGTCCTCGAGCTGGGCCTGGACGTCCTCCGCCACCGCGACACCCAGGAAGGACTTGACGGCCTCGGCCGTCTCCGGGTCGGCGTACGTCGAGCAGACGAGCTCGTAGGTGGGCATGATGATCGGGTAGGCGCCCGCGACCTCGGGGACGTAGAACGACGAGGTGTCGATCACCAGATCGTTGGAACCCTCGTTCTTCAGGGTGGCCGAGTCGATCGTGGTGCCGGCGGTCTCGGCGTTGAGCTCCACGCCCTCCGCGTCGGCCGGGGTGATGATCTTCACCATGCCGAGGTCCTGGTTCTTGGCGTACGACCACTCGGTGTAGGTGATCGTCCCGGGGGTCTGCGCGATGGCCGCGGAGACGCCCTCGTTGCCGCGGGAGCCCTCGCCCGTGCCCCCGTTGAAGGTCTTGCCGGCTCCCCCGGTCCACGACTCCGGGGCGGCCGCCTCGAGGTACTTCTGGAAGTTGTCGGTGGTGCCGGACTCGTCCGACCGGAAGATCACGGTGATGTCCTGATCGGGCAGCTCGGTGCCCTCGTTCTCCGCTGCGATGGCCGGGTCGTTCCAGTTGGTGATCTCACCGGAGAAGATCTTGGCGATGGTGTCGGCCGAGAGCGCAACCTCGACACCGTCGAGGTTGTAGGCGACAGCGATGGGTCCGAAGACGGCGGGCAGGTTCCATGCCGGACCCTCGCACCGCTCCTCGGCCTGGGTGTACTCGTCGTCCTTGAGCGGGGAGTCGGAGCCGCCGAAGTCGGTCTGGCCGCCGATGAACTCCTTGACTCCCGAACCGGAACCGTTCGAGTTGTAGTCCAGCGTCTGCCCCTCGCAGCTCATGCTGTACGAGTTGGCGAAGATCGTCATGGCGTTGTTCTGCGCGGACGACCCCGAGGAGTTCAGGCTGGCCTTGCCACCACACTCCGCGCCGGAGACGGCCTGGGCTGCCGTGTCGCCCCCGCCGGCGTTGTCATCCGAGCAGGCGGCCAGACCGAACGTCGTCAGGGTGGCCAGGCCGAGCAGGGCACCGGTGCGCTTGAGGTCCACAGATTCTCCTTGGTTCATCGGTGGAGGACTCCACCGTGTCACGTAGTTGGTGACTCACGTCGCGAGGCCGGATCGACACACATCGACCCGACGACGAGAAAACCTAGGTCTCCGACGTGAACAACCCCGCGAAGGCAGGTGAACCCGAGGTGAACTCCCTGCTCGGAGCGTTAACCTCGGCTGCCCGACACCCCCTGCGCGCCCCCCACCTGGGGTTATCCTGGGATCGCAGGTCGGGACCGCCCGCGTCTCAGCGCGAGGAGTAGGTCACATCTCGGTGTTCGACAGCGAATCCGAGCCTCTCGTAGGTGCGGATCGCCGGTCGGTTGTCACCCTCCACGTAGAGGACGACCGACCCCGCCCGTGCCCGGCTCTCGAGGTGGTCGACCCCGATGGCCGTGAGCAGGCCGCCCAATCCGCGGCCCTGGTCGGCCGGGTCGACCGCGACCACGTAGACCTCCCCCTCGACCGGCTCCCCGGGTTCCGCGACGGTCTTGGTCCAGTGGAACCCCGCCAGCCGCGGGCGGTCGCCCGAGGTGTCCACCGCGAGGAAGACCGCCCCGGGGTCGACCCAGTCCACGGCGAGGCGGTCGTCGAGTTGTTCGCGCGTCCAGCCCCCCTGTTCCGGGTGCCACGAGAACGCGGCGTTGTTCACGCGGAGGAATTCTTCCCGGGAGTCCATCCCCGGCCACCGGACCCCACCCTCCGACTCGGCATCGGCGAGGGTGCCGGTCTCGATGCCCTCGGACGGGCGCGGGTCCGCGAGTGCCGGCCCGTTCGACGCCCGCCTCCGCATCTTGAGCAGTTCGCGGGTCCGCGCCAGCCCGAGGCCCTCGGCCACCGCGCGGGCGGAGGGCAGGTCCCCGTGCGCCCACACCGCGGCGCCGGGCTCGGCCTCGAGAACCGCGCGGACGAGGGCGGTCCCGTGGCCCCTGCGACGGCGCGAGGGGTCCACGACGAGTTCCGCGGTCGCCTCGTCCCCCGTGCCGGTGAGCTGGGCGTAGCCGACGATCGAGGGAGCCGCGGCTCCGTGAACAGCGGCATCATCGTCCGCCTCGGGTTCGCTCGCCAGGAAGTGACGCACCTCGCCCGTGGTCCCCCGTAGGGCCCGCATCGGCTGCTCGCCGAGCGGTGCGACCCCGTCGACAGCCCCGGCCTGCCGTGCCATCGCCTCGATCATGTCGACCGCACCGGAGTCCATCACGCGTTCGGTGACCGTCATGCGTCCCCCCCGTCCTCCCGGCGGTCCGAGGGTCGGACCGCTTTGTACCCGACGTTACGGACGGTGCCGATGAGGGACTCGTGATCGGGACCGAGTTTCGCGCGAAGTCGCCGGACATGGACGTCGACGGTCCTGGTGCCACCGAAGAAGTCGTAGCCCCAGACCTCCTGGAGCAACTGTGCACGGGAGAACACCCGGCCGGGATGCTGGCAGAGGTGTTTGAGGAGTTCGAACTCCTTGTAGGTCAGGTCCAGGGGACGCCCCTTGACCCGGGCGACGTAGGTCTCCTCGTCGATCACCAGCTCACCGACCGTGAGGAGGCCGCCCTCGGCCTCACCCTGGGACGAATGCCGCGCGGCGGCGAGCCGGAACCTGGCGTCCACCTCCGCCGGACCGGTGGTCGGGAGGAGGATGTCGTCGAGACCCCAGTCCCCACTGACGGCGATCAGACCACCCTCGGAGACCACGGCGATGACTGCGAGGTCTCCCCCGCCGGACAACAGTCTGCACAGTGCACGCGACGCCGCGAGATCACTCCGCGCGTCGACCAGGGCGAGCGCCGCCCCGGAGAGATCCCCGAGCGAGGACGCCAGCGGGGGGAGCACCCGCACCGAGTGCGGTAGGAGAGGCAGTGCGGGGATGACCGCCTCAGGGTCTGCTTCAGCAGCGAGGAGCACTACGTCCATGTCGCTTCCTCTCCGTCCGGGGGCCGAGACGATACTAGCGACCCGCACCCCCGAAACGGGGATTGGAGTACACCTGAAACCCATGAGAGCCCCCCGCCCCGTCGTCATCGCGGCCGCTGCCATGGCCATCGTGGCCGGCGGCGCCTTCACCGCGGAGGCCGTGTCGGCCTCGCGGATCGAAGCCGCTCTGTCCGACCGGATCGCCCGGGGGATCCCCCTCAGCGGGCCGCCCTCGGTGAAGATCGGCGGGGTCCCCGGGTCCCGGTGGTCGGGGCCGGACACCCTCACCTCGGTGGCGATCCGGGTCGAGGGGGTCGACCGTCCCGGACTCGGTCCCGTCGCGGTCGAGGCCATGGCCACCGACGTCTCGGTGCCACCGGACCGGAGCGGACCCCTGACGTCCGGAGCGGTGACGGTCTCGGTACAGATGACCGGCGACTCGCTGGGCCCGGCCCTGGGTATGCGGGACGTGCTGGTCGGTGCGGCCGATGATCCGAGCCTCGCCGGGGGCACCGAGAACCGGGCCCGCGTCACCGGGACACTCGAGGGGACCGACGTCCGTGTCTCGGCGTTCGTCGACCTCGTCGTCGACGACCTCGGGGCCCACCTCGTCCCCGTCGCACCCGCGACCGGACCGGCTGGTTTCCCCGACGGCGATGGCGCACTGGCCATGCGCCGCACCGCACTGACGTTGGAACCGGACGTCCTCCCGCTGGGCGTGGCCGTCGAGTCCCTCGACGTCAGGGGTGGCACCATCACCGCCACCGGCCGGGGCGGACCCGGCACCGCGCCGCTGGGCGGCCTCGCCCGGCCCGACCTCTAGACTCGGGTTCATGAGTCGCGACGACGTACTGGTCAGCACCCGCTGGGCCGCCTCGCGCCTGGCCGACGACTCGGTGGTCTTCCTCGAGGTCGACGAGGACGTGACGGCTTACCACACCGACGGGCACATCCCCGGGGCCGTCGCGCTGAACTGGCGCACCGAGCTGCAGCAGGAGTACACCCGCGACCTCGTCGACCGCGAGCGGTTCGGTGAGCTCATGTCGGGACGGGGCATCACCCGCGAGCACACCGTGGTCGTCTACGGCGGCAACCACAACTGGTTCGCCGCGTACGCGTACTGGTACCTCCGGCTGTACGGGCACCCCGACGTGCGACTGCTGGACGGTGGCCGTATGCGCTGGGAACGGGACGGCCTGCCCCTGGAGACGGAGCTGCCGCAGCGCCAGGTGACCGAGTACGACGCCGAGCCCCAGGACCTGTCGATCCGGGCGTTCCGCGACGACGTCCTCGCGGGCCTCGGCAGAGACGCGCTCGTGGACGTCCGATCGGTCGACGAGTTCACCGGCCGTCTCGCCGCCCCGGCCGGCCTGCCCCAGGAGGGTGGACGCCAGCGCGGGCACATCCCGGGCGCCGTGAGCATCCCGTGGAACCGGGCGGTCACCCGCGACGGCACGTTCCGCTCGGACGCCGAGTTGCGGGAGATCTACGCCGACCTCCTCGGCTCCCCCGACCGCCGTGTCGTCGCCTACTGCCGGATCGGCGAGAGGTCCAGCCACACCTGGTTCGTCCTCCACGAACTCCTCGATCAACCGAATGTCGTCAACTACGACGGCAGCTGGGTGGAGTACGGCTCGCTCATCGGGGTCCCGGTCGAGAGGTGAGCCGCGTGTTCACCCCGTCGGCCGTCGGAACTGACTAATCTCGAACCCATGTCTCTGCTGTCGCGTGCGCTCGGCATGGCCGGGCGGGCCTCCGTGGTCGCCGTCGGCGCCTCGGTCGCCTCCGCCGTCATCGTGGGAATCGATCAACGCCGTGGGGCGACCCCGGCCGTGCCCGATCATCCCGGCCCCTACTCCCCGGAGGAGCGTGAGGCCGCCGTCCGGATGTACCTCACGGCTCTCACGGTCCCGGCCGCCGCATTCCGCGTGCCGTTCGCGAAGGACTGTGTCCGGCGCGAGAACGGACTGAAGACCGGGTTCGGGGCGGACCAGCTCCGGTGGGATCTGCACCTGCACCTCCAGTACTCGGTGATCCGCGAGGTGCGCGACATCGTCATCACGGTCGACCCCCCGGGACGTGAGGGTGTCGTCCACGCGGACTTCACGCTCGCCACCGTGCTGGGTGCCCGCGCGAGGGTCAGCGAGGACTTCGTCGTACCTCCCGAGGACTGCCTCATCCACTCGATCGAGGCCCGCATCTCACTGGGCTGAGTGGCTCGGGGTTAGGATTGAGCCATGGTGCTCTTCTTCGAGATTCTCCTCGTCCTCTGCACGCTGGCCATCCTGTGGGCCACCTGCTACATCGTGTACCGCACGGTCACCGACGAGTCGTGACGGAAAGCGGCCAGCCGAACGCCGGTGACCCCACGCCGCCCACCCCCGAGGGGGACCGCGGCGAGGCGGTAGTGCGCGGATCCGGGAACGCGGCCGTCGACGCCGCGGCGGAGCGGTCGGCGGAGACCGCCCGACGCAATATCCCCGCGTTCTCCGAACTCCCGGTTCCCGAGGACACGGCCAACCTGCGCTTCGGCCCCGACCTGCATCCCGGCCTGCTCGCCCTGCTTCCCCTCGTGGGCGTGTGGGAGGGCGAGGGCGAGGCGGACACCGAGGACCGCGGCCAGCACCGGTTCGGCCAACAGGTCGTCGTGGCCCACGACGGCGAGAACTACCTGAGCTGGACATCGCGCGCCTGGACCTTCGACTCCGGCGGCACCGTGGACGACGCGGCCTACCGAGAGGCGGGGTTCTGGCGGATCTCCGAGGACGATCAACTCGAGTTCCTCGTCGCGCACGCCTCCGGCGTCATCGAGATGTACTACGGAGCGCCGATCACCCAGTCCGCCTGGGAGATGGCCACCGACGTGGTCCTGTCCTCCCCCACCGGACCCAGACGGGGCGGCGCCAAGCGCATCTACGGGATCGTCGAGGACGGCGACCTCGGCTGGGTCGAGGAGCGCGTCCACCCGGAGAAGGGACTCGTGCCCCACATGTCCGCGCGCCTGCGCCGGGTCGCCGGCTGACGCGGCCCCCTGCCCGGTCCGCTGCGCCGACCCGGGAACCACCGCCTTACCGACAGGGCGGTGGTTCCCTGGTCGGTGTGGCGGATTTTCTCGTTCCGGGGGGTCGAGCTCGTTCCGGGGGGTCGGATCCGTCAGGTTCGGCCGACTGCGCGGTCGACCATGCCCGCGACGTCGATCCCCGGGGCTGCGGTCGGCAGTGTGACGTCATCGATCCTGCGGACCCTCGCGCACAGGGTCACCGAGGACAGCAGCCACACGGCGTCCGCTGCCAGCAGATCGGTGAGCAGTAGTCGCTCGCGGCGCACCGGCACCCCCTCACGCTCGGCGATCTCGGTCATGGCAGCCAGGGTGGTGCCCTCGAGGATCCCGACCTCCGCCGGGGGGCTCAGCAGCTCGCCACCCCGGGCGATCACCACGGTGGACCGGGGCCCCTCCAACACCTCGCCGTCGGAGGACAGGTAGACGACGTCGTCGAACCCCGCAGCCGCGGCGTGCCGCAGTGCCGCCATATTGCTCGCGTACGACAGGGTCTTGGATCCGAGCAACAACCACGGGGCGGACCCGGCGACGTCCGCCGCGTACCCCCGACCGAGGGCCGTCACCGCGATGCCCTCGGCCCGCGACCGGAGCGCTACGCCGCTGACGGGTGCCACCGTGATGTAGGCGGTCTCCTGCCCGCCGCGCTCGGGCCCACGTGACAACACCAGCCGGAGCATCGCCTCGGAGTCCGGCCCCCACCGGCTCGCCGCCAGGTCGATCGCCGCCAGCCACTGCTCCGGGGACGGGCCGGTCAGCCCCAACGCGCCCGCCGACCTCGCGAGTCGCGCGAGGTGTCGCTCCGGTTTGGCGGGGCGGCCGCCCACCAGCAGGAGCGTCTCGAAGCAACCGTCGCCGCGGACGGCGGCCAGGTCGTCGGCCAACAACAGCGGTTGATCGGACGGGTGGACCCGGGGTCGCGGCCCCTCGGGCCCGCCCGCGACGAGCACGACCACCCGTGCGTCATCGGGTCGATCGGCTCCCGTTCCCAGTCCTGTGCCCATGCCGCCCAACACTACGGCGGGATACGTAGACTCGCGTCCGTGACCGACCCAGTTGTGCCCGAGCGGACCGACAGCGGCTACCGCAGCCCGATCCTGAACCGCCCCGGAGCAGTAGACGAGGCCGACACCTCCCCCGACGTCGGGGTGCCGTTCCACTACGGCGACCCCTTCGGCGAGCAGCGCGCTGCCGACTCCGGCTTCGTGGTCGTCGACCGCTCGCACCGGGATGTCCTGACCATCGGTGGCGGGGAGCGGCTGACCTGGCTCGAGGGCTTCGTCTCCCAGCACGTGTCCGAGATCCCGGACGGCGGCGGCGCGGAGACACTGATCCTGGACGCGAACGGGCGGGTGGAACACCACGCGGTCCTGGCCGATGTGGCGGGCACGCTCGTCGTGGACACCGAACCCGGCCGCGGTGCGGCCCTGCTGCAGTTCCTCACCAAGATGGTGTTCTGGGCCGACGCCACCCCGGAGACGGCCGAACTCGCGGTCATCACCCTCACCGGCGCCACCCTGCCCGCCTCCCTCGCGGCCCCGGACGGCACCGAGGTGGCCCTGCCCGCCGGGGACTACGCCAGCGCCGCGCTGCCGGGGGGCGGCGTGGCCCGGCGGATGCCCTGGCCCCTGGCCGGGTCGATCGATCTGGTGGTCCCCCGTTCCGGACTGACCGCGTGGTTCGACGCGGCGGTCGCGGCGGGTGCACGCCCGGCGGGGTCGTGGGCGTTCGAGGCGATGCGTGCGGCCGGGACGACCCCGCTGCGTGGTCGCCTCGGGGTGGACACGGACGAGAAGACCATCCCCCACGAGGTGCCCACCTGGATCGGCGCGGTCGCCCAGCTCGGCGCCGTGCACCTGGACAAGGGCTGCTACCGGGGCCAGGAGACGGTGTCCCGCGTCCACAACCTCGGACGGTCGCCCCGGGTACTCGTGCGACTCCAGCTGGACGGCTCCGGCAGCGACGAACTACCCGTGCCCGGAACCGAGGTCAGCTCCGGTGGACGGACCGTCGGACGCGTCGGAACGGTGGTCCAGCACCACGAGGACGGCCCGGTGGCGCTCGCCCTGCTCAAGCGGTCGGTCCCCCTCGACGCCGCTCTCGAGATCGACGGGGTCCTCGCCGCCGTCGATCCGGACAGCGTCCCGCAGGAGACCGGGACGCAGGCCGGGCGAGAGGCCGTCCGCCGGCTCCGCGGTCAGGTCTGACGCACCCCCGCAGGGGCGGGATCACCCCCGCGGGTCACTACCGGAGGCGACTCCCCGACACCCGGGCGGACATTCCGCGCCGGGCACGCTATCCTGTGGACAGGCAGATACTCACACTTGCAATGGGCACCCCCGAGGTGGCCCAGCACCGTTTCCGAGGGGGTCAGGTCAATGGGCCGAGGCCGCGCGAAGGCGAAGCAGACCAAGGTCGCTCGCGAACTGAAGTACAACACTCCGCAGACGGACCTAGAACGTCTCCAGCAGGAGTTGTCGGGTGGAGGGTCGCCCACGCGACTCAGCACCGACGAGGACGACGACCCCTACGGGTCGTGGTCCGACGGCGACACCAGGTACTGACGCACCCCCCGCTCCGGTAGGAGCCACGAGGGCCGGGCATCCCCGAGAGGGTGCCCGGCCCTCGTACGTCATACGGGCGTGGGACACAGCAAGAGACAGCGACCCGGCCGGAACTGCCCCGGCCGGGTCGCTGTCGTCTGCGCGCTGCGCGCGTCTAGAACCGGGCGTGTGACCCCTCGAGCGTCACCCGCGGGGCGTCGACGTCCTCGCTGGCCTTCTCCACGCGACCGATCACCCAGTTCTCGACGTGGCGGGCGGTGAGGACCGCCTGGGCGCGGTCCACGTCCTCCTCGGGCAGGACGGCGACCATCCCGACACCCATGTTGAACGTGCGCTCCATCTCGGCCTGCTCGACGCGGCCGTGGTGGGCGATGGTGTTGAAGACCGCGGGGACGGACCACCGGCCCCGGTCGAGCCGGGCGACCAGGCCCCGGGGCATCACCCGGGCGAGGTTCTCGGCGAGCCCGCCACCGGTGACGTGACTGAAGACCCGGACGTCGGTCTCCGCGATGAGGCTGAGGCAGTCGAGCGCGTAGATGCGCGTCGGCTCGAGCAACTCCTCACCCAGGGTCCGTCCGAACTCCTCGACGTGTCCTTCGAGCGGGAGTCGGGCGAGCTCCAGGAGCACGTGGCGGGCCAGGGAGTAGCCGTTGGAGTGCAGCCCCGACGAGGCCATACCGATGATCACGTCGCCGGGACGGACGTTCTCGGCCTGGAGGATCTCGTCGGCCTCGACGATCCCCACGCCGGTGGCGGAGATGTCGTACTCCCCCGGAGCCATGAGCCCCGGGTGCTCAGCGGTCTCCCCGCCCAGCAGCGCACATCCGGCCTGGACGCAGCCTTCGGCGATCCCCTCGACGATGTCCGCGACATGCTCGGGGACGACCTTGCCGATGGCGATGTAGTCCTGGAGGAACAGCGGCTCGGCACCGCACACCACGAGGTCGTCGACGACCATCGCGACGAGGTCGATACCGACCGTGTTGTGGACGTCCATCGCCTGCGCGACGGCGATCTTGGTGCCGACGCCGTCCGTGGACGAGGCGAGCAGCGGCTGCCGGTAGGTGTTCTTCAGCGAGAACAGGCCGGCGAAACCACCGAGGCCCCCCATCACCTCCGGCCGGGTCGCCCGCTTGGCGTGGGGGGCGAACAGCTCCACCGCGCGCTCGCCGGCGTCGATGTCGACGCCGGCGGCGGCGTACGAGGCGCCGGTCGGGTGGTGTGAGTTGTCGGTCATGTGGTGTCTCCTCGTCGGTGCCCCTGGTCGGGCGCCTGTTCAGGGTCGGCGGACAGGGTCCCCGCTGTCACTGCGGACCGGGAAGCGATCGGCCTCGAGGCCGTCGACCTCGGCAGCCAGCGCGCGGACGGCCGCGCTCATGGGTGAGTCGTCGGGCAGCTCGATGGGATAGTGACCGTCGAAGCAGGCCGCGCACAGTTCGTCGGGCCGTTGGCCACTGGCCTCGATCATCCCCTCGACGGAGACGTAACCGAGGCTGTCTGCGCCGATGGCACGGCGGACCCCCTCGAGCATCCCGTCGGAGGCGTCGACGCCGTTGGCGATGAGTTCGGCGGGACTGGCGAAGTCGATCCCGTAGAAGCAGGGCCAGCGCACCGGCGGAGAGGCGATCCGGACGTGCACCTCGCGGGCTCCGGCCTCGTACAACATGCGGACCAGGGCCCGCTGGGTGTTCCCGCGCACGATCGAGTCGTCCACCACCACGAGCCGCTGCCCGCGGATAACCTCGCGCAACGGATTGAGTTTGAGGCGGATGCCCAGTTGACGGATGGTCTGGCTGGGCTGGATGAACGTGCGGCCCACGTAGGCGTTCTTCGTCAGCCCCTGGGCGAACGGGATCCCGGACTCCTGGGCGTAGCCGACCGCGGCCGGGGTGCCGGACTCGGGGACCGGGATCACCAGGTCGCCCTCGGCGGGGTGTTCGCGGGCCAGGCGGCGCCCGATCTCGACCCGCGCCGAATTGACCAGGCGCTGGTTGATCACCGAATCGGGACGGGCGAGGTAGACGTACTCGAACACGCACGTCTTGGGAGTCGGGGGCGAGAGCTTGCGGGACCGCACGCCGTCGGCGTCGATCGCGATGAGTTCGCCGGGCTCGATGTCGCGGACAAACGAGGCCCCGACGATGTCCAGGGCGGACGTCTCGGACGACACGACCCAGCCACGCTCGAGACGTCCGAGCGCCAGCGGGCGCACGCCGTGCGGGTCGCGGGCCGCGTAGAGCGTGTTCTCGTCGGAGAAGGTGAGGCAGTAGGCCCCGCGCAGGCGGGGCAGCAGACGGGCCGCGGCCTCCTCCAGTCCCCCGTCACGCGCCTCGTGGGCGAGGAGGGTCGAGACGATGTCGGAGTCCGAGTGGGTGCTCTCCTCCGAATACCCACCGATCCCCAGGTCCGTCGCGTGCCGCTTGAGCTCCTGCGTGTTGACCAGGTTGCCGTTGTGCCCGAGCACCAGGGAACCGCCGTCGGTCGTGGGCCTGAACATCGGCTGGGCGTTGTCCCAGCTCGCCGCGCCCGTGGTCGAGTAGCGGCAGTGCCCGATCGCCACGTGACCGTGCATCGATTCGAGCGTCTGCTCGTCGAAGACCTGGCTGACCAGGCCGAGGTCCTTGTAGACCAGGACCTGCTCGCCGTCCGCGACGGCGATACCGGCGGCCTCCTGACCGCGGTGCTGCAGCGCGTACAGGCCGTAGTAGGTGAGCTTGGCGACGTCCTCGCCGGGGGCCCACACGCCGAAGACTCCGCACTCCTCGACCGGGCCGATGCGCTCGGCGTCGACGGGCAGGCCCGCGGGCCCGGGAACGGACGGGTCCGGCAGCCCCAGCCCCACGGCGGACCCGCCACCGGTACGGCGGAGTGATCCGGACGGTGCCGGTCGTGACGACGTGCTCTCCACCTGCTGGTGCTCCCTCGCGGCTTTCGGGGCGGTCCGCCCGGACGGACCCCGGCGGTGCGCCTGCAAGTCTACGGTCACCGACCCCCGTGACCCCAAAGGCCGGTGCGCGGACCCCTCCATCGGGCGGGACCCCACACCGTTCCTCCCGCCGGGAGACACCCCCGCGCCGTTCACGCGGGTCGGATGACCGGCAACCCTGCGGCGACCGCCGCCGCGCGGGTGCCCGAGGCCCGCACCCGGCCCTCTCTCACCGCGGCGTCCCAGCCGATCCGGCCCGTCGCCAGCTCCAGCCAGGTGCGGGGGTCCGTCTCGACAACGTTGGGTGGGCTGCCCCGGGTGTGCCGCGGCCCCTCCACACACTGCGCCGCGGCGAACGGCGGAACACGGACCTCGACGGAACGCCCCGGCAGCTCGGCCGCGAGGACCTCCACGGTGCCGCGGACCGCCGCCGCCAGCGCCGACCGACCGGGTTCGGCAGCCGTCTCGTCGTCGTCGAGCCACGGCGTCACCGCCTCGACGGCCGCGCGCACCGCCGCGGCGTCGGGGACGCGGCTCACGTCGGGTCCCCCGAGCCGGCGGGGATCGACGCCGCAGCGTGTGTGGCCGCACGCGCCGGCGCCACGGCGTCCGGGGCCCCGCCGGCCGGCAGTTCCCGCACCCCGGTGCGCGCACCACGCCGACGGTCACGCCGGTCCTGGGCGGTGCGCCGACTCCACGTCCGCGAGGCCATGCTCGTGAGCAGCAGCATGATGAGGACGTTGACGGCCAGGACGGGATACCCGCCGAGGAACGTGTCCTGCTCGGCATCGGTGGTCAACCGCCCGTACTCGGTGGAGAGCGTGCTCACCCACGTCAGCGCCAGGAGCCACACGCGCGGTCTGGCGTATCCGCGGTAGGTGAGCAGTGCCAGCACGCCCATCGCGCCGTAGGTCGCGCCGATGAACAGCGCGAGGGCGATGATGGCGGGCACCAGCTCGGACTGCTGCAGCCCGGCGAACTCCTCCAGGTCCGCCCCGCCCACCAGATCGCGCAGTGCCAGCACGGTCAGAACGAGGACGCTGAGCCCGACGAGGGCGCACCCCGCGGTGAGCGCCGCCGGTCGCGGCAGGTGCCCGGGGTCGGGTGCGACGTCGTCGGCCGGCCGGTCCGGATCCCCCGAGGCCACGCCCCCCTCGGCGTCCGGGTCGTCGAAGCCGCGAGCCGCGCGCACCACGCCGGGCGGTAGGTCGGCCGCCGACGCCTCGGGGACCGGCACGCACCGCAGGTCCACCACGGGCAGGTCTCCATCGGTACGGATCGCGTCGCCGCCGCCGTTGCGGGAGTGGTAACCGGTCGAGAAGTTCTCCAGCACCCGGACCCCCACAGCCGGCATGTGGTACTGGATGGAGTCCACGATGTAGTCGCGCTCGACGTCGATGTCCGCGTCGATCTTGTGGGTCACCTGGAGGGTGAACAGCGACAGGCCCACCGCGCGGTCGTAGGTGCCGGCGCCGAGCCACTGGACACGGTGCCCGCCGGGCAGGAGCCAGCCGTCCGGACAGCGCCAGAAGCGCACGTGGTGGCGCTGGGCCGCGTTGCCCTCCACCTCCTGCTGGTAGGCGAGGCACTGCCGCCGACCGAAGAGCTTCAGCGGGCTGACCGGGGCCGACGGGTAGGACCGGCGCAGCACCGAGGAGACGATGATGCCCCAGGATGAGCGCACCGTGATGTCGTCGGCCAGCACCCAGCCGCAGGCGGTCATGGCCTCGTGGATCTGACGGGCGGTGCCGTCGACGGCCAGGTTGACCGGGTCCCCCAACAGCCCGTCGGAGGTGCGGGTGCGCGCGATGAAGTACCCGGGGACGTACACCGCCGTGATGAGCGTCTGCAGGCGCGGCAGGACCAGGTAGGCGACCAGCGCCCAGAACGGGATGAGCAGGAGCAGGTGCCACCAGGTGTGGTGCCAGACGTCGGCCAGCAGTCGCCACCCCAGCCAGCACGCCGACAGTGTCGCGAGCGCGAAGAACACGGTGTCCACCGCGAGGCCGGGCAGGACGGGGCGCACCGTGTCGTCGCGGACCTTGGACGGCGGGCTGACGTAGACGGGCGCCGTGCGCTCGCTGGTGGACATGGTTCGACGATAGCCTCCGGTCCGACCCTCGCGGACCGCGATCACTGCGAGAATGTGCGCGTGCCCACGCCCGATCCCACCCCCGCGAGCAGCCTGCCCGCCCACGAGGACCACCTGCGCGCCCTGGGCCTGCCGCTCATGATCGCCCCCGCCACGCGGCGGCGGGAACTGCTCGCCCGGTCCGCCGGCGTCAGCGCCGGTCTCGCGGTGGCCTGCACCGGGATCTCGGCCGTGGACCGCTCGAACGACCACATGATCGCCCTGCTCGAGCGGCTCGGCCCGGACGCGGACCCCGAGCTGATCGACGTCCCCGCGCCGATCGTCGGGTTGCTCGTGCTCGCGATCGCGCTGTGGGTCGCCGCCCCGCTCGTGGGATGGCTGGTCTCGAAGACCGCCCGTCGCGCGCACCCGGCGGTCGGCTCGGTGCTCGGTCTCGTCGCACTGGCCGCCCTCGTCGTCGTCCCCCACCTCGCCTTCGACCCCCACGACGGCCCCACGCACCGCACCACCGCCCTGCTGGCGGCGGGCGTCCTGGCGGGGACCTACACGGGGCTCGGCTCGTTGGTCCGGTGGTCGGCGCGCCGCGTGCGACGCGAGTTGACCACCATGGGACCGATGGTGGCGCGGGTGCTGCCGATCCTCATGTTGGCCGTGCTGTTCCTGTTCTTCAGCGTGGAGATCTGGCAGATCATGGTGGAGCTGTCCTGGCCGCGGACGTTCGCCGTGCTCGGTGTGATGGTGGGGCTCACCGTGCTCCTGGTGGGCATCTCCACCCGGGACGACATCCTCCACGACCTGCGCGGCCGGGAACCGGAGCAGCTCCTGCGCCGCGCCGAGCGGGTCAACCTCGTGCTGGTGCCGGTGCTGGCCACCCTCATCCAGGCGGCGCTCTTCGCCTCCCTCGTGTTCCTGTTCTTCGTGACCCTCGGGTGGATCGCCATCCCCGAGATCACCGAGACGCGGTGGACGCTGCGTCCCCCGGACGAGCCGGGCGGGCTCCTGTCCGGGTTGCCCGTCAGCGTCACCCTCGTGCGCGTGTCGTTGATGCTGGCGACGTTCTCCGCGCTCAACCTGGCCGCCGCGGCGGCGTCCGATGCCGCGCACAAGGAACGGTTCGTGCGACCGATGCTCGACGAGGTGGTCCGTGGCCTCGCCGCGCGGGAGGCCTATCTGGGGGCACGACGACGAGCACATCCATGAGGCCCGGGGCCCTGGCGGGCCGTCAGGGGGTGCGGTAGTCCCGGGCCCGCAACAGGACGGTCACGACCGCCGCGCCGATCACGACCACAGCGGCCAGCGACAGTGCGTCGGCCCCCATGACGGCGTGCAGCGACGCTCCGGCGACACCACCCAGGACGAGTGCGGACCACAGGGCCACCTGCTGGCGGTACGGGGCCCAGGACCCCCCGGCCAGCGCATCGACCAGGCGGTGGGCCGACTTCACCACCGCGCCCGTCATGTACGTCACGCCGAGCGAGACCTCGCCGCGTGAGTGGAAGACGGAGTTCATGGCACCCATCGACGCGGCCGCCGCGGCGACCGACACCGGGGCCCCCAGCACCGCGGCCGTGGTGACCCGGTGCAGGGCGAGGGACGCCAGCAGCAGGACCGCGACCAGGGACAGGACCGCGGGGCGGTCGTCGAGGTTGCGGCGACGGGTGACCACGGCTCCGCCGACCGCACCGAGGAAGAACGAGACCAGCACGACCGCGGCGATGCCGGCGCCGCCCAGGTCACCGCCCGAGAGGTCGACGACCATGCGGGTGGAGTTCCCGCTCATGAAGGACACGAAGTAGCCGCCCACCACGAGGAACCCCACCGCGTCGACGAACCCGGCGGTGGCGGCGAGCACCACCGCGAGGACCCGTTCACGCTTGCGCAGGTCGCGCATCCGCCCGCCTACCCCCGATCCGGCCGCCTACCGCACCGACTCAGACCGGGTCGACCCCGAACAGCGCCGGGAGCGTCCCCTCGTGGGCGTCGCGGAGCTCGTCGATCGTCAGGGTGAACTGGCCCTGCACCTCGAACGTCCCCGACTCGGGGTCGGTGACACCGACGCGGGTGTGCGGGATGTTCTGCGCGGTGAGCATCTGCTGGAAGCGGATCTCCTCGCCGCGGGGCACGGAGACGATCACGCGCCCGGCGGACTCGGAGAACAACCAGACGAACGGGTCGGCGTCGGACGGCAGCACGACGCGGATGCCGCACTCCCCCGCCAGCGCCGACTCGACGAGGGCCTGGGCGAGCCCGCCCTCGGACAGGTCGTGGGCACCGGTGATGAGACCGTCCTTGGAGCTGGTCGCCATGATGCGGGCCAGCGTGGCCTCCCACTTCAGGTCCACGGTCGGGGGCAGCCCACCGAGATGGTCGTGGGCGACCTGGGCCCAGATGGAGCCGTCGAGCTCGTCGCGGGTCTCGCCGAGCAGGTAGATGCTCTCGCCGGGGGTGTCACCGAAGGCCGTCGGCGTGCGGCGGGCGACGTCGTCGATCACGCCGAGCACGCCCACGACGGGCGTCGGCAGGATCGGGGTGGAACCGGTCTGGTTGTAGAACGAGACGTTGCCGCCGGTGACGGGAATACCGAGCTCGGCACAGCCGTCCGCGAGACCGTGGACGGCCTCGCGGAACTGCCACATCACGCCCGGGTCCTCGGGGGAGCCGAAGTTCAGGCAGTTGGTCACCGCGACCGGGGTGGCGCCGGTGACGGCGACATTGCGGTACGCCTCCGCCAGGGCCAGCCGGGCTCCGGTGTACGGGTCGAGCTTGGTGTAGCGCCCCGACGCGTCGGTCGACAGCGCGATGCCGCGGCCGGACTCCTCGTCGATGCGCAGGACTCCGCCGTCGGCGTTCTCCGCGAGGATCGTGTTGCCGCGGACGTACCGGTCGTACTGCTCGGTGATGAACTTGCGCGAGCACAGGGCCGGGCTGGAGATCATGTCCAGCAGGGTCTGACGCAACTCGTCGCCGGTGGCCGGGCGGGCCAGGTCCGCGGTGGTGTCGGCCTGCAGGGCGTCCTGGTCGGCGGGCCGCTCGAGGGGGCGCTCGTAGACCGGCCCCTCGTCGGCCAGCGACTCCGGCGGGGCGTCCACCACGGTCTCGCCGCGGAACTCGATGGTGAGCCGGTCGCCGTCGGTGACCTCGCCGATGTCGGCGGCCAACACGTCCCAGCGGCGGCACACCTCCATGAAGGCCTCGACGTTCTCCGGCGTCACCACGGCGCACATGCGCTCCTGCGACTCACTGGAGAGGATCTCGGCGGCGGACATGCCCTCCGCGCGCAGCGGGACGTTGTCGAGCACGATGTGCATGCCGCCGTCGCCGGCCGCGGCCAGCTCGGAGGTGGCGCACGCCAGGCCGGCACCGCCGAGGTCCTGGATGCCCACGACCAGCTCGTCGCGGTACAGCTCGAGGCAGCACTCGATGAGGACCTTCTCCATGAACGGGTCGCCCACTTGGACGCTGGGGAGCTTGCGCGGCTTGACCGGCGCGCCGTTCTCGTCCACATCGAAGGTCTCGGACGCCAGCACGGACACGCCACCGATCCCGTCGAGGCCGGTGCGGGCACCGAACAGGATGATCCTGTTGCCCGTGCCGGAGGCGAACGCCAGGTGCAGGTCCTCCACGCGCATGACGCCCGCACCGAGGGCGTTGACCAGCGGGTTGGCGGCGTAGGACTCGTCGAACACCGTCTCACCACCGATGTTGGGCAGGCCCAGGCAGTTGCCGTACCCGCCGACGCCCGCCACGACACCGGGGAGCACACGGTGCGTGTCGTCGGCGTCGGCGGGGCCGAAGCGGAGCTGATCCATCACGGCCACCGGCCGCGCACCCATCGCCATGATGTCGCGGATGATCCCGCCGACACCGGTCGCGGCGCCCTGGTAGGGCTCGATGTACGAGGGGTGATTGTGGGACTCGACCTTGAACGTCACGGCCCAGCCACCGCCGATGTCCACGACGCCGGCGTTCTCACCGATGCCGGCGAGCATGGACGAGCGCATCTCGTCGGTGGTGGTCTCCCCGAAGTATTTCAGGTGCACCTTGGACGACTTGTAGGAGCAGTGCTCCGACCACATGACGGAGTACATCGCCAATTCGGCGTCCGTGGGGCGGCGCCCCAGGATCTCGCGGATGCGGGCGTACTCGTCCTCCTTGAGTCCGAGTTCCGCCCACGGCTGGGCGAGGTCGGGAGTGTCGAAGGCGTGCGAGATGGAGTCCACGTGAGAGGTCACGGGGCCGAGTCTAGTCGGCCCCCACCCGGTGGCGAATCCACGCCCGCGCCGCCACCTCGAGCGGGGTCGTGCGGTGCCCCTCCGGCGCTCCCGTGACGTCTCCCGGGCACTCCCGGGTCAGGTCGACAGGACCTCGAACGTCAGACCGCCGCGCTGGACGCGGTCGAGGAGGGCGTCGCCCATGGCCTGTGCCGTGGTGAGCTGACCCGAGAGCGCGGGCAGCTCGTCGAACGCCAGGCACAGCGCGGACTCGGCGAGCATCATCGAGGTCTCCGTGTACCCCGGGTCGCCTCCCGAGACACGCGTGACGACCCGACGGCCACCGGCCAGCGCGACGAAGGTGACGTCGAACGAGGACCGGGCCCGCCGGGACTCGCTCGGCCCCGCACCCCGGTCGATCCGCTTGAGGATCTGTGAACGCAGGGGGCCGATCTGGGAACCGAGCGCGACCGCGCCGACACCGACCATCCCGGCCGTGGCGGTGACGGGCGAGCCGACCGAGGCGTAGTGCGAGTAGGTGAAGTCCGGGCCGTAGCTGTCGAGGGCTGCGGCGGAGCGCAGGACGACCTGGGGGTCGATGGTCGGCAGCGGCACGAGCCACCGACCCAGCACGCTGTCGCGGTGCGGCTTGCCCTGGACCGACTTGATCCGACGGCCGGCGACCTTGCCCTCCTTCTGCCGCCGGAGCCGGGCGGTCTTGGCCGCGTCCCGCAGGCGCGCGAACTGCCCGATGGCCGAGTGGAAGGTCCCGCCGGAGAACTGGGCGTCCGCGTGCACGGCCCCGTAGACCACCGCGGGCACGCCCTCGGGCACCTGCTTCATGGTGTAGAAAACGCCCAGGTCGTGGGGGATCGAGTCGAATCCACAGGCGTGGACGATCCGTGCGCCGGAGGCCACGGCCGCGTCGTGGTACTCGAGGTACATGCGGTCGACGAACTCGGGCTCACCGGTCAGGTCCACGTAGTCGGTGCCGGCGTCGGCGCAGGCGGCGACCAGCGGCTCGCCGTATTCGAGATACGGGCCGACGGTGGTGATGACGACCCGGGCCGACCGTGCCATCTCGTCCAGCGACCGCGCGTCGTCGGTGTCGGCGACGACGACCCCGGGCGCGGGGACGTCGGGCATCTCGCTCGCCAGTCGCGCGACGATCGCGTCGAGCTTCGTCCGGTTACGGCCGGCGACCGCCCAGGAGCCGCCCACCGGCATGTTCTGCATGAGGTACTCGGCGACGAGGCCCCCGGTGAAGCCGGTCGCACCGTAGAGCACGATGTCGAACGGACGGTCGGCCTTGTCGGAGGCCGAGGCGGGCTGGCTGTGTGCTTCGCTCATTCCACGGTTCTACCGCATCGACGGCGCCCGGCGAGCGACGCAGGGGTCGCGAGAGGATTCGAGTGTCGGAAGTGACGTCTGTCACTGATGTGAAGAAAGTTGAACAAACGACCATCACGGGGTGCAAAATCATCTCGCGCGCGCGACCACCCGGGTCGCCGCACCTCGCCCCGATCATGTCGGAGCGAATTTCTTAAAGGAGACCCCATGGACCTCACCGGTTCGATCGCCGAATTCACCACCCCCCTCAGCGCGGAGTTCTCCGGCAGCCTGCCGGAGACCGGCTCGTCGGCCATCGACACGCTCGTCGGTGCCGCGTTCCTCCTCCCGAACCTGCTCCTGGGCCTCATCGGCAGCTTCGGCGCCGACCTGGGCAGCACGGGCGGCCTCGCCTGATCAGGCGCAACACCGGAGGGCCCGCCGGGAGCAATCCCAGCGGGCCCTTCGCTATGGCGTCGGCGCCGTGCGGCGCCCGAATTCGGACCTAGACCTTCACGACCGTGTCCAGTGCGGACAGGAACAGTCCCAGCCCGTCGTCGGAGGGGCCGGTCAGCGGGTCGATCGCATGCTCGGGGTGCGGCATGAGGCCCACCACGCGCCCGTTGGCGGAGCTGATGCCGGCGATGTTGTTGGTGGACCCGTTGGGGGCGTCGGTCGCGAAGCGGAAGACCACGCGCCCCTCGGCCTCGAGCTGCTCGATGGTCTCGGGCGTGGCCATGTAGCGCCCCTCGCCGGACTTGAGAGGAATGAGGATCTCGGCACCCTGCTCGAACCGGGAGGTCCAGGCGGTGCCGTTATTCTCCACCCGCAGCCACTCGTCACGGCAGATGAAGTGCATGTCGCGGTTGCGCCCCATGGCGCCGGGGAGCAGTCCGGCCTCGCACAGGATCTGGAAGCCGTTGCAGATGCCCAGAACGGGCATGCCACACTTGGCTGCCGAGATGACCTCACCCATGACGGGGGCCATCGAGGCGATCGCGCCGCAGCGAAGGTAGTCGCCGTAGGAGAATCCGCCGGGGACCACCACCGCGTCGACGCCCTTGAGGTCCGCGTCGTCGTGCCACAGCGAGACGGCCTCGCCGCCGGCCCGGGTGATGGCGCGAGAGGCGTCGATGTCGTCGAGAGTGCCGGGGAAGGTGATGACGCCGATCCGTGCGGTCACGAGGCCGCCTCCGCGGTGCCCACGCGGACGACCTTCCAGTCCTCGATCACCGTGTTGGCCAGCAGCGACGAGGCGATCTCCTCGAGTTCGGCGTCCGACACACCGTCGGCGACCTCGAGCTCGAACCGCTTGCCCTGCCGGACGTCGGTGACGCCGCCGTGGCCCAGGCGGCCGAGCGCTCGGTGGATGGCCTGACCCTGCGGATCGAGGATTTCGGCCTTGGGCATGACTTCGACGACGACTCGGGCCACGGTGGGATCTCCTCGATCGGACGGCTACGCGGGACGGCCCCGGACCGGCCGGGACTCACCGCCCGATCCTACCCGCCGCTGATCGCGGGACCGAAAGCTCACGCGGCGCCCACGAGCGCGACCGGGGACCACTCGTACCGGGCGACCTGCGCGCCGCGCTCGCCGGCCACCAGATCGACCGCGTCGAGCAGCGCCGCCCGGGGCGCCCGCCGAGAGAGTTGCGTGGCCGAGATGTTGAGCCGGACGAGCCCACCGGCCTCGGCGGTGCGTCCGGCCGCGGCGACGAGGGCCCGGCACCACCAGCCGTCGGCGACGAAGCCCTCCCCTATCGAGAGCGCCCGACCCCGATGGGTGGTGCCGCGGACCACGTCGTGGACACCGGTCAGTGCGGCGCACACCCGGAAGCCGGCCCCGGGCAGGGCCTTGAGGCATCCGGGTGAGGCGTTCCAGCGGGGCGGCGCGAACACCCGGGTCCGCAGGCCCATCTCGGCCATGAGCCGGTCGGCGGCGGCGAGGCGCACGGCCGCCTCGGCGGGTCCGATGGAGGCGAACTCGGGCCTGCGCGGCTTGGTCGCGGCGTCGTCGTAGCCGCCCAGCACGATCGCGTCGCCCTGCGCGCGGCGGTGCCGCAGCCAGTCCTGGGTGCCCGCGTCCTCGGCGAGCCGGTACTCGTGCCCTCGCCGTGGCGCCACGAGAAGGGAGACGGGCACGGAACGTCGCTCGAGCTCACCGACCAGGTCGACGGCGTCGTCGAGGGTGGTGTCGCGGAGCCCGGAGACCGAGACGATGAGGCGCGGTGTCATGCGGCCATCGTGTCAGGGAGGGGTGACCAGGCGACGACGGCGAGGTGTACGCCACGTTGCCGGGCCCGATATCCCTGCACACGCCCTCAGATCGGAAGTGTCTCCTCGAGCGCTTCCACCAGTTCGGGGGCACCGGGCTCGACCTTGGGACGGAACCGCGCCACGACCTCCCCCTCGGGCGAGAGCAGGAACTTCTCGAAGTTCCACTGAACGTCCCCCGCCTCACCGTCGGAATCGGCGGTCTTGGTCAGCTCGGCGTAGAGCGGGTGGCGGTCGGGGCCGTTCACGTCGACCTTGGCCGCGAGCGGGAAGGTGATCCCGTACTTGCCGGAGGTGAACTCCTTGATGGTGTCCTCGTCCCCGGGCTCCTGGCCCATGAACTGGTTGCACGGGAACCCGAGGACGAAGAGCCCGCGGTCGCGGTAGTCATCCGCCAGCTCCTGCAAGCCCTCGTACTGCGGTGTGAGGCCGCACTCGCTGGCGACGTTGACCACGAGGACCGCGTGACCCGCGTAGTCGGAGAGGCTCGCCTGCTCGCCGTCGATGGTGGTGAAGGAGATGTCGTGGACGCTTCCGCTGCTCATGTGACACAGCCTACTCGGTCCCGGCCATTGACAAATCGTTGGGTTTTCCCAACACTTAGATACATGAGCCCAGTCCGAAGGGGAGAAAAGCTCCCCATCCACAACCGGATCGCCGTGCTGCGGGCAGAACACCGCCTGAGCCGGGCGGCGCTCGCCGAGCAGATCGAGGTCAACCCCCAGACCGTGGGGGCCCTCGAGAGAGGCGATCACTACCCGAGCCTGGATCTGGCCTTCCGGATCTGCGCGGTCTTCGACCTGCCCGTCGAAGCCGTCTTCTCCCGCGAGGAGTTCCAGCCGATGTCCGCCGAGATCTACCGCCGCACCCGAGAGGACCGATCATGACCAGCTACCGCGTCGACACCCTCACCCGATCCGAGCAGCGCTTCGAGAGGATGCAGACCCGGACGGAGGGCAGACTCCCGTCGTGGAGGACCCCGGCACGTCGCCGACTGCTCGTCCGCCTGAACTGGGCGAGCCTTGCGTTCATGGCCACAATCGCGGTGGCGGGCTACTTCTGGTTCCCGATCATCCTGGCCTGGCTCCCCATGACCGTGGTGATCTGCGTCGTCTGGACGATGCTGCGCATCACCATCGACTCCAAGGACACCGCCCCCGCCCGATACCTGGACGAGTTCGAACTGGCGACGCTCCTGGAGGCACGCTCGCGGGCGCTCTCGCTGGTCACCGGCGGACTGTTCGTGATCTCGATGGTGCTGATCTTCGGCTCGAGCTTGGAGATCGGAGACGGACACCGGCTCGCCTACATGATGGGCGGTCTGGGCATCCTCACGTTCCTCGCCGGTGCCGTCATCCCCGCCGCCGCGATGGCGGGCACCATGGCCCCCGAGAGCCCGGACGACGTCGCGGAGCCCACTCCCGACGGGCACTGACGGGCACTGACGGGCACTGACCGGCGTCGCCGAGCACGGCCGTGCGCAATCCACTGCAGCCGCACACGAATTCTTGTGTGCGGCTGCAGTGATTGCGCACGGATGCCGGGATGAGTGGGGCGGCGCGTCCGGCCTAGCCTGCGCCGGCCGTGCGGACCGTCCACGCGTACTCGAAGGCGGTCTGACGCCACCGCTCGTAGCGTCCGGACACTCCCCCGTGCCCCGCGCTCATCTCGCAGCGCAGCAGCACCGGCCGGTCCGTCGAGTTCGCCGACGGGGCCACGGCGCGCAGCTTGGCCACCCACTTGGCGGGCTCCACGTACAGCACCCGGGTGTCGTTGAGAGAGGTCACCGCGAGGATCGCCGGGTAGTCCCTGGCCTCGATGTTCTCGTACGGGGCATAGGAGGCCATGTACTCGTAGACCTCCTCCGAGTGCAGCGGATCGCCCCACTCGTCCCACTCGATCACCGTCAGCGGCAGCTCCGGCATGAGGATCGAGGTGAGCGGGTCGACGAACGGGACCACGGCCTGGATCCCCGCGAACAGCTCGGGGGCGAGGTTGGCCACTGCGCCCATGAGCAGTCCCCCGGCGCTGCCGCCCTCGGCCACCAGACGGTCCGGCGCGGTGAGCCCCGAGTCGATCAGGTGGCGGGCGCAGTCGACGAAGTCGGTGAAGGTGTTGCGCTTGGTGAGCGTCTTGCCGTTCTCGTACCAGAGACGCCCCATCTCGCCGCCCCCGCGGACGTGGGCGACGGCGTACGCCATACCCCGGTCGAGCAGCGAGAGCCTGGCCACCGAGAACGCGGGGTCGATGCTGGTCTCATACGAGCCGTAGCCGTACAGCAGAGTCGGCACCTGCTCACCGGCGTCGACGCGGGCGGCGGTGTCGGTGGACATCACCAGCGAGATCGGTACCCGGGTGCCGTCGATGGCCGTGGCCCAGTCCCGGCGCTGCACGTACCCGCTCGGGTCGTACCCGCCGAGCACCTCCTGCTCGCGCAGCAGCGTTCGCTCGCCGGAAGCCAGGTCGAGCGAGTAGACGCGACCCGGAGTGACGAACGAACCGAAGCCGAACCGCAGGACCGGTGCGTCCCACTCCGGGTTGGACCCGGGCCCGGAGGTGAACAGCTCCTCGTCGAACTCGACTGGTTCGAACCGGGAATACGCCTCCACCCCGGCCGTGGACTCCCGGTCGAGAGGCATCAGCCCGAAGCGCGGCAGCGCCCCCTCCCGGTAGCCCAGCACCAGGACCCGCGCGAAGGCGTCCACGCCCTCCAGCCGGACGTCGTCCCGGTGCGCCACCAGCGTGCGCAGGTCCCCGAAGTCGCCCTCGACCGGACCGACCGGCGCCTCCACGATCTCGGAGTTCGGCGCACCGTCGTTGTGGGTGATGATGAACCGGTCCTCGCCGCCCACCACGGCGTGCTCGACGTCGTACTCGACGCCCTCCTGCCGGGGCCGGACGCACCAGAACTCACCCGCCGGATCGTCGGCGTCCAGGCACCACACCTCCGTGGTGATCTTGGACCCCGCCGCTATCTGCAGGAATTTCTCGCTGCGCGTCTCGCCGACCCCGATCCAGTAGGACTCGTCGGGCTCGTGGAACACCTTCTCGTCGTCGTCCCTCGTCGTGCCCAGTCGGTGACGCCACACCGTGTCCGGCCGCCACGCGTCGTCCACCGTCACGTAGAACACGTACCGACCGTCGCGGGACCACGTGACCCCGGCGGCGATGCCCGAGATCTCCTCGTCCGGAGCCGTGTAGTCCGGGTCCAGCGACCGGAACCGCAGCGTGTAGCGCTCGTCGCCCTCCGTGTCGGTGGCCCAGGCCAGGGCCCGCCCGTCGTGGCTCACCGAGAACGCGCCCAGCGCGAAGAAGTCGTGCCCCTCCGCCTCGGCGTTGCCGTCCAGGAGCAACTGCTCTCCGGGCAGCTCCGCGTCCGGCGAGACCTCCGGCGGGGCCCAACCGGCCGGATCCGAGGGGTCGTCGACGAACTGCTGCGGGACCGGGACCCGGCAGTGCCGCGCGTACGACCGCCCCTCTTCGGTCCGGGAGAAGTACCACCAACCGCCCGCGCGGACGGGGACCGACATGTCGGTCTCCTTCACCCGCGACCGGATCTCCTCGTAGACCTCGTCTTCCAGGGGCTTGAGGTCGGCGGTCATCGCGTCCGTGTAGGCGTTCTCCGCCTCGAGGTACGCGCGCGTCGCCGGGGCGTCCTTGTCACGCAGCCACTCGTAGTCGTCGACGAAAACCCGGCCGTGGTGTTCCCGGCGATGGGGCCGACGCTCGGCCACCGGCGGAGCGGGCGGGGTCGCCGCGGGCTCGGCGGGGTCAACAGCCGGGGTCTGCGAGGTGGAGTCGAAGGCGCTCACGCGGCGTCACCGCCGATCCAGTCGGCGAACCGCCGACCCGAGATGCGCTCGTAGGCCTCGATGTAGCGGGACCGCGTCGCGTCCACCACCTCCTGCGGCAACGCCGGGGGCGGGGTGTCGGCATCCTTGTTCCACCCGGCCTCCGGCCCGGTGAGCCAGTTGCGCACGTACTGCTTGTCGAAGCTCGGCTGCACACGACCCGGGGTGTAATCGTCCGCGGGCCAGTAGCGGGAGGAGTCCGGGGTGAGGACCTCGTCGGCCAGAATGAGTTCCCCGTCCGCCAGGCCGAACTCGAACTTCGTGTCGGCCAGCAGCACGCCCCGGTCGGCCGCGATCTCCGCCGCCCGCGAATAGACGTCCAGGGTCGTCGAACGCAGCCGTTCGGCCAGATCGGCCCCGACGATGCCGACGAGCTGGTCGAACGAGATGTTCTCGTCGTGGTCCCCCACCGCGGCCTTGGTGGCCGGGGTGAAGATCGGCTCGGGCAGTCGGCTGGCCTCCACCAGGCCACCGGGCAACTCGATGCCGCACACGGTCCCGGACTCGCGGTACTCGACGATGCCCGACCCGGTGAGATACCCGCGGGCCACACACTCGGCCTGCACCATGTCCAGCCGACGCACCACCATGGCCCTGCCCAGCACCTCGACGGGGATCCGCTCGTCGTCGAGCGGCCCGGCGAGGTGGTTGGGTACGTCCAACGCGTCGAAGAAGAACGCGCTCATCGCGGTGAGCACGCGACCCTTGTCGGGAATGGGCGTGCCGAGGATGTGGTCGTAGGCGGAGATCCGGTCGGTGGCCACCAGGAGCAGCGTCTCGTCGTCGACCTCGTACAGCTCGCGGACCTTCCCTGAGACGAGGTGGCGGTAGGAAGAGAGATCGGGTCGCATGACGGCCAGAGTAGCCGGAGGCCCACGTCCCGAGTCGAGACCGTCGGACCCCCACCCGTCCGTGGTCGACCTCAGCCCAGGCGGGCCCCGAGCCACTCCTCCAACGCCGCGTACGCGTCATCGGCGCACAGGTCGTTAAACAACTCGTGGCGGCCGCCCTCGAACTCCCGGTAGGTGATCTCCGGTCGCGGGTCGTGGTCCGAGCCGGCGATCTGCGCGAAGCGGCGTGCGCCGGACGGATAGGTGATGGTGTCGGCGGAACCGTTGAGGACGAGCGTCGGCAGCCTCAGCGTTCTCGAGCGCTCGATGAGCCGGAGCCCGCCGGCGAGCATCGTCCCCGCGGACAGTGCCGGCACGCCCTTGTGGTGGACCAGGGGGTCGGAGGTGTAGTTCGCCACGTACTCGGGCACCCGAGAGATGTCGTTCGGGTCGAGCTTCTCGACGGGCAGGAACGGCAGGAGACGAGCGATCACGGGCGCCGCCGCGCGCAGCGGTGCCGGGGTCCCCTCCCCCACGACGAGACCGGGCGAGGAGAGGACGAGTCCCTTGAGGTCCCACGGCCGACGGAGCGCGGACTCCCCGGCGATCAGACCGCCCATCGAATGCCCCATCAGCAGTCGGGGCAGGGACTGCGCCCCGACGCCCTCGGCCGAACGACTCCACTCCACCACCGCGTCGCGGACCTCCAGATTGTCGTGGATGTGCGTCTCGACGGACACCTTGGCGTGCGGCCCGGGCGCCGTGCCGTGTCCGCGCAGATCGTAGGTGGCCACGCTGATGCCACGGTCCGTGAGGAAACGGATGGTCCGCCCGTAGCGGCCGGAGTGCTCGCCGAATCCGTGCACGAGCACCAGCAGCGCCCGGGGCTGCTCGGCATGGTGCACGGTCGCCTGCAGACCGGAGGTGCCGGGGACGGGGATCGTGGTCTGACGCATGGCGCCCACACTAGTGCCGGCCCGCCCCGGGCAGAGGCCGATCGCGCCGGGGCCTCAGATCCCGAGCTGGTCCAGGATGAGGCTGCCCGCGCCGAGCGGCATCAGCGAGAACGCGATCGGAACGTAGAACTGCTGCATGAACGCCCCCGGGTCGATCCCGACAGCCGAACTGGCGGTGGCGAGCCCGGCCTGGATCATCCCGAACACGTCGTACAGTGCGCCCCCGAGGGAGCCGCTGGGCCTGGTGACCATATCCGTGGTCCTTTCCTGTCACTCCGCGGCGGGAGAACCCCGCTGCAGTCGGTGTACAGGACCTATCGGGCGCGAGGCCCGGTGGGTTACGGAGAGGGTGTCAGAGGATCGAGCCCGGGGCGTAACCGGCGGCCTCCGGGTGCCGGGCAACGAGGGCCTCGACGCGGGCCGCAACCGCGTCCACCTGGCCACCGGCGGCACCGACGAACGCGGCCCGGTCGGCCAGCGCCTCCTCCAGCGCGGCGCGATCCAGCGGAAGACGGTCGTCGGCGGCGAGCCGGTCCAGCAGATCGGGTTCGCGCCCCTCCTCGCGCATGGCCAGAGCGACGGCCACCGCGTTCTCCTTGATCGCCTCGTGGGCGACCTCACGCCCGACCCCGGCGCGCACCGCGGCCATGAGGACCTTGGTGGTGGCGAGGAACGGCAGGTACCGCTGGAGTTCCTTGTCGATCACCGCGGGGTACGCCCCGAACTCGTCCAGCACGGTCAGGAACGTCTCGAACATGCCGTCCAGGGCGAAGAACGCGTCCGGTAGCGCCACGCGACGCACGACGGAGCAGAAGACGTCGCCCTCGTTCCACTGCGCGCCCGCGAGCTCGGCCGCCATGGAGCCGTACCCGCGCAGCACCACCTGGAGACCGTTGACGCGCTCGCAGGAGCGGGTGTTCATCTTGTGCGGCATGGCGGACGAGCCGACCTGACCCGGCTGGAAACCCTCGGTGACCAGCTCGTGCCCGGCCATGAGCCGGATGGTCTGGGCCAACGACGAGGGGCCGGCGCCGAGCTGCACCAACGCCGAGACCACCTCGTGGTCCAACGACCGCGGGTAGACCTGGCCGACCGAGTCGAACGTGCGGGAGAACCCGAGGTGCTCCGCGATCCGACCTTCGAGCTCGGACATCTTGGCGGCGTCGCCACCGAGGAGGTCGAGCATGTCCTGCGCCGTTCCCATGGGCCCCTTGATCCCGCGCAGGGGATACCGGGCGAGCAGCGACTCGACCCGCTCGAGCGCGACCAGCAGCTCGTCCGCCGCGGAGGCGAAGCGCTTGCCCAGAGTGGTGGCCTGAGCGGCGACGTTGTGGCTGCGCCCGGCCATCACGGTGTCGCGGTGGGCGACGGCGTGCTCGGCCAGACGCCGGACCGCGGCGACGCCCCGGTCGCGGACGAGCTCGAGGGACCGCACCACCTGGAGCTGCTCGACGTTCTCGGTGAGGTCGCGGCTCGTCATGCCCTTGTGGATGTGCTCGTGTCCGGCGAGGTCGTTGAACTCCTCGATGCGGGCCTTGACGTCGTGCCGGGTGACGCGCTCACGCTCGGCGATCGAGCCGAGGTCCACACGGTCGATCACCGCCTCGTAGTCCTCGATCACGCCGTCGGGGACGTCGATCCCCAGGTCGCGCTGGGCGCGCATCACCGCGATCCACAGCTGCCGCTCGAGCACGATCTTGTGCTCGGCGGACCACAGCGTGGCCAGGTCGGCGCTCGCGTAGCGCGAGGCGAGGACGTTGGAAATGCGGGGCTTGCTGTTCTGGGCGGTCACGCCCCCCAGTATCGCAGCCCGGTCAGGAGATCATCGAGCCACCGGTGGACCCGGCGAGGATCTCACGGGCGTTGAGGTAGACCTGCTCCACCGTGAGCGGGGCCTGCAACAGCAGCCACGGCCGGGTGAAGTAGACGATGCCGGTGATGATCTCGACGGAACCCATGCGCCGACGGTAGCGCTCGCCGGCCTCCCACGGGGGAGGTTCCCACGGCGGCCGGACCCGCGGCTACGGGGCGAGCACGGCCTCGAGCCGGTCCATGGCCTCGGCGATCTCGTCGGTGCCGCCGGCGAAGCTCAGCCGGACGGTGTGGCGGCCGTCGACGGTGTCGAAGTCCACGCCCGGCGTCAACGCGACCCCGGTCCGCTCGAGCACCTCGGCGCACCACGCCACCGAGTCGTCGGTCCAGCGTGAGGCGTCGAAGTACGCGTAGAACGCGCCATCGGGCGGGGCGATCTCCCCCACGCCCAGCTCCCCCAGCCGACGCAGCACGAGATCGCGGTTGCGGGCGTACCGCTCCACGTGGCCGTCCAGCTCCGCGGCGGAGGCCTCGGTGAACGCTGCCACGGCGGCGAACTGGGCGTCGGCGGGCGGACAGATGGTGAGATTGCCGATCAACCGGTCCACGGGGTCCCGCAGGTACTCCGGCAGCAGCATCCAGCCGATCCGCCAGCCGGTCATGGAGAAGTACTTGGACACCGAGCCCATCACCACGGCCTCGCGGCTGGTCTGCCACGCGCTCGCGCACCGGCGGCCGTAGGTGACGCCGTGGTAGATCTCGTCGCTGATGAGCAGCGTGCCGTGGGCCTCGCACCAGCGCGCGAGGGCCTCGAGTTCGTCCGCGTCGATGATGGTGCCGGTGGGGTTGGCGGGGCTGGCCACGATGAGGCCGGCCGGGGCGTGCCCCAGCTCGGCCGTCACCGCCTCGAGTTGCGCGACGGTGGGTTGGTACCGGGTCTCCTGGCCGCAGGCGATCTCGTGGACCCGGCACCCCAGCGCCTGGAGGGTGTTGCGGTAGGCGGGGTACCCGGGGCGCGCCATGACGACGGTGTCGCCGGGGTCGAACGCCGCGAGGAACAGGACGGTGAAGCCGCCCGAGGAGCCGGTGGTGACGACGACGTCGTCGGCCGTCACGTCCACCCCGTCCCGTCGCCGGTGGTACCCCGCGATCGCCTCGCGCAGCGGCCGGATGCCCAGCGCCTCGGTGTAGCCGAGGATCTCGGTGTCCAGGGCGTGGCGCGCGGCCGCCAGCACGGGGCCGGGGGCCGGGGTCGAGGGCTGCCCCGCGCACAGCGAGATGACGTCCCCGTGCGTCTCCTGCCGCCGCGCTGCTGCGGCGAGGACGCTCATGACGTGGAACGGCTCGACGGCCGAACGGCGGGAGGGTTCACGTGCGACGGACATGCCCCGACGCTATCGCGCCGGTCGGACCGCCAGACCGCCAGACCGCCAGACGGTCAGACGGTCAAGCCGAAAACCCACACCAGCAGCGTCATGGTCACCGCGGTGATAGCGATCAGCCCGAACAGGTTGAGCCAGATCCCGCCGCGGATCATCTGCCCGATCGTCACGTAACCCGAGCCGTAGGCGATGGCGTTGGGCGGCGTCGCCACCGGGAGCATGAAGGCGCACGTGGCGGCGAGCGCGACCGGCACGGCGAGCAGCATCGGGTCCAGGTCGAGACCCAGGGCGACGCCGCCGGCCACGGGCAGGAACGTCGCCGCGGTGGCGGTGTTGCTGGTCAGCTCGGTGAGGAGCAGGATCCCGCCCGCGGCCACGATGACCAGCAGGATGATCGGCAGGCCTCCCAGCGCCCCGGCCTGCTCGCCGATCCACCCGGTGAGCCCGGAGCCGGAGAACTGCGCCGACAGCGCCAGGCCACCGCCGAAGAGCAGCAGCACTCCCCACGGCAGTTGCAGGGCCGCGTCCCAGGTGAGCAGCCTCACCCCACGCTTCGTCCCGGCCGGCAGCAGGAACAGCAGGAGCCCGGCGGCGAGCGCGATGCCGGCATCCGAGATGGGAGGGTCCTCCCACACCAGGGGCACGGCCACCCAGGCGACCGCCGCCGCGACGAACACCGCCAGGACGCGGCGCTCGCCGGACGAGGTCGGGCCGAGTTTGCCCAGTTCGTCGTCGAACAGCTTCCGGCCGCCGGGGATCTCGTCCATCTCGGGCCGGAACAACACCTTGGTGAGCAGGAACCAGGTGAACACGAGCATGACCACGGCCAGCGGCAGACCGACCAGCATCCACCGGCCGAAGCCCAGCAGGATGTCGTGCTCCCGCTCGAGGTACCCGGCGAGCAGGGTGTTGGGCGGGGTGCCGATGATCGTGGCCAGGGATCCGACCGACGCCGCGTAGGCGATGCCCAGCATCAGCGCGGTGCCGAAATTCGACCGGATCACCGCTTCCTTCACCTCGTCGGAATTCGGATCGGACGAGGCGTCCATCCGGGGCATCGCGTCCTCGCCGTCGTCACCCCTCCCCCCGCCACCACCGAGCTCGGAGGCGAGCATCAACACCGACACACCGATCGGCAGCATCATCACCGCCGTGGCCGTGTTGGACACCCACATGCTCAGGAACCCGGTGGCGATCATGAACCCGGCCACCACGCGCGTCGACCGGGTACCCATCGCGCGCACCGTGAGCAGCGCTATCCGCCGGTGCAGGTTCCACCGCTGCATCGCGATCGCGATGAGGAACCCACCCATGAACAGGAAGATGATGTTGTTGCCGTACTCGGCGCCCACGTCGTTGACCGAGACGTCCTCACCCAGGACGGGGAAGACGATGAGCGGCACCAGGGCCGTCGCGGGGATCGGGATGCACTCGGTCATCCACCAGATGCCCAGCAGCACGGCGACCGCCGCGGTGAGACGCGCGTTGTGTTCGAGATCGCCCGGCATGACCAGGTAGACGACCACGGCCGCCGCCAGCCCGGCGACGGTGCCGATCACGCTGCGGATGAACTCGCCCCGCGGCACCGCGGGGTCGAGTTCGCCGGGTGACTTCTGGTCGATCTCCATCCCGCGGTCGGGGTCCGGCTCCAGACCCCTCAGGTGCGGTGCCATCACGATCCTGCGGTCGTCTGTGCCGCCCGCGTCCGTGCCCCCGCCGGTCATGGCCCACTCCCTCCGCCGGTCACCCCGACGCCCACCGGCGGGGTGCTCTGGCGATCACGGTAACCCCGGGAAGGCGGCCTCACATCCGATCAGGAGCCCGACGATCCGATCGGAGCGGATCCGAGTGCGCCGGACCCGAGCGACAGGCTGCCGTCCGGAGCGACCTCGAGGCCGAACACCGCCAGCTCCTGCGCCGCGCCGCCGACGGCCCCGATCGAGACCACGAGTTCGTGGCGGCCCGGGGCGAGCGGCGCGGCCGGCCGGAGCGTCAGCGGGCGGTCCACCGACGCCCCGGCGCCCACGCTCACCGGGACGGCCGGCAGGTCCCCGGCGTCGGTGACGATCGGCAGCGCGAGCCGCCGCTTGTCCGGACCGGTGATGGTGACACGGACCTCGCCGGAGTACGCGGAACCGGTGGAGGCGACCCGCACCGAGAGGTCGAGCACCTCGCCGTCGTCGCCCTGTCGCAGCGACGCCTCCCCCACCGCGGTGAGGCGGACGGGGAGCGCCACCACCGGGTCGGCGGCCCTCGACTCCGACGGCGTGCCGTCCCCGACGACCGGCCAGCCGCCCACCCAGTCCAGCCGGTCGAGCATCATGTAGCGCCGCTGCACGCCGCCGGGCAGCACGGCGCTGCCGCGGGGCGCGGCGTGGTAGAGCATCCAGTCCCCGCCGGCGTCGTCGGTGGCCACGTCCACGTGCCCCGGGCCCACCCAGTCGGCGTCACCGCGCAGGATGACGTCACCGGGAAGGGGCTCGCCCGGCGCCTGCACCAACGGGCGCCCGGCCCTGTCCTCGTACGGTCCGAACAGTCCGTCGGCGCGGCCACCCAGCACGCGGTACTGCGAGGCCTCCCCGTCGCAACACAGCCCGGCACTGGTGAACAGGTGCGTGCGCCCCTGACGGGTGACCACGGCCGGGGCCTCCACGCCTGTGCCGGCGACGAGCACGGGGTCGCCGTCCAGCGCTGTGCCGGTGGCGTTCATCGGCACCGCGTGGATGCCCTCGAAGTTCCCCATGAGCATCACCGGGCCGGCGTCGGTGACCACGACCTCGGGGTCCATCGGGTCCAGGTCCTGATACGGCTCCGGGGCACCGTGGCAGACGATCGGCGCCGGATCGTGCGCCCACGGGCCCCCGATGTCGGGCGCGGTGGCCCGGCCGATACAGGGCGCTGGGCCCCCGGTCGTGTAGTACATGACGGCGCCCGTGGCGGTGAGGTGCACGTCGGGCGCCCACAGGAACGAGCCGGGCGGGGCCCACGCGGGCGGGGCGGCGAACGCGTCACCCACGTACTCCCACTCCACCAGGTCGAAGGACCGGAAGTGCGGGATGAGCCGGCGCCCGGCACCGTCGCCCCAGTCGTCGGAGGTCGCGTGGACGTGGAAAGCCCCGTCGGCCCCGCGCTGCACGGAGGGGTCGGGGGCGACCGAGGAGATCACCGGGTTGGCCGCCGCCGTCGCCGCGAGGGTCGCCGAGGCGATAGGGACGACGACGACGAGCGCCGCGGACACGAGAGCGCGGGCAGTCGCCGCCGGTTTCATGTGCTGAGGGTAGACCCGCCGCGGGATGTGTGAGCCCCGTTCACCGCGTTCGGACGGGGCGGATCCGGCGGCGCGCTCAGGCCTGCCCGGCGCGCTCCTTGCGCAGGAGGAAGCGCTGGATCTTGCCCGACGGGGTCTTGGGCAGCTCGCGGACGAAGTGGACCTTGCGCGGGAAGGCGTGGGCCGCGAACTCCGTCTTGACCCACTTCTGCAGCCCGGCCTCGGCCTCCGGGCCGCCCTCCACGCCGTCGCGCAGCACCACGTACGCCTCCAGCACCTCGCCGGCCAGCTCGTCGGGCACGCCGATGACCGCCGACTCGAGCACGTCGGGGTGCTTGGCCAGGACGGACTCCACGTCGAACGGGCCGATGCGGTACCCGGACATGATGATGACGTCGTCGTCGCGGCTCGAGAAGTAGAAGTGGCCGTCGGCGTCGAGCTTGGCGGCGTCGCCGGTGTAGTACCAGCGTCCGTCCGGGCTGAACCGCTCGGCGGTCTTCTCCGGGGCCTGGTGGTAACCGGTGAACCACATGAGGGGGCTGGCGGGCACGTCGATCGCCACGCGGCCCAGCTCGCCCACGGGGGCGGGCTCGTCGGCGTCGGCGGCGAGCACGGTGCAGGACCAGCCCGGCAACGGCACGCCCATCGAACCCGGACGGACGTCCTCGCGCAGCGAATCGTGCCAGGGGTTGATGATGAACATGCCGTGCTCGGTCTGGCCGTACTGGTCGCGCACCTCGACGCCGAACTGCTCGGTCGACCACTCGATCACCTCGGGGGTGAGCGGCTCACCGGCGGCCGATGCGCGGCGGAGCTTGACGTCGGCCGGCGCGATGTCCCGCTTGGCCCGCATGGTGCGGTAGACCGTCGGCGCGGCCGCGAAGTTGGTGACGTGGAAGAACTGCAGCACAGCGAAGGCGAGTTCCGGGCTGTAGCGGGCGTGCAGCAGCAGGCTCCGGCGCCCCACCGCCAGCGGCCCGAGGATCCCGTAGTACAGGCCGTAGGCCCAGCCCGGGTCGGCGCCGTTCCAGAACACGTCGTCGGCCCGCACGTCCAGGCCGGTCTCGATGTACTGGTGGAACGCGGCCAGGGCGCGCACCGGCACGACGACGCCCTTCGGGGTGCCGGTGGTGCCGGAGGTGAACAGCATGACCAGGCCGGCGTCCGGGCCGGTGACCGCGGCGGCGAGGCCGGGCTGCTGGGCGGCGGTGATCGTGGCCAGGTCGAGGTCACCGTCACGGGCCTCGGGGCAGTCCGACAACCCGGCGACCACGACCGGTACGGACACGCTCTCGAGCTTGCCGCGCTGATCGGCATCGGAGACGATCACCCTGGCGTCGCCGCCGGTGATGCGCATCTCGATGGCCGGCCACGCGAACGCGGTGAACAACGGCATGTGCACGGCGCCCAGGCGCCAGATGCCCATGAGGGTGAAGACCAGGTCGGCGGACTTGGACATCAGCGTCGCGACCCGGTCCCCCTCGCCCACGCCGAGCTCGGCCAGCGCCGCGGCGACCTTCTCGCTCTCGGTCCGCAGCTCGCCGTAGGTGATGTCGCGCCCGGACAGGTCCGGGTCGATGACGGTGAACGCCACCGCGTCGGGATCGTGACGGTCACAGAGGAACTCCGCGGCGCTCGCGCCGGGGACGTCGTAGATCGCCAGCAGCTGTTCCGGCGACAGGGGAGTGGACGCGGTGTTCTCGGTCATACCGCCAGATTGTGGTGCAGGTGACCCACGTCGCACCAGCGGCACCCACCAACGGGCACCCCCGGTATCGGGGCTGGGCCGCCCGGGTGGTGACGGTGCACTCTAATGGGAGACGACCGAACCCGGGGACCACGTGGTCCCCTCTTCGCACCCGGAGGATTCCCATGGCCGTGGACCGCCTGCTCCCCAGCGACGAGGCATACGAACTCCTCGAGATGACGCGCTCCGTCGCGGACAAGCTCCTCGAGCCGATCGCCGCCGAGCACGAGCGCAACCACACCTACCCGGAGGGCCTGTTCGCCCAGCTCGGCGAGGTCGGACTGCTTGGGCTGCCCTACCCCGAGGAGTTCGGCGGCGGCGACCAGCCGTACGAGGTGTACCTCCAGGTCCTGGAGGAGCTCGGGGCCCGTTGGGCGGCGGTCGCCGTGGCGACCAGCGTGCACGGCCTGTCCTGCTTCCCGCTCGCCACCGCCGGGACCGACGAGCAGAAGGCCGAGTGGCTGCCGGGGATGCTCGCCGGCGAGCAGATCGGCGCATACTCGCTGTCCGAGCCCCAGGCCGGGTCGGACGCCGCCGCCCTGCGGTGCCGGGCGGAACGAGAGGGCGACGCTTTCGTGGTCAACGGCACCAAGTCGTGGATCACCCACGGCGGGATCGCCGATGTCTACAACACCTTCGTCCGCACCGGAGAGGGCTCCCGCGGGATCTCGTGCCTGCTCATCCCGCGCGAGACCGAGGGCCTGCACTTCGGGAAGCCCGAGGACAAGATGGGCCTCAACGGTGTCCCCACCACCACCGCCTCGTACGAGGGCGCCCGGGTCGACGCGGGCCGCCTGCTCGGCGCGGAGGGCGACGGCCTGCGGATCGCGTTCTCCGCCCTGGACTCGGGCCGCCTCGGGATCGCCGCGGTCGCCACCGGCATCGCGCAGCGCGCGCTCGACGACGCGGTCGCCTACGCGAACGAGCGCGAGGCGTTCGGCAAGACGATCATCGGGCACCAAGGGCTCGGCTTTCTCCTCGCCGACATGGCCGCCGCGGTCGCCTCGGCCCGCGCCTCCTACCTCGACGCGGCGCGCCGCAAGGACGCCGGCCGCCCCTACTCGCGGGAGGCCTCGATCGCCAAGCTGACCGCCACCGACGCCGCCATGAAGGTGACGACCGACGCGGTGCAGGTCCTCGGCGGTGTGGGCTACACGCGCGAGTTCCCGGTCGAGCGGTACATGCGCGAGGCCAAGATCACCCAGATCTTCGAGGGCACCAACCAGATCCAGCGACTGGTGATCGCCCGTAGCCTCGCCGGCTGAGCCCGCGCCGGGGGTCCCGCGCGGCAGCCACCGCCGGCCGGAAATGCCTAGGCTGGGCGTCATGTCCTCCCTTTCCGGCTCCCCCACCACCGAGTCCCCCACCACCGGGTCGGCCGAGCTCGTGGTCCTCCTCGACGACGACGGCACCCCCATCGGCACCGCGGACAAGGCCACCGTCCACACCACCGACACCCCGCTCCACCTGGCGTTCTCGTGTCATGTGGTCGACGACGAGGGCCGCGTGCTCCTCACCCGGCGGGCTCTGGACAAGCGGACCTGGCCCGGGATCTGGACCAACTCCTTCTGCGGGCACCCCGGGCCGGGTGAGGATCCGATCGAGGCGATCGTGAGGCGGGCCGAGCAGGAGCTCGGCACCCGGGTGGATTCGATCGAACCCGCGGTCCCGGACTTCCGCTACCGCGCCGTCGACGATTCCGGGATCGTGGAGAACGAGATCTGCCCGGTGTTCACCGCCCGCATCCGCGCGGATGTGAACCCGCGGGCCGACGAGGTCTGCGCCCATCACTGGGCCCGTCCGGCCGATGTCCGGACCTCGGTCGACGCCACCCCGTTCGCCTTCAGCCCGTGGCTGGTCGCGCAGGCGCCCCGGATGGAGCTCTACTCCCGCTGATCACTCGGCCCGCCCGGGACTCCCGGCGGCAGCGGGCAGCTGCGGGCAGCTGGCCAGCGTGACCGGCCCCGGATGCGCTTCATCGCGGACCGGCGCTGCCTCTCTGCTCGCTTCCCGCCCACTTGCGCGAGCGGCGTGATCCATCTCCGCAGCGTAAGCCGACGGGCCAGCTTAGGTGGCGGCGGTCGCGCTGCGAATGTGTACGCGTGGGCGGGACGTGAGGGGCACCGGTCCGGCCGGTCCGCGCATCCGACACGATCCCCGGTGCGTCGACCGAGGATGTCAGCCGGGGATGCTGATGCGCCCCTCCTCCGCGGCCTGACCGATGTCGCGGCGGAAGTGCCCGCCACCGAGCTCGATGCCGTCGAGGATCCGGTACGCCTCGGCCCGGGCCGCGGCCAGGTCCTCGCCCGTGCCGACGACCGACAGGACGCGGCCGCCTGCGGAGACGAGCCGCCCCTCGGTATCGCGGGCGGTGCCTGCGTGGAGCACCCCCGGCTGCTCGGCGCCCTCGATGAGATCTCCTCGCCGCGGCGTCGAAGGGTAGTGCTCGGCAGCGAGGACCACGGTCACCGCGGCCCCGTCGCGCCACACCAGCGGCGGGAGTTCGGCGAGTCGGCCGGTGGCCACGGCGTGCAGGGCCTCCCCCAGGGGCGACTCGAGCAGGGCCAGCACGGCCTGCGTCTCGGGATCACCGAAGCGGCAGTTGAACTCCACGACCTCGGGCCCGGAGGAGGTGATCGCCAACCCGGCGTACAACAGGCCGGAGAAGCCACATCCGCGGGCGACCATCTCGCGGGCCACCGGCTCACACACCTCGGAGACGATCCGGTCGACCATCCCCTCGGGCAGCCACGGCAGCGGGGTGTAGGCACCCATGCCGCCGGTGTTGGGGCCGCGATCTCCGTCGCCGACCCGCTTGTGGTCTTGGGCGGGCAGCAACGGCACGACGGTCTCGCCGTCGACGAGGCAGAACAGGGAGACCTCCGGGCCGTCGAGGAACGACTCCAACAACACCGGATGACCGTCGTCGAGACAGGCCAGGGCATGCGCGCGGGCGGCGGTGCGATCGGGCGTCACCACGACGCCCTTGCCCGCGGCCAGTCCGTCATCCTTGACCACCCAGGTCGGACCGAACCGGTCGAGGGCGTCATCGAGGTCTGCGGGCGAGTCCACGATCTCGGCTCGCGCCGTCCTGACTCCCGCGGCGGCCATGACGTCCTTGGCGAACGCCTTGGACCCTTCGATGCGGGCGGCCTCGGCGGACGGCCCGAACACCGGGATACCCGCATCGCGCAGGGCGTCGGCCACTCCGGCAACCAACGGGACCTCGGGGCCGATGATGACCAATCCGGCGTCGACCCTGCGGGCCAGGGCCGTCACGTCGGCCGGATCGGTGACCGCGACCTCGTGGCACTGCGCCTGCACCATGCCGGGGTTTCCCGGCGCTGCGTGCAGCTCCGTCACCGCGGGATCCGCGGCGAGGGCGACGAGGAGGGCGTGCTCACGGGCACCGGAACCGATCACGAGAATGCGCACGGTGACCACAGTAGTCCGGCCGCCGGTTCGGGTTGACCTGGCCCGGAGGGTAAGGGGTCTAGACCCCTGCGTCGGCGGAGACGGAGACGGCCGGGAACGCCGCGTCGCGGACCCGCAGGCCCGAATCCGTGAGCAGGTCCGTCAGACACAGATCGATGGTCCGGGCGGCCGAGTCGAGGGCCTCCGGGGTGCGCATCGGGCGGATCCCGAACATCGCCTGCGCGCTCAGACCGTCGATAGCAGCCCACAGCGGAAGCTCGTCGTTCATGACCGTCCCGGGCCGGAACGCTCCCGCCTCGATCCCGCGCTCCACGATCGCCTGCAACTCCACATTGATGGCATCGGCGTGCGCGGCGACGGTCTCTGACGGGCCCAGGTTCTCCATCATCGTCCGCGCCCACGCAGGCTCGTCGATGGCGAAACCCACGATCGCGAGAGCCGCCTCGCGCAGCTCGCGGTAGGCGGCGAGGACCGGATCGGACACCGCACCGCCGACTGCCGCGGCCGCCACTCGACCGACCAATTCGACGAACCCGCGGGCCGCGACCTCCTCGACGAGCTGCTGACGATTGGCGAAATGTCGATACGCCGCGGTCGCGGAGACGCCGATGTGCGGGGCGATCTCACGGAGGACGATCGCCTTCTCACCCGAGACCCTCGCGCGCGCGGTCGCCTCCTGGATGATCGCGTTGCGGAGATCGCCGTGGTGGTAAGCCTTCTTCTTCACCGTGCCCTCTGCTGTCGCAATAACTGCTTCGACCATGTCGATGCTCCTTCGCGTATGTAGAGAGGGCGGGGCCACCCGCCGGGTGACAGATACGTCCATTAGACCACTTCTTGCCAGTCTTCCACCTGAGACCATCGCCCCCATACGTAAGCTGTGGACCATGTCGACGGTTTTCAGCAAGATCATCGCCGGTGAACTGCCGGGTCGGTTCGTGTGGGAGGACCCCGAGGTGGTCGCGTTCCTCACCATCGCGCCGGTCGCGCCCGGCCACACCCTGGTCGTCCCACGCGCCGAGGTCGATCGGTGGACCGATCTCGAACCCGCGCTGTTGACCCGGCTCAACGAGGTCGCACAGGCCGTCGGCAAGGCCGTCGTCGAGGGATTCGGTGCCGCCCGCGCGGGCTACCTCATCGCCGGATTCGAGGTGCCGCACACCCATATCCACATCTTCCCCGCCGACGACATGTCCGGCTTCGACCTGTCGCTCGCGAACCCCGACGCGCCGGCCGAGGAGTCCGATGCGGCGGCCGCGACCCTCCGGCGGGCACTGCGGGATCTCGGTTACGGGCAGTTCGTCCCGGAGGACTGACCCGGGATCCCGGCCCCACCCCTGACCCTCGACTCAGTGGCCGAGCGCTCTCCAGACGTTCTGCATGTCCTGATAGTCGGTCCAGTCCGCGACGAGCCCGTCGCGGAGGGTGAAGAACGACCCGACCTCGACGCGTAGTCGCGTCCCCCCGATGGCGAGGTGGGTGGTGCGGTTGATCGCCGCGGTGTCCCCGGAACCCAGGACATGGTGAATCTCGAGGACGACGTCGGCGGCCACCTCGGCGTTGAACTCCATCAACTGCCGGAGCCCCTCGTGACCCCTGACGGTCTGGACGCCCTCCAGCGTCAGGGTGACATCCGGAGCGCAGTACGACCTGGCCGCTTCGAAGTCGCCGGAGAACGCCGCCTCGACCAACGCCCTCGCCACCCGGCCGGGGTCCCCGTCACGCGGACGACGGCCACCCGCGCCACTCCCGGCCCCGTCATCCGATGACGTCATCGATCGTTTCCATGCTCTTGTAATCCGCCCATCGCGTGACCACCCCGTCCTCCACTTCCACGAACGAACATCCCCGGATCTCGATCCCCCCGCTGGGCAGCGTGTACCGCTCGATCCGGCGCAGCGCGACGACCCCCTCGGATTCCAGGATCTCCCCCTCCGCCGCGATGGTGAGGAAGCCTGCCAGTCTGGCGAGATCGGACACGATGTCGCGGACCCCGTCGTGACCGACGTAGCACCTGACCTGGCCCGTCGTGTAGACGATCGACGGGGACGACAGCGCGATGGTCCCCTCGGCGTCACCGGCGGCGAGGGCGGCCATCCACGCGGTGGCGATATCTGTAGCGGACTGTGTCATCTCGGCGGTCTCCCTGGCGGCGGGTGTCGAGAATATTCTACTCACCGGTAGACACAAGCTAACAACGTTCACTGATCTGCGAATTCTCGCCCGGGTCGGCATTCCGCGGCCACACTCTTGGCCTGTCCTCAGTATCCGGCTCGGATGCCGAGGCCGCCTCGAGAGCTGGAGACGAGACTTGAACTCGCAACCGCCCGATTACAAGTCGGGTGCGCTACCAATTGCGCCACTCCAGCACGGGGCACCACACCGTCGCGGGCCCGGCCCATATCCTAACCCGGCCACCGTCGGGGCTCTTGACTACGGTGTGCACCGTGGAGACCCGCGACGCACCGGCACCGCTCACCCGACCCCTGGCGTGGTTGGGACTGCGCAAGTCGGCCATGGACCTGGCGGTCGAACCACCTCTGTCCCCCATGGCCCCGGTCGACCTCGACGACGACGGCGCCGTCACCGACGTGCTCAACCTCGCCCTCGAGATCGGCGGGATCCTGCTGTCCTCGGGCGAGGGTGCCGCGGACACCGTCGCCCAGGCGGAGTCCGTGGCGGCGGCGTTCGGTCTCCCCGGCGCGACCGTCGAGGTCACCTTCACGTCGTTGACCATCGGCGTCAACCGGCGTCGTGGACGGCCGCCGATCTCGGTCATCCGGGTGGTCAACTACCGCACGGTCGACATGACGCGGGTGACCCGCGTGTCCCGCCTCATCGACCTCATCGTGCGCCGTCAGCTCACCGTCGACCAGGCCACGGCCGAGGTCGAGAAGATCGTGGCCTCCCCGCATCCGCATTCCTTCCGGGTCGCGGTCCTGGGATGGGCGATGCTCGGGTGCGCGGTCGTCATCCAACTCGGCGGCAGCCCCTTGGCCGGCCTCATCTCCATGGTCTCGACGTTCGCCCTGATGTACGCCAACCGCGCTCTGGATCGACACCGCCTGCCCAGCTTCTTCCAGCAGGTGGTGGGGGGGTTCATCGCCGCCGCCTGGGCCCTGTCGGCGTACGTGGCCGTGAGCAACAACTTCATCGAGGTCCAACCGTCCCAGTTGGTCGCGGCGGGGATCATCGTGTTGCTCGCCGGCCTGACCCTCGTCGGCGCCATCGAGGACGCCATCACCGGGTTCCCCGTGACCTCCGCCGGACGAGGGGTCGAGACGATGGTCATGACCGGCGGGGTCCTCGGCGGGATCACGATCGCGCTCGCGGCGTTCGAACGCCTGGGCATGTCCCCTCCCCCGATCGATCCGGCCATCGCCGGCAACGCCGCCGTCCACGTGGCGGTGTTGGCCGCCGGTGTGGGCGCCGCCGGGTTCGCCGTGGCCAGCTACGCGACGGTGCGGGCGACGTGGCTCGCCGCAGCCGTCGGGGCGATCGGGATGTTCATCTTCCAGGCGGTCATGGCCACCGGCCTGGGCGTGGTCGTCGGCTCGGCGCTCGCGGCGTGCACGATGGGCCTGATCGGCGGCATCCTCGCCCGTATCGCGACCGTTCCGCCGCTGGTGGTCACCATCGCCGGCATCACGCCGTTCCTCCCGGGCCTGTCGGTGTACCGGGGCCTGTCGGCGTTGACGAGCGACCAGACGGGCATCGGTCTGGGACTGTTGTTCCAGGCGTTGGCGATCGCGGTGGCACTGGCCGCCGGCATCGTGTTCGGCGAGTGGGTCACCCGCAATCTGCGCCGATCGGCAGCCGCCGACGGGTGACGTAGGATCGGCAGCGGACGACATCGCCCGGACAGGGCACGTACGTCTCTCACCGACCACAGGAGGACATCGATGGCATCCGCCGCCGCCGCCAGCAAGGAACCCGAGCTCGACGATCTCGAGCCGGTCGCCGACGAGACCGCCGACATGGCCCGCAAGGTCGTGGCCTCGTACTCGGCCGACGCGGACGAGTGCCGGATGCTCCTCGACATGCTGGGGATCGGTCCGGAGCCGCAGGTGACGGCGGACGCCGAGTAGGCAGACCACAGCGACGCAGGCGAGGGGACAACCGATGACGAGTGGTACCGGGCACACGTCCACCGGAGCAGGTGCCGACTTCGTCGTCGTCGCCAATCGTCTCCCCGTGGACCTCGTCATCGACAAGAACGGCAGCGAGCACTGGAAGGCCAGTCCCGGCGGCCTCGTCACGGCGCTGGAGTCTATCCTCAAGGCCAACGACGGCGCCTGGGTGGGGTGGCCGGGCGTCCCCGACGCCGCGCCCGAACCGTTCGACGCGGACGGCATCCGGCTGCACTCGGTCACGTTGTCCGCCGAGGACGTCGAGCTCTACTACGAGGGCTTCTCCAACGCCACACTGTGGCCGCTGTTCCACGACGTCGTGGTGCCGCCGGAATACCACCGCGAATGGTGGATCGCCTACCGCGAGATCAACACCCGCTTCGCCGAGGCCACCGCGGAGGCCGCCGCCGAGGGCGCCACGGTCTGGGTGCAGGACTACCAACTGTTGCTGGTCCCCCGGTTGCTGCGCCAGCTCCGGCCCGACCTGACCATCGGGTTCTTCCTCCACATCCCGTTCCCGCCGAACGAGCTGTTCATGCAGCTGCCGTGGCGCACCGAACTGGTCGAGGGCATGCTCGGTGCCGACCTGGTGGGCTTCCACCTTCCCGGTGGGGCGGACAACTTCCGGATCCTCGCCAACCGTCTGCGTGGCTATCCGTCCGTTCGCCTGCGGTCGACCAGAGGGCGCGCCGCCGAGATCCGGGTCGACGACCGCATGGTGCGGGTCGGCGCGTTCCCCATCTCCATCGATTCCGCCGCTGTGGACGCCACCGCGCGACAACGCGACACGAAGGCCCGCGCCACCCGCCTGCGCGAGGAGCTGGGATCGCCCCGGGTGCTGATGCTGGGAGTGGACCGCCTGGACTACACCAAGGGCATCGACGTCCGCCTGCGCGCACTGGAGGAACTGTTCGAGGAGGGGCGTCTGGAGCCCGCCGACGTGACCCTGCTCCAGCTGGCCACCCCGAGTCGCGAGCGGGTCGAGCAGTATCAGATCATGAGGTCCCGGATCGAGGAGTCGGTGGGCCGGATCAACGGCACGTTCGGCGAGATCGGGCACCCCGTGGTGACCTACATCCACCGGCCCGTCCCCAAGACGGAGTTGGCGGCTTTCTACGCGGCCGCCGACGTCATGCTGGTGACACCCGTGCGAGACGGCATGAACCTCGTGGCCAAGGAGTACGTGGCCTCGTGCACCGACGGCGAAGGCGCCCTCGTGCTCAGCGAGTTCGCCGGCGCCGCCGCGGAACTACGCCAGGCGTACCTGTGCAACCCGCACGATCTCGACGGGGTCAAGGACACCATCATGGCCGCGGTGAACGACTCCCCCGACGACCGGCGCCGGCGCATGCGGTCGCTGCGCCGCCAGGTGCTGGGCAACGACGTCCACGCGTGGGCCCGCCGGTTCTTCGACACGCTCGACGCCACCTCGGACGACTAGGGCCCCGCCCGCCCCGGGCGGCGCCCCATATCCGCGCGCCGGCCGGCGGTCGGAGCGCATCCGGGTCAGAGCGCTTCCGGGGCCAGAGCGCTTCCGAGGTCAGAGCGCGTTGAGCTCGGCGAGCTTCCAGGTCCCGTCCTGGCGCACCATGTCCACGCTCAACCGGGAGGCCGAGCTGGCCGCCTCGGGTGCGTCCTTGGTGGAGACCATCCGGTTGAGCATGACCAGCACGGTGACACGGTCGGCGTCCACCACCTCCTGCGGCGCGGCGGCGGCGACGGTCGCGTAGACCGTGGCCTCCTGCTGCTTGGCGGCGGAGGCGACGGTGGGCATGGACTGCTCGACGAACTCCGAGAGAGCCGGGTCGGTGAGACGGTCCCGGACAGCCGCGAGGTCCGCGTCCACCGTCCGATGATCGTAGGTGAACATCTGGGTGGTGATCTCACGCGCCGCGTCGGTGGCCGCGCGGGGAGCGTCCGCAATCTGTTCCTCGACGGCCGTCGCGTCGCGGGCCTCGACGTACTGCCACGCCGCCAGTCCCGTGACGACGGCGAGAACCGCCGACACCAGCGCGAGGACGGTGATCAGGGTGCGCCGACGGGCCGGGTCGATCGGCGCGCGCGAGGAAGGGGTCGTCGTGCTCGTCGACGCGGACGGCGAGCCGGCCGATCCGCCGGCGGGCGACGCGGAACCGCGGTCGTCCGCGGCGGACCCGGGAGTGGTGTCCGCGCGTGCCTCGGCGGCCTCCGTGCGGGGCATGGCCTCCATGCCCTCGAAGAGTCCGCCGGCCCGTGCGGCCTCGAGGGCCCGCTGGCGGGCGGCGTCGGCCTTCCGCTGGGCGCGGGCCGCACGTTCGGCCTCGCGCTGGGCGCGACGGGTGGCGCGGAGATCGGAGTCGGGAGTGCTCATGGGATGAAGTTCACCCCCGTGACCTTCAGCTCGCCGTCATCGTTGCGGTCCACGGTCACACGGACACGGTACTGACGATCCTGGTCCTCGTCGGACTTCGGGTTACCGATCGTCTGGTCGATCGCCATGATCACCTCGGCCCTGTCCGGGTAGGAGTGCTCGACCGCCGCTGCGGTCACCACACCGTCGGCGACGACATTGGTGGTCTTGACGACGTCCTCATAGGAGTCGCGACGGGGGGCGAACTGCTCGGAGAAGTCGCCGTCGATCAGGTTGACGATCTCGTCGACGTCCTCGGACAGGGTCTCCTGGCGGATGGTCATCAGCTTGGTCATGACCGTCGTGGCGAAGTCACGGTACGACGTGTCGAGCTCCGCGGCGGAGGCACGGTCGGCCCGCACCGCTGCGGCGGCGTTGCGTTCGCTCACCCACAGTCCCGTGGCGACGATCGCCGCCACGAGGCACACTGCCGCGATCACCGCGGCCACGGTCAGCCCGGTCCGCCCACCCTCGGTGGGGGTCTGGTCCGGCTGGGACACTAGGTCACTCCATTCGTCAGGATGTCGGCCATGTCGGCGTCCGCGGACAGCTTGTTCGCGTTCCCGAGATTGAGCTGACGATACGTCTTGCCGTCGGCACCCAGGTACTCGCCCGTCGCGGGGTCGTACATCGCGGCGGAGGTGCGGATCTCGCGCTCGCCGGTGTCCGAGGAGGGGACGACGTTGTAGGCGTTGGGGTTGTTGCCGGGCGGGCCGACCTCGCTAGTGTCCGGCGGGTTGATCCCCTGCGGCACGTAGTTGTTCGCGCGGCACTCCTCCGGGGAGGCGCCCCGGCGACCGGGAAACTCCATACACGGAAGGTTGCGGGCCCCGCGGACGACCGTCTGGGAGTCCTCGGGCACCTTGCAGTAGATGCCGTTGATCAGCGGCGGAACCGACAGGTCCGCAGGCGACCGGCGCTGCTCGGCGGGAAGGAAGCCCGTCGTGCACGGCGGCGTCTCGTTGATCTGCAGGTTGAAGTCCACCTTGATCTCGCCGGTGTCCTTGGCCCCGTTGATCGCGGTGATCAGCGACGACACCAGCGCTGGGTAGATGACCAGCAACTGCTCGATCGAACGGTTGTAGACCACTCCGACCTCACCGACGCTCACCAGGTTGGCCACGAGGACGGGCATGGTCGGCTGCAGGTCGTTGAGGACCGTGGTGGCGCGGGCCAGCGCGTCGGGTCCACGCTCCATGATCGAGGTCAGCTGCGGCTCGTTGGTGCGCAGCTGGTCGGTGACGTCCGCCAGGTTCCGCGTCCACGCCCGGATAGAGTCCGACGAACGGAGTTGGGAATCCAGGACCGGCTCGGCATCCGCGATGAGCTGACGGGTGACGTCCGTGTTGCTGCGCGCCTCCTCCAGCAACAATTGTGCGGAGTCGAGGAAGCGTTGGAGATCGCGCTCCGAACCGTTGAACGCATCGAAGGACTCCGAGATCACGCGCCGCATCTTCGCGTCGTCGATCGAGGCCATGAGGACCGTCGCCTGGTCCAGGACCGGTCCGATGCCCTGGGGCATGTCGACCCGGTCCTGATCGAGGACCGTGCCGTCGGTGAGCTCGCCGCGCGGCTCGCCCTCGGGGACGAACTCCACGTACTGCTCCCCCACCGCTGAGACGCTGCGGATCTGGGCGCGGACGTTCTCCGGGACGTCGGCGCCGGAATCGAAGTGCAGTTCCGCCTCGACGTGACCCGGCTTCAGGGTGACGGCGTCCACCCGGCCGATGGTGTTGCCGAGGTAGGACACATTGGCGTTCTTGTACAACCCGCCGGTGTCCGGCATCTCCAGCGCGACGTCGGTCCGCTGCCATCCGAACGTCCGGGGCAGTTGGAGGTACACGATCGACATGATGGCCAGCGCGAGCACCGTGACCACGGCGAAGATCGTCAGCTGGATCTTCACGAACCGGGTCATCGGGGGGCCTCCTCTGTCTGGGTCGCGGGCGAATCCTCACCCGGCGCGGGTACGGCGCCCGCGTCGGCGCCGGGGTCGAGCGCGGCGAACGGGCTCTCCGCCTCCGGGTCCGGCCGCGGGATCTCGAGGGAGAACGGGTCCGCGCCGGCCAGCGGATTGGGCGCGAGGCCCACGTAACCCTCGAGACCTGCCATACGGTTGCCGAACTCGGTGCCCAGCAGGAGCGACTCGGCCAGGCGCGGCATCGTCGCGTCGGCGTGGATGTACAGGTTCGCGTAGTCGCCGCGGAGGAAGTTGTCGATGCCGGCCTGCGGGAACGGGAATGTGATGAGCGAGCTCATGACCCGAGTCATGTCGCGTCCGGCGTTGGCCAGTCCCTCGAGCACCGGGGTGATGTCGCGCAGGTTGTCCACGAGGTTCTGCCCGCCGCCCGCGTCGATGATCTGATTGGCCTTGTTGCCGAAGTCCCCGAGGGAGACCAGTGCGGTGGTCAGCTCCTGCTTCTGGGCGTTGACCAGCGCGACCGCCTCCGGCATCTGCGCCAGTGCCCGGGCCAGGGTGTCGTTCTGCTCGTCGATCTGCCTGGCCAGACGGTCGAGCCCCTCCATGGCGGCGATGATGTCCGCGCGCTGGTCGTCGAGTCCGCTGACGGTGGTCTCCAGCTGGTTGATGACCTCCTTGGTGTCCACCTCGCGCCCGTCCAGGGCCGTGTTGAACTCCTCGGCGATCGTCTCGAACTGCGCGAGACCTCCGTCGGTCAGCACCACCGACAACGCCGACAGTGTCTGTTCGGTGGTCGGATACACACCCGCCCGCTCCAACGGGATCACGTCGCCTCCCGACAACGTCCCCTGCTCATCGCCGTCCGGCGGAGGGAACAGCTCCAGGTGCTGCGAGCCCAGGAGGCTCGTCTGTCCGATCTTGGCGTGCGCGTTGGCCGGCAGTCGGACCTCCTCGTTCAAGGAGACGGTGACGATGGCGGTGTAGTCCTCGACCCGCATCGCCGTGATCGACCCGACGTTGACGTCGTTGACCCGCACCGGTGAGTTCCGAGTGATCGTGGTGACGTTGGGCATCTCGATGGTGATCTCGTACGCCCCGTCGCCGTTGCCCTGGGCGCCCGGCAGGGGCAGCCCGTTGAGTCCTTCCCATGAGCATCCCGCGCCGCTGAGCAGGACCACGGCGCCCAGCGCGCCGGAGACGAGCAGCCTGGGCCGGGACTTCATTGCTCGTGGGTCAGTGGGTCGTGGGTTCATCCCGGGCATCACGCACCCCCCGTCACGAGGAGGGTGTCGGTGAGGTTGTCGCCCCGGTTGACCACGTTGACCAGCGGGTCCGGCCGGTCCGAGACGGGCTGGACACCGGGCGGGGTCTGTGTGCCCGGCTTCTGCGAGTTCCAGATCTGGTGCGGTTCCGCGGTCGGGGTGATCGGCGGGGTGACCGCGCCGTACGGGTAGTTGGAGGTCAGGGAGTTGAACAGCGGCCCCATGTACTGGGCGCACAGCTCGGCGTCCGACTCCGCCCGGTTGTTGGCGAGGCCGGCGATGGCGCCGCAGAAGAAGTTGGTCGGGTTGGCCATCTGGTTCATGGACAGCACGCCGTTGAGCACACCCTGGTAGGGGCGGTAGATGTTGTAGAAGTTGGCCATGGCCGTCGGTCCCACGTGGAGCACTCCCTCCAACTCCGCTCGGCGATCCCGGACCACCTCGGTGGCCCGGCCGAGCTTGTCCACGGCGGTGGTGACGCGGGTTCCGTGATTGTCGAGGAACCGGTTGATGTCCATCACGGCCAGATCCAGGTCGCGGAGTGCGGCATCGATGTCGCCGGTCTGATCGCCCAGCACCTGGGAGACGCTCGCGAGCCTGCCACCGAAGGAGACGATCTGCTCCTCGCTCTGGGAGAGGGCGGTGACGAACAACTGGAGATTCTTCAGGGTGGTGAAGAGGTTCTCCCGGCCGTCGGACAGGATCGACATGGTCTGGGACACCTCGTTGAGCGCGTCCCGGATCTCGGCGCCGTTGCCGTCGAACATCGCGTCCGCGGACTCGACGAACTCCCCCAGCGGCCCCGTCTTCTCACCCGATGCCGGGCTCAGTGCGGTCGACAGCTTCATCAGCTGCTCCTTCACCCCGTCCCACTCGACGGGTACCGCGGTGCGTTCCACCGGGATCGACCCACCGTCGGCCATCTCCGCCCCTCCGGTGAAGGCGGGCGAGATCTGGACGAACCTCTCGGCGACGAGCGACTGCGCGACCAGCAGGGCGTTGGCATCCTCCGGGACGGGTACGTCACGGTCGATCTTCATCGTCACCTTGGACAGTCCGTTCTCGGTGGTGATCTCCGAGATCCGGCCGACCCGCACGCCGAGCACGCGCACCGTGTCGTCCTCGTAGACGCCCCTGGTGGTCTCGAAGAACGCGGTGATGGTCTTGGTGCGCGTCGTGAAGAACCACACCGCGCCGATCACTAGAGCCACGACGGCGAGCAGCGCGACCACCTTCGCGGCGGTCGAGGGCAGGAATCGGCTCATCGGGGCAACCTCTTCTCGCCCCATCCGGGGAACTCGTCCATCATCGTCAGGCCCGGGTATCCGGGCAGGGTCGGTTCGGTGACCAGGCCGGGCTCGGGTCGGACGCGATCATCGATGAGTGGCATGAGATCGCGGAGGATCGTCTGCTGGTACTGACCGATCGTCAAGTTGGACACATACGCGTTGAACCACGGCCCCGACGCCACCGCCTCACTGAGCGCGGTGGAGAACGGGATGATGCGCCGCAGGCCGAGGTCGATGTCGTCCTTGTTCCGGATCAACAGATCGGAGACCCTCTCCAGCTTGTCGAGCGCGGGGCCGAGCTGCGCCTCGTTGTCCTGCACCACACCCGAGAGCTGGCGGGAGAGCTCGTCGATGTTCACGATGAGCTCGCTCAGTGCGCGACGACGCAGGTCGAGCTGGGTGAACAGCACATTGCCGTCCACCATCAGCTGGTTGATCTGGTCGCTACGCCGCCCCAGGACGTCGGTGGTCCCGGCGGCCTTGTCGAGGAGCTCCCGCACGGCCTCGTCTCGCTCGTTGAGCGAGCGGGACAGTCTCGTGATCCCGTCGATCGCTCCGCGGATCTCCGGCGAGGAGCCCTCCATGGTCTCGGCCAACACGGTCAACGCCTGGTCCACCTGGTCGGTGTCCATGGCCTCCACCGTGTCGCTGAGGTCGCCGAGCGCGGAGGTCAGCGAATAGGGCACGGAGGTCCGCTCGATCGGGATGGTGGAGTCCGCGAGCTCACCGCGGCCGTCGGAGAAGACCCCGAGTGCGCGACGTCCGAGGATCGAGTCGGTCTTGATCTGCGCGGACGTGTCCGCGCCCAGGTCGACGTCGGTGTCGATGTCGAACCGGACTCTCACCCGGTCGCCGTCGAGCTCGATCTTGCGGACCGACCCGACGGACATCCCCGCCACCTGGACCTCGTCGCCGGTGGTGAGGCCGGCGGCGTCGGCGACATAGACGGTGGCGCCGTGCTTGCCGTTCACGTAGGGGATGCGGTCATAGTTCAGTGAGACCCCCATCAGCACGATCACGCCCACGGCACCCCAGATGCCGGTCTTGACGGGGTCGCGGTCGCGGAACCGGAGCTGGCCGCGTGGAGACTTGGGGGGCGTCACGCCGTTGTCGTCACTCATCGGGGAACGCACACCGTCCCGTCGTCTGCTCGTACTGCGGTAGGTAGAGCCCCTTGCCCGTCGCCGGGTTGGTGATCTGGACGATCACGCCGCAGAGGTAGAACTGGAAGAAACTCCCGTACACGCCCAGGCGGCCCATCTTCTCGAAGTCGCTCGGCAGCCGGTTGATGACGTTCTCCACGAACGGTTCGTCCTCGTTGATCAACTGGCCCACCCGGTCGATCTGCGCAACGTCCTCACGCAGGGAGGGTCGGACGTCGGCCAGCAAGGTGGTCATGTTGGCGCTCGCATCGTTGAGGCGGTTCACGGACTCGGCGATGGGCTCGGAGTTGGCGGAGAGACCGGAGACGAGTTGCTGGAGGTCGTTGACGATCGAGTCCACGTTCTCCTGGTTGTCGGCCACCGTGGTGAGGACCGCGTTGAGGTTGGTGATGACGTCGCCGATCAACTGGTCGCGATCGGCGATGGTCTGCGTCAGTGAGGACGTCGAGGCGAGCAGGTCCTGAACGGTGCCGGCCTCGCCCTGGAACACCTTGACGATGGACTCCGACAACTGGTTGACCTGCCCCGGGTCGAGCGCCCGGAACAGGGGACGGAAGCCGCCGAGCAGGGCGTCCAGGTCGAGCGCCGGGGAGGTCTGGGAGATCGGCAGGGCGCCACCCGGTTCGAGTGGGGACTGGTCCCCCTCCCCGCGTCGCAACTCGAGGTACCGGTCGCCGGTGAGGTTCTCGTACCTCACCACGGCCTCCGTGCTGACGTGCACGACTTGCTCGCCTGCGACGGAGAACCGCACGTCGGCGGTATTCCCCTCGGCCAACTCGATCTTGTCGACCTTGCCCACCTCGACCCCGGCGATGCGGACCTTGTCGCCCGACTCGAGCCCGGAGACGTCGGTGAACGCGGCGTTGTAGCGCTCGTAGTCACCGGAGCGGTACTCGCTGAACACCACGACCAGCGCGGCCAGCACGAGGGCCATCACCGTGGTGAAGACCGCCAGCTTGACGACGGTGACCACGCCTCCGCGCGCGGACGCGCGCGCCGCGCTCACGGGGTCTCCCCCGTCATGCCGAGCATGACCTGGAGCAGGGTCGGGGGTGCCGGCTGACCGGGCTCGGTGGGCCGCAGGGGGCCGAAGAGCGGCGCCGGTCGAGAAGTGAACACGTCGGGCATGCCCTCCACGGGATTGGATCCGGTATCGGTGACGACGAAGGGAGCGTGGACGTCCGGATCGGGGAACGGCAGCCCGTAGCAGTTGGGACCGGTACTGGCGTTCACCTTGGGCAGATCCTTGGGGTACTCGTACGCTCGGGCGCCCTGCTGGAAACCTGCCTTGAACACCAGGCCCGGCTGATCCTTTCCGCCGAACGCGGACGAGGCGCCCTCGACGCCTTGGTTGAGGCCGACGATGAGGCAGGTGACGATCGGCGAGTACTCGTAGAGCAGGCTCGTCGACGCCCGCAGGTCGGACATCGTCTTGACGAGCTCGTCACCGTTCTCCGACAGGAGACGCTTGCCGGTCTCACCGGTGCCGATCGCGGTGACCAACAACTGCTCGAAACGAGCCTGGTTGTTGACCACGTTCGCGCCGACATCGGTTCCGGAGTCGAGCAGCCGCATGATGTCGGGCGTGACGTCGGCGTAGAGGTTGGCCACGCGGGATCCCTTGGCGAGGTCGCGCTGGAGGGTCTCGATCTGCGGGTTGATCTCCTCGAGGTACGAGCGCAGATCGGTGATGGTCCGACCGACCTGCTCACCGCGGCCGTCCACGGCACCGGACACCGCGCCGAGGGTGGCGTTGAGCTTCTCCGGCTCGATCGCCTGGAGCAGGTCGGTGAGATCCTGGAAGAGGGTGTTGACCTCGGAGGTGACCCGGGAGGTCTCGACGACGGTGCCCGCCTCCAGTGGCGTCGGAGCCGGCTGGGCCGGGGGTTCGAAGTCGACGGACTTGGCACCGAAGACCGTGTTGGAGCCGATCGACACCAGGGCGTTCGAGGGGATGGCCTCGAGCGCGGCCGGGTCGACCTCGATGTCGAGGGTGGCCCCGTCGAACTCCTGCGTGATGTTGGTGACGTTGCCGATCTCGACGCCCCGCGAGCGGACCTTGGCGTCGGCCTCCATCACCAGACCCGCACGATCACTGCGCACGGTCAGCGGCACGCGGTCGTCGAAGGCCCGGACGAACATCAGAAGGGACAGCGCGATCACGACCACGAGGAACACCGCCAGGCTCGCGCCTGCGATGCGCTTGGGCCCCGTGTCGCTCTGACTCACCGTCCTCGCCATGTCCGACTCCTATCCCGACAGGTTGAAGTTGCCGTCTCCGCCGTAGATCGCGAGGGAGACGAGAAGGGTTACGGTCACCACCGCGATGAGCGAGGTGCGCACCGCGTTGCCCACGGCGGACCCGACGCCGGCGGGGCCGCCGGCGGCGTTGTAGCCGTAGTAGGTGTGGATCAGCATGATCGTGACGGCCATCGCGATGGCCTGCACGAACGACCACAGGATGTCCGTGGGGATGAGGAACGTCGAGAAGTAGTGGTCGTACACGCCGCCGGACTGGCCGTAGATCTCGACGGTCGCGAACCGGCTGGCGAGGAACGACGCGATGACGGCCAGCGAGTACAGCGGCACCACCGCGATCATCCCCGCGACGATCCGGGTGGACACCAGATAGGTGATGGAGTCGATCGCCATGACCTCGAGGGCGTCGATCTCCTCGGACACCCGCATCGCACCGAGCTGGGCCGTGGCGCCCGCGCCGATCGTCGCCGCGAGGCCGATCCCGGCGATCACCGGCGCGGCGATGCGGACGTTGATGAAGGCGGCGAAGAACCCGGTGAGCGCCTCGACGCCCACGTCGGTCAGCGACGAGAAGCCCTGGACCGCGATCACGCCGCCCGTGGCGAGCGTGAGGAAGGCGACGATCACGACGGTGCCGCCGATCATCGCCAGCGCGCCCGTCCCCATGGCGATCTCGGCGATCAGCCTCAGGGTCTCCTTGGGGTACTGGGTCAGCGCACGGGGCGTGGCCGCGAGAGAGCGCCAGAAGAACAGTGCGTGGTCGCCGAAGTCGTCGAATCTGCCCACGGCACGGTGACGGACCCGCGACAGACGTGGGAACCGGGTCGTCTCGATCACTGCCATGTCACGCCCCCAGGACCTTGACGCCCACGGCGGTGATGACGGTGTTGACGACGAACAGAGCCATGAAGGCGAAGACGACGGTCTCGTTGACCGCGCTGCCGACCTCCTTCGGCCCGCCCCGCACGTACAGGCCCTTGTAGCAGGCCACGAGTCCGGCGAGCATGCCGAACACGCCCGCCTTGATCTGCGCGAGGATCAGCTCCCCCAGTCCGGTCAGCAGCGTGATGCCGTTGACGAACGCACCGGGGTTGACGCCCTGGAGCAGGACCGAGAACAGGAAGCCCCCGAGGATGCCGATGGTGCACACCAGGCCGTTGAGCAGGAGCGCGATGAACGTCGAGGCGGCGACACGGGGCACGACCAGGCGCTTGACCGGATCGATCCCCAACACCTCCATCGCGTCGATCTCCTCGCGGATGGTGCGGGCACCGAGGTCCGCGCAGATGGCCGTGGCCCCCGCCCCGGCGACGATGAGGACCGTGACCATCGGACCGACCTGGGTGACCGCGCCGAGCGCGGCGCCGGCCCCTGACAGGTCCGCCGCGCCGATCTCCCGCAGCAGGATGTTGAGCGTGAAGCTGACGAGGACGGTGAACGGGATCGCGACGAGCACCGTGGCCATCGTCGACACCCGCGCGATGAACCAGGACTGCTCGACGAACTCACGACCCTGGCGGACGATCGTGGGGAACGAAACGAAGGTATCGAGGGTCATGGCGAAGAAGTCGCCGATCCCCTTGAGCGGTGCATCGAGGACTCTCGCCATGGTGCCCCCTCCTGTCTTCCATCCCCCGGGCCACGCGCGGTCGGCCACCGTGGCCTGAACTACCCGGCCTGAACAAACGACCGCTTCGTGTGATCCCGCTTACACAGTATCTAGAACGTGTTCTATCTGGCAAGGGCTTCCCTGCACCCCCGTACGGTGCCCCTGCCTGCTCGTGTCGGGGGAATCTAACACGCTCCCCGGACCCGCAAGTCGTCCCCGGCGCGATCGGACGCGATCGCTCCGGGGACGGACCCGATGCTCAGAGCTTCATGATCTCCGTGGCGGAGAAGGACTTGCCCTCGGGGCGGCCTGACCAGTGGCCGGAGATCGCCTCCGCGAACTCGCGGCGGTCCCACACCCCGTCGGTGGCGTCGAATCGCTTCTCCACGACGGGCGCCTCCACGAGTGCCACCATGCCGCCGTATACCACGAACAGCTGTCCGGTGATCTCCGCGGCGGCGGGCGACGCCAGATAGGACACGAGGTCGGCGACCCGGTCCGGCGAGAGCGGGTCCGGCCCCTTGGTGGAATCCCACGGCTCGAAGACGGCCTCGGTCATCCCCGTCCGGCCGCGGGGGGCGATGGCGTTGGCGGTGCAGCCGATCCGTTCCAACACCCGTGACGCGGACAGCGTCAACGCGGTGATGGCGGCCTTGGCCGCGCCGTAGTTCGCCTGCCCGGGAGGGCCGAAGAGCCCCGCCTCGGAGGAGGTGTTGACCAGACGGCCGTAGACCGGCCCCCCGGCCTTTTTGCTCTCCGCGCGCCAGTGGGCGGCCGCGTTGCGGGTGAGCAGGAAGTGTCCGCGCAGATGTACCTTCACGACCGCGTCGAAGTCCTCGTCGGACAGATTGAACAGCATCTTGTCGCGCGTGATCCCGGCGTTGTTGACCACCACGTGCAGACCACCGAGCCTGACCGCCTCGGCGACCATCGCATCCGCCGTCTCCCGCTCGGAGACGTCGCCGACCACGAGCGCGGCCTTGGCGCCGGCCGCCTCGATGTCCGCGATCACCGCGTCCGCGGCCTCGCCGGCGCGGATGTCGTTGATGACCACCGCGGCCGCACCGGACCTGGCGAGCTCGACCGCCTCGGCCGCGCCGAGACCCGAGCCGGACCCGGTGACCACCGCCACCCGGCCATCGAGCGAGAGGTCCGCGTCGAGCTTCTCCCGACCCATCCCCGCGGTCACTCCGTGGCCTTCAGTGCGGCCATCGGGCACTTCTCGACGGCCTTGAGCGCGCGCTTCTGCAGGTCCTCCGGGACCTCGTCGACGATCACCCGCACGACCTCGTCGTCGTCGTTCAGCTCGAAGACCTTCGGCGCCAGGCCGACGCACACGGCCTGCCCCTCGCAGCGGTCGGGATCGACTTCAATCCTCATGCCGTCCTCCTCGGTCGCACCCACGGCCACCATGGCCGCGAGATGGTTGGATACTATGTGAGACACGACACTAGAACGTGTTCCACTCACCGATGAGCTTAGGGCATATGGACATCACCTACACCACCGACCAGGAACGTCTGCGCGGGGAGTTGCGCGAGTACTTCTCCGCCCTGATGACCCCCGAACGGCGCGAGGCCTTCACCTCCACCACCGGCGAGTACGGGCACGGCAACGCCTACCGCGAGATCGTCGCGGAGATGGGCCGCGACGGCTGGCTGACGCTGGGATGGCCGGAGGAGTTCGGCGGGAAGAACCGGCCGATGATCGACCAGCTCATCTTCACCGATGAAGCCGCGATCGCTGGCGTGCCCGTGCCGTTCCTGACCATCAACTCCGTCGCACCGACGATCATGGCCTTCGGCTCCGACGAGCAGAAGAACTACTTCCTGCCGCGCATCAGCCGCGGTGAGTTGCACTTCGGCATCGGGTACTCCGAACCGGACTCCGGCACCGACCTCGCCTCGCTCCGCACGCGGGCGGTCCGCGAGCCCGGGACCGGTGAGCACGAGGGCGGCGAGGTGTACCGGATCAACGGTCAGAAGATGTGGACGTCGCTGGTGGCGTACGCCGACTGGATCTGGCTGGCCGCGCGCACCGATCCGGACGCCAAGCGCCACAAGGGCATCTCCATGATCATGGTGCCCACCGACGCCGAGGGCTTCTCGTGGACCCCGGTCCACACGATGGCCGGTCCCGACACCAGCGCGACCTATTACCAGGACGTCGTGGTGCCCGCGAGCAACCTCGTGGGCCCCGAGCACGGCGGATGGCCGCTCATGACCAACCAGCTCAATCACGAGCGGGTGGCCCTGACCTCCGCGGGGCCCCTGCAGGCCTCGTTGCGGCAGGTCGTCCAGTGGGCACGCACCACCAGCTCGGCGGACGTCGGTATGCCCGGCGACGGCCCCGTCATGGAGAACGAGTGGGTCCGTACCCACCTGGCCCGCGTGCACGCCATGGCCGAGTACCTGGCCCTGCGCAACTGGGAGATCGTCTCCGCGGACACCGCCGCGCCCACCCGCATCGCCGCGTCGGCGACCAAGGTGTACGGGACCGAGACGGCGTGCGAGGCCTACCGGCTCCTGATGGAGGTGCTCGGTTCGAGCGGCTACCAGCGCTCCCACTCCCCCACCGCCGCCCTGCACGGGCGCATCGAGCGGCTCCACCGCTCCGCCCTCATCCTCACCTTCGGCGGCGGCACCAACGAGGTCCAGCGGGACATCATCGCCACCGCCGGCCTCGGGCTGCCCCCGGCGCCGCGCGTCGCCCCCGCTCCGTCCGCCAGCACCGCCCGGAAGGAGCGCTGACATGGATTTCTCCATCGACGACACCATCACCGAGCTGACGTCCCTCGTCCGCGACATGGGCGAACAGCTGGTCACCGACGAGTCCCTGCGCGAGCTCGACGCCCGCTTCGGCCCCGGCACCGAGTCCGGCGGGACCGACCGCGACACCGCCCGGTTCCACGCCCGGTTCTGGGAGGAGCTCGTCCGTGCGGGCGTGCCCGCCGCCCTGGCGCCCGAGCGCCTCGGCGGCGCCGGACTCGGCGTGGTGGGAGAGGCGCTGGTCATGCGCGAACTGGGCCGCGTGGTCGCCCCGGTGCCCTTGTCCGCCGCCATCCGCGCCGCGTACCTCCTCGAGGCCGCGGGTCGGACCGAGCGTGCCTCCGCCGCGGCGGAGGGACGCGAGATCGCCGCCGTCGGCGACGGCTGGTCCGGCCCCGCGCCGGAGGTGGACTGGGCACCGATCGCCGACGTGCTCGTCCAGCCCTCCGCCGACGGGGTGAGCGTGGCCGATCGCGACGCGGTGACGGTGGAACGCACCGTCCCGGTCGACTTCTCGTGCGCCGGGCTCGTCACCGGCGACCCCGGACCCGTTACCGAGGTCCCCACCGAGGCGCTCGAGCTCGACGCCCTGCGCCGCCGCGTCCACCTGGCCGCCTACCAGTGGGGCGTGATCGAGGCCGCGCTCGAGCGCACCGCCGCATACGCCACCACCCGCCACCAGTTCGGTCGCCCCATCGGGACGTTCCAGGCGGTCGCCGCCCGCCTCGCGGACGGGTCGATCGACGTCGACGCAGTGCGCCTGACCACCCTTCGCGCCGCCTACGAGCTCGACGCCTGTGGCGGGGCGCCCGATGCCACCGCCCGGTCCGCCGTCGCCTCCGCCCACTTCTGGGCATGCGACGCGGGGCATCGTCTGGCCCACACCGCCGTGCACGTCCACGGCGGCGTCGGGCTGGACCGATCCGAGCCCGCCCACCGGTACTTCCTCGCCGCCAAGGCGGCGGAGTTCCGCCTCGGTGGGGCCACCCGGCAGTTGCTCGACCTGGGCGACGTGCTGGCCACGGCGGGCGACCCCTGGGACTACTCGGGATGAGCGGAGCAGTGCAGACCATCGCGGACGTCGCGGCCCGGCCGTTCACCTCGGTCGCCGACGCGGTGCACGCACTGTCCGCCGTCGGCGATCGGGGCGTCTGGTCCGACGGTCGGCTCACGCCCTGGTCGGAGGCCGTCAGCGAGGTGGCCGTGCGGATCGCGGCGTTGCGGGAGCTGATGACCTCGTCGTCGTCGACATCGCCGTCGTCAACACCGCCCCGCCCGCACGTCGGCCTCCTCCTGGCCGGCACGGCCGAGTACCTCCACCTGCTCGGGGCGGCGGCGTGCTCGGAGCTCGTCGTGGCCGGGCTCAACCCCACGCGGCGGGGCGAGTCCCTGATCCGCGACGCCGCGCTCGCCGACTGCGCGCTCATCCTCACGGACACCGACAACGCGGCGCTGCTCGACGGGCTCGACCCCGGGGTGCCCGTGGTCAGCGTCGACTCACCCGAGTGGGCCGCGTTGCTGGAGCGCCACGCCGCCGCGGCGCTCCCCGACGTGGCGGACGTGCCCGCCGGCCCGGACGACCTCGTGGCGCTGGTGTTCACCTCCGGTACGAGTGGCGACCCCAAGGCAGTCCGGATCACGCAGAACAAGATCTCCGTGCCCGGCCGCATGCTCGCCGAGCGGTTCGGCATCGGCCCGGGCGACTGTGTCTACAGCGCGATGCCACTGTTCCACTCCAACGCCGTGATGGTGGCGTGGCCGATCGCCCTGTACTCCGGATGCTCGATCGCCCTGCGGCGTCGCTTCTCCGCCTCCAACTGGCTCGACGACGTCCGACGCCACGGATGCACCTTCGCCAACTACGTCGGCGCACCGCTCTCCTACATCCTGGCCACCCCCGAGCGGCCCGACGACGCCGACAACCCCATGCGCGTGGTCTACGGCAACGAGGCCCCCGCCGACGTGCGCCGCGAGTTCGCCCGACGCTTCGGCGTCACCGTGGTGGACGGGTTCGGTTCCAGCGAGGGCGGCATCTCCGTCACCCGCACGCCCGGAACCCCCGACGCCGCCCTCGGACCGCTGCCCGCCGGGGTCCGGATTGTCGACCCGGAGACCGGGACAGACTGTCCCCGCGCGCGCTTCGACGACGCCGGCGTCCTGCTCAACGCCGACGTGGCCGTCGGCGAGATGGTCGCCGACGGACCGGGCCTGTTCTCCGGGTACTACGGCGACCCGGCCGCCGACGCCGAACGGATGCGCGGCGGGCGGTTCCACTCCGGTGACCTCGCGTACGTCGACGACGACGGGTGGGTCTACTTCGCGGGCCGGTCCGGTGGCTGGATGCGCGTGGACGGGGAGAATCTGGCGGCGGCGCCGATCGAACGCGTGCTACGGCGTCATCCCGATGTGGCCGAGGTCGGCGTCTACGCCGTGCCGGCGGACACGGTGCGCGGACCGGCCGCGATCGGGGACGCCGTGGCCGCGGCGGTGGTGCCCCGCGAGGGCACCGACCCCCGGGCGCTCGCCGACGGGTTCGGCGACTTCCTCTCCGCCCAACCCGACCTCGGCCCCAAGCAGTGGCCGTCGCTCCTGCGGGTGACCGCCTCCCTGCCCCGCACCGCCAGCTTCAAGTTCCGGGCCCGCGACCTCAGCTCGCTGGGCGCGGAGGCGGCCGGCGACCGGGTCTGGGTCCGCGCCGACGGAGCGGGAGCGTTCACCCCCGGGTGAGGCCGTCGGTAGGTTTGGCGTGTGGACCACGCCGTGAACCCCGACCTGCAGCACCCCGCCGGAGACGGCATCAACGACGACGCCGTCGCCGCCGATGACGACTTCGGTATCTCCGCCCCCGTCCCGCCCAAGCCGTTGTTGCGGGGCTGGATCCACGCCGGCACCCTCCCCGTGGCCATCGCGCTCGGCGTGGTGCTCACGGTGCTCGCCGACGGGACCGCCCTGACCTGGGCCTGCGCGGTGTTCCTGGCGACCTCGTCACTGCTGTTCGGGATCTCGGCCCTGTATCACCGGGTGAACTGGGGGCCACGCGCCGCCGCCCTGATGCGCCGGCTGGACCACTCCAACATCTTCCTGCTCATCGCCGGGACGTACACCCCCATGACGGTGGCGGCGATGGAACCCCCGACCACCCGGATCCTGTTGACGCTCGTGTGGTCGGGAGCCCTGCTGGGGATCCTGTTCCGCCTGTTCTGGCTGTCCGCGCCGCGCTGGTTGTACGTGGTGTTGTACATCGGGCTGGGGTGGACCGCGGTGTGGTTCGCCGGAGACCTCATCAACGCCAACCTCGCCGCCGTCATCCTCGTCCTGGTCGGCGGTATCGCCTACACGGGCGGCGCGGTGGTCTACGGCCTCAAGCGGCCCGATCCGGCCCCCGGCGTCTTCGGCTTCCACGAGGTGTTCCACACGTGCACCGTGATCGCGTTCGCGTGTCACTGGGCCGCGATGCTGCTGTTCGTCCTGACCAGCTGACGGCGCAGCCGAGAAAATCCGCTACTCCGATCCCGGATCGGCTACCCGAATTGGGCTAGCGGATCCGGGATCGGAGTAGCGGATCTGGCTGGCGACGGCGAGACGGGCCCGGTGAGACAGGCCCGGCCGGTCAGGCCAGGGTCGCGCGCAGCCGCTCGACGGCGGCCTCGTACTCGGAGACGATCTGCGCCATCGTCTCGGCCACGGGCACCACGCCCTCGAGGGAGCCGATGATCTGGCCTGCGGGCATGGCCACGACCTCGGGATCCTGCGCCTCGGAGATCCGCTGGTGGGCCTCCGCGACGAGGATGTTCTGCAGCGGCATGGGCAGCGGGTCCGGCGCGTCGGCGGCCGCCCACGCCTCCGTCCACTTGCTCTTGAGCAGCCGCGCGGGCTTGCCGGAGTAGATCCGGGTACGGACGGTGTCGCGGCTGGTGGCGGCGACGAGCGCCTTCTGCATGGCCTGCGAGCCGCCGTCCTCGGCGTACTCGGCGGCGGTGAGCCAGCGCGACCCCATCCAGGCGCCCTGCGCGCCCATCCCGATCACGGACGCGACCTGGGTGCCGTCGCCGATGCCACCCGCGGCCAGCACCGGGGCGCGACCGCCCAGGGCCTTGACGATCTCCGGCACCAGCACCATGGTGGCGACGTCGCCGGTGTGACCGCCGGCCTCGCCGCCCTGGGCGATCACGATGTCGACGCCGTTGTCCACATGGGCCAGGGCGTGCTTGGTGGCGCCGGCGAGGGCGGCGACCTTCATCCCGTTCTCGTGGGCGAGGTCGATGATGTGCTTCGGCGGCGAACCCAAGGCGTTTGCGATGAGTACCGGCCGGTGCTTGAGCGACATCTCGACGTGCGACTGGGCGACCGAGTGGAGCCACCCGATCACGCCGGCGTTGTGCTCCGCGTCGTCCCCGAGCGGCGGCACCCCGAGGTCGTCGAGGACCCGGGAGACGAACGCCTTGTGCTCTTCCGGGATCATCGCGGCGATGTCGGAGGGACTGCCCTCGGTGGGCACCTTGTTGGGCATGACGATGTCCACACCGTAGGGCTTGCCGTCGGTGTTCTCGTCCATCCAGGTGAGCACCTCGTCGAGCTCGGCGGCGTCGTTGTAGCGGACGCACCCGAGGACGCCCATGCCGCCGGCACGGGTCACCGCGGCCGCGACCGCCTTGGACGGGGTGAAGGCGAATACCGGGTACTCGATCCCGAATTCCTCCGCGAGGGAAGTGCGAATGCTCACTTGCTGATCTCCTGGCTGTCGTCTGCGGGGCGGGACGCGGCGATGTCCGCGGCCCACCGGTAGTCGGGCTTGCCCGCGGGATTGCGCTTGACCGAGGTCTCGACCCACAACGCGCGCGGGCACTTGTAGCGGGCGATCTCCTTGCGCGCGTGCTCGTTGATCTCCTCGATGGGCGGGCACTTGCCGTCACGGGTGTGCAGCACGGCCGCGACCTTGTGGCCCATCCGCTCGTCCGGCACCCCGATCACCAGGGCGTCGAACACGTCGGGATGGGTCTTGAGTGCCGCCTCGACCTCCTCCGGGTGCACCTTCTCGCCGCCGGTGTTGATGGACACCGATCCCCGGCCGAGCATCGTGACGGTGCCGTCGGACTCGACCCGGGCGTCGTCGCCGGGGATGGAGTAGCGCTTGCCGTTGTACGTCTTGAACGTCGCCGCGGTCTTGGCCTCGTCCTTGTAGTACCCCAGCGGGATGTGACCGGTGCGGGCCACCTTGCCGATGACATCCGATCCGGGTTGGATCTCGTTGCCGTCGTCGTCCAGGACGGTGGTCTCGCCGTCGATCTTCACGCGCGGACCGCCGGTGTGGGTCTTGCCCTTCTCCGCCAGGGCGATGCCCGAGAAGCCCGTCTCGGAGGACCCGATCGAGTCGGAGATCATCGCGTTGGGGAAGGCCTCGATGAACTGGTCCTTGACCGACGGCGAGAAGAGGGCGGCCGAGGACCCGATGTAGAAGAGCGACGAGGGGTCGTACTTCTCCGCGTCCCAGGCCTCGATCATCGGGCGCGCCATCGCGTCCCCGGTGATGAACAGCAGGTTGATCTTGCGGTCCGTGACCGTCTGCCAGACCGTCTCGGCGTCGAACTCCGGGATGAGCACGCTGGTGTGCCCGGCGAACAGGGCCATGAGGATCGCCCACTGGGCGCCGCCGTGGATGAGCGGGGGCAGTGCGGCCCGCACCAGCACGCCGCCCTCGACGGCCTTGTTCGCCAGCTCCCACTCGTCGGCGACCCGCTCCCCCGTGAGGAAGTCGATGCCCCCGCCGAGGACCATGAACACGTCCTCCTGACGCCACATGACCCCCTTCGGCGACCCCGTGGTGCCGCCGGTGTAGAGCATGTAGATGTCGTCGTTCGACCGCTCGCCGAAGTCCCGCTCGGGGGACTGTGCGGCCAGGGCGTCCTCGTAGTGCGCCACCGAGACGCTCTCGGGCACGACCGGGTCCGGCCCGTCGGTCCCGTCCTCGACCACGAGGCAGTGCCGGACCCCCGGGGTCTTGGGCAGCGCCTCGGCCAGGGTCTCCGAGTAGCGACGCTCGTGGATGACCGCGACGGCGTCGGAGTTGTCCAGCAGGTACTCGAGCTCGGCCGGCACGTAACGGAAGTTCACGTTGACCATGACCGCCCGGATCTTGAAGATCGCGACCATGGCCTCGACGGCCTCGATGGTGTTGCGGCTGTACACCGCGACCTTGTCGTCCGGCCCCACCCCCACCGACTGCAGGTGGTGGGCGAGCCGGTTGGCACGGTCCTCCAACTCCCGGAAGCTGAGCTCACGGTCACCCTGGACGAGCACGAGCCGGTCGGGGACGCGGTCCACGCTGTGTTCTACGAGATCTCCGATGGTGTACGCCATGACCCCAAACTAGAACGTGTTACCTTCCCGTGGTGTGGGTTACTTCGAACCCGGCATAAAGAAATCCTCCAGGAGGCCCCAGATGACCAGCGTCGACACCCCCGAGGACCAGCACCTGCTCACCGAGCGGCGGGGGCACGTCCTGATCGTCACCATGAATCGCCCCGAGGCCAGGAACGCCCTGTCCGGGCCGATGATGCGGGGCATGGAGGCCGCCTGGGACGTGGTGGACTCTGACCCCGACATCCGGGCCTGCATCCTCACCGGCGCGGGCGGGTTCTTCTGCGCGGGCGCCGACCTCAAGGCCATGAACAAGGACGCACCGGGCGACAAGTTCGCCGGCGGCGGCTGGGACCTGACCCGCCTGCCCGCCCTGCTCAAGGGGCGCCGCCTGAGCAAGCCGCTCATCGCCGCGGTCGAGGGGCCGGCGATCGCCGGCGGGACCGAGATCCTGCAGGGCACCGACATCCGCGTCGCCGGGCGATCGGCCAAGTTCGGCGTCTCGGAGGCGCGGTGGGGCCTGTACCCGCTCGGCGGCTCGGCGGTCCGGCTCGTGCGCCAGATCCCGTACACCGTCGCGATGGAGGTCCTCATGACGGGCCGCCACCTCACCGCGGAGGAGGCCGAACGGTTCGGACTCATCGGGCACGTGGTCGACGACGGGTCGGCCCTCGACAAAGCACTGGAGATCGCCGACCTCATCGCGGCGAACGGCCCCCTGGCCGTCCAGGGGATGATCGAGACCATCCGTCGCACCGAGGGGATGCACGAGGAGGAGGCGTTCACGGTCGACGCCGAGGTCGGTGGACGGGTCTTCGCGTCGGCTGACGCCAAGGAGGGGCCGCGGGCCTTCGCGGAGAAGCGCAGGCCCGAGTTCCGGGGAGAGTGACTGCGCGCGCGAGGATCTGCCGATAGGGTCGACGCGACAGACGTTGAGATGAAGGGTGGGGCGATCCAGTGACAGGTACCGGGCCGCGGGTCGTGATCGCCGACGACGACGACGACATCCGTGAGCTCGTCGCCTTCAAGCTCGAGAACGCCGGATACGAGATCCGCACGGCCCGGGACGGGGTGGAGGCGCTCGAGGCGATCACGAGCTTCACCCCGTCACTGGCCATCCTCGACATCATGATGCCGGGCCTGTCCGGACTCGATGTCCTCCGGCGTCTCCGCGACGGGGAGGGGCCGGAGAGCTGCCGCGTCCTGTTGCTCACGGCCCGCGCGCGTGACGCCGAGGTCGACGCGGGGTTCGCGGCAGGAGCCGACGACTACGTGATCAAGCCCTTCAGCCCCCGGGAACTGCTGCGCCGCGTCGACGCGTTGCTCGGCCGATAGAACCACAGGTCCCGGCCGGTGCTGCCTTCCTATGACGACCCGTCCCCCTCCCTGCTCGACGATGTCGCGCCGGAGATCGCCTCAGGCGTACTGACCACCTCGCTGTGGGTTCTCGTCGCCTCCATCGGAGTCCTGGTGGTGGTGATGTTCTGGGCCCACGCGGCCCGGGTCAGCCGCGGCCGTCGCGTCGAGCGGATCCTCCGCCCGATCCGGCCCCGGCTGCTCACGCTCGCCGCGGACGAGGAGCCGGACGACGAGCCCCCCGGGAGGCTGGGCCGTTACCGGGCGCGGGTGGTCGACCGCGCGGTACTCGACCTGCTCGGCAAGGTCCGTGGCGGTGCCGTCACCGCGCTGGTCGACATCCTCGACGGGCACGGCACCGTGGACGGTGCACTCCGTGGTGCCCGCTCGTTGTGGGCCACCACCCGGGCCCGCTCGGCACAGGTGCTCGGGGCGACGCGGCGGCCCGAGCACGCGGCCCCCCTGGCGGGGCTGCTCACGGACCGCGACCGCGCCGTTCGTTCGACCGCCGCGCGCGCCCTCGGGGTGCTCGGTGACGCGACCTACGCCGACGCGGTGCTGCGCGCGGTGCGCGAGGACGGGGGCATCTCCGGGGTGCCCTCCTACGTCGCCGCGGACGCCCTGTTGGCCATGGGCGACGACGTCCGCGAGGCGGTTCGGCGCGGCCTCGACGACCCGGACCCCGGCGTGCGGTACGTCGCCGCCACCGTCGCGGCCCGCGGCGGAATGGCCTCCCTGCTGCCCCGCCTCCTGCACCTGTTCCGCACCGACCGGGACGAGCGGGTACGTGCGGCCGCCGCGCGCACGCTCGGGATGATCGGGGACGCCCGCGTCATCGACGACCTCGGGCGGGCCCTCGGGGCCCACGAGCCGGCGACCGTGCGACTGGCCACCGCCACCGCCCTCGGCGAACTGGGCGCCCCGGCCGCGATCCCGCCCCTGCGGACCGTTCTGGCCGATCCCGACCGGAGGCTGGCCGAGGTGGCCGCCGACGCGCTCGCCTCCCTCGGCCGGAGGGGCGAGGCCGTCCTCGTCGACGCCCTGGAACGCGGCAGCATCCCGCCGGAGATCTCCGTCCGCGACACCTCGGCCGTCTCGGACGACGACCTGGCGGCTCTCGCCTCTCTGGGGGCGGTGACCGCCATCGGCATCCGGGAGCGCAGGCCCGACCTGTACGACCTCGCCACGAGTGCTCGGCGGGCCGGCGAACTCACCCGTCACGACGAGGAGCCCACCCCGTGATCGAGACACTCCGCGTGGCGATCGCGACGCTGCTGGATCTGATCGCCTGGCCCATCCTCTTCTACTTCCTGCTCATCAACTCCTCGTACCTGGTGCTCGTGATCGCCGCTGCCGTGGATTTCCGCAGCACGCGGCGTCGTCGTCGTCATTCCGGTCGTGTCGAACGTCTCGGCAGCCACACGGCGCCGGGGGTCTCCGTGGTCGTCCCCGCCTACAACGAGGAGGCCGGCGTCGTCGAGGCCACCCGGTCGCTCCTCGGGCTGCGCTACCACCGCCACGAGGTGATCGTCGTCAACGACGGGTCCTCCGACGGAACACTGCGCGCCCTCACGGAGGCGTTCGACCTGGTCCGCGCGGACCGAGAGGTACCCCACGACATACCGACCCGCCAGGTCCCGCGCGGTCTCTACGTCCCCCGCGACGGCTACACCCGCCTCACCGTCATCGACAAACCCAACTCGGGGCGCTCGGATTCCGTCAACGTCGGCATCAACACCGCCGTCGAGGACCTCATCATCTGTGTCGACGGCGATTCCCTGCTGGACCCCGATGCGCTGCTCATCGTCACCGAACCGTTCGCCGACGACCCGCTACGCACCGTTGCCACCGGTGGGGTCGTGCGCGTCGCCAACGGCTGCACCATCCGGTCCGGGCAGATCGTCGACGTCAGAATGCCCCGTAATCTCCTCGCCCAGATCCAGGCGCTGGAATACCTGCGGTCGTTCTTCCTCGGCCGCTCCGGGTGGTCCAAGCTGCGGGCCCTCATTCTCATCTCCGGCGCCTTCGGGTGCTTCCGTCGGGATCTGCTCGTCGAGGTCGGTGGACTCGACCCCGACTCCATCGGCGAGGACTTCGAACTGGTCATGCGTCTCCACCGCCTGCTCCGCGAGCGCGATCAGGACTACCAGGTGACATTCGTGCCCGAACCGGTGTGCTGGACCGAAGTCCCCGAGACGCTGGCGGTCCTCGGGAAGCAGCGCGCGCGCTGGCACCGTGGGCTCTGGGAGACCCTGGTCAAACACCGGGTCATGTTCGGGAACCCGCGATACGGACGGGCCGGCACGCTCGCCGTGCCCTACTACTGGGCCTTTGAACTGTTCGCGCCCCTCATCGAGGCGGTCGGGCTGATCCTCATGGTCCTGGGGTTCGTCCTGGACCTGGTGAACCCCACCACGTTCTGGTTGTTCCTCGCCGTTGCCTACGGCTATGCGATCGTCGTGGCGCTCACTGCCGCCGCGGTCGACGAGGTGTATTTCTCCCGGTACCACAGGTTCGGGAGCATGCTCTCCCTGATCGCATCATCGGTCCTGGAGAACATCGGATACCGACAACTCCACGTGATCTGGCGTCTCCGGGGCTGGTGGCAGGCACTGCGCGGGAGCGAGCAGCAGTGGGGCGTCATGACGCGCCGCGGCTTCACCACGGAGGGGGCGTCGTGACCGTGGACGGGAACCCCGCGGACGCCGGTCCGCCCGCACAGAAGGTCTCCGGGGTCCTGCGCAGCAAGAGTCGCAGCATGCTGATCCTCGTGGTGGTGATCGCCCTGCTGGGGCCTGCGCTCCTCCTGGTCCAGTTCTACTTCTCCCAACGCACCAGCACGGTCTACACGCCGGCCGTCGACACCACCAGCCGGTTGGTCATCGCCATGCGCTGGGCCCAGTCGGATCTGCGGATGGACCGTGCGTACGGCCTCCCCGGCGCGGAGGACAGGTTGCGGGTGCGCGAGACGGACTCGCGGGAGGCCCTGGCCGAGCTGCAGCGTCTGGTCGGGGACGACGACGCCTTCTCCCCCGCCCTCGGCAAGCTCACCGCCGCGTCCGAATCGTGGTGGCGGTACGCGGACACCGTCGTCGGGACGACGCCCGAGCTCGCCGCCGGGGAGTCCCCCCTCAGCCAGCAGGAGAACATCGACGCCGTCATGGACTTCACGGCGATGGTCACCGCCGCCGACACGCTGCTCTCCGCCGCCAAGGACAAGCGGGCCGAGATGCGCGACTGGCGGACGGTGACGCTGTGGAGTGGGTCGGCACTGGCCTTCCTGATCATTTTCGCGGCCTCCGCCGCGATCATCCGCGACACCCGTCGGACCGCCCGGACGATCGTCGATCCCATCGAGGAGCTCGCCGAGGTGGCCCGGAACGACACCGAGGGGGGTCGCGGCACCCGGGCCCGGACCGACGAGGGCCCCGCGGAGGTCCGCGCTCTCGCCGCGGCCTTCAACGTGCTCCTGGACACGCGCGACGACTTCGAGGCGGGCCGGGAGGAACACGTCCGCCGACTCGAGGAACTGGACCGCCAGAAGGACGACTTCGTCTCCACCGTCAGCCACGAACTCCGCACGCCGCTGGCCTCGATCGTCGGCTACACCGAGATGCTCTGCGACGGGGACGGCGGCGACCTCACCCCCGCCCAACTCCGCCTGGTCTCCGTGGTGCAGCGCAACGCGGACCGGCTGAGGGGGCTCATCGAGGATCTGCTGACCCTCAGCCGGATCGAGGCGAGGGGTCTCGACATCGACCACGACCGGCTTCGTCTCGATTCCGTGGTGGACCACGTCCTCGAGTCACTCAGGCCCGTGGCCGACCGCGCCGGACTCGCCCTCGAGGAGCGGATCGACCCTGCCGAGGTCACCGGCGACGCTCTTCAACTCGAGCGGGCGGTGACCAACCTGGTGAGCAACGCGATCAAGTTCACCCCGGAGGGCGGGACGGTCACCGTGTCCCTCACCGCGGACGGCGGCGCGGCGACCGTCACCGTGGCCGACACCGGCATCGGCATCCCCGTGGCCGAGCACGAACACCTGGGCACGCGTTTCTTCCGGTCGAGCACCGCCCAGCGCGGGTCGATCCCCGGCACCGGTCTGGGCCTGAGCATCGTCCAAGCGATCGCGGAAGGCCACGACGGCGACCTGGACTTCGACTCGGCGGAGGGCGAGGGCACCACCTTCCGGCTGACCGTGCCGCTGCACCACCCCGGTGGTACCGGGGACGCCGATCCCGCGGCCGGCGGCCCGGCTACAGCTTGAGGCGCGTCCGTACCTGCATCGCCCCCAGGTAACCCGAGGCGATCCGCTTCTTGCCCTTGGTGAACGGCGGGACCATGAGCTCCGACGCGTTGAAGTCGAACGAGTGGTGCGCCACCGCCCGCTCGTGGGTGAACGTCCGGAACCCGTATTGTCCGTGGTAGCCGCCCATCCCCGAGTTGCCGACGCCACCGAAGGGGATGGCCGACGAGGCCATGCCGATCCCGAAGTCGTTGCCATAGATGTTGCCGGAGCGGGTGCGGTCGGCGACGGTCTCGAAGCGGTCGTTCCTGTCCCCGTACCAGTACAGGACCAGCGGGCTCGGCCGGTTGTTGACGTAGCGGATCGCCTCGTCGAGGCCGGAGTACCCGAAGACCGTCAGGACGGGGCCGAACACCTCGTCGGAGTCGATCTCCATGTCCGGGGTCACGCCGGTGAGCAGGGTGGGCGCGATCTTGCGGACGACCGGGTCGGGCAGGCGCTCCCCGGCCGGCGCGGCGTCCCGCTTGACGGCCCCCTTCGCCACGGCGTCGTCGATCAGCCCGACGATCCGCTCGTAGTTCGAGGTGTTGATGGTCGCCGTGTACTCGGGGTTGCCGACGATGGCCGGGAGGGTGGTCCGCCACTGGTCGAGCACGGTGTCGCAGAACGCGTCCAGGCGGTCCTCGGGGACGAAGACGTAGTCCGGGCACATGCACACCTGGCCACCGTTGACGAGGCGGGACGAGGCGATGCTGCGCGCCGCCCGGTCGATGTCGGCACTACTGTCGACGAACACGGGGTTCTTGCCGCCCAGTTCCAGCGTTACGGGCGTGAGGTTCTCGGCCGCGTCCTTGGCCACGGACTTGCCGACCCCCGGCGATCCGGTGAAGAACAGGTGGTCGAACGGGAGCACGGAGAAGTCGGAGCCCCGGCCGTGCTCGGGGCCCGCGATGGCCAGCTCGTCCACGGCGAAGTACTCGGGCGCCCGCCGGCACAGCACCTCGGTGGTGTTCGCGGTGACCGACGACGGCCGGATCATCACCCGGTTGCCGGCGCCGAGCGCGGATCCCGCCGGGACGATCGTCAGGTACAGGGGGAAGTTCCAGGGGCCGATGATGCCCACGACGCCCTTGGGGTCGTGGCGGACCTGCTGTGTGAACCCGACCGCGTCCAGGGCGCGGGAGATCCGCGTGGGCTTCATCCACTTCTTGATGTTGCCGCGCTGGTGGTCCAGATCCGGGATGGACGAGGCGATGTCGGTGATGGTGGAGAACGTCTCCGGTCGCGAGCCGTAGTCCTCGCGGATCGCCTCGGTCAGCTCGGCGGCGTTGTCGAGGACGAGCTGCTTGAGTCGCAGGATCCGGTCCCGGCGGATCTTCACGCCCGGCTGGGGGTCGGCGAGGAACGCCTGCTGCTGCCGCTCGAGGATCTGCGCGAGCGTGAGGTCGCGCGCGGTGGGGGTTCTGGTCATGTGTCCAGGGTAGAACGCGTTCTCGCCGCGCGTCGAGGATCCGACTACGACGACGAGGGCCCGCCTCTGCCCGGACTATTTGGCGTCCTCCCAGTAGGGCTCCTTGAGGGTGCGCTTCATGAGCTTGCCGTTGGCCTGGCGGGGCAGCTCGTCCACCACGTCGATCGACCGCGGCATCTTGAACTTGGCCAGCCGTCCCGACAGGTCGTCGAGGATCTGCGCCTTGAGGTCGTCGGATTCGGTGAACCCCTCGGCGAGCTCGATGACGGCCTTGACCTCCTCGCCCCAGTCCTTGTGCGGGATACCGAACACGGCGGCGTCGCGGACCGCCTCGTGGCGGGTCATCTCGGACTCGATCTCCGCCGGGTAGATGTTCACGCCACCGGAGATGATCATGTCGTTCTTGCGATCACACAGGAACAGGTAACCATCGGAATCGACGTACCCGATGTCGCCCATCGTGAACAGCTCGCCCACGTAGGTCTTCGCGGTCTTCTCGGCGTCCTGGTGGTACTCGAACTTCGACCCGTGCATCTGCAGGTACACGTTGCCGATCTCGCCGGTGGGCAGCTCACCCCCGTCGTCGTCGAGGATCTTCAGGGTGGTGGTCTTCCACGGCCGGCCCACGCTGCCGGGCTTGCGCAGCCATTCCTCGCCGGTGATGGTGCAGCCGCCACCCTCGGTGCCGGCGTAGTACTCGGTGAGCACGGGGCCCCACCAGTCGAGCATGGCCTGCTTGACGTGCTTGGGGCACGGCGCTGCACCGTGGACGATCGTGCGCAGGCTCGACACGTCGTACTTCGCGCGCACGTCCTCCGGCAGCTCCAGCAGACGCGAGAACTGGGTCGGCACCATGTGCGACTGGGTGACGCCGTGGGCGTCGATGAGGCGCAGCATCTCCTCGGGCGTCCACTTGTCCATGAGCACCACCGCCTGGCCCAGATTGAGCGAGATGGTGACGAAGTTGAGCACGGCCGTGTGGTAGAGCGGCGAGCCGCAGATGTGCACGTTGTCCGGCGCCTGGATGTCGAAGCCGGCGAAAAAGTAGTAATTGGGGACCGTCACCTGATCCGGCGAGCCGCCGGTGAGGGGGCGCCGCACGCCCTTGGGGCGGCCGGTGGTGCCGGAGGTGTACAGCATGGGGCCGCCGAGGGTCCGCGACGACGGCAAGGGGTCCTCCCCCGCAGCCGGGGCCGTGAGCTCGGGCAGCGGACGGAATCCGGGGACCTCACCGACGGCGTAGCAGCGGGCGGAGTCGAGCCCGGCCTCCTCGGCGGCGGCGCTCGCGACGTCGGCGAACCGCCTGTCCGCGATGAACACCGTCGATCCCGAGTTTTCGAGGATGTACGCCACCTCGGGGCCGGTCAGGTGCCAGTTCGCCGGGGCCACGTAGAGCCCGATCTCCATGGCCGCGTAGTAGACCTCGAGGAACTCGATGCTGTTGGGCGCGAGCAGGACGATGCAGTCGCCGGTCTCCAGCCCGAGTGCCTGCAAGCCCCGCGCGTACCCGTGGGCGGCGTCGGCGAGCTGGCCGAAGGTGACCTGACGACCGGCGGCCTCGATCACCGCGACACGGTCCGGGTCGGCCTCGGCGATCCGGTAGACACTGGTCACGTGCTCGCCGGTCCGCGGATCCAGGATTCCGGCGTCGGCGGGGACGGAAGGCGTGGGTGCACTCATGGCCCCATAGTAGAACGTGTTCTATCGCGATGGCGGGCTTTCCCGGCGACCGTGACCGGACCACTACGAGCCGCCGGTGGTTACCCTGCTGCCCATGGCGCAGCATCGCATCCGCGCGAGCGACCCCCAGCGCGTCGCGGCGTGGGAGCAGCTCGACGCCGCCGCCGCAGATGGGCGCCTCGACCCCGTGGATCACCTCCACCTCGGGTGGCAGGTGCGGTCGAGCGGATATGTCGACGAACTCCGGGCGATCCTCGCGGACCTGCCCGCCCCGGCCCGGTCGCCTTCCGAGGAGGCGGGCGACCACCCCACTCCGGTCGTCCGGTCCCGCCGCGCGTCACGCGACCCGCTCGACACCGCCAAGCTGGTCGGCGTCTCGACCCTGGCGGGGCTCACCCTTGTCGCCGGCGGAGTCCTCGCGCTGCGAGACGGTGCGTTCACCGGCCTCGTCGGCGGCACCGAGGACACGATCACCTCGAGCAGCGTCGGTGAGGTCCTCTCCTCTGCGCGTGCGAGGTTCGGTGACGCTCGTGTGGTCTCGCTCGACATCAGGGGCGACCACGCCCTCCTCCTCATCGAGGATCCGGCGGACCCCGGGGCGGTCGACTCGTGGCGACGCGACAACCTGGGCGAGTGGGCCGCCGACGGGGAGGCTCTCCGCTCGGTTGACGACCTCTCCGTCGGAATGGAGTCCATCGATGTGACGGCCGCACTGGAGGCGGCTCGAGCCTCCGCGGCGGAGAACGGGCTCTCGGACGCAGATCTCGTGGGGATCGACGTGGGCCCGGACGCGCTCGCCCAGCCCACATATGAGATCACCGTGAGCCGTGAGGGTGACCGCGGGCACATAGTGGTGGGACACGACAGGAACGTGAGAGAAGTCGGCGTCCCCCGATGAGCGCACCGCCCCCGCACCCCGGCGGGCCCGCCCCGGAGCCGACCACCGAGGACCGCAGGCGAGCCGTGTGGCAGATCCTCGACAATGCCTACACGGACGGCCGGATCGGCCCCCTCGAACACGGCGAGCGCAGCCGCGAGGCCGCCCTGTCCACCACGCGCGACGAACTCGACTCTCTGGTGGCCGACCTCAACAGGCGCTTGTTCGAACTGGAGGTACGCAGCCGGGGCCTGTCAGCCGACACCCCGCTCTCGGTACGGCGGACCAACGCGCGCGAGCGGATCGTCGCGAAGCGACCGCCCGGGCCTTCGACGCGGGGGCCGGCGGGGCGCAGGCGTCTGGCGAGCGGACTGCTGCGCGCGGTCCTGGCCAGCGCATTGACCGTCGGCCTCATCGCCGGTCTGGACCACCTCGCCGGGAACGCACCCTCCCCGGCCGGCGGCACGGTGGACCGCCCGGCCTCCGTCGAGGTGATCCGCACGGCACCCGGACCACTGCTCACCGCCGAGGGGGTGACCCGCGTCATCGATGCCGCACGCGACCAGCTCGACGACCCCACCGTGGGGCGGCTCTCCATCGAAGGCGACACCGCGCACCTGAGCCGCCCCGATCCGGACGACGCGGAGACGACACTGCACCACACCTTCCACGGTCGATGGCGGGACGGGATCACCAGTCGGCTGCCCGCGTCACCCGGTTTCCCTGTGGCCGCGGTGGACGCGGAGACCGTGATGTTCGCGATCGAGGCGACGCCCGCCCTGTTGGGAGCGCCCGGGGCAGTTCCGGACAGCGTGGTGATCTCCCCGGGTTCACCCCCCTCCGGCTCCGGGCCCCCGCCCGTCTACGCGGTCAGAGTCTCGCTCACGAACCGACCCGGCTGGGTCACGGTCGGCCCCGGTCGCGAGATCCTGGAGGTCCGCGACGGCGGTTGACCCCCGGGCCCGGCCCACGTCAGTCGATGAACTGCGCGAGCGTCTCGATCTCCTCGACCGACCGGGCGGTCACCACGAGCATGGTGATGCCCGCGGCCTCCCACTCGGCGATCTGCGACCGCACCGAGTCGGCATCCCCGATGATCGCGGTGGCCTCGACCATCTCGTCCGGGACCGCGGCGGTGGCCTCGTCCTTGCGGCCGGAGCGGAACAGTTCGGTGATGCGATCCACGTGGTCGCCGAAGCCCATGCGACGGAACGCCTCGGCGTGAAAGTTCTTCTCCTCGGCACCCATGCCGCCCGCGTACAGGGCGGTGAACGGCTTGTACGCGTCGAGGACGCCGCGGCGGTCGTCCGTCACGTGGAGCTGGCACAGGAAGGCCACCTCGAAGTCCTCGCGGGTGCGGCGCGCCCCGGGTCGGGCGAACCCCTCGTCGAGCCACGCGTTGAACTCGTGGGCAGTGCGCGGCGAGGCCAGGAAACCCAGCCAGCCGTCGGCGATCTCTGCGGCCAGGGCTACGTTCTTGGGCCCCTCGGCGCCCAGCCAGATCGGCACGTCCTCGCGCAGTGGATGCAGGATCGGCTTGAGCGGCTTGCCGAATCCGGAGGCGTCGTCGCCCTGATAGGGCAGGGCGTACGCGGGGCCGTCTGAGGTGACGGGCGCCTCGCGGCGCAGGACCTGGCGGATGATGTCGATGTACTCGCGGGTCCGCGCCAGCGGCTTGGCGAACGGCTGGCCGTACCACCCCTCCACCACCTGCGGCCCGGACACACCCAGCCCCAGAGCGAAGCGTCCGCCCGACAGGTGATCGAGGGTCATGGTGCTCATGGCGGTGGCCGTCGGCGTCCGCGCGGAGAGCTGCACGACGGCCGTCGACAGCCGGATGCGCTCGGTGAGCGAGCCGTACCAGGCCAGCGGCGTGAAGGCGTCCGACCCCCAGGCCTCGGCGGTGAAGACGGTGTCGAAGCCCGCCCTGTCCGCCGCCACCACGAGGTCGGCATGGTTGGTGGGCGGCTGGGCGCCCCAGTATCCGAGCTGCAACGCGAATTTCATGGACACCAGTGTGACCCACACCTCTCCGCGGCGGGGGCGGCGACCCGCATCAGCGTGTCGGGGAAACCCACACACCGGCCAGTGGAACGTGTTCTACTTGTGCGCGTGACATCCAGAGAGATCGTTGTCGATATCACCCCACCGGACGAGCCCGTGCTCTCGGCGTCCCTGGCACCGTCGTTCGACTACACACGGTCGACCGGCCCCGTGCTGGGAGCGTTCTTCACCGGCCTACGCGAGCGACGCCTGGTCGGTAACCGCGATTCCCGCGGCACCGTGCACCTGCCGCCGGTCGAGTTCGACCCCCACACACGCCGGGCCCTCACGGAATCCGTGGAAGTGGGGTCCGGTTCCGGGATCGAGGGCCTCGTCGTCGCATGGACCTGGGTTCCCGCCCCCACCGAGGTCAACCCGCTCGACACCCCGTTCGCGTGGGCGCTCGTGCGGTTCGACGGCGCGGACACCGCCATGCTCCTGCCCCTGGCCGCCGACGGCCCCGAGGCGGTGAGCACCGGCATGCGCGTGCGCCTGCGGTGGGCCGCCGAGCGCACCGGGACCATCCACGACATCGCGTGCGTGGTCCCCGCCGATGCCCCGGGCGAGTCCGGTGGCGACGACGAGGCCCCGCAGACCTCCGACGACCCGGTCACCATCGTGGTGACGCCGATCGGGCTGGCGGTCACCCACACGGCCGGACCCGCCGAGAGCGAGTTCCTCCGGGCGATCGTGCAGGGCCGGATGCTCGGGCGGCGCCGCTCCAACGGCCCCGAGGTCTACGTGCCCCCGCGCGACTACTGCCCGTCCGACGGCGTGGCCATGGGCGAGTACGTGGAGGTCGCCGACGTGGGCACCGTGACCACGTTCGGCATCGTCAACGTCCCGTTCGCCGGTCAGCAGATCAAGCCCCCGTACGTCACCGCCTACATCCTGCTCGACGGCTCCGACGTGCCCATCCAGCACCTAGTGCTGGGCTGCGAGGCGTCCGAGGTGCGGATGGGGATGCGCGTGCGCGCCGTGTGGACGCCCGAGTCCGAACGGCCCGCCTCGATGAAGGCCATCGCCCACTTCGAGCCCACCGGCGATCCCGACGCCGACCCCGACACCTACGCCGATCACCTGTAGAGGACACCACACGTGACCCCCAACGCACCCCGGGACGTGGCCGTCGTCGGATTCGCCCACGCCCGCCACACCGAGTCCACCTTCGGCACCACCAACGGTGTCGAGATGCTGGCCCCCGTCTTCGCCGAGTGCTACCGGCAGACCGGTCTGGAGCGCACCGACATCGAGTTCTGGTGCTCCGGCTCCTCCGACTACCTCGCCGGCCGCGCCTTCTCGTTCATCTCCGCGGTCGACTCGATCGGCGCGGTCCCGCCGATCTCCGAGTCGCACGTCGAGATGGACGCCGCCTGGGCGTTCTTCGAGGCCTATCTCAAGATCGCCTCCGGACAGGCCGACACCGCCCTGGTCTACGGGTTCGGCAAGGCCTCCGCCAGCACCGACCTCGACTCCGCCCTGGCGCTGCAGCTCGACCCCTACACGGTCGCCCCGCTGTGGCCCGGCCGGCACCACGTCGCCGCCCTGCAGGCCCGCGCCGGCATCGACGCCGGCCGCTGGTCCGAGGCGGAGATGGCCGCGGTCGCCGCCCGCGCGACCGGCCACGACGAGAAGGACCTGCTCGCCGAGCCGTACGTGGCCGACCCGCTGCGTCGGCACGACTGCCCGCCCGTCACCGACGGCGCCGGCGCGATCATCCTCGCCTCCGCCGATCGCGCCCGCGAGCTGGTCGACACCCCGGCGTACATCACCGGGATGGAGCACATCGCCGACTCCGCCGAGTTCGGCGCGCGCGACCTCACCGACTCCCCGTCCGCCCGCGCCGCCGCCGTCCGCGCGACCGGCTCGTCCGGGGACCGCCCCGACCTCGGCGGTGTCTCGGTGGCCGAGCTCCACACCCAGTACACCCACCAGGAGCTCCTCCTGCGCGGCGCGCTGGGCATCTCCGACGACGTCGCCGTCACCCCGTCCGGCGGCTCGCTGCTCGCCGACCCGCTGTTCTCCGCGGGCCTCGAGCGCATCGGCTACGCCGCCCACAGCATCTGGGAGGGCCGCTCCGAGCGCGCCCTCGCCCACGCCACCAGCGGCCACCTGCTGCAGCAGAACCTCATCTGCCTCCTGGAAGGACGCACCGCATGAGCGCCCCCGCATCCGGAACCCACAGCTCCGGTCTGCCCGCCGCCGTCCTCGGGACCGGCCAGACCCACCACGTCTCCCGACGCACCGACGTCTCCATGGCCGGCCTCTGCCGCGAGGCCATCGACGCCGCCATGACCGACGCCGGGGTCGGCTGGGACGACATCGACGCCGTGATCGTGGGCAAGGCCCCGGATCTGTTCGAGGGCGTCATGATGCCCGAGCTGATGATGGCCGACGCGCTCGGCGCGGTCGGCAAGCCTCTGCTGCGTGTCCACACCGCCGGTTCCGTCGGCGGTTCCACCGCTGTCGTCGCCGCGTCGCACGTCCAGTCCGGCCGCTACCGCCGCGTGCTGGCCGTGGCGTGGGAGAAGCAGTCCGAGTCCAACGCCATGTGGGCGCTCAGCCTGCCGGTGCCGTTCACCGCACCCGTCGGGGCCGGCGCGGGCGGTTACTTCGCTCCGCACGTGCGCTCCTACATCCGCACCACCGGGGCGCCCGAGCACGTGGGCGCGATGGTCGCGGTCAAGGACCGCCTCAACGGCTCGGTCAACCCGCACGCCCACCTCAAGCAGCCCGACATCACCGTCGACAAGGTGCTGCAGGGGCAGATGCTGTGGGACCCCATCCGGTTCGACGAGACCTGCCCCTCCTCCGACGGCGCGTGCGCGATCGTCATCGGCGACGCCGAGGCGGCCGAGGCGGTGGAGTCCGCCGGCCGACAGGTCGCGTGGGTCCACGCCACCTCGCTGCGGACCGAACCCGGCACCTACGCCTTCCGCAACTACCGCAATCCGCAGGCCGGCCGCGACGCCGCCGCCGCCCTGTGGGCCGAGGCCGGGATCACCAACCCGGCCGAGGAGATCGACGCGGCCGAGATCTACGTGCCGTTCTCCTGGTTCGAGCCCATGTGGCTGGAGAACCTCGGATTCTGCGCGGAGGGCGAGGGGTGGCGCATGACCGAGTCCGGCGCCACCGCGCGCGACGGCTCCCTGCCGGTCAACCCGTCCGGCGGCGTGCTGTGCTCGAACCCCATCGGCGCGTCCGGCATGCTCCGCTTCGCCGAGGCCGCCCGTCAGGTGATGAACCGCGCCGACGACCACCAGATCCCCGGCGCGCGCAAGGCCCTCGGCCACGCCTACGGCGGCGGGTCCCAGTACTTCTCCATGTGGGTCGTGGGGACCGACCGTCCGGAGCGTCACTCATGAGCAACCCCTATCTGGACGCCGGCGGGCAGTACCGACCACTGGAGATGAGTGACGCGGCACTGGCCAGTCCCGCCTACGCCGCCGCACGCCGCTCGTGGGCTGCCACCAACGCGGGCGACCGCGACGCCTGGATCGCCGGCTGGAATCCCGAGGGCACCATCGAGGATCCCGTGGGTCCGTCGATGTTCGACGCCGAGGGCATCGGCCACACCGGCACGGAGAGGCTCCTGGAATTCTGGGAGAAGGCCGTGGCCACCCCGGATCACATCGAGTTCCGCTTCGACCGCGGGATCGCCGTGGGCGACGAGCTGCTCTGCATCGGCACCATGCGCACCCATATGGGCTCCAGCATCATGGAGATCGACATCGCCGTGGACTACCGTGTCGACGCCGACGGTCGCCTGATCAACCTCCGCGCCTTCTGGGAGCAGGACGTGGCCATGGCCTCGGGCCTGCGTGCACTCACGGACGACGACAAGGCCGCCATCGCCGGCGCCGCAGGAAAGAGCGAGTGACCATGAGCCGCGTAGCGGACGTCGAGTTCTCCGTCCCCGTCTCCTTCTCCCCCGTCGACCAGTACCTCGACATCGCACGCGGCGCCGAGGCCGCGGGTATCGACCGGATCGTGCTGCCCGACTCGCTTTTCCACCCGCGGCGTCAGGACAAGGACTACCCGTACACGCCGGACGGCTCGCGGATGTGGGACGAGAACACCGAGTGGGTGGAGCCGCTCATCGCCTGCGCCGCCATGGGCGGGGCGACCTCCCGGATCAGGTTCTGTCCGCAGGTGCTCAAGGTGGGCCCGCGCAACCCGCTGCTGCTCACCCGGCAGGTGGGCTCGGTCGCGTTGCTCACCGGCAACCGGCTGGACCTGGGCGTGGGCATCGGCTGGGACCCCAACGAGTTCGAATGGTGCGGCGCGCCGTTCAAGGGCCGCGGCAAACGCACCGACGAGTCGCTGGCCATCATGCGAGAAGGCCTGCGTGGCGAGTGGATGGAGTTCCACGGCGAGCACTTCGACTTCGACGAGCTCATCTTCACCCCGGCGCCGTCCGAGCAGGTCCCCTTCTACGTCGGCGGCCACACCGAGATCGCGCTCAAGCGCGCCGCCCGCGTCGGTCAGGGCTGGACCAGCGCGATGATGGGGTTCGACGACATCGTCGCCACCGTCACCCGCCTGGGCGAACTGCTCGAGGAGCAGGGGCGCTCGCTGGCCGACCGCGGCGACGGCAAGCGCTTCGCTATCCAGGTGGTGTGCCTGGACCGCTACGGCTCGAAGGGCTTCGCCGAGCTCGCGGAGGCCGGCGTCACCGACATCATCGTCATGCCGTGGCTGATCGAGGGCCACGGGTACGACTGCACGGCCGAGCAGAAGATCGAGTCGATCGCCCGCTTCGGCGAGAAGTACGGCCTGCGCTCCTAGCCGCGCCACCGCCACCACCTGCCCACCCGGGCTGGTCGACCCGGGCCACCACCTGCCCACCCGGGCTGGTCGACAGCACACCGGACTCGGTCAACTCAGCGCAGCGATCCCGGCCGCAGAATGCCAAAGTCGTCGTCCAACTCGCGGCGTTCGCCGGAGCCCCCGTGGCGGGAGGCGCGCCTTGGCCGCTTCGTGGTTGTCGGAGCCGCTGCATCGTGATTGCCGCGGCCTGTGGATGGTCGTCGTCTCTATCCCCACACCGCGCTCCCCGGCAGACCACGGCGCCACCCCGGTAGTAGATCTGAAATCGTGAATCGCCGATCCAGACCAACCGGAGACCGCCCCCCGATCGCTCGCGCCGCCCTCGAATCCGCGGTCGCTGGCGGCACACCGTTCCGAGCCGCCTCCGCGTTGGAGCACCGGATCGTGACTCGGCACGGGCTCTCCACTCGCTACCGCGCCCTCCTGCCGGGCGTCTACATCGCGAACGACGCATCCCCGACCGCTGCCGACCACATTCGCGCAGCCGCGCTGTGGGCCCCAGCGGGAAGCGTGATCGGAGGGTGGGCAGCGGCGCGGCTCAACGGCGAGCGGTGGTATTCCGAGAGGCGATGCGCCGATTCCGTCGACCTTTACTCGGCTCGTGCCCTGCGCGCTCCGAAGGGAGTCAGGGTGCGGATCCTCCGCAGGCCGCTCGCCCCGGACGACCTCGCTCGCGCAGGCGACATCGCGACCACCGCTCCGGGCAGGACCGCCGTGGACGTAGGACAGTGGACGACGGGGCTGGATCGGCGCATCTGCGCTATCGATTCCATCTGCAATTCGGCTCGGATCGGACTCGGCGACGTCTCCGCGGCTGCAGGGCGGATGAGCGGGCAGCACGGAGTGGCCGACGTCCTCCACATTCTGGCGGAGTGCGATCCACGGGCGGACTCGCCCAGAGAGAGTCTGCTGCGGCTGGCTATCCACCGCTCGGACCTGCCGCGGCCGGTGAGCCAGCTCCGGATCCGCAACGAGTACGGGGCCGTCGTCGCCACTGCTGATCTTGGGTACGAGCGAGAGAAGGTCGCGATCTTCTACGACGGCGCCCTCCACGGTCGACCCGACCAGTGGAAGTTCGATGCCGGGGTCAATGCCGAGCTCACCGACCTCGGGTGGGAAGTGCTCCGGGTGGTGTCGCATATGACGGCGGCCACTGTCCTGCATCGGATCGCGCGGGCACTCGCGAGAGGCAGCCAGCGAAACGGCCTCTGACATACGGGCCGATCAGCGCAGCCGCAGAAGAAGGGCCGGCGGGGGTGCCCGGCGGGCGGCGGGCGGGGGGCGGGGGTGCTGTTCCATCTCGGCTTGGTCGACAGAATTCGCGCCGCGGGCCCTTCGCGGGACGCCGGAGGTCGACCAGGCTCTGCGAATTGTTGACCGAAGTCGGACTCAGCCCGGGATCGTGGTGGCGATGTCGTCCAGACACGCGAGGATCGCGCCGTGCGTGTCCTGCGTGGCCTCCAGGTGCATGAGGTGCCCTGCCGGTGCCGTGATCGCGCGGACCATCCGCACGTCATCGTGATAGCGGCCGAGCTTGGCCAGCGGGTCGCGGCCGTGGAATCCCTCGAGGTCCGGGTCGTGCTCGGAGTAGAGGAAGTAGAAGGGCACGGGGTTGGTCTGCCGCTCGAACTCCTTGCGCGCGTGCCAGCTCACGTCCATCGCCCGGTACCACTGCAGTGGCCCCGCGAACCCGGTCCGCGCGTACTCCGCCTCGTAGGTGTCCATCTCCTCGACGGTCAGCCACGGCCACGGCAGCGGCGGCGCCTCGGGCAGCGCGTCGAGATAGGTGGAGCCGGGCGGGTGCTGCCACACGTCGAGGTAGTGATAGTCCGCGGACAGTGCCCAGAAGACGCGGGTGAGGAACTCGCGTTCGCGGCCCGCGAGGTCGGCCTCGGCCACTCCGGGCTGCGCGAAGTAGTGCAGGTGCAGGAAGTGCTCCTGCGCCATCATCGCCGACCCCTCGAGCGGCGGGACCGATCCGGCGGTGCTCATGAACGGGTTCTCCATACCGATCACGGCCCGAACCAGGTCGGGTTCGAGGTGGCACGTGTCGTAGGCGACGCCGGCGCCGAAGTCGAAGCCCACCAGCACCACCCGGTTCGCGCCCTCGGCCTCGCAGATGGTCACCACGTCGTCGACGACCTCGCGCGGCGCGTAGGCCGCGACGTCCGTGGGCGCATCGGATCCGCCCATCCCACGCAGGTCGGGAGCGATCACCCGCCACCCGGCCGCGGTCAGGACGGGGATCATCCGGTGCCAGGTGAACCAGAAGTGCGGGAACCCGTGCACGAGTACCACGGTCCCGGGGCCGGCCGGCGCCGTGGCGGGTCGGGGGTCCGGGTCGGCGACCACGTAGTGCAGTCGTACACCGTCACGCTCGATGGAGCGGTGGTCGATCATGAGGATCACCTTGCCTGTTCGATGGGCCGACGGGATCGGTTCGGGGCTTCTGGGGTCGGACGACGACGACGAGGTCGCCCTCTCCCCGGAGACGAGAGCCCCGGCCCGGCCTGCGGAACAGGCGGGACCGGGGCTGACCGGCCGGGGGCCGGGTGTGGCTGCTCGCGGTGTCAGACTCGCTGTGTCAGGTCAGTGCATGACCGGGCACTTGAAGTCGACCTTCCAGTCCTGGATGGCGTTGAGCCAGCCCGACCGCAGACGCGTCGAGTCGCCCAGCGAGGTGATGTCCGGCATGTGGTCGGCGATCGCGTTGAAGATCAGCTCGATCTGGAGCTTCGCCAGGTTGGCGCCGATGCAGTAGTGCGGGCCGTTGCCGCCGAACGTCAGGTGCGGGTTCGGATCGCGCAGGATATTGAACGTGAACGGGTCCTCGAACACGTCCTCGTCGAAGTTCGCGGAGCCGTACATGATCGCGGCTCGGTCACCCTTCTTCATGGTGACACCGCCGATCTCCACGTCCTCGGTGGCGGTGCGCTGGAACGAACTGATCGGCGAGGCCCACCGCAGGATCTCGTCGTAGGCGGTCTCCGGGCGCTCGCGCTTGAACAGCTCCCACTGGTCGGGGTTCTCGAGGAACGCGATCATCCCGTGGGTCGTGGCGTTACGGGTGGTCTCGTTGCCCGCCACCGCGAGCAGCACCACGAACCAACCGAACTCGTCGGAGGTGAGCTTCTCGCCGTCGAGGTCCGCCTGAACCAGCTTGGTCACCAGGTCGTCGCGGGGGTCGGTCTCGCGCTTGGTGGCCAGCTCCTGGGCGTAGGAGAGCACCATGGCGTTGGCCATCTGCGACTCCTCGACCTTGCCGGGGACGTCGTAGCTCGTCATCTGGTTGGACCACTCGAAGATCTGGTGGCGGTCCTCCATGGGGATGCCGATGAGCTCGGCGATGGCCTGGAGCGGCAGCTCGGAGGCCACGTCGACGATGAAGTCGCCGGTGCCCTTGGCCGCGGCCGTCTGGACGATGTCCTTGGCCTTGGCGGTGAGGTTCTCGCGCATCTTCTCGATGTTGCGCGGGGTGAAACCCTTGGAGATGATCCGCCGGTACTTCTTGTGCTCGTCGCCGTCCTGGTTGATGAACAGCAGGCGGGTGAGCTCGACGATCTCCCGCTCGGTGCCGGGGGCGAAGCGCGGGATGGCGGTGTTCTCGAAGGTGGAGAAGACCTCGTTGGTCCGGCGCGAGATCTCCTTGACGTCCTCGTGCTTGGTGACGACCCAGTAGCCGTGGTCGTCGAAGCCGTCCACTCCCGGCTCCTTCGCGCACCACCAGATCGGCTCGGTGCGGCGGAGGTGGGCCCATTCGGGATGGGGAAGGCGCTTTTCGTAGAGCTCCGGATCCGTGAAGTCGAACCCCTCGGGAATGGTGACTGGCTGCACTGGCACTCCTTGACCACGTCTGATTGCGTCTCGTGCTCGGACGGCGCCGGGACAGCTACCCCTCACCCCGCGCTGTAATCTAGAACACGTTACAAGAACCATACTGGAACACGTTCCTCCGTGGGTTGTGGTTCCCGGTCCGCCCGCCGACCCCGGCGTGCACCCCGCGGGGCGAACCGCGAATCCGCGCCCGGGGTGGCGTAAACTAGAACCCGTTCTAACCTTGCTTCCGAAGGAGCGCATCCATGGGAAATCCCGTCATCGTCGAGGCCGTCCGGACCCCGATCGGAAAGGCCCGCGGCGCACTGTCGGGCCTGCACCCCGCGCACCTGCTGGGCGCATCGCAGAAAGAGGTGATCCGGCGGGCCGGCATCGACGCCGCGCTCGTCGAGCAGGTCGTGGGAGGCTGTGTCACCCAGGCCGGCGCCCAGGGGAACAACGTCACCCGCGGGGCGTGGCTGGCGTCCGGGCTCCCCTGGCAGACGGCGTGTACCACCATCGACTGCCAGTGCTCGTCCGCGCAGCAGGCCAACCACTTCATCGCCAATCTGATCCACGCGGGCGCGATGGACGTCGGCATCGCGTGCGGCGTCGAGTCGATGAGCTGGATCGCGCTGCGCGCCGCCGTCGGCGACGGCTCCAACGGGATGCCGCGCCCGGACGACTGGGACGTCGACCTGCCCGACCAGTTCACCGCGGCCGACCGGATCGCGAAGCGCCGCGGGTTGAGCCGCGCCGACCTCGAGGAACTCGGTGTCCGGTCCCAGGCCAACGCGAAGCGCGCGTGGGAGGAGGGCCGCTTCGATCGCGAGACCTTCGCCGTCGACGCCCCCGAGCGCCTCAAGGACGGCACCTACACCGGCGAGACGGTGACCGTCACCCGCGACCAGGGGCTGCGCGACACCACCGCCGAGGCACTGGCCTCCCTCAAGCCCGTCATGGAGGGCGGACTGCACACCGCCGGCACCTCCAGTCAGATGTCCGACGGTTCGGCCGCCGTCCTGCTCATGGACGAGGACGTGGCCAGGGCGCACGGACTGAAGCCGCGGGCACGGATCCTCCACCAGGCACTCGTGGGCGGCGAACCCGAGTACCACCTCGACGGCCCGGTCCAGGCCACCCAGCGGGTACTCGACCGCTCCGGCATGTCGATCTCGGACTTCGATCTCTTCGAATGCAACGAGGCGTTCGCCTCCGTGCTCCTAAGCTGGGCGCAGGTGCACGGGCCCGACATGGACAAGGTCAACGTCAACGGAGGGGCCATCGCGATCGGCCACCCCGTCGGCAGCACCGGGTCGCGGCTCATCACCACCGCCCTGCACGAGCTCGAGCGCACGGACGGCGAACGCGCCCTCATCACGATGTGCGCGGGAGGCGCCCAGGCCTCGGCGAGCATCATCGAGAGGATCTGACATGAGCAACGCCATCGAGACGGCCGCGAACCGCCGGCGGGAGGTGTTCGCCGCCGTGTCGTCGGCCGACGGACCCGAGGACGCCGTCCGCGCCATCGCGAGCCTGCTGTCGGTGTCCCCCGACGAGGCCCGTGACGTCCTGAAGACCCCGCTCGAGACGTTCGCGGGATCCCCCTCCGGCGGATCCGGCGACGGCGCCGCCCGGGGCTTCACCCTCCGCCCCTTCACGGAGTCCGAGGAACACACGTCCCTGTTCCACGCGCGCTCGTCCGACGAGACCTCAGCGACCGGCGGGACCTGGGACCGCGAGAAGACCGAGCAGGAGCTCCGGGACGGCCTGGCGCGCGTCGAGGCCGAGTCCGCGATGTGGTTCGTCGCGGTCGACACCTCCCGCGACGCCCCGGTGGGGTTGGTGTTCGGCGAGCAGGTCGACAACGGCGACGTGGACGTGGCCATCTGGATCCGCCCCGAGGAACGCAAGAAGGGCTTCGGGCTCGCCTCGCTGAAGGAGAGCCGCCGCGAGCTCGCCGCGTTCTTCCCCGGTAAGCACGTGATCGTCCGCGCCCCCCTGGGCGGCGGCCGGTGAGCTCAGCCGACCCGGCACCCGAGACGGGCGTCGACGACCCGCGGCGGGGCGCGCCGTGGGTCGTGGGGCTCATCAAGACGATGTCCAGGGTCAACACGTGGGCATACCGGGTGTCGGGCGGGCGGATCGGCGGGTCCTGGCGAGTGGGTTCCGCCCTGCGGGCCCCGGTGCCGGTGTGCCTCGTGACGACGACCGGCCGCAAGTCGGGCGAGCCGCGGACCGTGCCCCTGCTCCACCTCCCGGACGGGGACCGCGTCCTGCTCGTCGCCTCCCAGGGGGGCCTTCCCAAGCATCCCCAGTGGTACTTCAACGTGCGGGCCGACCCGAACGTCACCGTCCAGGTGGGTCGCCGCCGACGCGCGATGACGGCAAGGGAGGCGACCCCGTCCGAGCGGGCCGAGTTGTGGCCCCGGCTCGTCGAGCGGTACGCGGATTTCGCCGACTACCAGGCCAACACCAGCCGGGTCATCCCGGTCATCATCTGCGAACCCAGAGCCTGACCCCCCGCCTCCGACGGCCGGCCCCTCTACAGGGGGCCGGCCGTCGTGATTTCAACGAGTTCCACACCATTGGTCACACCAGTAACATTTCCTGAGCAAACCATTGACATATGAGCTTTCTTAGAGGAATCTAATCTCCGCCGAGGCGCGCCTCCTGCGCTGACCGGCCACGACTGTGATCCAGGGGGATCTCATCTCAGGGAAGGCTTCTTTATGAACAAGTCCAGCAAGGCCGTCGCCGTCGCGGCGTCGGTCCTCCTCGCCGCCGCCGGCACTCAGGGAACAGCCAACGCCCAGGACCTGGGGAGCGTCCTCGACATGCTCCCGTCGCTGATCGACTCCGGATCGGCCGGAGATCTGGCCGGCGGTTCGGGCGGACTCTCTCCGCTGGCAGGTTCCGCGGACGCGCCGGGGTCCTCCGAGGTGCCCGGGTCCTCCGGGCTCAGCCCGCTGGGCGGGTCGTCGGATCTGCCCGAGCTGAGCCTGTCGCCGCTCGGCGGCTCGTCCGAGCTCCCCGGGTCGTCCGAGATCCTCCCCGGCTCGGCCGGCGTCCTCGATGGCTCGTCCGAGCTCCCCGGGTCCTCCGAGATCCTCCCCGGCTCGGCCGGCGTCCTCGAGGGCTCCACGTCTCTGCCCACCGACCTCACGGGCTCCCTCGGCACGGTTCCGCTGTCCTCCGAGCTCCTCGGCGGCTCCGCCGAGCTGCCGGGCTCTGCCGAGCTCCCGCCGCTGTCCACCGAGCTCCTCGGTGGCTCGTCCGACCTGCCGACCGACCTCACGGGCTCCCTCGGCACGGTGCCGCTGTCCTCCGAGCTCCTGGGCGGCTCCGCCGAAGTGGGCTCCACAGACATGGCGCCGCTGTCCACCGAGCTGCTCACCGGTTCGGCCGCTCTCGCGCCGGTCGGCTCCGCCGGGATGGCCCCGCTCTCGACCGAGCTGTTGGTCGGCTCGGCCGAGCTCGCGCCGCTCACCGGTTCCGAGGAGATGGCGCCCCTGTCCACCGAGCTGCTCGGTGGTTCCGCGGAGCTCGCGCCGGTCGGTTCCGCCGGCATGGCGCCCATCGTCAGCTCGATCGGTATGGAGCCCCTGTCCACCGAGCTGAACCTCCTCGGAGGCTCCGCGGAACTGCCGGCGCTCTCCGCCGAGTTCCCGGACGGCTCGACCGAGGGCATCGGCGGCTCCGCGGTGCTCGTCGGTGAAGGCATCGCCGGTTCGCTGACCAACGGATCCGCCAACCAGCTCGCGGGCTCGGTGGAGAGCAACTCCGCCGACCCGATCATCGGCTCGATCGCCGAGGGCGGCATCCTTCCGGCACTGTCCGGTTCCATCTCGGAGACCTCCGGGTCCCTCTCAGGCAACGGTGGCTCGACGGGCCAGAGCTCGGACCTCATCACCGGATCGACCGGCGGCAGTGCCGGGGTCATCACCGGTTCCTTCGGTGAGCTCACCGAGGTCAACGGCTCGCTGACCGCGCTCACCGGGTCGCTCGAGAACGGCTCCGTGCAGGGCACCTTCTCGACCAACCTGGGTTCGGAGATGGGCGCAGGCGCCTCCCTCGAGAGCTTCGCCAGCCTCGGCGAGAGCGGCGCGGGGAGCCTGCTCCCGGTCCTCTCGCTGGGTGCAGCCGTCGGAGGCGGCGCCATGGTCGCCACGGCCGCCGCCAACGGGGCGCTCGCGCTCCCGCCGCTGCCCGGCCTGCCGCCGCTGCCGTACCTCTGCGACCTCCCGTCGGCGCAGGTCGACCAGTTGGCCTCGCTCGGCTCGGTCGAGGCGCAGCAGTGCCCGACCCCGGGTAACTGATCGAACCGGGTCCTGCTAGGGGACCACGATAAGACGGGGGAACCCCGCACCATCGCGGTGCGGGGTTCCTCCGTCGTCCGGGAGGGATCAGCGAGCTCCGTACACCGGCACCGGCGCTGGCGACTCGTCGAGCAGGCGCGGCACGACCGACCCGAGCTCCGCGGGCTCCCACCGGGCCCCCTTGTCCTCGGACGCGGCCCGCTGCCATCCGTCGCAGACTGTGACCTTGCCGCCCTCGACCTCGAACACCCGACCGGTGACCTGTGCCGACTCCTCGGATCCCAGCCACACGACCAACGGCGAGATGTTGGCCGGATCCATCGCGTCGAAGGATCCGTCCTCGGGGGCTGCCATCTGTGAGGCCATGCCCTCTCCGGCGGAGGTGGTCATGCGGGTGCGCGCGGCAGGAGCGATCGCATTGGCGGTGACGCCGTAACCCTTCATCTCCGCAGCCGTCTGGATGGTCAGCAGCGCGATCCCCGCCTTGGCTGTGGCGTAGTTGCCCTGCCCCACCGAACCGAACAGCCCCGCGCCCGACGAGGTGTTGATGACCCGCGCCTGACGGGGTCGGCCGGCCTTGGACTCGGCCCGCCAGTACTCGGCGGCGTGCCGCAGCGGCGCGAAGTGGCCCTTTAGGTGGACGTTGATCACGTTGTCCCAGTCCTGCTCCCCCATCCCGACGAGCATCCGGTCCCGCAGGAATCCCGCGTTGTTCACCAGGACGTCGAGTCCACCGAACGTGTCGATCGCCTGCTGGACGAGCTCACGGGCCCCCTCCCACGAGGAGATGTCGTTGCCGTTGACCACGGCCTCGCCACCGGCGGCCCTGATCTCCGCGACGACCTGCTCGGCCGGGGACTCACCCACGTCCGATCCGTCGAGACCTGCCCCGAGGTCGTTGACCACGACCTTGGCCCCCTCCGCGGCGAAGGCCAGCGCGTGCTCGCGGCCGATCCCGCGGCCGGCCCCGGTGACGATGACGACGCGTCCGTCGCAGATACCCATAGTCGTTCTCCTTGTTCGTGTGTGGTCAGTGCTTGTTGTCGGCTGTGGAGGCCGAGAGGAATGCAGGCTTCTCGCCACCGCCGTGGACCAGCAACTCGGCCCCCGTGATGTACGCGGCGAGTGGCGAGGCCAGGAACGCCGCGGCCTGTCCGACGTCGCGGGGGTCCGCCATCCGGCCCATCGGGATCGTCGCGTCGACGGCCGCCACCCCGTCGGCGTCCCCGTAGTGCATCTCGGCGAGTTCGGTCTTGACGGGCCCCACCACGACGGAATTGATACGGACCGCTGGAGCCCACTCCACGGCCAGTGACTGCGTGAGCGAGTCGACGCCCGCCTTGGCCGCCCCGTACGACGCCGTGCCCGGCGAAGGCCGGTGTCCGGAGACGGACGAGATGTTGATGATCGCCCCTCCGGTCGGTTGCATCACACGGTTGGCCTCCTGCGAGACGGTCAATGCCGACAGGAGGTTGAGGGCGACGATCTTCGAGTGGAAGTTGGCGCTCGCCTCCGCGGCGAGGGCGAACGGTGCGCCCCCGGCATTGTTGACCACCACGTCGAGCCGCCCGTGTCTGGCGACAATGTCGTCGACCATCGCGCGCACGGCGTCGGCGTCGCGGAGATCGACCGGGTGGAACTCCAGATCCGCCACCCCGGAGCCCTCGTCGGCGGGTCGACGGGCACAGGTGACGACGACCGCGCCGGCCTCCCTGAAGACCGTGCTGATGCCCGCGCCCACGCCGCGTACGCCCCCCGTGACGAGGACGACCTTCCCCGCCAGACCCAGATCGATGTTCGTCATGCGTGCTAGCCTACCAAGCAAGCGTTTGGTTAGTCACCGGCCCGTCGAGGACGGCGGTGGCGCGGGAAGGAGCTCCATGGGCATCAGTGTCGACAAGGGCGCGGACGGGATAGCCACCGTCACCGTCGACTACCCTCCGGTCAACGCCATCCCGTCCGCGGGATGGTTCGAACTCGGCGATCAGATCCTCGCCGCGGGGCGCGACCCCGAGGTCCACGTGGTGATCCTGCGGGCCGAGGGCCGGGGGTTCAACGCGGGCGTCGACATCAAGGAGATGCAGGACTTCGAGGGCTTCGACCACCTGCTCGCGGCGAACCGCGGCTGCTACGTGGCCTTCAACGCCGTCTACGAGTGCGCGGTCCCCGTGATCGTGGCGGTGAACGGCTTCTGCGTGGGCGGCGGCATCGGTCTGGTGGGCAACGCCGACTGCATCGTCGCCTCCGACGACGCGGTGTTCGGTCTGCCGGAGGTGGACCGGGGAGCACTCGGTGCCGCCACGCACCTGTCCCGGATGGTCCCGCCGCACATGATGCGCACCCTGTACTTCACGTCGCGAAACGTCACCGCGCAGCAGCTGCACTCGTGGGGAACGGTGTACGACGTGGTCCCCCGTGACCAGCTCGACGCGGCCGCACGCGATCTCGCCGAGACGATCGCCGCCAAGGACACGCGGGTCATCCGTGCGGCCAAGGAAGCCATCAACCACATCGATCCCATCGACGTGAAGTCCTCCTATCGGATGGAGCAGGGCTTCACCTTCGAACTCAACCTCGCAGGTGTGGCAGACGAGCACCGTGACGAGTTCGTCAAGACCGGCAAGAACCTGGACAAGCGATCCGAGAGGACGGGCGAGCACAAGTGACGACGACCCCCACCCCGCGCGACAAGCGCACCAGTCTCGACGAGGCCGTGTCGCGCCTCTCCAGCGGCATGACCATCGGTATCGGTGGATGGGGTTCACGGCGTAAGCCGATGGCACTCGTCCGGGCGATCCTGAGGCGCGAGGACCTGACCGACCTCACCGTCATCACCTACGGCGGCCCGGACCTGGGCCTGCTGTGCTCGGCAGGCAGGGTCTCCAAGGCCTACTACGGGTTCGTCACCCTGGACTCCGCACCCTTCTACGACCCGTGGTTCGCGCGGCGTCGTACCGAGGGTTCGATCGTCGCTCGCGAGATGGACGAGGGCATGGTCCGCGCGGGCCTCACCGCCGCCGCGCAGCGCCTGCCGTTCCTGCCGACCCGCGCCGGCCTCGGCTCGGACGTCTTCCGGTTCTGGGGCGACGAGCTCAAGACCGTCGACTCGCCGTACCAGGTCGACGGCAAGACCGAGACCCTGGTCGCGATGCCCGCCCTGCGCATGGATGCCGCGTTGATCCACCTGGACAAGGCGGACAAGCACGGCAACGCCGCGTTCACCGGCGCCGACGGGTACTTCGACGATCTCTACGCCATGGCCGCGGACACCGTCCTGCTCGAGACCGACGAGATCGTCGATTCCGCGGACGCCCTGATGAACGAGGTCGGCCCGCAGCGCATGCTGCTCAGCCGCATGTTCGTCGACACCGTCTCCGAGGCCCCGAACGGCGCCCACTTCACGTTCGCGGGTGGCTACGGCCGCGACGAGGCGTTCCAGAAGCACTACGCCACGTCCGCGAAGGATGAGACGTCGTGGAAGGCGTTCGTCGACGAGTTCCTGTCCGGGTCCGAGGAGGACTACCAGAAGGCCGTCACCGCGTTCGCGGAGAAGGTCGCTGCCGAGAAGGCCGCCCAGAAGGGAGCCAAGTGATGTCCGACGTCACCACCGAGTCCGCCACCACTCAGTCCATCAGCAGGGCCGAGTACTGCGCTGTCGCCTGCGCGGAGATCTTCGCCGGCGCCGGTGAGATCTTCGCCTCCCCCATGACCCCGATGGCCACCATCGGCGCGCGTCTGGCCCGGCTCACCACCGAGCCGGACCTGCTCATCACCGACGGCGAGTACCGATTCCTCGGCCAGACCCCGCCGCTGGGCAAGACCATCGACTTCGAGGGGTACATCCCGTTCCCCCGCGTGTTCGACGTCCTGCAGGCCGGCACCCGCCACGTGGTGATGGGCGCCAACCAGATCGACCGCTTCGGCAACCAGAACCTCTCCGCGTTCGGTGACGACGTGCAGAAGCCCACCCGCCAGATGTTCGGCCTGCGTGGGGCGCCCGGCAACTCGATCAACCACGCCACCAGCTACTGGGTGGGCAAGCACTCCTCCCGGGTCTTCACGGCGAAGGTCGACGTCGTCTGCGGCGTCGGTTACGACCGCTACACCGAGGGTGACCCCGCCTTCCGTTACCACCACATCCACCGGGTGGTCTCCAACCTGGGCGTGTTCGACTTCGGCGGCGCCGACCGCAGCATGCGTGCGGTCAGCCTGCACCCCGGCGTCACGGCCGACGAGGTCGCCGAGAACACGGGCTTCGAGATCGAGGGCCTGGCCGACGCCGCGGTCACCCGCGCCCCCTCGGACGAGGAGCTGCGCATCATCCGCGAGGTGCTGGACCCGCGCGGGTTCCGCGACCGCGAGGTGCCGGCCGCATGAACGCGCCGACACTGTCCACGGCATTCACCGAGCTCGTCGGTGTCGAGTACCCGATCGTCCAGACGGGCATGGGCTGGGTCTCCGGACCCGAGCTGACCGCGGCCACGGCCAACGCCGGCGGACTGGGGATCATCGCCTCGGCCACCATGACGTTCGCGGAACTCGAGGCCGCGATCATCCGGACCAAGGAACTCACCAGCAAGCCCTTTGGTGTCAACCTCCGAGCTGATGCCGAGGACGCCGCCGAGCGGTGCGAACTGATGATCCGTCACGGGGTCAAGGTCGCTTCGTTTGCTCTCGCGCCCAAACCGGAGTTGATCGCGCGCCTGAAGGAGAACGGCCTCGTCGTCGTCCCCTCTATTGGTGCCGCGAAACACGCCGTCAAGGTGGCCTCCTGGGGCGCCGACGCGGTGATCGTCCAGGGCGGTGAGGGCGGTGGCCACACCGGCCAGGTCGCCACCACCCTGCTGCTCCCGAGCGTCATCGACGCCCTCGGCGGCGCGGGGAACACCTCGATCCCCGTGGTCGCCGGCGGTGGGTTCTTCGACGGCCGCGGACTGGTCGCGGCGTTGTCCTACGGTGCCGCGGGCGTCGCGATGGGCACCCGCTTCCTCCTCACCAGCGACTCGCAGGTCCCCGACGCGGTGAAGCAGCAGTACCTCGAGCGCGGGCTCCAGGACACCGTCGTCTCCACCCGCGTCGACGGCATGCCGCACCGCGTCCTGCGCACCGGCCTGGTCAACGCCCTCGAATCGGGCAGCCCCCTCAAGGGCATGGCCGCCGCCGTCCAGAACGCGAATAAGTTCAAGTCCATGACCGGGATGAAGTGGCAGCAACTGGCCAAGGACGGCCTCAACATGAGGAAGGCGTCCGACCGCACGTGGCAGCAGATCGTCATGGCCGCCAACACCCCGATGCTGCTGAAGGCCGGGCTGGTCGAGGGCAACACCGACGCCGGAGTGCTCGCGTCGGGACAGGTCGTGGGCATGATCGACGATCTGCCGAGCTGTGACGAGCTGATCCAGCGGATCATGACGCAGGCACACGAGCGCTTGTCGGAACTGCGCGATCTCGGCTGATCTCCACTAGCGCTCCTCGAACTCCGCCCCCCTCTCGTCGAGGGGGGCGGAGTTCGTTCTTACCGGGAAATGTGATGCGACAGACAGCTTCTTGTTCTAGGCTGAGAACCGTCTTAATTTCTCAGGGGAGCGCTCGGCCCCTGCGCCCCCTCGGAGGAACCCTCGATGACATCGCGTACTTTCGCCCGATCGGCTGCCGTTCTCGGCGCCGCCACCGCACTCACCATCGCCGGCGCCGGCGCCGCCATGGCAGCCACCAACGACAGTGCGGTGGACGGTAATACGGTATCGGTGACGTTCGAGCTCGAGAGCGGTCAGCTCGGTGACACCTGCGGCGCCGTGCTGACCCCGACCTCCGCTGCTCCCGCGCTGGCGGCCAGGCTCGCGGACGGCAACATCGTCGACATCATCGACACTCTCGTCAATGACGACAATGTGACGGTCCTGCGCGACGGGCCCCTGCCCAACACGATCCTCCTCCCCCTGGCCAACCCGTCCGGCACCGTGACCGCTACCGACGTCCCGTCGAACGTTTACGCCATCGTGAGCTTTTGCCTCTCTGACCCGACCAATCCCGCTATCGAGGCGCCCGTCCTCGTCGGCGACCCGATGGAGGCGATCCAGGGCAGCATCGGCGGTCTGTCCTCCGACGGTGACGCACTCGGCACCCTGTCCGCCGTCATGGGCGGCGAGGGTGGCGGCGACACCGGTTCCGACATCGGCGCGATGCTCGGTGGCGGACTGGACACCGGCAGCGCCGGCGAGTAATTGCCCCTGCCTCCACTGTGAGATGACGCGGACCCGCCACTCCGAAGGGTGGCGGGTCCGCTTTGTCATGCGTTGCCGTGGCCCCCACTCCCACGCCCGCCATCCCCACCCTGCTCACGGGTGAGGATCCCTACATCGTCCCGACCCTGATGGTCGGTTCGCCCCTCGAGGCCATCCAGGGCAGCATCCGCGCCCTCTCGACCGTCATACAGGGCGGCGACGGCGGCCTCCTCGGCGGTGGCACCGGCTCCGCCGGCGAGTGATCACCAAGTCCTTACGCGAACCACCGCGGGCCCCGCACCCTCCCCTCGGAGGAGGCGGGGCCCGCGGCGCCGACTCCCCCTTCCACTTGGCCGGAGTGCAGGTCAGCGCCGAGTAAAGTTAACCTCACCGCCCAAACGGGCCAATCCCAGAGAATCGAGAAACATCGTGACCGTAACCCCCTTCCGTCGACTCACGCTTCTCGCCGCAGCCGGAGCCATCGCGCTGGGGACGAGCGCCTGTAGCAACGACGACGAGGGCGGCGCCTCGACCCCGGAGTTCATCACCGCGGACACCGACCTCGCCCAGGAGAGCCGGTGCGCCCGGGAGGGCGAGCATTTCGTCCTCGATGCCACGGTGAACAACAAGGCTGAACACGCGGCGACGTACATCGTCACCGGCACGGTCCAGAGCGCCGTGGATCGCGGGTACCGGGCCACCGGCACCGCCGATGCCGTCCTTGTGCAGGCGGAAGAAAGCGCTGAAGTGAGCCTCGACGGCTTCGGGGAGGACGCCCCAGAGGACGCCACGTGCACGATCACGGCGAGCAGGAAGCAGGCCGACTGACCAGCCTTTCCACCGGTAGACGACGAGGGCCTGCCTCCCTGGATGGGAGGCAGGCCCTCGCTGCTACCTACGGATCAACCCCGACCGTTGGGGATCGACGGACCGTGCGCCTGGGGCAACTCCCGCTGGGAATCATCCTGGCCCGCGCCTCCGATGCTGCCGAGGCTTCCTACCGGGATACCCGGCGGGGGCGGAGGCAGCGGCGGCAGCTGCACCACCGGGAGTTGGAACCCCGGAGGCAGCGAGATCATCCCGGTGTTGATTCCGTGGATTACCCCACCGATCGCCAGAGCGCCTAGCCCGAGCGAACCGACAGCGAGCGAGCCGGCCCCTCCGGTGGAACCCAGCAGCGGAGCGAGCGAGCTCGTCCCGCCGACCGAACCCAGCAGCTGGGCCAGTGAACCGAACGTGGTATCCGGGTCCGACCCGGTGCCACCTCCATCCCCGGACCCGAGCGTGTCCCCGATCGAGCCGAGCGAGCTGCTCGGGATCGAGCCCGAGCCGTCGCCGGTCGAACCCGGACCCGTCGAACCCGAGCCGGTGCCCGGCGTGCCGGAATCATCACCGAGCGAGCCCGCCGTGACGCCGAGCGAACCGAGCGCCGCCTGCAGGAGGGAGCCGACGGAGCCGCTCTCGCCACCAAGCGAACCGCTCTCGCCACCGAGCGAACCGCTCTCGCCACCGAGCGAACCGCTGGCGAGCGACCCGAGAGATCCGGTGCCGCCTTCCCCGCAGGTGGCGCAGGGCAGCAGGCAGGCCAGCGAGCCGAGCGGGCTGCACTCGCCCCCGCCGCCGGAACCCTCCACCGTCACCACGACGGGCACTGTGTCGACCGAGCTGTCGGGGTAGGTGACGGTGACCGTCCCCGGGTAGTCACCCGGAGTCGTCCCCTCGGGCGGCGTGACGGTGAGGTTGCAGTTCTCGTCGAACGTCGCGTTCCAGCCCTCGGGGTACGTGACGGTGCACGTGGTCCCCTCCGGCAGGTCGGCGCCGGTCTGCGGAACGGTGATATCCGATCCCGCCTCGCCCGAACCCGGGCCGTAACCCGGATCATTCTCCTGCGCATCAGTCGGATCCGCATCCGGCGCCAGCACCGTGATCGTCACCGGCACCTGCTCGGACGATCCATCCGGATACGTCACCGTCACCGTGGACGGATACTCACCCGGCGCGGTCCCGACAGGCGGCGTGACAGTGAGGTTGCAGTTCTCATCGAACGTCGCACCCCACTCGTCCGCATAACCCACCGAACACTGCGCACCCTCCGGCAACGCGTTGTCACCGGACTGCGGAGCAGTGATCGGCGTGCCGGCCTCACCCACACCCGGGCCATAAGCCGGCGTATTGGTCTCAGCATCAGTCGGACCGGCATCCGGCTCGGTCACCGTCACCACCACGGGCACGGTGTCCACCGAGTCGTCGGGGTAGGTGATCGTCACCGTCCCCGGGTAGTCACCGGCAGGAGTATCCGCCGGCGGCGTCACCGTCATATTGCAGTTGTCATCAAAGGTGACCGTCCACCCGGCCGGGAACGAATGCGCGCACTCGGTCCCCCCGGGCAGCGACGCATCACCGGTCTGCGGAACATCAATCGGCGTACCCGCATCACCGACGCCCGGGCCGTAACCCGGAGTGTTGTCCTGCGCATCAGTCGGCGCAGCCGTCACCGTCACCACAACCGGAACCACATCCGTCGACCCGTCCGAGTACGTCACCGTCACAAACGACGGGTACTCCCCCGGAGCAGTGCCCGCCGGAGGCGTCACCGTCAGATCACAGTTGTCACCGAACGTCGCATTCCAGCTCGCCGGGTAACCCACCGAACACTGCGCATCAGCAGGCAACGCGGCATCACCGGTCTGCGGCAGCGTCACCGCCACACCCGGCTGCGTCGAACCCGACGCATACGCAGGCGTGTACGAATCAGCCACATCCGGAACCACATCCGGCTCAGCCACCGTCACCACGATCGGCACCACATCCACCGAACCATCCGGATAGGTGATGGTCACCGTCCCCGGGTAATCACCCGGAGTCGTCCCCGCAGTCGGAGTCACCGTCGCGTTGCAGTTGGCATCGAACACCACAGTCCACGACGCCGGGTACGACGCCACACACTCCGTACCCGCCGGCAACGACGCATCACCAGTCTGCGGCACCGAGATCGGCGTCCCCGCCTGACCCGAACCCGGCCCATACGCCGGAGTGTTCTCCTGCGCATCAGTCGGATCCGCATCCGGCGCCAGCACCGTGATCGTCACCGGAACCTGCTCAGACGAACCATCCGGGTAGCTGACCGTCACCGTCAGCGGGTAATCACCGGCCGGCGTTCCCGCCGGCGGGGTGACCGTCACATCACAGTTCGGACCCGACGCGTTGCCGGTCCACCCCGTGGGCAGACCAACCACACACAACGTCCCCGCCGGCAGATTCATGTCACCGGTCTGCGGAGCCGTGATCGGCGTACCAGCCTCACCCACACCCGTCGCGTAGGCAGGGTTGTTAATATCGGCTTCGGTCGGATCCGTGACCGGCTCGGTCACCGTGATCGTCACCGGAACGGTCTCGCTGGAGCCGTCCGGGTACGTCACCGTCACCGTCAGCGGGTACTGCCCCGCCGTGGTCCCCACAGGCGGGGTGACCGTGACAGTGCAGTTCGGACCATCAGCATCGCCGGTCCACCCAGCAGGCAGACCGACCTCACACGTCGTGCCCTCCGGCAGCGTCATATCACCGGTCTGCGGAGCCGTGATGGCCGTACCAGCCTCACCCACACCCGGACCGTAACCCGGCGTATGAGTGTCGGCATCGGTCGGACCCGGCGTCGGCGAAGTCACCGTGATCGACACCGGCACCTCGTCCACGGACCCATCCGGGTACGTCACCGTCACCGTGCCCGGGTAATCACCGGCAGAATTATCCGCCGGCGGCGTCACCGTCATGTCGCAGTTGTCACCGAAGGTGACCGTCCACCCAACCGGGAACGAATGCGTACACACGGTCCCCGCCGGCAGCGACGCATCACCGGTCTGCGGAACATCAATCGGCGTACCCGCATCACCAACACCCGGACCGTAGCCCGGATTGTTCGTCTCAGCCCCGGTCGGCTCCGCGCCCGGCTCTGTCACCGTGATGGACACCGGCACCAGCTCGGACGAGCCATCCGGGTAGCTGACCGTCACCGTCAGCGGGTAATCACCGGCCGGCGTTCCCACAGGCGGGGTGACCGTCACATCACAGTTCGGACCATCAGCATCGCCTGTCCACCCCGTGGGCAGACCAACCACACACGACGTCCCCGCCGGCAGATTCATATCAGCGGTCTGCGGAGCAGTGATCGGCGTGCCGGCCTCACCCACACCCGGGCCATAAGCCGGCGTATTGGTCTCAGCATCAGTCGGACCGGCATCCGGCTCGGTCACCGTCACCACCACGGGCACGGTGTCCACCGAGTCGTCGGGGTAGGTGATCGTCACCGTCCCCGGGTAGTCACCCGGGGTCGTGCCCGCAGGCGGCGTGACGATGAGGTTGCAGTTCTCGTCGAAGTCCGCCCCCCAGCTCTCGGGGAACGTGATAGAGCACGTGGCCCCGCCGGGCAGATCGTCACCAGTCTGCGGAACATCAATCGAAGTACCCGCATCACCGACACCCGGGCCGTAACCCGGATCGTGCTGCTCCGCATCCGTCGGCTCGGCGCCCGGCTCTGTCACCGTGATGGTCACCGGCACCGTCTCAGAACTGCCGTCCGGGTACGTCACCGTCACCGTCAGCGGGTAGTCACCGGCCGGCGTTCCCGCCGGCGGGGTGACCGTGACATCGCAGCTCGGACCATCAGCATCGCCGGTCCACCCCGTGGGCAGACCAACCACACACGACGTCCCCGCCGGCAGCGTCGTATCACCGGTCTGCGGAGCCGTGATCTCCGTACCAGCCTGACCCGACCCCGGCCCATAAGCCGGCGTATTGGTCTCAGCATCAGTCGGATCAGCACCCGGTTCGGTCACCACGAACGGTGCCGTGGTGTTGTCGACCGAATTGTCGGCGTACGTCACCACGACCGGAACCTGGACAGTCGCCGGCGCGGTACCCGCAGGCGGTGTGTAGGTCACCAGACCGCTGGCCGCATCGATCGACGCAGTCGCCGGCGCACCGGCGCCGAGCGCGAACGCCGCACCAGTCGGCGTCGGCACCGGCGCACCGTCCTCGGTGAACGTCACCGGCGACGTTGCCGTATCACCCACCTGCAAAATAACCGGCTGGTACGCAGGCTCGAACGTCTCTGCTTCCGTCTCCGTCGGGGTCGCTTCCGAGACCACGAACGGCGCAGTGACGTTATCCACCGAATCGTCGGCGTACGTCACCACGACCGGAACCTGGACAGTCCCCGGCGCGATACCCGCAGGCGGCGTGTACGTCACCAGACCGGTCGTGGGGTTGATCGACGCACCCGGCTGCGCACCGGCACCCAGCGCGAAGGTCGCGCCGGTCGGCGTCGGCACCGTCGCACCGTCTTCGGTGAACGTCACCGGCGACGTCGCCGTCTGACCGACCTCCACGTTCACCGACTGGTACGTCAAATCGTACTGCTCCGCATCCGTCACCTCCGGCGGTGGCGGCTCCGACATGACGGCAAGCCGCCAGACAGTACCTATACCGACATACGCGTTGGCGTACGCCCCGGTAACGGCGGGCACCAGAGGGTCCTGGACGAAAGAATTGGTCCCCTGCAACGTCAGCGTCGCAATCGAGGTAGCGAGCCTGACGTCATTCCCCCCGTGCATCACATCGTGCACCAACATGTGTCCCGACGCGGGCCCGAGGCGAAGTGAGATCCGGTCGTCAATACCCACAACCCCACCCAGATTGGGCCTGTTGCCCGAGGTGAAGTTGAAGCGGTAGACGCCCTCGGCATCAGTGTGCGTCAACAGGGTGTACCGGTACGTGGTGCCATTGGGTTCGTACACGTCCATGTACACGGGAATGTCGGCGGGGGCATACGAATCACCGAAGAGCGGATTGCGGACAGAGCGATCCGATCCGACGTCATGCCCCACGACCCCGGCGAACCCGCCGTTCGACGAAGAGTAGCTATTTCCGGTGATATCGATCACCGTCCGCTCCGGCGCAGAGACGTAACCGATGTTCAGGTCCTGCACACGATTCCCGAACGCGATGTTCGAGTTGTTCGTCCACTCGCGATTCGTGTCGTAAGCCACCTGCGTGGGACGGCCGTCACCGGGAATGAAGATCGGCTGGAACCGCCCGGCAGTCCCGCCCTCCGGAGTCGCGGTGACCGTCATGGGGGTATCGATCTCGATCCAACTCCCCATCGGGGCGCCCGTGGTCGGTTCGAATCCCGAGTTCGCGGGAAGCTGAATGCAGTACGAACCATCTGTCGCCGACGTGGTTGTGTACCACGCAGACCAGGGGCCGCTGGTAGCTGACGCCGGCGAACCACCCATCGTGTACCGGACCCTGAAGGTCACGCCTGCGAGGCCAGGGTCTCCAGGGTCTTCGATGGTGGACAACCCGGCCACGTCTCGGTACACGGTACCGGCGATCGTATGGGCCGACCCAGGGCTACATGCCTGTGCGTTCGCCGCCTGCATGAACGGCGCAAGGCCGGCCACAGCCGGCGCCAGGCTCGCGACGAGGAACATCACAAAAGCTATGACCAGGCCCTTCCCCGACTTGGTCCGCCCCGTCCTGTCGGGGTCGCGACCGCCGATAGCGGCGACACGAGCACTAAACATGAACCGTCCCTTCACCAGGAAAATCGGCCCATCACCCATGCGGGGTCGGACCCGGGCATAGTTACCCGAGCCATAGTTAACACTATTCTTAGAACGGGGCGTAATCGCCCCCTCGACCGCCCGCAGCGAACCCGTACATGTCCGCCGAACCCACTCTCAACTGCGAAGCTAAGTACTTCATGAGATGCCGTGCACCTTAAGGCAATTGGCCAATTTTCTCAGTAACTCGCCTGGGGGCCGGCGCCCGAATACGACACGGCCCCGCATCCTTGCGAATGCGGGGCCGAGCGTTCGGCAGTGCCTGTCAGCCGTCGAGACGCTCGATGATCGTGACGTTGGCGGTGCCGCCGCCCTCACACATGGTCTGCAGGCCATAGCGACCACCGGTGCGCTCGAGCTCGTTCAGCAGGGTCGCGAACAGCTTGGCGCCGGTGGCGCCGAGCGGGTGGCCCAGCGCGATGCCGCCGCCGTTGGGGTTGACGCGCGCCGGGTCGGCTCCGGTCTCCTTGATCCACGCCAGGACGACGGGGGCGAAGGCCTCGTTGATCTCCACCACGTCGATGTCGTCGATCGTCAGGCCGGTCTTCTCCAGCGCCCACTTGGTGGCCGGGATGGGTGCCGACAGCATCATCACCGGGTCGTCACCCCGGACGGTGAGGTGGTGGATGCGGGCGCGGGGCTTCAGGCCGTACTTCTCGACCGCCTCGGCGGAGGCGAGCAGCCCGGCGGAGGCGCCGTCACAGATCTGCGAGGCGACGGCGGCGGTGAGTGAGCCGCCCTCGGCCAGCACGGGCAGCGAAGCCATCTTCTCGAGGGTGGTCTCGCGCGTGGTCTCATCGGCCTCGAGGCCGGCCATCGGGACGTACTCGCTGGCGAACCGCCCCTCGGCGATCGCGGCGCGGGCGCGGGCGTGGGACTGCAGTGCCCACTCCTCCATCTCCCGGCGGGAGATGTCCCACTTGTCGGCCATCATCTGGGCGCCGTTGAACTGCGAGATCTCCTGGGAGCCGAAGCGCTCGACCCAGCCGGTGGAACCGGTGAACGGGTCGTCGAATCCGTACTCGCGCCCGGCGAGCATGGCCGACGAGATGGGCAGGGCGCTCATGTTCTGCACCCCGCCGAACAGGATCACGTCCTGGGTGCCGGACCAGATGGCCTGTGCGCCGAAGTGGATGGCCTGCTGGCTGGAGCCGCACTGTCGGTCGACGGTCGTGCCCGGGACGCCCAGGGGCATCCCGGCGGCGAGCCAGGCGGAGCGGGCGATGTTGCCGGCCTGGGGGCCGATGGTGTCGACGCAGCCGAAGATGACGTCGTCGACGACCTCCGGGTCGATACCGGTGCGTTCGACGACCGCCTTGATGACGTGCGCGCCCAGGTCGGCCGGATGCTGTCCGGACAGGCTGCCGCCGCGCTTGCCGACGGGCGTGCGGACGGCGTCGATAACGTAGGCCTCGCGGCCGGTCACGCTGGTCATGTGTCTCCTCGGGAAGGGGTGGGAAGGTCAGCCGACGGCCAGGCCGTCGAGCACGATGTTGAGGTATTGGTCCGCGATGGCCGCGTGATCGTTCTCGTCGTCGGGCCGGTACCACCGCACGGCGACCCACACCGTGTCGCGCAGGAAGCGGTAGGTGAGCCGCACGTCGAGGTCACCGCGGAAGTCGCCGGACTCCATCCCCCGGGTGAGCACGTCGGTCCACATCTCGCGGAACTCGGTGTTGCGCTCACGGAGGTAGTCGAATCGCGGGTTGCCGCGCAGGTGCTTGAGTTCGTCCTGGTAGATGGCGACCTCGTCGCGGTCGCGGTGGATGGCCTCGAACGAGGCGCGGACCAGCTGTTCCAGGGTCTCCCGCGGGCCGAGGCCGGCCTCCACGATCCGACGGTATTCGCCGAAGAGCGCGTCGAGGAACCCGCGGAGGATCTCGTCGACGATCGCCTCTTTGGACGAGAAGTGGTGGTAGAGGCTCCCCGAGAGGATGCCCGCGGCGTCGGCGATGTCGCGGACGGTGGTCGCACGCAGGCCGCGTTCGGCGAAGAGCCCTGCCGCGATCGACAGGAGCTCCTCACGTCTGGTCGTGCTGGTCATACCCCGAGGGTACCAACCAAGCACTTGCTAGGTAGAGGTTCGGTCCTCCCCCGCGTCACCGAGCCCCCGGAAAGGTCCCCGGGGGCCCGGCCACTGTCGCGCGGTCGCGTCAGGAACCGAAACCCAGGAGGACGTACTCCAGGGTCGCGATGAGCGCCCCGGGGATGTTGAGGACCCCGTGGACGATGTCGCCGAGGGAGCCGGCCGGCAGGGAGGGGGCGAGGCCGTCGACCGATCCGTCGATCGTCTCGTGGAGGTCGTGCAGTGAGCCACTGAGCATGGTGTTCTCCGTTCGGTCGGATCAGGCGGGGCCGTGGGAGCCGAAGCCCCAGAACAGGTTGGACGAACCGTAGAGCAGGGCCGCGGGCAGCTTGAGCACGCCACCGATCACGTTCCCGAGGGAGCCGGCCGGCACGATGCCGTCCACGGATCCCCACAGGTCGTCAGCGAGCCCTCCGAGCACGCCGCTGAGGTCAATCATTCTTCATCTCCGATGGTCGAGGGGGTTGACGACACTCAGCTTAGTGAGGCCCCCGACTGCCCGCGTGGCAGTCCCCCGGATTGCCACGCGGGCACCGGGCGCGGCGCACGGGCGCCGCCGCCCCGCCCACCTCGCCGCTAGACTCCGGCGCATGCGGACCACCTCACCACTGACCTCCCGCCCCTGTCGCACCCGTGCCCTCGCAGCGTCGGCGGTGCTCGGCCTGACGCTGGGGCTGGGCGCGTGCGCGACCGGGGAGGGGAACGACGACGAGGGCGGCACCGCCACCACCACCGCAGCGGCCGAGTCGGCCGAACCGGCGGGGTCGGCAGCGTCGTCGGAGTCTGCAGTGTCGTCGGAGCCCGCCGATCCGGGGTCGACCCCGCCGCCCGGCAAGGTCGAGCAGCTCGTCCTCACCGCCGAGGACGCCCCGGAGGTCGGGCTGCAACCCGTCCCCGCGGATGAGATCGCCGGCGGGATGGACGCGCTCGGCGCGTTCACGTCCGATGTCCGCGTGGAGCCGGAGCAGTGCGCGGACATCAGTCAGGACGGCCCGGGCGCGCAGTCGGAGCCGGACGCGATGGCGATCCAGGCCGGCCAGGTCGGGGGCACCTCGTTCGCGGTGGCCGTGACCCGGGTGACCGACGGCCTGGCCGCGCGTGCGCAGCAGATCGAGGACTGCCCGGTCATGACGGTCGCGTTCCCGCTCCAGGGCGAGGAGATGATCACCGAGGCGCAGAACTCGCTGCTGGACGTCGACGCCCCGGAGTGGGTCGAGGACTTCGCGGCCGTCGTCCAGGACAACTCGATGAACATGATGGGTCAGACCATCCGGACGTCGAACGTGATGATCACGGGCGTCGTCCGCGGGCTCGGCATCTCCGTCACCGCATCCGGCACCGACGGGCCGATCTCCGACGAGGCCCGGGACACCGCCCTCGAGCTCTTCGCATCGCAGGCGGAGAAGGTCCGGACCGCCTGACACCGCTGCCCGCCCGGCGCACCGGGCGGGCCGCCGTCAGGCGCGCTGCGAGGAGATGGAGACGACCTCCCCGGTGAGATAGGTCGTGTAATCGCTGGCGAGCATGGCGATGGTCGCGGCGACCTCCCACACGTCGGCGGCCCGCCCGAAGGCCTCCTTGGCGGCGAGCTCGTCGAGCAGCTCCGCTGAGGCGGACTTCTCGAGGAACTTGTGGCGGGCGATGGACGGGGCGATGGCGTTGATCCGCACCCCGTAGTCGGCACCCTCGATGGCGGAGCAGCGGGTCAGCGCCATGACGCCGGCCTTGGCCGCGGCGTAGTGGGCCTGCGCCCGCTGCGCGCGCCAGCCCAGCACGGAGGCGTTGTTGACGATCACGCCGTTGTGCTCCGCGTCGCGGAAGTACCGCAGCGCCGCGCGCGTCGCGCGGAAGGTGCCGTTCAGGGTGATGTCCAGGACACGGTCCCAGTCGTCGTCGGTCATGTCGACGAGTTCGGTCTCGCCGCCGAGTCCGGCGTTGTTGATGAGCACGTCGATCCGGCCCAGCTTCTCCGCGGCACCGGCGATCAGCGCGTCGACGTCGGCGGTCGACTGGACGTTGCAGGTCAGCGACTCGATCTGCTGGTCCGGGAACTCGGCGGCGAGCGCGTCGCGGGCCTCGTTCATGCGGCGTTCGTGGAAGTCGGAGACCAGGACGTCGGCACCCTCGAGCGCCGCGCGTCGGGCCGCCGAGAAGCCGATCCCGGTCCCAGCCGCCGCGGTCACCACGACCTTCTTGCCCTTGAGCAGTCCGTGTCCGGGGGTCTCCTCGGGGACGACGGCGAGGGGGGATTTCTGCTCGGTCATGACGGCCTTGCCTCTCGGGGTAGTCCGAGCACGCGCTCGGAGATGATGTTGCGCTGGATCTCGTTCGATCCGCCGTAGATGGTGTCGGAGCGGGTGAACAGGAAGAGCCGCTGCCACAGCGCGAGCTCGAGATTCTCGGGGTCGCGGAGGTCGTTCGGCGCACCCTCGGAGGTGTGGGTGGGACCGGTGAGGGACTGTGCCCCCTGCACCTCCATCGCGAGCTCGCCGAGGTCGCGGTGCCAGTTGGCCCACAGCAGCTTCGCGGCGGAGGCGTTGCCGCCGGAGGAGTCGCGATCGGCGAGGGTCCGCAGCGCGTGGGCACGGATCACCTTGAGCCCGATCCACGCGCGGGTGATGCGCTCGCACACGGCGGGCACCTCGGCGCTGCCGTTGGCGCGGGCCATCGCGACGATCTCGTCGAGTTCGCGGGCGAAGCCGACCTGCTGGCCCAGGGTGGAGACCCCCCGCTCGAACTCGAGCAGGGTCATGGCCACCTTCCAGCCGTCGCCCCGCTCCCCGACGATCATGCCGGCGTCGGTGACCGCGTCGTCGAAGAAGACCTCGTTGAACTCGGAGGTCCCTGTCAGTTGCTGGATCGGGCGGATCTCCACGCCCGGCTGGTCGAGCGGGACCAGGAGGAAGCTCAGTCCCTTGTGCCGACTCGTACCCGCTTCCGTGCGGGCCACCACGAACACCCACTGACTGAGGTGCGCGAGCGAGGTCCACACCTTCTGCCCGTTGAGGTGCCACCTGCCGTCATCCCCGAGTTCGGCGGTCGTCGAGACGTTGGCCAGGTCGGACCCGGCGCCGGGCTCGGAGTACCCCTGAGCCCACAGTTCGGTGACGTCGATGATCCGCGGCAGGAAGCGGTCCTTCTGCTCCCGGGTCCCGTGGGCGATCAGGGTCGGGCCGAGGAGCGTCTCACCGAGGTGGGACACCCGCGCCGGGGCGTCCGCCTTGGCGTACTCCTCGTGGAACCGCACCTGCTGGCTCAACGACGCGCCGCGCCCGCCGTGCTCGACCGGCCAGCCGACGCAGGTCCACCCCGCCGCCGCCATGTGCCGCTCCCAGGCGAGGCGTTGCGGGAAGAACTCGTGTTCGCTACCGGGGCCGCCGACGCCCTTGATCTCGGCGAACTCGCCGACGAGGTTGGCGTCCAGCCAGGTGCGGAACTCCGCGGCGAACTCGTCATCGGTCATCTCCGACGCGGGCTTGCACTTCTCGGGTGCCGTGCTCTCGGTCATGGGGCCACACTACCAAGCACTTGCTTGGTTCGTGGGATCCGGCCTCCGCCCACGCCGCCATCGGTTTGGATGAGCCCATGACTCCCCCCTCGAAGCCCCTGGCCGGCAAGGTCGCCTTCATCACCGGAGCCGCCCGCGCCCAGGGCCGGGCCCACGCGGTCCGCCTCGCCTCGGAGGGCGCCGACGTCGTCGTCTCCGATGTCTGCGCGCCGGTGTCCGGGTCCGCCACCTACCCCGCCCCCACACCGCACGACCTGGGCGAGACCGTCCGCCTGATCGAGGAGACGGGTCAGCGCGCCCTCTCGGCGGTGCTCGACATCAGGGACCTGGGCGCACTGCAGGACCTCGTCGCCCGCACGATCGACACCTTCGGACGGCTGGACATCCTGGTCGCGAACGCCGCGGTCCTCAGCTGGGGCCGCCTGTGGGAGATGCCGGAGGACGACTGGGACACCGTCATCGGCGTCAACCTCAGCGGGACGTGGCGGACGATCCGCGCGGCCGTGCCGGCGATGATCGAGGCCGGCAACGGCGGGTCGATCATCATCGTCAGCTCGTCCGCGGGCCTCAAGGCGACGCCCGGCAACGGGCACTACTCCGCCTCGAAGGCCGGCCTGGTGGCGTTGACCAACGCGCTCGCGCTGGAAGTGGGCGAGTTCGGCATCCGCGTCAACTCGATCCATCCCTACTCGGTGGCCACGCCGATGATCGATCCCGAGGGGATGGCCGAGCTCTTCGGCCGCTTCCCGTCGTTCCTCCACAGCTTCGCCCCGATGCCACTGAAGAACGCCCGGGTGGACGGCGCGAGCACCCTTGCCGACTTCATGCCGCCCGAGGAGGTCTCCGAGGTGGTCTCCTACCTCGCCGGGGACGGGTCGCGATCGATCTCCGGGGTCCAACTCACCGTCGACCGGGGTGCGCTCAAGTACTAGCTCGACGCGCGGATCAAGAATGACCAAGCACTTGCTTGGTAGAGTTGCGCCCGCATCACCCGCAGTCCGCAGCCCCACCGAGGAGTCCGCGATGAACCCGACCGACGACACCGCGCCCGCCCAGGGCGCCCCAGTCGAGACCACCCCCGCCGCACTGCGTCGCGCGGCCCGGTCGTGGCCGGAGCGCGAGGCGATCGTCGACGTGCAGCCCGGCCAGGACACCCGCTGGACGTGGGCGCACCTGCACGACGAGGTCCGCCGGTTCGCCGCCGGCCTCGTCTCGCGCGGGATCGCCCCCGGTGACCGCGTGGTGATCTGGGCGCCCAACACCCGCCACTGGGTGGTCGCGGCGCTGGGCGTGCAGTTCGCGGGAGGCACCGTCGTCCCCGCGAACACGCGCTACACCGGGAGCGAGACGCTCGAGATCATTCAGCGCACCCACGCGGTGGCGGCCGTGGTCGCGGGGACGTTCCTCGGCACCGAGCGGATCGTCGACCTCGTCGACGCCGCCGGGGCCGCCGACGCCGCCGGGGCCGCCGGGGCCGCCGCCGGCCCGCTCGCGGCGGCCACCTCCCTGCGCACGATCGTGCGCATCCCCCTCGACGCCGGCGACTCGGCCCCCGCGGGGGCCGGCGCCGCCGGGGGCGTCGACGTCGTGGACTTCGCCGACCTCCGGGCGCTGGCCACCGAGGACCTGCTCGCCGAGGCCGACGGCCGCGCGGACGCGGTGACCGGGGACGACGTGGCCGACATCCTCTTCACCTCCGGCACCACCGGCAAGAGCAAGGGCGTGGTGGCCCTGCACCGGCAGACCGTCGCGGGTTCGCGCGCGTGGGGCGGCAACAACGGGCTCACGGAGCGGGACGGGTACCTCATCGTCAACCCGTTCTTCCACAGCTTCGGCTACAAGGCCGGCTTCCTGGCGTGCGTGCTGTTCGGCGTGACGATCGTCCCCCTGGCCGTCTACTCGACCACCGAGACCATGCGGTTGATCCGGGACGAGAAGGTCACGATCCTCACCGGGGCACCGACGATCTTCCAGACCCTGCTCGACGACCCCACCCGTGTCGACTACGACCTGTCGTCGCTGCGGGTGGCGGTGACCGGCGCCTCGGTGGTGCCGGTGGTGCTCATCGAGCGGATGCAGTCCGACCTGGGGCTGGAGACGGTGATCACGGCGTACGGCCAGACCGAGACGATGGGCTTCATCACCACCACCCGGACCGGTGACGACGACGTCACGGTGTCCACCACGTGCGGCCGCGCCTACCCGGGCATGGAGATCCGCATCGGCGAGCACGGTGAGATCCTCACCCGCGGCGAGATGGTCATGCAGGGCTATCTCGACGACCCCGAGAACACGGCCAAGACGATCGACCCGGACGGCTGGCTGCACACCGGCGACGTCGGCGAGATCGACGCCGACGGCAACCTGCGCATCACCGACCGGCTCAAGGACATGTACATCAACGGCGGGTTCAACGTCTATCCCGCCGAGATCGAGCAGACCCTGGCCCGCCTGGACGGAGTGGTGGAGACCGCCGTGATCGGTGTTCCGGACGATCGGATGGGCGAGGTCGGCAAGGCGTTCATCGTCCGCCGCGAGGGCTCGACCCTCACCGAGCAGGACGTGCTGGACTTCTGCTCCGAGCACCTGGCCAACTTCAAGCGGCCGCGCACGATCGAGTTCGTCGACTCCCTTCCGCGCAACGCCTCGGGCAAGATCGTCAAGACCGAGCTGCGATGAGCGCCCCGGCGGGACCGCGCGGCGCCGTGGTGGTCACGGGGGCCTCCGGCGGGATCGGGGCGGCCGTCGCGCGCCGCCTGTCCGCCGAGTTCCCCGATGCGCCGGTGGTGCTGGGGTACCGCTCGACCGAGCCCACCGGGCTGGCCGCCGAGCTGGGGGGCACGGCGGGCGCCGGCGGACACCGCGAGGTCGAGTGCGTCCGCCTCGCCCCGGGGCGGGGCGGGACCGACGACGGCAACGACGACAACGGCGGCGACGACGATGACCGGGTCGCCTCCGCCGTCGACGCGATCGCCTCCCGACACGGCGGGATCCGCGTACTGGCCCACTGCGCCGGTCCGCACGTGCCCATGGTGCACCTGTCCCGGATCGCGCCGTCCGAGTTCCGCCGGCAGCTCGAGGACGACGCGGTCGGGTTCTTCGCGATCGTGCGTCCCGCGCTGGAGCACCTGCGCGTGGTGGCGGGCAACGTCGTCGTCGTCACCACCGCCGCCACCACCCGCTACCCGGTCCGCGACGGACTGTCGGCCGCCCCCAAGGGCGCGGTCGAGCAGCTCGTCCGGGGCCTGGCCGCCGAGGAGGGGCGCTTCGGCGTGCGCGTGAACTGCGTGGGCCCGGGGATGCTCACCGACGGGATGGCCGAGCGGCTCATCTCCTCCGGCGACCTCGACGAGCGCGCGCTGGAGGTCACACGCGGCAACATCCCCCTGCGCCGGTTCGGCACGGCCGCCGACATCGCCGAGGCGGTCGCGTTCCTGGCGTCGGACCGCGCCGGGTTCATCTCGGGCCAGAAGCTCGACGTGGACGGGGGTTACGGGGTGTGACGAGAGCCGTCTGAATCCGGCTCGCCGCGCCCGTCCGGTACAGTTACCAACCAAGCACTTGCTAGGTAAGGAGAGTCCCAGGTCATGACCGATGCACCCATCCCCCCGGTCCTCGGGGTCGACGACCTCGGGCCGGACACGCAGCCCGTGGCCTACGAGGTCACCGACGGCACCGCGTACGTCACCCTCAACCGACCGGACTTCCGCAACGCGCAGAACTCGGTGATGACGTACTCGCTGGACAACGCGTTCATCAAGGCCGTCGAGGACGATGCGGTCAAGGTGATCGTCCTGCGGGCCAACGGCAGGCACTTCTCGGCGGGCCACGACATCGGCACGCCCGAGCGGGACCATCACGTGGAGTACCCCAACCGCGCGGCGCTCTGGTGGGACCACACCACCCGCGGCGGCGGCGACCGGCGCCTGGCCCGCGAGAGCGAGGTCTACGTGCAGATGTGCCGCCGGTGGCGGGAGATCCCCAAGCCGATGATCGCCCAGGTGCACGGCGCGTGCATCGCCGGCGGGCTCATGCTGGCGTGGGTCTGCGACTTCATCGTGGCGTCCGACGACGCGTTCTTCTCCGACCCCGTGGTGAAGATGGGCATCCCCGGCGTCGAGTACTTCGCCCACTCCTTCGTGCTGGGCCCGCGCCGCGCCAAGGAGATCCTCTACACCGGTCGCAGGTTCGGCGCCGCCGAGGCGCTGGAGTGGGGAATGCTCAACCACGTGGTCCCCCGCGAGGAGCTGCAGGCCAAGGTCGACTCGATCGCCGAGGAGATCAAGGCCATGCCGGCGTTCGGTCTGACGCTGGCCAAGAAGGTCATCAACTCGAACGAGGACCAGATGGGGTTGCAGACCTCCCTGGACACCGCGTTCGGCTGGCACATGTTCGCGCACTCCGCCAATGCCGAGCCGGACGACACCGACTCGTTCTCCGCCTCCCTGGGCGGTATGGACGCGCGCTCGATGCGCGACAGCGCGAACACCGGTTCGACGGGCGGCGCCGCCCCGACCGGCGAGAAGAAGGACTGACGCCGTGGATCTGGATCTGGACGCATCGACCCGCGAGTTCCGGCTCGAGGTGCGGCAGTGGCTCGAGGCCAACGTGCCCACCGAGCCGCTGCCCCACATGGACACCCGCGAGGGCTTCGAGGCCCACCGCCGGTGGGAGGCGACGATGGCCGACGCCCGCATGTCGGTCGTGTCGTGGCCCGAGGAGTTCGGCGGCCGCGACTGCGGGCTGGTCAACTGGGTGGTCTTCGAGGAGGAGTACTTCCGCGCCGGCGCCCCGCTGCGGGTGAGCCAGAACGGCATCTTCCTGCTGGCCCCGACCCTGTTCGACCACGCCTCCCCCGAGCAGCTGGCCCACATCATGCCGCGCATGGCCCGGGCCGACGACATCTGGGCGCAGGCCTGGTCCGAGCCCGAGGCCGGCTCCGACCTGGCCTCACTGCGCTCGACCGCCAAGCGCGTCGACGGCGGCTGGGTCCTCAACGGGCAGAAGGTGTGGTCCACCCGCGCGTCGTTCGCCGACAAGGGCTTCGGCCTGTTCCGCACGGACCCGGACGAGCCCCGCCACAAGGGCCTGACCTACTTCATGTTCGACCTGCGGGCCGAGGGGGTCACCGTCCGCCCGATCGACCAGCTCGACGGGCTGCCCGGCTTCGCCGAACTGTTCCTCGAGGACGTCTTCGTGCCCGACGACCCGGCGAACCCCGCCGAGTCCGGCGTGATCGGCGAGGTCAACCAGGGCTGGAAGGTGGCCATGTCCACCGCCAACAACGAGCGCGGCCTCTCACTGCGCTCCCCCGGACGGTTCCTCGCCACGACCGACCGGCTGCTCGACCTGTGGGGCACCGCCGAGCCCGAGCTCGACGACCGCACCCGTGGATCCCTGGCGGACCGCGTCGTGGACGCGTGGATCGGGTCGCGCGCCTACGAGCTGAGCACCTGGAACACGGTCACGAAGCTCACCGGAGGAGCCAACCTCGGTTTCGAGTCCTCGATCAACAAGGTCTTCTGGTCCGACTGGGACATCGCCACCCACGAGACCGCCCTGGACGTCCTCGGCACCGCCGGCGAGCTCGCCGGTGAGCAGTGGATGGACGGGTACCTGTTCGCCCTCGCCGGGCCCATCTACGCGGGCACCAACGAGGTCCAGAAGAACATCATCGCCGAGCGACTCCTCGGCCTCCCGCGCGGCTGAGAAGGCGGTTTTCTGAACATGCAGTTCGCACTCGATCCCGAGATCATCGACTTCGCCGGCAGCATCGACTCCCTGCTGGCCAAGTCCGACATGCCCGCGGTGATCCGCTCGTGGGCCGCCGGTGACACGGCCCCCGGCACCGCCGTGTGGGGCCGCGTCGCCGAGACGGGCGCGGCAGCCCTGCTCATCGACGAGGCCGCCGGCGGCGCCGGGGCCACCGCGGTCGAGGCCGTGGCCGCGCTCGAGGTCCTGGGCCGCCACGCGGTGCCGGGTCCCGTCGTGGAGACCGTCATGGTGGCACCGCGTATCGCCGCCGGGGACGTGGCCGAGTCCGTCGCCTCCGGCGCGCTGGCGTCGGTCGCCGTGCCCGGCGTCTCGCCGCTCGCTCCCGACGTGCACGTGGCGGAGTACCTGTGGGTGGGCGACGACGACGAGGTGTTCACCGGCGAAGCGGGTGAGTCCCGCCGCTCGGTCGACCGCGCGCGCACCGTAGCAGCGCCGACGCCCGGCACCCGGGTGGCCGCGGTCAGCACCACCGACCTGGTCAACCACGGCGCGCTCGGTACCGCCGCCCAACTCCTCGGCCTCGGCCGGGCGATGCTCGACATGAGCGTCGACTACGCCAAGCAGCGCAAGCAGTACGGCAAGCTCATCGGTGAGTACCAGGGCCTCAAGCACCAGTTGGCCGAGGTGGCCATCGCGCTGGAGATGTCCCGCCCACTGCTGTGGGCCGGCGCCCTGGCGATCGCCGAGAACCCCGACGACCCCGCAGCCGCGGTGCGCGACGTCTCCGCCGCCCGCGTGGCCGTCGCCGACGCCGCCTACCTGGCCGCCCGCACGGCGCTGCAGGTGCACGGCGCGATCGGCTACACGCTCGAGCACGACCTGGGCCTGTGGCTGACCAAGACCCGCGCCCTGCAGACGGCGTGGGGCACCCAGAGCTACCACCGCGGCCGCGTGCTCGACTCGCTCCGCGCGGACGCCGCGGGGGCCACCCGATGACCGCCCCCGCCACCCCCGGCGTCGACACCGAGGAACAGGCCGCGCTGCGGCAGTCCGTGGCCGCGCTGCTGGAGAAGAGGTCCGACTCCGCCGCTGTGCGCGCCGCGTTCGCCTCCGACCACGGGTACGACCCCGCGCTGTGGTCGACGCTGGTCGACCAGATCGGGGCCGCCGCGCTGTCGATCCCCGAGTCACACGACGGTGCCGGGGCGACCTGGGTCGAGACCCACCTCGTGTGCGAGGAGCTCGGCCGCCGGTTGACCCCCTCCCCGATGCTCGGGTCCGCGGTCCTCTCCGCACAGGCCGTCCTCGCCTCGGGCGACGAGGCCGCGTGCGCGCGTCTGCTGCCCGGAATCGCCGCCGGCGAGCTCGCCGCGCTGTGCTGGGCCGGGCTCGACGGCTGGGCCACCCCCGGGGTCCGAGCCGACGGCACCACCCTCACCGGCACCGCCCACCACGTGCTGGGCGCCGACACCGCCACCACGCTACTCGTCGTGGCCGTCACCGGCGACGACGTCGGTCTGTTCGAGCTCCCCGCCGACGCCGACGGCGTGACCGTCACCCGCGTGCCCGTCATGGACCCCACCCGCACCCTGGCGCGCGTGGAGTTCGACGGCGCCGCGGCCACCGCCATCGCCACCCGGCCGAGCTTCCTGGCCCGCCTGCGCGCGGCCGCATGGGCGGCGGTGTCCGCCGAGCAGGTGGGCGCCGCCCGCGCCGTGCTGGACGCGACCGTCCGGTACACGCAGGAGCGCACCCAGTTCGGCCGCGTGATCGGCTCGTTCCAGGCGCTCAAGCACCGCATGGCCGACATGTACGTCCGCGCGGAGACCGCCGCTTCGCTCTCGTACTCCGCCGCCGCCCTCGTCGCCGAGGCGCAGGCCCTCGGGGACGGGCCGGACGCCGACGAGGCGGCCTACGCCGCGGAGATCGAGGCGGCCGCCGCCAAGGTCTACTGTTCCGAGGCCCTGCAGTGGATCGCCGGTGAGTCGATCCAGCTCCACGGTGGCGTCGGCATCACCTGGGAGTACGACGCCCAGCTGTTCTTCAAGCGGGCACACGGTACCGCGCAGTTGCTCGGGCAACCCCACGAACTGCTCGCCGCGCTGGAGGTCGCGGCAGGACTCTAGCCGGGGCCACTAGAATCAGCCGCATGAGCCCCTTCCCCGCGCATGGACGGACCAATGACCAGCGGTCGGCCGAGGACCTCGCGGCCCAGGCCGGACGCCTGCTCACCGACCTGCGGGTCTCGAAGGTGGCGCCGGAGGACCTCGGCGCGTTCGCCGAGGGCGAGGCGCAGTCCGTCATCATCGACCGGCTCGCCGTGGCGCGGCCCGGGGACCTGGTGTTCGGCGAGTGGGACCCCGACTCCCGCGCCCGGCTCGAGGCCGACCGCGTGTGGTTCGTCGATCCCCTCGACGGGATCCGCTCCTACGTGACCGAGGGCCGCCCCGACTGGGCGGTCCACGTGGCGCTGTGGGAGAAGGACCCGCAGGGCGTCGGCGGAATCACCGCCTGCGCGATCGCCATGCCCGCCTACGGCCGCGTCCTCACCGGACGCGGCGCCACCACCTACCAGCCCCTGTCGATCATCCGCGGCCCCCGGCCCGGCCCTTTGGTACCGCCCCGTGAGGACGATCGCCTGCGCATCGCCGTCTCGGAGGCCGAACCGCCGGCGTTCGCGGAAGAGCTCGCCGAGGAACTCGGCGCCTCCCTGGTCCACCTCGGATCCGGCGGCGGTAAGACCGCGACGGTGCTCGAGGGAGAGTGCGACGCGTACATCCACACCAGCGGGCACCACCAGTGGGACTCCGCCGCGACCGTCGGCGTGGTGCAGCAGCGCGGTCTGCACGCCAGCGCCCTGGACGGGTCCGAACTGGTCTACAACACCGAGCAGATCGAGTTCCCGGACCTGCTGGTGTGCACCCGGGACGTGGCCGAGAAGATCATCGACGCGGTCGGCAGGTACCTCTAGCCCTCCAGCCCGCGGTACCCGGCGAACCGCTCGGCGATCAGCGCCTCGCTGAGTCCGTAGTCGGCGAGCGTGTACCGGTGCGCGGGCGCGCGGTCGCCGGACAGGCTCTTGTCGTTCTCGGCCACCACGGCCGCGCGTACGTCCTCCGGCAGCTCCGTCCCCACCGCGGCGTAGACGCGCTCCACCACGCCCGCCGGATCGTCCACCAGTTCGTGGTGGTCGACGTCCACGAACGTCGCCCGCGATGCGGGGTCCGCCTCGTGCCGGGCGCGGGCGGCGTCGAACGTCTCGACGCCCCGCGCCCAGAAGTCCAACTGCGACGCACCGATGTACTCCGGGGTGAACCGCGTGGACCACTCCGCGGCGGTCTTGTGCGCGAGCGAGCACATGGACGCCATGGACTTCCGCGGATCCCGGTGCGTCTGCACCACCACCGCGTCCGGGTACACCTCCAGCAGCGCGTCTAGCGCGAACAGGTGACTGGGGTTCTTGAGCACCCACCGCCGCCCGGGATCATTCGCCCCGATGAGCTGCAGGTTCCGCCTGTGACGCCGGTACGCGGGCACCCAGTCGACCCCGGCCAGCCACTGCGAGTAGCCGTCGAGTCGGGCGAGGCACTCGTAGGACGCGCTGGTCGCCGACTGACGCAGCAGTTGCCAGCACTCCTCGAGGTCGTCGGCGGAGATGTAGTGAACCCCGCCGTAGTCGGGATTCTCCGCCATGAACCCCGAGTACAGGTCCCGCAGGCCGACGTAGGCGGGGTCGTCCTCCCACTGCTCGCGAGGCGGCCGCGGCTGCGGGACCTCGGTGAGCCACAGCTCGAGCCCCTGGTTGGCGGGGTCGGCGCCCAGGAGCCGGTGCAGCGCCGTGGTGCCGGTCCGGGGCAACCCGGTGACGACGACGGGCCGCTCGATCTCGGAGTCCGCCCGGGCCGGGTCCGCCGAGAATCCCGCGTTCGCCAGCAGCCGGGCGGTGAGCGCGCTCTTGAGGACCGACCGCCAGTACTTGCTGCCGGCGGGGGTCAGTCCCGCGTCCGTGTGCAAGGAGTCCAGCAGGATCCCCAGCGCTTCACGGTGTCGGTCGTCGCCGTCGGCGAAGTCCTCGAGTCCGACCGTGCGCGAGGCACTGGCGTGCAGGTCCTCGACAGTGCCGACGTGGACACGATCGGAGTCGGTCCCGGCCGGCCCGCTCACGAGAGCCCCCGCCGCGCGAACGCGGCCTGGCGGGCGGCGATCCGCTCGCGCCACTGCTCGGGCGTTATCCGCAGCTGTTCGTACCCGGGGACCTCGTCGGCGAGCCGCTCGAACGGCACCACCCTGACCGTGGGGCCCAGCTCCGGCGTGATGGGGTCGCTCACCCGCTGCCACCGGAACTGCATGATGCCCTCGCGACGACCGAGCGTCTCGACCCAGTTGGCCAACCCCGGGTCCCGCTCGGAGAGCACCAGATGGATGAGCCCGTCGGAGGTGACGTGCGCCTGGTCGGCGGTGAGACTGGTCTGGTGGTGCACGTACTCCAGCGAGGCGTACCACATGCTGCCCAGCTGGAAGCCCTGGTAGGGCACCCCGGCGACGGGCACCGAGATCACCATGGCCTCGTCCGGACCGAGCTCGAAGACGCCCGCGGACGAGTACTGCGTGGTGAGCCCGCCGGGCGTCCGGCGGGGCTCGTTCAGGGTGTTGCGCGGCTGGTCCCCGAAGAACCACTCCGGGAACGCCAGCCAGGTACGCAATCGGCCGACGAGCGCCTCGGCGAGCTTGGCGTAGAACTTCTCCTGCCCGGCGAGCGTCACCGGCTCCGGAGCGGTGCCGACCGTGTCGAGTCTGCGGATGATCGCCGACCCGGCCTCCTCACGGCTCCAGTCGGAGTACACCTCGCGGACCGCGATCATGGACGATCCCGGGTGGAGCACCACGTAGCCGGCGTCGCCCTCGTCGTCGTCGTACCTCGCCGGCCCCAATCGGAAGCGATACCGGCCGTCGGCGCCGATCTCCAGCGCGCGGTCGTCGAACGCCGCGTGCGACGCGGCGCGCTCGTCGGCCGAGTACGTCCCCGCCATCACCTGGAAAGACAGGTCCGCGGTGGTGCCGCGCCGGCCCTCGATGACGTAGTCGGCTCCGTCGGTGAGGTTGGCGTAGAAGTACAGCGTGTCCGGGTTGTCCAGGCCCATCTTGGTGTACGGGCCCGTGGCCTGAAACAACTGCGGGTGGGTGCGTCCGCGGTGCTGTCCGGTCTCGATGGCGCCGCGGATGGTCCCGAGCAGGTAATCGAGCCCCTCCGCGACGTCGTCCTCGGTGTGGACGTGCGGCGCCGAGCGGATGATCTCCTCCGCCTCCGCCAGCGCGCGCGCCAGCGGTCCCGTCGTACCGCCCGGCCCGCTCACAGCCACGTGTAGGAGTCGGCGGAGGTGATGAAGTTCTCCAACTCCTCCTGCTCGGGCGTCGGGTCGACCACGTCCTCCTCGATGCTGAGGTAGGCACCGCGGTAGAACAGCAGCGGGCGGACGTCCCGCTTGGTGGGACCGAGGTTGTCGACCCGCCCCAGCACGATCCAGTGATCACCGCCGTCGAGGACCTGGTCGATCTCGCAGTCCAGCCACGCCATGACGCCGTCGATCACCGGCGACCCCAACGGGCTGGGCGACCAGTCGATCTGCGCGAACTTGTCATCACCGCGGCGCCCGAAGGTCGACGAGACGTCCTCCTGGTCCTCGGAGAGGACGTTCACCGCGAATCGTCCCGCCTTCTCGATGCCCTTCCACGACCCGGAGGTCTTCATCGGGCAGAACAGCACCAGTGGCGGCTCGAGCGACAGCGCCGAGAACGACTGGCAGGCGAAGCCCACCGGCTTGTCGTCCTCGATCGCGGTGATGACGGTGATTCCGGTACAGAACTGTCCCAGTGCGTCGCGCAGTTCACGGCTGCTGAAGGACTGGCCCTCCGGGCTCTCGTCGGTGCTGCTCATGTGGGTCGTCCTCCCTGGACTTTCGGCTCGTGAACTGTCTGCAAGGCCCAGCCTAGGCGGCTACTTGAACCCGACGGAGAAGTCGTGGCCCCACAGGCTCACGGCCGTCGACTCACGGGCCACCCACTTCTCGTCGTCCTCCACCTGCACGCCCTCGCAGCCGTACTCGCAGTCGAAGCCGCCGGGCGTCTTCATGTAGAAGCTCAGCATCTTGTCGTTGACGTGCCGACCGAGCGAGGCCGACATCCTCACCTTCTTGCGCATCGCCCGGTCCAGCGCCAGCCCCACGTCGTCCGCGGTACCGACCTCGACCATCAGGTGGATGATCCCGGTCGGGTTGGGGAACGGGGTGAACGCCAGCGAGTGATGCCGCGGGTTGCAGCCGAGGAACCGCAGCCACGCGGGCTCGCCGTCGGCCGGACGACCCACGATCTCCGGCGGCAGGCTCATCGAGTCACGCAGCGTGAACCCCAGGACGTCGCGGTAGAACTCGAGCGCGGCCGTCTCGTCCGGGGTGGACAGGACGATGTGGCCCGCACCCTGGTCGCCGGTGACGAACTCGTGCCCGTACGGCGTCGGGATGCGACGGTGCTGCAGCGCGATGGTGTGGTAGATCTCCAGCGTGAACCCGGCCGGGTCCTGGCAGGTGATCAGCCCGCGCACCTTGCGGTCGCGCGCCACCTCGGCCGGGGCGTCCTCCCAGGGCACACCGGCCGCGTCGAGGCGCCGCTTGACGTCCTCGAACTCGCCCTCGTTCGCGCATTCCCACCCCACGGCGGAGAGCGTGTCCTCCTCGCCGGGGACGATGATCCACCGGTGCGGGTGGTCGTCCATACGGAAGTAGAGCGAGTCCGGGTCGTCACCCGATCCCACCACGAATCCCAGCACCTTCGTGCCGTACTCGTGCCAGGCGGCCATGTCCGTGGCGAAGACCCGAACATACCCGAAATTGCTGATCGCCATAATTGTCAGTCCTTTCGATCCGTGAGGCGGATCAGACCATCGAGTCGGTGACCTTTTCGCCGAACTCGTTCTGTCCATACATGATGTACGCCTTGGTGGCCTCGTTGGCGGCGTGGACCCGCCCGGCGTTGGCATCCCGCCAGAACCGCTGGATCGGCGAGGTCTCCTCCAGGGCGCGGGCCCCGGAGTTCTGGAACAGGAGACCGATGGCGTCGATCGACCGCTGCGTGGCGCGGACCTGGTCGCGGCGGGCGCGCGTGCGGATCGTCATGTCCGGGTATCCGCCGGCGGTGATGATGTCCTGCTCCTCGCGCACATTGCGCATGAGCTGCAGCCACGCCGCGTCGATGTCACCGGCCGCCTCGGCCAGGCGCACCTTGGCGAACGGGTCGTCCTTGACCGCGGTGCCGAACGCCGCGCGCACGCGCTCCCGCTGGTGCTCGCGGTGAACGTCATAGCAGCCGAACGCCATGCCGACGATCGGCGTCGAGATGGTGGTGGGGTGGATGGTGCCCCACGGCATCTTGTAGATGGGGTTGGTGTTGACCTCGAGCCCCGGACTCTTGGTGGCCGCCATGAGGCCGAAGGACAGCACGCGGTGCTCGGGGATGAGTGCGTCCTTGACCAGGATGTCGTTGGAGCCCGTGCCCTTGAGCCCGGCGACGTGCCAGACGTCCAGGATCTCGTACTGAGACTTCTCGACCAGGAACGTGCAGAAGTCGACCATCTTGCCGTTGTCGTCGAGCACCGGGCCGCCCACGAAGACCCAGTCGGCGTGATCTGAACCCGAGGACCAGGACCACTTGCCGTTGAGCAGCAGCCCGTCGGCGGTCTTCTTCGCCGCACCCATCGGCGCGTACGAGGACGAGATCCGCACCGTCGGGTCCTCGCCCCACACGTCCTCCTGCGCCTGCTGCGGGAAGAGCGCGAGGTGCCAGTTGTGGATACCGAGGATGCTCGCGCACCACCCGGTGGACGGGCACGCCGTCGCGATGGTCTTGACCGCCGTGTAGAAGGTCTCCATGTCCGCCTCGTACCCGCCCCACTGGGCCGGCTGGCACAGCTTGAAGAAGCCGGCCTCGTCGAGTTCCGCGATGTTCTGGGGATGGACCTTGCGCAGGTCCTCCGTCTCCTGGGCTCGCTCGGCGAAACCGGGCAGCAGAGCCGTGATGCGGTCGATGACCTCGTGGGAGGCGTACTCGCTCATGTGAACCTCTCTGGCGTTCGTGGGAGTGATGCGGACTAGACTAGAACACGTTACAGTTTTGCACCAGGCAACCGCCGCCGAGCAAGAGCTTCTGGCACCCCGTGCCAGCACTTACGCACCCTGGTTGTGGCCTGCCCGACCATTCTATAACCTGTTCTCATCCGGCTCACGCCCCTCAGGAGGAATCATGACCGCACCCGGCTCAGCCCCCGGAGCCGTCCGCGAGATCGATACCGGCAAGGCCCGGGATCGATATGCACGCGGCTGGCACTGCATCGGCACCGTCAAGGAGTTTTCCGACGGCAAGCCCCACTCCATCCACGCCTTCGGCACCAAGCTCGTGGTGTGGGCGGACAACGAGGGTGAGATCAAGGTCCTCGACGCGTACTGCCGCCACCTGGGCGGCGACCTGTCCGACGGCTCGATCAAGGACGGCAACATCGCGTGCCCGTTCCACGATTGGCGCTGGGGTGGCGACGGCAAGTGCAAGGGCATCCCCTACGCCAAGCGCGTGCCCCTGCGTGCCAAGACCCGCGCGTGGATCACCAACGTCCAGTCCGGCCAGGTCTTCGTCTGGCACGACCACGAGGGCAACCCGCCCCTCGAGGAGGACGCCATCCCGGTCATCGAGGAGTACGACACGGGCGAGTGGACCGACTGGGAGTGGAACCGCCTCGTCATCGAGGGCTCCAACTGCATGGAGATCGTCGACAACGTCGTCGACATGGCCCACTTCTACTACATCCACTTCGCGTTCCCGACGTACTTCAAGAACGTCTTCGAGGGACAGACCGCCACCCAGTACCTCAACACCAAGGGCCGTCCGGACCACGACCCGTCCGGCGGCAAGTACGGCGACACCCTCCTGGAGTCCGAGGCCTCGTACTTCGGCCCCGCGTACATGATCAACCCCCTCAAGCAGATGTACGGCGACTTCGTCACCGATGCGATCCTCATCAACTGCCACTACCCGATCGACCAGAACTCGTTCGTGCTCATGTACGGCCTGTCGGTGAAGAAACCACAGGGCTTCGACGACGAGACATCGTCGAAGATGGCTGCGAAGATCGCCACCTTCTTCGGCGAGGGCTTCCTCCAGGACGTCCGGATCTGGCAGCGCAAGTCCTCGATCGCCAACCCGCTCCTGTGCGAGGAGGACGGTCCCGTCTACCAGCTCCGCCGCTGGTACGAGCAGTTCTACGTGGACCGCGACAAGGTCGAACCCGAGATGCAGGAGCGTTTCGAGTTCGAGGTCGACACCACCGCGGCCAACCAGTACTGGGAGAGCGAGGTCGCAGAGAACATGCGCAAGCAGGCGGCCGGCGAGGCGGAGCTCTCCGACGAGCAGACCCAGTACACCGGCATGGCCGAGGTCGCCGGCGAGGCGGGCGCGGCCCCGTCGAAGAAGTGATGTTCAAGAAGAACGATTCGCGGCGCGCGCCCACCTGGGACGAGACCGACCCCGCGCGCGCCGCGCGGCTCCACGAGTACACCGACCTGGATCGCGAGACCTACACGCGGGCCGGCTTCCAGCCCGTCGAGTGCCGCAGCTGCGGCACCAGCGTCGCCGTCCGCAAGAACAGCGAGAAGCACACGTCGATCCAGTGGACGGAGGGCGGCGACCGCAACTGCCCCGTCCTCAACGAGTGGCGCGAGGGTGGTGCACGGCCCGATGGCGAGGACACGTGCCCCCGGATGCTCGCGAGCATCCGCTACGCCTACGCCGAGGGTCTGCTGACCATCGCCGAGGGCGTCGACCCGGCCGACGACGAGCACATGGTGAACCCGCTCTACGTCCCCGAGTAACACCCCGACGGCCGGCGACTTCCCCGAGGTGAGAACAGCCCGGAGGAGGTCGCCGCCGTCTGGGACAGTGCGCAGAAACCCGTCCGCGCGTATCCAAGCGATAGGCTCCCGATCCATGACAGAAACCCCCCCGCTCGGCTCCTTCGTGCGCGAGCTCACGATCGCCGAGGTGATCGAGGAAACCGCCGACGCCAAGTCGATCGTCTTCGACATCCCCGCCGGCTGCGAGGACGACTTCCGGTACACCCCCGGACAGTTCCTCACCCTGCGAGTCCCCAGCGAGCGGACCGGATCCGTCGCGCGCTGCTACTCCCTGTCGAGCTCCCCCACCGAGGATGCCCGGCTCAAGGTGACCGTCAAGCGCACGATCGACGGATACGGGTCCAACTGGCTGTGCGACAACGCCGAAGCCGGAATGAGCATGCACGTGCTCGCCCCGTCCGGCATCTTCACCCCCAAGAATCTCGACCAGGACTTCATCCTCCTGGCCGCAGGCTCGGGCGTCACACCCGTGATGTCGATCCTCAAGTCGGCTCTCGCCCAGGGCACCGGCCACATCGTCATGGTCTACGCGAACCGCGACGAGAAGTCGGTCATCTTCAAGGATGAACTGCAGAAGCTCCAGCGGGAGAACCCGGACCGCCTCACCGTTCTCCACTGGCTCGAGTCGGTCTCCGGCATCCCCACCGCGGAGATGATCGGCAACCTCCTCCAGCCCGTCGCGACCAAGCGACACTCCTACATCTGCGGACCGGCCCCGTTCATGGAGACCGTCAAGGACGGGCTCCGCCGCTCGGGCGCCGACATGCACCTCATCCACACCGAGGTGTTCTCCTCGATCGAGGGCGACCCGTTCGCCGAGATCGTCATCGACGAGTCGGCCGACGAGGACGGCGCAGGCCCGGCGACCGCGATCGTCGAGCTCGACGACGAGGTCCATGAGATCTCCTGGCCCCGCAAGACCCCGCTCCTCGACGTCCTGCTCTCCAAGGGGATCAAGGCACCGTTCTCCTGCCGGAAGGGCGAGTGCTCGGCGTGCGCCTGCATCCTCAAGTCCGGCGAGGTCGAGATGATGCACAACGGGATCCTCGACCCCGAGGAAGTGGAGGAGGGATACGTCCTGAGCTGCCAATTGCTGCCCAAGACCGACCGCGTCGAGGTGTCGTACTCCGAGTGAGCCCGCTCGGAGTCCACCCAGGGCTGGCAGACTCGGTGGCGTGAACCGCCCCGTCGTCGCCTACACCTCCAGGTATGGCTCCACCCGGCGCTACGCCACCGCTCTCGGCAGGCGACTCGGTACGCCCGCGGTCGAGCTCGCCGATCTCGCCACCGCATCCGACGCCGACCCGCTGATCCTGCTCGCGCCCGTCTACGCGACGCGGATCCTCGGGCGGCGTCGGATCATCCGGGCGATCCGCTCCGCTCCCGGGAGGGCGGCCCTCGTCGTCGTCGCGATCTCCCCCGCGGACGACCCCGGGCGCGGCACCCTTTCCGCCCGCCTGATCACCGCCACCGGCCGGGCCGTCACCACCTTCCACGTCCGCGGGGACCTCGACCCCCCGCGGCTCACGTGGCTCGACCGCACCCTCATGGCCGCGCTCCGCCGCCAGTTGCGCAGGACCCCCGACACGCCCGCCGCGCGGATGCTGTTGCCCGGCGAACCGCTGCACTTCGTCGACGAGACGTCCCTCGACCCGGTCGTGGCCTGGGCGCACGACGGCACTACGGTCGGTCCATGAGCGAGATCACGCTGCCGGCCTGCCCCGAGTGCGCCTCCGAGTACACCTACGAGATTCCGCCTCTTCTCGTCTGTCCCGAGTGCGCGCACGAATGGATCGCCGAGGATGCGGGTGGGGACGCCACCGCGGCCGACGACTCCGCGGGAACTGCGGAGATCCGGGACGCCGTCGGCAACGTTCTCGCCGACGGTGACACGGTGGTGGTCGTCAAGGACCTCAAGGTCAAGGGCGGGTCCGGCCCGATCAAGGTGGGGACCAAGGTCCGCAACATCCGCCTGGTCGACGGACCGGGTGACCACGACATCGGCTGCCGTGTCGACGGCTTCGGCCCCATGCACCTCAAGTCGAGCGTGGTCAAGAAGGCCTGACCCGGCCAAGTCACGACGCCGCTTCCCGGGTCCTGCTCGCACCTCAGCTGTTTTGAATGAACCCTCATTTACATTATGGCGTGGATCACATAGTGTGCCGTGAACCGGCATTCACCGCCGGTGTTCACACCCCGATCCGCGCCCGTCCGAGGCGCCCACACCCCTGGAGTTCCACAATGGAGCCACCTCACACCCTCGACGAGGTCGAGACCCCCCGCACACCGTTGGCCCGCGTCGCCGCCGCAGCATGCATCGGCACGACCATCGAGTTCTACGACTTCTTCATCTACGGCACCGCGGCCGCCCTGGTGTTCCCCCACCTGTTCTTCCCGGGCCAGACCCCTGCCACCGCCACGATGGCGTCATTCGCCACCTTCGCCGTCGCGTTCTTCGCACGCCCGGTGGGATCGGTCATCTTCGGCCACTTCGGAGACCGGATCGGCCGCAAGCGCACCCTGGTGTGGACCCTGCTCATCATGGGCATCGCCACCGTCCTGATCGGCCTACTCCCCGGGTACGACACGGGGTCCTTCGGCCTCTTCGAAGGCGGGATCGGAATCTGGGCACCGGCCCTGCTCGTCACCCTCCGTTTCTTCCAGGGCTTCGCGGTCGGCGGCGAATGGGCCGGCGCCGTGCTGCTCACCGCCGAGTACGCGCCCCAGGGGAAACGAGGCACGCTCTCGATGTGGCCCCAGATCGGGCCCGCCATCGCGTTCTTCCTCTCCTCCGGAACGTTCCTCATCTTCTCGATGGCCGCCACCGGCGACGGCACGGACCCGAACAGCGCCTTCATGCAGTGGGGGTGGCGGATCCCGTTCCTGTTCTCCGCGGTGCTCGTCCTCATCGGCCTCTGGATTCGACTCTCCGTCGAGGAGACCCCGGTCTTCCGGCAGGGGAAGGCCGCCATCACCGAGTCCCCCGCCCGTACGCTGCCGTTCCTCGACGCCATGAGGTTCCAGTGGCGGGAGATCCTCATCGCCGGTGGAGCCCTCACCTCGTTGTTCTCCTTCTTCTACATCGGCACGTCGTTCCTGACCAGCTACGGCACCGCCCAGCTCGGACACTCTCGCTCGTTCGTCCTCACGACGGGGCTCGTCGCGGCCGTGTTCTTCGCCATCACCATCGCGGCCTCCGCGATCTACTCGGACAAGATCGGTCGGAGGAAGGTCATCGGCGCCTCATGCGCCCTGGCCATCGCCTTCTCCCTGATCATGTTCCCGCTCCTGAACTCCGGAAGCGGACTCCTGTTCGCGATCACCGTCTGCGTGACCCTGGGCATCATGGGCATCGCGTACGGCCCGGCGGGTGCAGCCCTGCCGGAGATGTTCGACGCTCGCTACCGATATACCGGCGCCGGGCTCGGATACAACCTCGCCGGCATCCTCGGTGGTGCACTCCCGCCGCTGGCGGCCTCCCAGCTCGTCGCCTCCGGGAACAGCCTCGGGGTGGGTGTCATGCTCGCCTGCCTCTCGGCGATCTCCGTGGTCTGCGTCCTCCTCATGAAGGAGTCCAGCTCCAACGAGATCCACGCGACGGCGGAGCCCGACGTCGTCGTCGCGGCGCCATAACCCCTGCTCATCGACTGCCGCTACGTAGCTGCCGGCCACTCGGCCGGGGCCACGCGATCGTGATCCTTGACACACGAACTCGCGGCGGAGTAGCTTCACAGGTATTGAATGAACGCTCATTCAGCACGAGGAAGAAGGACACTGTGGACCTGTCACTCACCCAGGATCAGCGAGACTTCCAGAAACTGGCGCGCGATTTCCTCGACGCCGAGGTCGTCCCCCACCGCGCCGCGTGGGACCGCGCCGAGCAGGTTGACCTGGCTCTCATCCCCAAGCTCGCCGAGATCGGTTTCTTCGGCCTGACAATCCCCGAGGAGTACGGCGGGCTGGGTGGCGACTACATCACCTACTGCCTCGGAATGGAGGAGCTCGGGCGCGCCGACTCCGCCGTCCGCGGGATCGTGTCCGTCTCCATGGGCCTGGTCGGCAAGGTCGTGCTCTCACACGGCACCGAGGAGCAGAAGCACGAGTGGCTCCCCCGGATCGCCTCCGGGGAATCGCTGGCCTGCTTCGGTCTCACCGAGCCCGGCAACGGCTCGGACCCCGCCGGGCTGCGGACCACCGCCGTGCGGGACGGGGACGACTACGTGATCAACGGCTCCAAGGTCTTCATCACCAACGGCACCTGGGCCGACGTCTGCCTCCTCTTCGCCCGCACCGGCGGCCCGGGGGCCCGCGGGATCTCCGCCTTCCTCGTCCCCACCGAGACCGCCGGGTTCGAGCGGAACGAGATCCACGGCAAGCTCGGTCTGCGCGGACAGGCGACCGCCGAGTTCTCCTTCAGCGATGTGCGGGTCCCCGCCTCGGCGATGCTCGGCGGCGAGGCCGGCGAGGGCAAGGGCTTCGGGATCGCCATGAGCTCGCTCGCCAAGGGCCGCGTCTCCGTGGCGGCCGGCTGCGTCGGGATCATCCAGGGCTGCCTCGAGGAGTCCGTGAAGTACTCGACGGAGCGCAGCCAGTTCGGCAAACCGATCGCCTCGTACCAGCTCATCCAGGAGATGATCGCGCAGATCTCGGTCGACGCCGATGCAGGCCGTCTCCTGGCCTGGCGGGCCGCCGACCTCATCGAACGTGGGGAGCCGTACGACGTCGAGGCCTCCAAGGCGAAGTACTTCTGCTCCGAGGCCGCGGTCCGCGCCGCCAACGACGCCATCCAGATCTTCGGCGGCTACGGGTACATCGACGAGTACCCCGTGGCGAAGTACATGCGCGACGCACGCGTGATGACCCTCTACGAGGGCACCAGCCAGATCCAGAAGCTGCTCATCGGACGCGCCGAGACCGGCGTCAACGCGTTCGTCTGAGCCCCTAAGCGACAACCACCCCACCCCCGCAGTACCCGACCCGAAGGGAAGAGATCATGAGCACCCCCACCACCTACGAGGACATCACCTACGTCGTCGAGGACCGCGCCGCGATCATCACGATCAACCGGCCCGACCGCTTCAACGCCTTCCGGTCGAAGACCGTCGAGGAACTCACCTGGGCGTTCCGTCGCGCCTGGGCCGACTCGAACGCCTCCGCCGTCATCCTCACCGGCGCCGGCGAGAAGGCGTTCTGCACCGGAGGCGACGTCAAGCAGCGGGCCGAGACGGGCGACTACGGCCCCTCCGACTCGGGCATGTTCGAGATCGGTTACCTGCACAAGCTCATCCGCGACATCCCGAAGCCCGTGATCGCCGCCGTCAACGGCGTCGCGGTCGGCGGTGGCCACGTCCTCCAGGTCCTCTGCGACGTCTCGATCGCCTCGGAGACCGCGCGCTTCGGCCAGGCCGGCCCCCGGGTCGGTTCGTTCGACGCCGGCTTCGGCTCCGCCTACCTCGCGCGGGTCGTGGGTGAGAAGAAGGCCCGCGAGATCTGGTTCTGGTGCCGCCTGTACTCGGCCTCCGAGGCCCTCCAGATGAACCTCGTCAACAAGGTCGTCGCCCCCGACGAGCTCCTGCCCGAGGCCAAGCGCTGGGTGGCCGAGGTCGCAGAGAAGAGCCCCACGGCGCTGGCCTACCTCAAGCAGTCGTTCAACGCCGACACCGACCACCAGGCCGGCTTGTCGAACATGGCCATGACCGCCCTCGACCTCTTCCTCCAGACCGACGAGGCGAAGGAGGGCGCCGCCGCGTTCGCGGAGAAGCGTCCGGCCGACTTCACCCGTTTCGTCTGATTCCCAGCCGGACACCGATCCCCCCAGGAGACCGTTCCATGACCCCCAACATCGTCCTCGTCACCGGCGCCGGCTCCGGCATCGGCCGCGCGATCGCCCAGAAGTTCGCCGAGCGCGGCGACACCGTCGCCGCGGTCGACCTCAACACCGAAGCCGTGGAGGCGGTCGCCTCCGCGAGCAACGGTTCGATCCACGCCTTCACCTGCGACGTCTCCGACCGCGGGCAGGTCGAGGCCCTGCGCGACGCCGTCACCGACGCCGTCGGCGCCCCCACCATCCTGGTCAACGCGGCCGGGTGGGACCGCACCGACAAGTTCCTCAACGCGACGGCCGAGTTCGCCGAGAAGGTCGTGGCCATCAACTACATGGGCCCGGTCCACATCGCCTCCGTGTTCCTTCCCGCGATCGTCGAGGCCGGCAGCGGCGGCCGCCTCATCAACCTCGCGTCGGACGCCGGCCGGGTGGGTAGCTCCGGCGAGACGATCTATGCCGGCGCCAAGGGCGGCGTCATCGCGCTGACCAAGTCCCTGGCCCGCGAGATGGCGCGCTACGGCATCACCTCCAATTGCGTCTGCCCGGGACCGACGGACACCCCGCTCTTCCGCTCCCAGGATGAGCGCCTCCAGGAGGCCCTCATCAAGGCCATCCCCCTTCGGCGCCTGGCGCAGCCGGAGGAGGTCGCCGCCCCCGTGTTGTTCTTCGCCACCGACGAGGCCTCGTTCATCACCGGACAGGTGATCAGCGTCTCCGGTGGCCTGACGATGGCCGGCTGAGCCGCCGTCCGCGGAAAGGGAACCACCATGGAATACGACCCGACCCCGTACAAGGAGTTCTTCGAGAAGGACTTCACCTACGTCAACGCCTTCTGGCGGAACGCCTCTCGCTACTCGCGGCGCCCTGCGCTGACCGATCCCGGCACGGGTGAGGTCTGGACCTACGGAGACCTCGCCGCCCGTGTGCGCAGCGTGGCGACCGGACTCGTCCGATCCGGCGTCGCGCCCGGCGACGTCGTGGCCTACCAGCTCTACAACGGGCCCGAGTTCGCGATCCTGTACCTGGCCACCCAGGCCATCGGCGCGGTGGGCTCGCCGATCAACTTCCGGCTCGCGGCGGGTGAGACCGCCTACATCCTCGGCCGGAGCGCCCCGAAGGTGTTCGTCTACGACACATCGCTCAACCAGATGATCACCGAGACGTTCGCCCGGGACACCGGTCGGCCCCACCTCATCGTGGGCGTGGGCGAGACCGACCCCGTGGAGTGTGAGGGCTCGCGGACGGTGCGCTGGTCCGAGCTCGCGGTGGAGCCCGCCTCCCTGCCGGACCCGGGTCGCACCGTCTGGGACGAAACAACCCGCCTGTACACCAGCGGCACCACGGGGATGCCCAAGGCGGTTCCCATGAACAGCATGATCGAGATCTTCTCCGCCCACGACGTGATCATGCAGTTCCCGCTCGGCCCGGACGACATCACGCTCAACATGACACCGTGGTTCCACCGTGGCGGCCTGTACTCGGGCGGCCCCAACCCCACGTTCTACGTGGGTGGCCAGGTGATTCCGATGCGGGTGTTCGACGCCGCCGAGACCCTCGACCTGGTGGAGAAGTACGGGGTGACCTTCCTCATCGGCGCGCCGACGAACCTCGCACTTCTCGCCGCCGAGCAGGAGCGATCGGCCCGCGATCTGTCCTCCCTGCGCGGCATCGTCACGATGGGATCCCCCCTCGAACGCGAAGCGGCCCTCCGGTACCAGGAGGTCCTCAATCCCCGGATCTTCAACGGCTACGGCACCACCGAGGGTTTCTGGAACACCTTCCTGCGGCCCGGGGACGTCGCCGAGAAGGCTGGATCCGCGGGCAGCGCCTGCATCGACGACGACGTGCGGGTGGTCCGGTTGTTCGAGGACCGCCTCGCCGAGCCCCACGAGACCGTCGACACGGATTCCGATGACGTCGGCGAGGTGATCATCCGGTCCCCCAAGTGCGCCAACACGTACTTCAACGCCTCCGAGCAGGAGAACGCGAAGTTCAACAAGGGGTGGCTGCACATCGGTGACCTCGCCACCTGGGACGCCGACCAGTTCGTCACGATCGTCGGACGCAAGGACGACATGGTGGTCTCCGGCGGGGAGAACGTCCACCCGATCCAGGTCGAGGAGGCGCTGAACGAACACGCCGCGGTCGCGGACTCCCTCGTCGTGGGCGTCCCGGACCCCAAGTGGGGTCGCAAGATCGTCGCCTTCATCGTCGCCGCCGACGGTGAGCCGCCCGCCATCGCCGACCTCGACCGCCACTGCCGGGAACATCCCATGCTCTCGGATTTCAAACGCCCCCGCGCCTACCGGTTCGTCGAGTCCCTTCCGGTCAGCGCGACGGGAAAGAAGGTCCATTACAAGGCGTCCCAGCAGGCCGCCGACGACTACGCAGCCGGGTTGTTCACCGACTGCGCCCACAGGAGCTGACCCCATGAACACCACCACGCCACCCGCATTCGACGCGATCGATCCCCTGAACATCGACTCGCTGCTCTCGGACGACGAACTGGCCGTCCGCGACACCGTCCGTCGGTTCTGCGCCGAGCACGTCATGCCACACGTCGCGGACTGGTTCGAGGCCGGCGACCTGCCGGGCTACCGGGAGCTCATGAAGGGCTTCGGCGAGCTCGGCGTGCTGGGCATGCACCTCGACGGGTACGACTGCCCCGGGTCCTCCGCGGTGCACTACGGACTCGCCTGCCTCGAACTCGAGGCGGCCGACTCCGGGATCCGCTCCCTCGTCTCGGTCCAGGGGTCACTCGCCATGTACTCGATCTACAACTGCGGCACCGAGGAGCAGAAGCAGCGGTGGCTCCCCGGTATGGCCGCGGGCGAGATCATCGGCTGCTTCGGTCTCACCGAGCCCGACGCCGGTTCCGATCCGTCGTCCATGAAGACCCGGGCCCGCCGCGACGGCGACGACTGGATCCTCGACGGCCGCAAGATGTGGATCACCAACGGGTCCATCTCCGACGTCGCCGTGGTCTGGGCGCAGACGGACGAGGGGATCCGCGGGTTTATCGTCCCCACCGACACCCCCGGCTTCCAGGGCAACACCATCCACCACAAGATGTCGCTGCGCGCGTCGGTGACCGGCGAGCTCGTACTCGACGGGGTCCGCCTCCCGGCGGACGCCGTGATGCCGGAGGTGGTGGGCGTGAAAGCACCGCTGTCGTCGCTGTCGGAGGCCCGCTACGGGATCATCTGGGGCGCGATGGGCGCCGCCCGGTCCGCATGGCAGTCCGCACGCGACTACTCGATGCAGCGGACCCAGTTCGGCCGGCCGATCGCCGGCTTCCAGCTCACCCAGGCCAAACTCACGGACATGGCCGTCGAACTGCACAAGGGCCAGCTCCTGTCCCTCCATCTCGGTCGTCTCAAGGACGGCGCCGGCCTGCGGCCCGAGCAGGTGAGCTTCGGCAAGCTCAACAACACCCGCGAGGCGCTCGAGATCTGCCGCACCTCCCGCACCATCCTCGGCGGCAACGGGATCTCTCTCGAATACCCGGTGATTCGCCACATGGTCAACCTGGAGTCCGTCCTCACCTACGAGGGGACCCCGGAGATGCACCAGCTGATCCTGGGCCAGGCCTTCACCGGGGAGAGTGCGTTCCGATGAGCATCCGTACCTCGAACTACGACGACGACCACGCCGCGGTACGCGAGGTCGCACGCGACTTCGCCCACTCGGTCATCGCCCCCAACCACGACGGATGGGAGAAGGCCGAAGGGGTGGACAGGTCACTGTTCACCGAGGCCGGGAAACTCGGACTCCTCGGGTTCTCCGTCCCCGAGGAACACGGTGGCCCGGGGGTCGACGACTACCGATTCAACGCGATCCTCATCGACGAGGTCTCGAAGATCGGGGCCGCCTCCGAGGCGATCTGCTTCTCCCTGCAGAACGACGTCGTCCTGCCGTATCTCACGGACATGACGACCGAGGAGCAGAAGTCCCGGTGGCTGCCCGGGGTCGTGACCGGGGAGACGATCCTCGGCATCGCCATGACCGAGCCCGGCACCGGGTCCGATCTGGCGGGGATCCGCACCACCGCGGTCCGGGACGGCGACCACTACGTGGTCAACGGCGCCAAGACCTTCATCTCCAACGGCCAGAACGGTGACCTGTTCGTGGTGGCCGTCCGCACGTCCCAGGACCGGCACACGGGACTGTCCCTGCTGGTCGTGGAGGCCGACACCCCCGGTTTCGAACGGGGGCGCAACCTCGACAAGATCGGGCTGCACGCCCAGGACACCTCCGAGTTGTCCTTCACCGACATGCGGGTGCCGGTGGAGAACCTACTCGGCCAGGAGGGCGACGGCTTCGGCCAACTGGTCCACAACCTGCCGCAGGAACGCCTCTCGCTGGCGGTGGGCGCGGTGGCCGCCGCCGAGGGCGTCCTGGCCGCGACCATCGACTATGTGCGTGAGCGCAAGGCGTTCGGCACCGCGGTGTCGTCGTTCCAGAACACCCGGTTCGTCCTGGCCGAACTCGACACCGAGCTCGACATCGCGCGTACCTACCTCGAGGACTGCATCGCCGAGCACGTACGCGGCGACCTCACCCCGGCACGCGCGGCCCGGCTCAAGTGGTGGGCCACCGAACTCCAGGTGCGGACCGCCGACCGGTGTCTCCAACTCCACGGCGGCTACGGCTACATGCGCGAGTACCCGGTCTCACGGGCGTTCGTCGACGCCCGTATCCAGACGATCTACGGCGGGACCAGCGAGATCATGAAGACCATTATCGCGAAGGATCTCGGCCTGTAGGACACTCAGCAGGTGGCACAGAACCGAGCGGAGGACCACATGACGACACCCGAGGCCAACATCGACGTCGGACGGCAGGGAGCGGCGTCCCGAGCCCGGGGGCGCCGCAAGCAGCTCATCGACGCCGCCGTGGCGGTCATGGAACGCACCGGCTACCACCAGATGTCCATGCAGGCGCTCTCCGAGGAGGCCGGGGTGAGCGTGGGTTTGGCCTACAAGTACTTCTCCGGCAAGGAGGACGTCCTCGAGGCCGCGATCACCGGCATCCTCGAGGACTTCTCCGATCAGATCCAGCCGGCCATCGACGAGGCGGGCGAGTGCCCTGTCGACCGGCTCGCCGCAGGCTTCCGGCGCTACCTGGACATCATCGACGCCAACATTCCGGCGGTGCTGCTGTCCTACCGCGAGAGCGGCACCCTGTCCCCGGAGGGTCGCAACCGGCTCAAGGAACTCGAACTGGCCACCGCCGCCCCGTTGCGATCGGTCATCGAGGACGGGATCGATGCGGGTGTCTTCACTCCGGTGGACGTCGACCTCGTCGTCGTCGACCTGGTCCTCATCACCCACGGTTGGGCCCTCAAGCACTGGTTCTGGTCCCGCACCCACACCCTCGACGAGTACCACCGCGCCCAACTCGGCTTTTTCCTCCACTCGCTGATCGCGCCGGACCAACAGGACCGGTACCGGCGACACTTCACCCCCGACCCTCCAGGAAAACAACCATGACCACGACATATGACACGCTGACGGTCTCCACTGCCGACGGCGTCCGCCTGGTGACGATCACCCGTCCCGAGGTGCGCAACGCCCTGTCCGCCGGTGTCCTCGATGACCTGCAGGACGTCATGGACCGCGCCGAACACGACGACGACGTCGCCGTCCTCATCCTCACCGGGGCCGGAGACAAGGCCTTCGTCGCCGGCGCCGACATCACGCAGCTGCAGCACTACACCGTCGCGACCGGGCTCGAGCACCGGATGCAGAACGTGTTCAACCGCATCGAACACTTCCCCAAGCCCACCATCTCGGCTGTCAACGGGTTCGCGCTCGGCGGCGGGTGTGAGCTGTCCATGGCCTGCGACATCCGCGTGGCCGCGGACTCGGCGCGGTTCGGGCTGCCCGAGACCACTCTCGGGGTGCTGCCCGGCGCCGGCGGCACGCAACGCCTGGCCCGGCTGGTCGGCACCGGCCGCGCGATCGAGATGATCCTCACCGGCCGGTTCATCGACGCCGAGGAAGCCCTCGGGATCGGCCTGGTCACCTCGATCGTGCCGGCCGCCGAGCTGCTGGACCACGCCCGCGAGGTCGCCGGGACCATCGCCGCCAAGGGGCCGCTGGCGGTGCGGCTGGCCAAGCTCGTCGTCCGCACCGGCATGGACGCCGACCTCGGCACCGGGCAGGTGGTCGAGCATCTGGCGCAGGCGATCCTCTACGGCAGCGAGGACAAGACCGAGGGCACCGAGGCATTCCTCGGCAAGCGACGCGCAGAATTCACGGGGCGGTAGCGATGACCGAATCAGTGCAGGAGACGGCCCGGCCGGACGGGATCGATCGTGTCCTCGTGGTGGGCGCCGGGGCGATGGGCTCTCAGATCGCGATGGTGTGCGCCCTGGCCGGGTACCGGGTGGGGCTGACCGACATCGCCGCGGAGGTGCTCGAGGCCGCGCTCTCGCAACTGCGGGCGCGCATGGACCGGAACGTCGAGAAGGGCCGCCTCACTGCCGGCGAGCGCGAGGCCGCGTTCGCGCGGCTCGAGACCGGCACAGAAATGGCCGCGATGGCCGAGGATGTCGACCTGGTTATCGAGGCCGCGGTCGAGAAACTCGACGTGAAGCGCGAACTGTTCGCGGCACTGGACGCGGCCAGTCCGGACGGAGCGATCCTCGCCTCCAACTCATCGTCCATCGTGCCGTCGGCAATGGCGTCGGCGACCGCGCGGCCGGACCTCTTCTGCAACATCCACTTCTTCAATCCGGCGCTGGTGATGGCCTGCGTCGAGGTGGTGCGCGGTCCGGAGACGTCGGACGAGACCATGGACACGGCCGTGCAGTTCGTCCGGTCGATCGGCAAACAGCCCGTGATCCTGAACCGGGAGATCCCCGGTTTCGTCGCCAACCGCATCCTGAATGCCGTCCGAGACGAGGCGCTTCATCTCTACGAGGACGGATACGCCGACCTCGAGTCGATCGATACCGCCTGCCGCACCGCTCTCGGTTACCCGATGGGCCCGTTCGAACTCATGGACCTCACCGGCCTCGACATCGGTTATCACGTCAAGCAGGCCAGGTACGCCGAGACCGGTGATCCGGCCCATGCACCGCAACGCACGCTCGCGGAGCGGGTGGAGCGCGGTGATCTGGGCCGGAAAACCGGTCGCGGGTGGTACGTCTATTCCGACACGGGGCAGAAGGTCGGCGTCAACACCTGACCGAGCCCCGGGAGGATCAGGCGTTGGCCCGCTCCTTCTGGATCTCCAGCGCGATGTCGATGAGCTGGTCCTCCTGGCCGCCCACGAGTCGACGCTCACCGGCGCGGAGGAGGATCTCCGAGGCCGGCACGTCGTACCGCTGCGCGTGGCCCTCGGCGTGCTTCATGAAGGACGAGTAGCAGCCGGCGTAGCCGAGCATCATGGCCTGGCGGTCGACGACGCACTCGCTCGGCATGAGGGGGCGCACCACGTCCTCCGCGGCGTCGGCGATCTTGAAGAAGTCGACGCCGGTGGTGATGCCGAGCTTGTCGCACACGCCGACCAGCGCCTCGACGGGCGTGTTGCCCGCGCCGGCGCCGAACCGACGGGTGGAGCCGTCGATCTGCTGGGCGCCCGCGCGGATGGCCATGATGGAGTTGCCCACGCCGATGTCGAGGTTCTCGTGGCCGTGGAAGCCGACCTGGGCGTCGTCACCGAGTTCGGCGACGAGAGCCGAGACGCGGTCGGAGACCTGGTCCATGACGAGCGCCCCCGCCGAGTCGACGATGTAGACGCACTGGCAGCCGGCGTCGGCCATGATCCGGGCCTGCTTCGCGAGCACCTCCGGCGGCTGGGTGTGGCTCATCATGAGGAAACCGACGGTCTCCAGGCCGAGGTCGCGGGCGTAGCCGAAGTGCTGGATCGAGACGTCGGCCTCGGTGCAGTGGGTGGCCACGCGGCAGATCGACCCGCCGTTGTCCCGGGCCTGGAGGATGTCGTCCTTGATGCCCAGGCCGGGCAGCGTGAGGAACGCGATCTTGGCCTGCTTTGCGGTCTCGGCCGCGACCTTGATGAGGTCCTGGTCGTACGACTTGGCGAAGCCGTAGTTGAAGGAGGCGCCGCCGAGGCCGTCGCCGTGGGTGACCTCGATGACCGGGACGCCGGCGCCGTCGAGCGCGGCGACGACGTTGCGAACGTCCTCGACGGAGAACTGGTGCCGCTTGTGGTGCGAACCGTCGCGGAGCGAGGAGTCGGTGATGCGGATGTCGAGCTCGGCGCTATAGGCGCGGGCGTGGGCGTTGTGCGGGTTGGTCGTATCCATGTCTGTCACACTCCGAGCTTGGTCTTGGCGATGTCCTCGCCGACCTTGGTGGCGGCGGCGGTCATGATGTCGAGGTTGCCGGCGTACGGCGGCAGGAAGTCTCCGGCGCCCTCGACCTCGACGAAGATCGCGACGCGGGCCATGCCGCCGGTGATCTCGGTGGGAGGGTCGAACTGCGGCTCCTGGAGTAGGCGGTAACCCGGCACGTACTCCTGGATCTCCTTCTCCCGCGTGCGGATGGCGGTGGTGATGAGGTCGTGGTCCGCATCCTCGGGGATGGCGCAGAAGATCGTGTCGCGCATGATCATCGGCGGCTCGGCCGGGTTGAGGATGATGATGGCCTTGCCGCGCTTGGCGCCGCCGACCTGCTCGATCGCCAACTTGGTGGTCTCGGTGAACTCGTCGATGTTGGCGCGGGTGCCCGGGCCGGCCGACTCGGAGGACACGGAGGCGACGATCTCGGCGTATTCCACGGGCACAACCGAGGACACGGCGTGGACCATCGGGATGGTGGCCTGGCCGCCGCAGGTGACCATGTTGTGGTTGGGGGCGTCGACGTGCTCGTGGAGGTTCGCCGGCGGGATGACCATCGGGCCGACCGCGGCCGGGGTGAGGTCGATGGCGATGATGCCGGCCTCTTCGTACTTGGGCGCGTAGGCCTTGTGCACGTACGCGCTGGTGGCCTCGAACAGCAGGTCGGGCTTCTCGCCACCGGCCTCGATGGAGGTGAGCAGTTCGTCGGCGCCGCCCGCCATGCAGGTGAGGCCGTGGTCGGCGGCGCGCTTCATGCCCTCGGACTCGGCGTCGATGCCGATCATCCACTTGGGTTCGATGTACTCGCTGCGCTCGAGCTTGTACATGAGGTCGGTGCCGATGTTGCCGGACCCCACGATCGCGGCGGTCAGCTTGGTCTTGTCTGTCATGACGGAAGTGTCGCGCGGGCGGGCCCGTGCGACAACAGAGTGTGCCACTCAGTGAAATTCCGGCACTCCAGGGCTGGGCCCGCCGGCATTCAGGCCGGCCGTGCGCGCGCCCGGGCCGCGCCCGGAGGGTTCGTGAGGTGACCGTCTGCGCTGATGAGCCTGTCTGCGAAGGCGTTCCACTCGCGTTCCCGTATGGCGTCGCGCGCACGGGCCAAGGGGCCCTTGGGTCTGGTGCGGTGTTGGTGTCCGGTGTCGGTGAGGATGATCAGTTCGCCGAGTGGGCCGGGCCTGTAGGCGTTGGTCCCGAACGTCTTCTCCCGGTGGTGTTTGCGGCACAGGCAGACGAGGTTCCACTCGGTGGTCGGCCCGCCGAGCTCGGGGTCCTTCGTGTTGAACGCGATCACATGGTCCACGTCACAGTCCTCCGCGGGAACCGAACACCCCGGGTGGCGGCAGGTGCCGTCGCGCATGCGGATGCGCTCCGCCATCGCGGGGGTGATCAGGTAGCGCAGGGCGTGTTCCGGGGAGTCGAGCACGCCGGGGGCGGGGTCGACGAGTTCGAACCGCACGCGTGCGTCGTCGCCCTCCAGCAACTGCTGGCACAACCAGGAGTAACTGCTGTATGCGCCGTGCACGAATTCCACGCGGTTGGGCAGCCCCTGCGCGGCCGCGGCGATCACGCTCACCCGGATCGGCCGGCCGGCTGCGGCGGCGTTACCGAGCGACGGCCTGGGCATGTCCGCACCCACGGTGACCTCACCCAGCTCGATCGATCCGTCGTCCCCCGGGCCGGAGTCCGTCCCGCCGGCGTCGGCGGGCGCCGGGGCCGGGGCGGGCGCCGGGGCGTACACGGCGAGGGAGGCGAGAGCGTCGGCACGCAGCTGATCCAGCGTGCCGGGCAAGCCGTCTCCGGAGGCAGCGCGGGCGTCGGTCTCGATACGTCCCCGCAGCAACTCCGCATCGGCCAGAGGCAGCTTCGCCCACATCGAGGCCATCCCGTCCCGGCCCGACCGGAACCGGACCGTACGCGTGAGCGCCGCCCGGGCCCGGGCATCCTCGGCGCCCTCCGGGTCGAGCCGGCCGACGGCCTCATCGATCCGGCCGTCCACCGAATTGCGAGTCGGCCGGTCACCGCCGTCCAGGTCGTCGACGATGCCCGCCACCACCTCGTCCTCCACGTCCGAGATGATCGAGTCGGGCACCTCGGCCAGCTTGCAGGCGATGTCGATGGCGAGCTGTTCGGGAACGACCCCGCGCTCCACCGAGGCCCGCAGTCGCGCGAGCCGCGAATGGATCTGGACCCCGGCGGTGACCAGACGCGCGGCGTGCCAGCACGTGAGCTGACAGGCCGCCACGAGATGGTCACGAGCCCTGGACTGCGGGTCCAACCGTGCGTATGCCGGACGTGCACGAGCACCGCTCCCGGCGACCCCTTCGGCGCGGTCGACGCCCGTGCCGACCTCGTCCGCCCGGGACATCTGCTCGACCAGGGCCGCTGCCGCCTCCAGCCTGGTGGCACCTGCCCGGTTCTGCGCCAGGGTCGCGGCCCGTGCCGCCTCGCTCACCGCCGTCGAGTCGAGCCCGCCCAGGGATTCCGGAACCGCGAACAGTGACCTCGTCGTCGACAATTCCCCCACCTCCGGCGTGCTCGATCTAGAACTTGCGTTCGATACTATGACCCGGCAGGTGTTAGCGCAAGCGTTCGATCCGCCCGGCCTCCCGTGTCCGACCCGCGCGCTACACTCGCCGCATGACCGAGCCCCCCTCCTCTCCCGTCGACCGCGCCTTCGAGGTGCTACGCGCGACGGCGGGCGGGACAGGGATGACGCTCAGTGAGATCGCGCGCGAGACCGGGCTGGCCAAATCCACGACGCTGCGCCTCCTGGTCGCGCTCGAGCGCAACGACGCGGTGACGAGGATCGGGCAGCGCTACCGGTTGGGGCCGTTGGTGCACGAGCTGGACCCGATCCCGGTCTCGCCGGCGTACGAGCGGATCCGCCGGGTGCTCACACCGTTCCTCGCGCACCTCTTCGAGGCCACGCGCGCGACCGTTCACCTGGCCACCCTGCACGGCGACGAGGTGGTCTACCTCAACAAGTTGCACGGGCCGCGGCCGATCCCGTCGCCGTCGAGGATCGGCGGCGGCCTGCCGGCGTACTGCACAGGGGTAGGAAAGGCGATGCTGGCGTTCGACGAGGCAGCGGCCGAGCGCGTGGCGCAGGGGCCGTTGGTCGAGTGGACGGACACCACTGTGACCTCCCCCGACGCCCTGGCGGTGGAGCTCGCCGAGATACGACGGAGGAGACGCGCGATCGACCGCGCCGAGCTCACGCCCGGCCTGTACTGCGTGGCGGCGCCGGTGTTCGACGACGACGACGACGAGGAGCTCGCAGGCGGGACGCGGGCCGTCGCCGCGTTGTCCGCCAGCGCGGCGGACGAGAGCGCGCTGGCCCGGCTCGAGCCGCTGGTCACCCGCGTCGCCGCGGCGGCCGGTCGCGCGCTGGCCGCGGACGGTTAGCGGAAGTCCATGGTGACGTCGCCAAGCCCGGCGAACTCGGCGCGGAAGCTGTCGCCCGGGGCGGCGTCCATCGCGCGGATCGCGGTGCCCGGCAGGATCACGTCACCCTTGCGCAGACGGACACCGAACTTGGCGACCGTCGACGCGAGCCACCCGACCGAGTTGAGCGGGTTACCGAGCACCGCGTCGGAACGCCCGGACGCGAGGAACTCGCCGTTCTTGTAGAGGGTCGCGTCGATCGCCGCGACGTCGATGTCCGCGAGCCGGACCCGCTGCTCGCCCACCACGTAGCCACACGACGAGGCGTTGTCCGCGATCGTGTCGGGCAGCGTGATCTTCCAGTCCCGGATGCGGGAGTCGATCAACTCGATCGAGGGGACGACCCACTCGATCGCCGCGGCGGCCTCCTCCTGGGAACATCCCTCCGGCGGGATGTCGGCGCCCAGGATGAAGCCGACCTCCACCTCGACCCGCGGGAAGCAGAACCGGGCCGCCTCGATCGCGGTGCCCTCGGGGTATTCCATCGTGTCGAGCAGATGCCCGTAGTCGGGCTCGTCGACGCCCATCATCTCCTGCATCGCCTTGGACGCCAGGCCCACCTTGTGGCCGGTCACCACCGCGCCGGCATCGAGCCTGCGGCGGATGTTGACCAGCTGGATCTCGAAGGCGTCGTCCGGGGTCATGCCAGGATGGTCGTCGGTCAGCGGCGCGATCGGCGCGACGTCCGACTCGGCGTCCCAGAGTCGCTGGGCAAGTGTGGCGCGGGTCTCCTCGTTGAGCATGAGGGGGATGCTACCTGGGCCGTCTGGCGCCACGGCGCTCAGTTCTATAACGTGTTCTACATGGCAGACCAGGAATTCGACGTCGTCGTCGTCGGCAGCGGTGGAGCAGGCATGACGGCCGCCCTCGCTGCAGCAAAGAAGGGCCTCAGCGTGGTCCTCGTAGAGAAGGCCCCGCACTACGGAGGCTCCACCGCGCGCTCCGGCGGCGGCGTGTGGATCCCTAACAACTCCGTGCTCCGACGCGACGGCGTCCTGGACACCCCGGAGGCGGCCCGCACGTACCTCCGCTCGATCATCGGCGACGCGGTGGAGCCCGAGAAGATCGACACCTACGTCGACCGCGGTCCCGAGGTCCTGGACTTCGTCCTCGCCAACAGCCCCCTGCGGTTGGAGTGGGTCAAGGACTACTCCGACTACTACCCCGAGGCTCCCGGTGGGCGTCTCGGCGGCCGGTCCGTCGAGCCCAAGCCGTTCGACCTCCGCCAGCTCGGGTCCGAGGCCGACAAGCTGGAGCCCGGTTACGCCAAGGCGCCGGTCAACATGGTGGTGATGCAGTCCGACTACCGCTGGCTCAACCTCCTCCAGCGTCCGCACACCAAGGGCATCAGGCGTTCGATCCGGGTCGCCCTCCGGATGTTCCTCGCCAAGGCGCGCGGGCAGAACTCGGTGGGGATGGGTCGCGCGCTCATCGCCGCGATGCGCAAGGGCCTGCTCGACGCCGGCGTTCCGGTGTGGCTCGAGACCCCCATGACCGGCCTGGTCACCGAGGGTTCGGGCACCCAGGAGCGCGTCGTGGGCATCACCGTCACCCGCGGCGGCGAGGAGGTGACCCTCCGTGCGCGGCTCGGTGTGGTGATCGGGTCCGGTGGCTTCGAGCACAACCAGGAGATGCGCGACAAGTACCAGCGTCAGCCCATCCCCACCTCGTGGACCGTCGGCGCCGCCGCCAACACCGGTGAGGGCATCGAGTACATGGAGAAGGCCGGCGCCTCGCTGTCCTTCATGGAGGACTCCTGGTGGGGCCCGTCGATCCTGCTGCCCCGCGGCCCCTGGTTCGCGTTGGCGGAGCGGTCGCTGCCGTGCTCCTTCATGGTGAACTCCCGAGGCGAGCGGTTCATGAACGAGTCGCTGCCCTACGTCGAGGCCGGCCACAAGATGTACGGCGGCGAGTTCGGACAGGCACCCGCCGGGCAGGAGGGGACGCCCGGCGAGAACGTCCCGGCCTGGATCATCTTCGACCAGGAGTACAAGAACAGGTACCTCTTCGCCGGTCTGCAGGCCAAGCAGCCGCTGCCCAGGAAGTGGCTCGAGACCGAGAACTTCCACAAGGCGGACACCCTCGCCGAGCTCGCCGATCTCATCGGCGTGCCGGCGGAGGCGCTGGAGCGGACCACCGAGAAGTTCAACGGCTTCGCCGCCAAGGGCGTCGACGAGGACTTCAACCGCGGCGAGTCGGGGTACGACCACTACTACGGCGACCCGACCAACAAGCCCAACCCGAGCCTCGGCCCGGTCCGCAAGGCGCCGTTCTACGCCGCCAAGATGGTGCCCGGCGACCTCGGCACCAAGGGCGGCGCGAACACCGATGTCCACGGCCGGGTCCTGCGTGAGGACGGCTCCGTGATCGAGGGACTCTACGCCGCGGGCAACGCCTCCTCGCCGGTCATGGGTCACACTTACGCCGGCCCGGGCGCCACCATCGGCCCCGCGATGGTCTTCGGCTACCTCGCCGTGGAGAACATGCTGGCCTCCACCCCCACCACCACCGCGAAGACGGGAGTCTGACGTGCCGATCGACCTCGACAAGGCCCTCGGGGCCGAGCTCCCCTCGCAGGAGTTCTCCTGGACCGCCTCCGACGTGGCGCTCTACGCCCTGTCGGTGGGCGCCGCCGCCGACCCGATGGACACCACCGGTCTGGAGTACGTCCACGACACGGCGCCCAAGGTGCTGCCGTCGTTCGCCACCGTCGCAGCGACGATGAACGTCACCGAGGCGCCCCGGGTGTCCTTCCCGGGCGTCGAGATCGACCTGGCCAAGGTCGTCCACGGCAGCCAGTCCGTCACGCTGCACCGGCCCATCCCGGCGGCCGGAACGGCGACGACGACGACGACGATCGCCGAGATCCAGGACAAGGGCTCGGCCGCGGTGATCATCCAGGAGTCCGAGACGGTCTCCGCCGACGGTGAGAAGCTGTGGACCTCGCGCTCGGGCATCTTCGCCCGCGGCGAGGGGGGCTTCGGCGGCGATCGCGGGACCTCCGAGAAGGTCGAGTACCCCGAGCGGGAGGCCGACCACACCATCGAGGTGGCCACGCTCCCCCAGCAGGCGCTGTTCTACCGCCTCTGCGGCGACCGCAACCCGCTGCACTCCGATCCCGCGTTCGCGGAGGCAGCCGGGTTCCCCCGCCCGATCCTCCACGGCCTGTGCTCGTACGGCCTGCTCCTGCGGGCGGTCGTGGATCAGGTGCTCGGCGGCGACGTGGCGCGCGTCGGCGGCTACGGAGTCACCTTCGGCGGCATCTTCTTCCCCGGCGAGACCATGCGCATTCGGGTGTGGGAGGAGGGCTCGCGACTGCTCGTGGCGGCGACCGTCGCCGAGCGCGACGACGCCCCCGTGCTGAAGAACGTGGTGGTCGACCTCGCCTGACCGGCGCTGGTCGCCCCCTCGGCGGCAGCCCAGAGCACCCGAGAACACCCGAGAACACCCCGCGGTCGACCACCGCGGGGTGTTCTCGCGTCCGGCCGACACCGGCGCCCGCCGAGGTGCGACATGAAGACTCCGTCATGGAGGTTTCATCAACCCGTCATACCGGGCACCCAGGATGGCACTCATGACAGAGAACAACAGCCTCCGCACCGTCCTCCTCGCCCTGTCCGCCTCCGCCGCCCTCATCCTGTCCGGATGCGGCGCGGGGAATGACGCCGGGAGCAATGCCCCTGCCTCCGAGACCACCACCGTGACCGCGCCTGCCCAGTCCGTCGACGGGACCGCGGGAGCCGCCGCCCCGTCGACGGACGACGACCTGGATCATCAGGACGATGACCGGGACGACGACGACCGCGACGACCGGGACGACCGCGACGACCGCGACGACGACCGGGACAACGACGACGACGACCTCGACGACTGACCGGGCCCGCCATGTCTGAGTTCACGCGCAAGCTCGCCCTCATCGCCGCGGTGGTGCTCGTGCCCGCCGGACTCGCACTGGGCGCCGTGGCGATCGGTTCCGATACCGGCGCCCCGCCCGTCCGGGTCGAGGACGCGACGGTCGACCTGCACGCGCCCCCCGGCCAGCACGGGCGTACCTCGTCGTCGTCATCTCCCACGACGAGCTCCTCCCCGACCACCACCTCATCCCCCGGCGAGGCACCGGCGTCGGCGCCCGCGCCGGCACCGGCACCGGCACCGGCGCGACCGGTGCCCGTGCAACCGGTTCAGCCGGTGGTGCCCTACTACGGAGACGACCGGGATGACGACTGGGACGATGGGTGGGACGACGACGGGGATGACTGGGATGACGACTGGGACGACTGAGACCGGCGCCGCCGAACGGGCGGACGCCACCTCGATCCCGGCGCGGTGGCGGATCGTCGGGTGGATCGTGCTCACCACCGCCCTGGTGCTGCTCGCACTCGGTCTGACGCTCCGGACACTGCTCATGGCCGACGTCGACCGGACCGCGAACGCGGACGTGGTCCAGGAGCTCGACGAGTTCCGCGCGTTCGTCCGGGAGGGCGTCGATCCGACGACCGCAGAGCCGTTCGACGATCCCGAACGACTGCTGCGGCTCTATCTCAGCCGCCAGATCCCTGCGGCCGACGAGGTCCACCTGGGGATGGACGAGGCCAGGGTGTTCGCCGTGGACCGCTCCGCCGGCGATCCGAGCCCCTACGACCTCGCGGCCGATGCGGAACTCCTCGAGACCATCCGGGCCTCGGCCGCCCCGTCGGGCATCGCCGACAGTCCTGTCGGCCCGGTCCGGTGGGGCAAGATGACCATCGCCGCCGGTGAGACACCGGGCGGGGCGGACGCGGCCGCCGGCGAGTCGACGTTCGTGATCGCCGTGTTCACCGGGCCGGAACGTGCCGAGGTGGACTCCACCATGCGCGTCTTCGGCTGGGGGTCGCTCGGCGGCCTCGCGCTGACCGCACTGTTCGGCTACCTCGTGGCCGGACAGATCCTCGCGCCCGTCCGAGAGGTGCGCCTGGTGGCCGAGCGGATACAGGAGAGCGACCTCGACAGCCGGGTTCCGGTACACGGTCGCGACGACATCTCCCAGCTCGCCGAGACGTTCAACGCGATGCTCGACCGGATCGAGGGTGCCTACGACACCCAACGTCGGTTCGTCGACGACGCCGGTCACGAGCTGCGGACTCCGATCACGGTGATCCGCGGTCACCTCGAGACGATGGATCCCGACGACGACCCCGCCGCCCGCGCCGAGACCCTCCGCCTCGTCGACTCCGAACTCGACCGCATGTCCCGGATCGTCTCCGACCTGCTCACCATGGCCAAGTCCGAGCGACCCGACTTCGTCAGGCCCCGACCCGTCGACGCCGCCGAGCTGCTGCTGGACATCGAGTCCCAGGCCCAACAGCTGGGCGACCGCCGGTGGGAACTCGTCGAGATCGCCGAGGGCAGGGCGTCCGTGGACCCGCAGCGGATCACCCAGGCCGTGCTCCAGCTCGCGTCCAACGCGGTCACCCATACCGAGGTGGGCGACCGGATCCGGATCGGGTCCCGGTGGGTCGACGGCCGCCTGGTGATCTCCGTGGCCGACGAGGGCCCCGGGGTCGCGCCGGAGGACGCCGAACGCATCTTCCGCCGCTTCGACCGCGGCACCGCCGGGACCTCCGGTTCCGGTGGCGCCGGCCTCGGACTGGCCATCGTCACCGCGATCGCGACTGCCCACGGAGGCACCGTCACCCTCGACTCCACGCCCGGTCACGGCGCCACCTTCGCCGTCGACATCCCCGTTCCAGACCGCCCTCAGGAGGCCCAGCCGTGAACCGCATCCTCATCGCCGAGGACGACGCCCGGATCGTGTCGTTCCTCCAGAAGGGCCTGCACGCCGCCGGCTTCGTCACCTCCCATGTCGCCGACGGCCGCTCCGCCCTCGAGGCCATGCGGGCCGGCGACCACGACCTGGTGGTCCTCGACATCGGCCTCCCGCTGATGGACGGGTTCGAGGTGCTCGCCACCGCCCGCGGGTCGGGGATCACGACGCCGGTCGTCGTTCTCACCGCCCGCGACTCGGTGGACGACACCGTCCTCGGCCTGGAATCCGGGGCCAACGACTACCTGGCCAAGCCGTTCCACTTCGCCGAACTGCTCGCCCGGGTGCGTATCCGGCTGGGCGAGCGCGGTGAGTCAGCGGAGGCCACACCCGTCCTGCACCACGGCGACCTCACCCTCGACCTGCTCACCCGGATCGCCACCGTCGCCGGGCGACCCGTCGAGCTGACGAGCCGGGAGTTCGCGATGCTCAAGGTGTTCCTCAAGCACCCGGGCCAGGTTCTCTCCCGGGAGCAGATCCTGGCCCATGCCTGGGGATACGACTTCGATCCCGCCTCCAACGTCGTCGACGTGTACGTCCGCACACTGCGCCGCAAGATCGGCGCCGAACGGCTGGTCACCGTCCGCGGGGCCGGATACAAACTGTCGTGACCACCACCGTCCACCACCGGACCCCGGGGCCCGGTGGGTCGTCCCCGCATGCCCGCAGCACCCCGCGGCGCGGGCTCCGGCCGAGCTCTTTCCGGCCATCCACGCGGGTGCTCCGCGCGGCCGTCGCCGCCCTGGTCCTCGCCGCCGGTGTCGTCGCGCTCGCCGTGGCCGGCCCCGACGCCGGGGCGTCCGCGATCCCCACCCTCACCGTGTTCGCGGCGGCGGCGTGGTTCTGGGTGTTCACCGATGTCGACGACACGTTCGTCGCGCTGGGAGCGGCCGTCGTCCTCACCGTTCTGGGCATCTCCGACCCCGACGCCCTGTTCGGGTCCCTCGGCGACGACACGATGTGGCTGCTCATCGCGGCGTTCATCATCGCGTTCGCGGTGTCCGCGTCGGGACTCGCCACCCGGGCGGCGGTGTTCGTGGTGACCGGTGCCCGCGGGCCGCGGAGCCTGGTGCACCTGCTCACCGCCGCGCTCTTGGCGACGGCGTTCGCCGTCCCCGCCACGTCCGGGCGGGCCGCGCTCGCGTTGCCGGTCTTCCTGGCGCTGGCCAGGGTGCTCGCGGACCGGCCGGCGCTCGTGCGGATGCTGGCACTGCTGTTCCCCACGGTGATCCTGCTGTCCGCCGTCGCTTCGCTCATCGGGGCCGGCGCCCACCTCATCACCGTGCAGTTGCTCACCACCGCCGGCCACGAGGGGCTCGACTTCGCGAACTGGCTGATCCTCGGACTGCCGCTGGCGCTGGTCTCCTCGCACCTGGCCGCCGAACTCGTCCTCCTGCTGTTCACCACCTCCGAGGAACGCGGCCGCGGGCTGCAGATCGGGGTGTCGGAGTTCGAGGCCGCCGGCGCGGGCCGGGTGACGGGTCCGCTCACGGTCCAGCAGTCCCGCACCGTGTTGTTGCTCGCGGCGATGATCGTGCTGTGGTCCACCGAGGCACTCCACGGGGCGCCACCGGCGTTGATCGCCCTGATCGGCGCCCTGGTGGTGACGTCCCCGCGCTACGGCGGGGTCGAGCTGGGGGACGCGGTGAAGAAGATCCCGTGGGCCCTGCTGCTCTTCATGGCGGCCACCGTCACGCTCGGCCACGCCCTGGGCACGTCCGGCGCGGCGGACCTGCTCGCCCGGGTCGCCCTGGGTCGGGTGCCGGACTCCGGGCCGGTCGCCGGCGCGGTGTTCGTGGTGGCAGTGGTGGTGGTCTCCGCCCTGTCGCACCTGGTGATCCAGTCGCGCTCGGCCCGGTCCGCGGTCCTCGTGCCGATCGTCCTGTCACTCGCGCCGGGAGTGGGCGTGTCCCCGGTTGCGGCCGCCCTGTTGTCGACCGCCGCCGCGGGCCTCTGCCACACGCTGCCGTCCTCCGCCAAGCCGGTGACGATCTTCGCGGGTGTGGTCGACGTGCCCACGTTCGAACGTCGTGACCTGCTCCGACTGTCCGCCTGGCTCACCCCGCTGATGTGTGTGGTGTTCCTGGCTTTCGCCTGGTGGGTGTGGCCCGTCCTGGGCCTGCCCCTATTCCTGTCCTGAACCCCCTCCCCCTGAAGGAAATGACTCATGTACCTGCCCGATCGCATTCTCGTCGCCCCGTCCGGCTTCAAGGAGTCCCTCGACGCCATCGAGGTGGCCGACGCCATCGCCGCCGGGGTCCGCCGCGCATTGCCGGGGGTGCACGTCTCGACGCTGCCGGTGCCCGACGGTGGGGAGGGGACCGTGTCGATCCTCGCCGCCACGACCGGTGGCGTGACGACCGAGACGGTGGTCACCGGTCCCGTGGGGCTCCCGGTCACGGCGACGTGGGTGATGCTCGGCGGGAGCGGGCCGCGCACCGCGGTCATCGAGATGGCCGCGGCAGCCGGGCTGTCGCTCGTGCCGCACGACCTGCGGGATCCGGGCGAGACCACGACGCGTGGCGTGGGCGAGCTCATCGCCGCCGCGCTGGACGCCGGTGCCGACCGGATCGTGGTGGGCTGCGGCGACTCCGGGACGTGTGACGGCGGGGTCGGGGCCCTCGCCGCGCTCGGGGCGCTGATCCTCGACGACGACGACGAGGTGCTCCCCGACGGTGGCCGTCACCTCCACCGGGTGGCGCGCGTGGACCTGTCCCCTGTGCATCCGCGGCTGGCCCGCGTGCCCGTCGAGCTGGCCTGCAATGCGACCAACGTCCTGTGCGGACCCCGCGGGGTGGCCCGCGTGTTCGGCCCGCAGAAGGGGGCGACCCCGCACCAGGTCTCACACCTCGAGCGGGGACTGGAACGGTGGGCCGACGTGCTCCGGCGCGACGGGGTGGGCGCCCCCGGTGGGCTCGACCTGCGGACGGGAGCCGGGACCGGTGCGTCCGGCGGGCTAGGGGCCGGCCTGGCAGGTGGGCTCGGTGCGGTACTGCGCTCCCGATTCGACACCCTGCTCACCCCGGACCTGCTCGGGGCGGACCTGGACGCCGAGATCTCCGCCGCCGACCTGGTGATCACCGCCGAGGGGGCGATCGACTTCCAGACGCCCCGGGGCAAGGTGCCCGCCGAGGTGGCGCGCCGCGCCGGGCTGGCCGGAGTGCCGGTGATGGCGATCGCCGGGTCGCTGGGCCGGGGGGCGCCGGATGTCCACGACATCGGCATCGGTGCCGTCACCTCGATCATGGCGGTCCCCATGCCCCTGGCCGACGCCGTCGCCCAGGGTCGACGACTGCTGGTCGAGGCCACCGAGCGGTCGATGCGCATGCTCCAGCTCGGGGCTGCGGTGTCCCGGCGGGCCGGGGACCGCGTGGCCTGAGACAGCACTGCCTGAGACAGCACGGCCTGACCCGACGGTTCAGCAGAGCTCGCGGAACTGCTCCACCAGCCGGAGACGACCCGGGGCGTCGAGCGCCATCGGGGTGACGGTGAGGGTCGTGGCCCCGGCCTCGCGGAACGCCTCGACGCGCTCGGCCACGTACCCCGCCGGGCCGATCAGCGAGACCGAGCGGACCAACTCGTCGGGCACGGCCGCGGCGGCCTCCTCCTTCTTGCCGTCCAGGTACAGGTCCTGGATCCGGGCGGCCTCGGCCTCGTAGCCGTAGCGGCAGGCGAGCTCGTTGTAGAAGTTCTTGCCGCGTGCACCCATGCCACCGATGTAGAGGGCCAGGTGCGGGCGCACGAAGTCCAGGTAACCCGGAACCTCGCTCTCCTCGCAGATCGCCAGTGCCGGCCCCGCGTAGACCTCGAGCTCGCCCAGCGAAGGATCACGCTTCTCCCGGCCCTTGGCCAGCGCGTCACCCCACGCCACGTCCGCCTTCTCCGGGTGGAAGAACAGCGGTTGCCAGCCGTTCGCGACCTCGGCCGCGAGCTCGACGTTCTTCGGTCCCAGGGCGGCGAGGATGATCGGGATGTTCTCGCGCACGGGGTGGTTGATGAGCTTGAGCGGCTTGCCCAGTCCCGTGCCCTGATCGGCGGGCAGGGGGATCTGGTACTTCTTCCCGTCGTGGACGACCTTCTCGCGGCGCCACACCTTGCGGCAGATCTCGATGATCTCCCGCGTCCGGGCCAGCGGCGCGTCGTACTTCACGCCGTGGAAACCCTCGACCACCTGCGGCCCGGAGGCGCCCAGGCCGAGGGTGAAGCGGCCGTCGGAGACGAAGTCCAGGCCGGCCGCGGTCATCGCGGTCAGGGTCGGCGTGCGTGTGTAGATCTGCAGGATCCCCGAGGCCAGCTCCATGGTGGACGTCTTGGCCGCGAGGTAGCCCAGCTGGCTCACCGCGTCGAACGAGTAGGCCTCGGGGACGAACGCGATGTCGAGTCCCGCCCGCTCGAGGTCGGCGGCCTCCGCGGCCGTCTCGGCGAACCCGCCGCTGTAGTTGAGAGCCATTCCGATGCGCATGGGCGCAACGCTACCGGGGGGTCCGGTCGCCGCGGATCACCGCGTCGACCTCGCCGCCGATCCGCACGAACACGCCGACACGGCGACGCAGTGGCGAGTCGGCGCGTTCGTAGCCCACCAGCCGCATGCCCGCCCCGGAGGCCACCTCGAGGACGGTGCGCTCGGGCAGGTCTACGTCGGAGGTGGGGACGACGACGAGGTCCGCGGTCCCCAGCATCCGGGCGAGTCGCAGTCGCCGCGCCGGTTCGTCCCCCCGGCGACGCAGCCACCGGCGCACCGCCACCACGCAGGCCGCGATCCCCCACGCGACGAGCGGCAGCAACGCCACTATCGTGAGCGCCCAGCCGGGGCTCACCGCCCGACCTCCACGCGGGCGAACCGCATCGGTTCGAGCCACGGGCCACGCTGCACGAGCGCCCGCGTGCCCCCCACGGGTTCCAGGCCCCTGGACCGGGCCGCCGCGTAGATGACCGACCGGGGAAGCCGCAGTTCCCAGGGGCGCAGGACCACCTCGTCGTCGTCGCCGTCGAGTCGCACCGCCAGCGCACGGGCGCGCCGGCCGTGCCGGTCCCGGTGGGACCGCTGCAGGTCGCGGATCCGCGTCGTCGGGTCGATTTTCCGCATGCAACGGATCGTACGGGGCCGTAGGCTCGCCCCCATGGCACCGAAGCCCAGCCTTCAGTCCGAATCCCACCCCGGCGATCCCCGTGCTGCCGAACCGGAGCTCACCGACGACGGGCACGTCGTCGAGCCCAGCGCGGACGACTACCGTCACGCCACCGAACTCGAGATCAACCACGACTGGTACAAGTCCGCGGTGTTCTACGAGGTCCTGGTCCGGGCCTTCTACGACTCGGACGGCAACGGCACCGGCGACCTCCGCGGCCTCATCGAGAAGCTCGACTACCTCGAGTGGCTGGGCGTCGACTGCCTGTGGCTGCCGCCGTTCTACGACTCGCCGCTGCGCGACGGCGGGTACGACATCCGCGACTTCCGCACCGTGCTGCCGGAGTTCGGCACCGTCGAGGACTTCGTTGAACTCCTCGAGCAGGCCCACAGTCGCGGGATCCGGGTGATCACCGACCTGGTCATGAACCACACCTCGGACACCCACGCGTGGTTCTCCGAGTCCCGCGCCGACCCGACCGGCCCGTACGGCGACTTCTACGTGTGGTCCGACGACGACACGCGGTACCCGGAGGCCCGCATCATCTTCGTCGACACCGAGTCCTCCAACTGGACCTACGACCCGGTACGCGGGCAGTTCTACTGGCACCGCTTCTTCTCCCACCAGCCCGACCTCAACTACGACAACCCCGAGGTCCAGGAGGCGATGATCGACGTCCTGCGCTTCTGGCTGGACCTGGGCATCGACGGCTTCCGACTGGACGCCGTGCCCTACCTGTTCGAGCGCGACGGCACCAACTGCGAGAACCTGCCCGAGACCCACGAATTCCTGCGCAAGTGTCGTGCCGTGGTCGAGGAGGAGTTCCCGGGTCGCGTCCTGCTGGCCGAGGCGAACCAGTGGCCCGACGACGTGGTGGACTACTTCGGCGAGTCCGAGGTGGGCGACGAGTGCCACATGGCGTTCCACTTCCCGCTCATGCCTCGGATCTTCATGGCGGTGCGGCGGCAGTCCAGGTTCCCCGTCACCGAGATCCTCGCCCAGACCCCGGACATCCCGTCGTCGGCGCAGTGGGCGATCTTCCTGCGCAACCACGACGAGCTGACACTCGAGATGGTCACCGACGAGGAACGCGACTACATGTACGCGGAGTACGCCAAGGACCCGCGGATGAAGGCCAACATCGGCATCCGCCGGCGTCTGGCCCCGCTGCTCGACGGCGACACCAACCAACTCGAGCTGTTCACCGCACTGCTGCTCAGCCTCCCCGGTTCGCCGATGCTGTACTACGGCGACGAGATCGGCATGGGCGACAACATCTGGCTCGGCGACCGCGACGCCGTCCGCACGCCGATGCAGTGGAGCCCCGACCGCAACGCCGGGTTCTCCCGCTGCGATCCGGGCCGGTTGTACCTACCCGCGATCATGGACCCCCTGTACGGCTACCAGGGCGTCAACGTGGAGGCGCAGATGAACTCCACCGCCAGCCTGCTGCACTGGACGCGGCGCATGATCCACGTCCGCAAGAGCCAACCGGCGTTCGGGCTGGGCGAGTTCACCGACCTCGGCGGGTCCAATCCGTCGATCCTGTCCTACCTGCGCACGCTCGACTCCGACGGCGCGGGCACCGACGTGATCCTGTGCGTCAACAACCTGTCGCGGTTCCCGCAGGCGGTGCGCCTGGACCTGGCGGAGCACGCCGGTCGCCAGCCCGTCGAGCTCACCGGCGGGGTGCCGTTCCCGGAGATCGACGCCGATCCGTACCAGCTCACCCTGCCCGGATACGGGTTCTACTGGCTCGAACTGCGCAGCACGGAGGAGGGACCGAGATGAGCATCTCCCCGGTCGACGACGACACCCTGGCGCGACTGCTCACCGACTGGCTGCCCGAGCAGCGGTGGTTCGCCGGTAAGGGCCTCGAGCTCACCGGGGTGCGCATCACCCGGCGCGAGGTCTTCCTGGATGATCCCGAGGTGCTGGTCGAGCACCTGTTGGTGGATCTCGAGGTGGACGGCCGGCCGCAGCGCTACCAGGTGCCGATCGCGACCGCGGCCGAGCTGCCCGGGGACCGGCGGGCGTTCCCGCTGACCCCGGAGGGCGCCTCCCCCGTGGTCTACGACGGACTGCGCGACCGCCGCGGCACCGAATCGCTGCTCCGCCACCTGGCCGGGCAGGACGAGGTGGGCGGGCTGCGGTTCCGGCTCGTCGCCGACGCCACGCTTCCCGAGCCCACGTGGGGGCGGCTGTTGGAGGGCGAGCAGTCCAACTCGTCACTGGTGTTCGGCGACGACCTCATGGTGAAGGTGTTCCGGCTGGTGCAGCCGGGTGTGAACCCGGACGTGGAGCTCCACGCCGCGCTGGCGGACCGGGAGTGCCCGGCGGTGGCGGCGCTGCGGGGCTGGGTGGAGTTGGACGACGACGAGGCCGCCGCCGGCGACACCGGAGCCGAGCCCACCACGCTCGCCATGGCCCAGGAGTTCATGGCCGGCGCGGCGGACGGGTGGGCGATGGCCACGGCGAGCGTCCGCGACCTGTTCGCCGAGGCCGACCTGCTCGCCGAGGAGGTCGGCACCGACTTCGCCGACGAGAGCTTCCGGCTGGGCGCCGCCGTGGCGCAGGTGCACGAGGACCTGGCCGCGGCGACCGGGGTGAGCACGCGCGACGGTACCGACCTGGTGGCGTCGATGCGTGCCCGGCTCGACGCGGCGGTGGCGGAGGTGCCGGAACTGGCCGCGTACGCAGACGCCGCCCGGGCGGTGTTCGACGAGGTCGCGGGGTCGGGACCGGTCCGGGTGCACCGCATCCACGGCGACCTCCACCTGGGGCAGACGCTGCGGGTGCCGGACCGGTGGATCGTCATCGACTTCGAGGGCGAACCGGCCGCGCCCCTGGCCGAGCGGCGGGTACCGGACTCGCCCGCCCGCGACGTGGCCGGCATCCTGCGCAGCCTCGACTATGCCGCACAACACACCCTGGTCGGCGTCGAGGACCGGCAGCTGCGCTTCCGGGCCCGCGAATGGCGCGACCGCAACGTCGACGCGTTCTGCGCGGGGTACGCCGAGGTCAGCGACCACGACCCCCGGGACTCCGGGGCACTGTTGCGGGCCTACACCCTCGACAAGGCGCTGTACGAGGTGGTGTACGAGACGCGGAACCGACCCGGGTGGGTCGCCGTGCCGATGGGCGCGGTGGAGCGCATCCTCGCCACCGGCTGAACGTGCGCGGCCGGGCCCGCTGCTGCGGGCCCGGCCGGGCGGGTGGGCGGCGGAGGGGCGCCGCGGGGCGTCAGTTGCTCGAGATCCGCTCCTTGGCCCACTTGTAGTCGGCCTTGCCCGCGGGCGAACGGCGGATCTCGGGGACGTCGACGATCACCTTGGGGACCTTGTAGTTCGCCAGGGACTCGCGCAGGAACGCCGAGAGCTCCTCCGGCTCGGCCCACATGCCCTCACGGAACGAGACGACCGCGGCGACCTTCTGGCCGTAGCGCTCGTCGGGGGCGCCGGCGACCAGGGCGTCGTGGACGGCCGGGTGCGCCTTGAGCGCCTGCTCGACCTCCTCCGGGAAGACCTTCTCGCCACCGGTGTTGATGCAGCCTGAGCCGCGGCCCAGGAACACGATGGTCCCGTCCTCGCGGACCCTGCCCATGTCACCGAGGATCGACACGCGGCGACCGTCGACCTCCGGGAAGGTCTTGGCGGTCTTCTCCGGGTCGTTCCAGTAGCCCACCGGGACGTGACCGCGCCGGACGATGTACCCGATCTCGTCCGAGCCCGGCTCGATCGGCTGGTTCGACTCGTCGATCAGACCCAGCCGCGGCCCGGGCGGCAGGAGCATCTCGCCGTCCTCGTTCAGGCTCATCTCACCGTCGTTGCCGGACTCGGAGGCCCCGAAGTTGTCACGGATGATGACGTTCGGGAACTCCGCGACCAGCCGGTCACGCGAGGTCTTGGACCAGATACCGCCGCCCGAGGCGACCATGAACAGCGAGCTGAAATCCTTGGTGTCCTTGGCCGCGAGCAGGGCGTCGGTGATCGGCACCGCCATGCCGTCGCCGACGAACATCAACAGCTGGGCCTTGAACTCGGCGGTCGAGTCCACGATGACCTCGGCGTCGAAGTCGCGGAACATGACCAGATGGCCACCCAGGTTGACGAAGGTCAGCAGGGTGAACAGGCCGGCGCCGTGCATCAGGGGTGCCGAGATGACGATCTTGAAGCCGCCCTCGGGCGAGACGTTGTCGGCGACCTCCTGCGGGCTGTGCCGCTTGTCGCCGTACGGGTTACCGCCGGACAGGCACGCGTAGTAGTAGTCCGACATGTGCCACTGGACGCCCTTCGGGAACCCGGTGGTACCGCCGGTGTAGACGATCCAGTGGTCGTCGCCGCGGGCCGGCTCGAAGTCCCGCTCCACGGACTGCTTCGGCAGCTCGGCGTCCACGTCGACCACCGTGAGGCCGCTCTCGGCACAGGCCTCGGCGAGGACCTGCGGGACGCCGCCCACGACGAGGACCGTCCGGGCGGTCTCCAGCTTGGGCACGGCGGCGGCCATGGTGTCCGCGAACTCCGCGTCGACGACCACGGCGACCGACTGCGAGTCGTTGAAGAGGTAGACCAGTTCGGCCGGGGTGTAGCGGTAGTTGACGTTGATCCCGGCCACCCGGATCTTCATGCAGGCGACGATCGCGGCCATGTGCTCGGTGCTGTTCTTCATGTACAGCGCGACGTGGCTCCGCGGCTCCGCGCCGTGGGCCTTGAGCAGGTGCCCCATCCGGTTGGCGAGCTCGTCGATCTGACGGTAGGTGAAGTCGACACCGTCCATCGTGAGCAGGAGGTTGTCGGGGATCTTGTCGGCCACGGCCTCGAACACGGCGGCCTGGTTCATCTCCGGATTCGTCCCGGCGAGGGGATCGGTGGACTGGTCGGCTGCTGTATCCGTCATCGGGGCGGGTCCTTTGCACGCGGGGGGCTAACTGTGTCGTCTCTCACATTGTTACCTGAACTTGTTCTCGTGTCCAGACGCAGGGCTGACCTGCGCTGATCCCGGAGAGTTGGAACAGGTTCTATTAACTATAGGCTGCCACACCGGCACGTCGGTGCAGCGGCGTGGCCGGGGAACGCCTAGATTGCGCACATGAACGGATCACGGTCCAGAAATCCCGGCCCGCCGTACGACGGCGGTCTCCGGCTGCCGCGATCGACGGGATCGGGTGAGGTGCCGCAGGACGGGCGTCGTTCCTCGGAGCGCGAGGCCGACCGCCCCTCACGGCGCCGCGGACCGGCCCTGCACGGCCCGTCCGAGCAGGGCACCCTGCGGTCCCGCGGGCTCGCCGGGGGGCTGCGGCTGTTCGTCCGACCGGCCCTGGACCGGATGCCCGCGACGGACGCCTCCCTCGGTCGCCTCCGGGCACTGACGTCGGGGGCCGGGCGCGCGGCCGCCCTGGAGAGCACCAACGACTGGTCCTCGGACGGGCCCGTCCCCGGACTGTGGGTGGGGCGCAAGCGCTTCTTCGACTCGGACAAGGTCATCTACCACGTCCACGGCGGCGGGTTCACCTTCGGATCGCCGTGGTCCCACAAGGCGCTGGCGTCGCGGATCGCCAGCGAGACCGGTGTCCCCGTGTTCCTCCCGGACTACCGGCTCGCCCCGGAGCACCCGCATCCCGCGGCCACCGAGGACACCATCGCCGGGTGGGAGTGGTTGCTGGAGATGGGCTTCCCGGCCGAGAACATCGTCGTCGCGGGAGATTCCGCGGGGGGAAATCTGGCGATGCAGTTGGTCGCCCATCTCGAGCGGACCGGAGCGCCGATGCCCGCCGGCGTGGTCCTGCTCTCACCGTGGGTCGACCTCGACTTCACCGACATGACCGCGCGGGACCGGGCGCGCAAGGACCCGTTCCTCGCACTGGGGTTGGCCGAGCTGTGTCGTCGCCAGTACGCGCCGGGCGTGGACACGGACGACCCGGCGATCTCGCCGATCAACTACGAACCCTCTCCCGACTGGCCGCCGTTCCTCATCCAGTGTGGTGGTGAGGAGATCTTCCGCGGCGGGATCGAGAAGATGGCCGAGAACTTCGCCGAACACGGGGTGCGGCACGAGTTCCAGCTGTGGCCCCACCAGTTCCACGTCTTCCAGGTCTTCCACCCGCTCGTCCCGGAGGCGAAGGTCGCGGTTCGGGACATCGGGTCGTTCGTCCGCGGTTGCCTCCGGGGCTGAGCCGGGCGGGCGCGGACGGGAAGGCCCCTGCCACGGGTCGCGTTCAGGCGTGGGCGGCCACCGCTCGCCGGGAGGCCCGCAGCAGCAGATCCTTGGGTAACTCGCGCACACGGCGGGGCGTCGCACGGTGCACGCGCGCACCCACCCACATCAGCAGGTCGAATCGGCGCTGATCGGCCGGGTTCCACGGGAAATCGTAGGCGGCCCTCAGCTGATCGGGCAGGAGCCCGACGGTGACGAAGCGCATGAGGCGGATCACCGGCCGGGCCGGAAACGGGTGCCCGGCGGGATCGAGCAGCGCGGCCCCGTAGTCACGCACTCGCTCGTCGATGACGATCCCGTCCAGGATCCGCTCGACATAGGCGTCGTAGGCCCTGCTGTCGGTCGGCCACAGCTCCGCCGGTACCTGCAACGATGTCCCGTAGGCCTGGAACCGACGGTAGAGCCGATCGGCGGAACCGGCGTCGAGTGGCCCGACCATGCGCTGCCACATGTCACGACCGCCGTAGTACATGCACCCGGCCACCCAGAGTTGCAGGTCGGGGTCGAACGCCGTGTACCCCACCTCCGCGCCGGGCGCCGACCTCACCGGGCGATGTGCGCGATTGACCATGCGGACCACCGCGTCCCGCTCGTCCGCGCTGCCGAACGCCACGAGATAGATGTAGGCGGTGGTGTTGCGGAACCGCCCCACCGGGTCCCGCAGCGCCCGACTGTGGTCGGCCACCCCGTGACCCACCGGTCGCAATGCGATCTCCATGAGGAAGCGCCGAGGCGCCCCCACGAGGAACCCGACGTCGCCCACGACATCGTGGAGTGTGGGCCCGTCGGTGGCGCGGGTGGCGGCGGTCGCGGTCATGCCACCACCCTATCGCCGATCACATATATGTGATGCGCTTTCCTCCGGAGGCGGCGGTCAGACGGTGAGCACCAGACCCGAGGTGGGCACGCCGGTCCCGGCGGTCACGACGAGCTTCTCGGCGCCGGGGACCTGGTTGACCGAGTCACCGCGGAGCTGACGCACGCCCTCGGCGATGCCGTTCATGCCGTGGATGTACGCCTCGCCGAGCTGGCCGCCGTGCGTGTTGAGCGGCAGCCTGCCGCCCACCTCGAGAGCGCCCGGCTCACGGACGAAGTCCTTGGCCTCGCCGCGGCCGCAGAATCCGAGCTCCTCGAGCTGCATGAGGACGTACGGCGTGAAGTGGTCGTAGAGGACGGCCATGTCCATGTCCTCGGGGCGCAGGCCCGATTGGGCCCACAGCTGGTCGCCGACGATGCCCATCTCCGGGAGTCCGGCGAGCTCCGGCCGGTAGTACGAGGTCATGATGTACTGATCCGGCCCCGATCCCGAGGCCGCCGCCGCGATCGACACCGGCCGGTGCGGCAGATCCCGCGCCCGCTCGGGGGTCGTCACGACGATCGCCTGGCCCCCGTCGGACTCCTGACAGCAGTCCAGCAGGTGCAGTGGTTCGGCGATGTAGCGCGAGTTCTGGTGGTCGGCCAGCGTGATCGGCTTGCCGTGGAAGAACGCGGCCGGGTTGACCGCGGCGTGCTTGCGATCCACCACCGCGACCCGGCCGAAGTCCTCGCTGGTGGCGCCGTACTCGTGCATGTAGCGCTGCGCGACCATCGCCACGAATCCCGCCGGGGTGGACAGCCCGTGCGGGTAGGAGAAGGCGTTGTCCGTGCCGGAGGAGTTGACCTGCTGCACCAGCGCCGAGTTGACCTGGCCGAAGCGCATCCCGGAGCGTTCGTTGAACGCGCGGTAGCAGACCACGACCTCGGCCACGCCCGTCGCCACGGCCATCGCGGCCTGCTGCACGGTCGCACACGCGGCACCGCCGCCGTAGTGGATGCGGGAGAAGAAGTTCAGGTGGCCGATACCGGCGGCGCGGGCCACCGCGATCTCGGTGTTGGTGTCCATGGTGAACGACACCAGGCCGTCGACGTCCGAGGGCTGAAGACCCGCGTCGGCGACAGCGGCGCGGACGGCCTCGGCCGCCAGGCGGAGCTCGGAGCGGCCGGAGTCCTTGGAGAAGTCGGTGGCGCCGATCCCGACGATCGCAGCCTTGTCTGCCAGGGTGCTCACTGCGGGTCTCCGTTCATGTAGAGGGTCGCCGTCGAGGTGACGTGCGCGCCCAGTGAGTCCGTGCCGACGATCTTCAGCGTGACCAGCCCGTCGTCGTCGACCCCCGTGACCTCACCGGTCAGGGTGAGGGAGTCGTAGGCGTACCAGGGCACCCCGAGACGCAGTTTGATCGAGGTGATGCGGGCGCGCTGGCCCGCCCAGTCGGTGACGAACCTCTGCACCAGCCCGGTGTCGGTGAGGATGTTGACGAAGATGTCCTTCGAGCCCTTCTGATGGGCCAGGTCGCGGTCGTGGTGGACGTCCTGGAAATCCCGGGTCGCCAGCGCCGAGGCCACGATGAAGGTCGGGGTCCCCTCGATGGTCAGCTCGGGGAGCCGGTCCCCCACCCGGGCGGCGGGCGGCTCGGCGGGGCAGATCACGTTCACGGCACTGTTCTCGCTCACTTCGCGCCACCTTCCGTGACTTCGGCCATCTGGCGGTCGACCGGCGGCGCGCCGGCGGGGCGCCACGCGTACAGGGTCCACGGCTCGGTGCCGAACGCGGCGTCCTCGGCCGGGTCGCCGGGCATGTCCAGGTACTCGACCTCGACCTCCATACCGATCCGCACCTCGGCCGGATCGACGTCGCGCAGCTCGCCGAGCATGCGCACGCCCTCCTCCAGTTCGACGAGCGCGATGACGAACGGGAACCTGGTGCGGCCAGGCACGCGCGGGGCGTGGTGGGTGACGAAGCTGAAGACGGTGCCGCGGCCGGAGGAGACCACGTAATCGGTCTGCTCGGTCTTGTCCTTCCACAGCGCCGGCACGGGCGGGTGCTGCAGCGACCCGTCCTCGCGGGTCTGGATGCGCAGCTCGTGGGCGCGGACACCCTCCCAGAAGAAGCGGGTGTCGTGCGAGACCGACGGGCGCAGGACCTTGCCCACCACCAGGTCGTCGGTGGCCGATCCGGAACTGGCCACGATCTGGTCCGCGGGCGCCGGCGCGGGGTCGGCGGCCTTCGCGGCCGGGCGGAACTTGAGGATGCGGAAGTCCATCTCCGCCACCACTTCGTCGCCGACCCTCCAGAAGTTGCGGGTGGTGAAGAACCAGCCCTCCCCCAGGCCCGTGGTCTTGGGGCCGACCACGTCGACCAGGACGGACTCGATCGTCACCTCCTCGCCCGGGCGCGTGTACCGGTGGTAGGTGGAGTCGCAGTTGGTCGCGACGACCGAGGTGAAGCCCTCGGCGTCGAGGAGGTCGGTCATGCGGCCGAGCGGGTCGTCGGCCTCGCGGGTCTTCCCGAGCCCCCGCATGGTCCAGACCTGGGCCATGGCCGGCGGCGCCACCGGACCTCCGTGGCCGGCGGCGTGGGCCGCGTCCTCGCTGGAGTAGATCGGGTTGGAGTCCCCGATCGCCTCGGTCCAGTTGCGGATCATCGGCGTGTTGATGGGGTCGCGGCCCGCGCGGCGCGCGCTGCCGCCGGAGGCGCGGACCTCCTCGGCGGCGGCGAGGATACGGGCGGCCTGCTCGTCACTCATGGGTGCCTTCTCGTTCTTTCGTGGGCGTGTGGGCAGGGGTCGGGTCAGCGGGAGGTGCGGGGCATGCCGAGGCCGCCCATGCAGGTCAGCTCGCGCATGACCTCGTTGACACCGCCGCCGAAGGTGATCACCACGTTGCGCTTGTTCATCATGTCGAACCAGCGCTGCAGCGCCGCGGTGTCGGGATCGGTGGGGTCGCCGAAGCGGCCGAGCAGCTCCTCGACGATCCTGCCGACGTGCTGGATCTTCTCCGTGGAGAACACCTTGGACGCCGCCGAGTCGCCCATCGACGGGTTGTCGCCCGTCGAGGAGACCTGCCAGTTGAGGAGCTCGTTGAGCCGGACGATCGCGAAGATCTCCGCCAGTCCGCGCCGCACCTCGGGACGGTCCAGGTGCCGCACCCCGTCCGGGCCGGTGCCGCGGGCCCAGGCGGCCAGCTCGTCGTAGTACCCGCCCGGGCGACCGGACGGCGCGAGCATGACGCGCTCGTGGTTGAGCTGCGTGGTGAGCATCTTCCAGCCGCCGTCGACCTCGCCGACCACCATGTCGGCCGGCACGCGCACGTCCGAGTAGTAGGTGGCGTTGACGTGGTGGGCACCGTCGCAGGTGATGATCGGCGTGAAGGAGAAACCGGGGTCAGTGGTGTCGACGATGAAGATGGTCAGCCCGCGGTGCCGCGAGTCCGGGGTGCCGGTGCGGGCGGCCAGCCAGATGTAGTCGGCGTGGTGGCCGCCGGTGGTCCACATCTTCTGACCGTTGATGATCCAGTCGCCCGTGGCCTCGTCGCGCTTGGCGGTGGTGCGCAGGGCGGCCAGGTCGGTGCCGGCGTCGGGCTCGGAGTAGCCGATCGCGAAGTGGATCGACCCGTCGAGGATGCCGGGCAGGAACTTCGCCTTCTGCGCCTCGCTGCCGTACTTCTGCAGGGTCGGGCCCACGGTCTGCAGCGTCACCGACGGCAGCGGCACGTCCGCGCGCGTGGCCTCGTTGGTGAAGATCGCCTGCTCGATGTGGCCGAAGCCCTTGCCGCCGAACTCGGTCGGCCAGCCCACGCCCAGCCAGCCGTCCCGGCCCATGCGCTTGATGATCTCCGCGTAGGTGTCGCCGTGGCGGGTCGTGGCGATGTCCGCCGCCTCCTCGGGCGAGATGAGCGTCGAGAAGTACTCGCGCAGCTCGGCCTGCAGCGCGCGCTGCTCCGGGGTGAGGTCGATGAACGCCCCGTCCCCCGAGGCGGCGGCGTCGGCGTCGGTGGCGGCCGCACCGCCTGTATCGATGCCGTCGACCGGGTCCGCGGCGACCGCGGCACCGAGGACGTCCAGGTGCAGCTGCGCGCCGCCGACGAACCGCGCCAGGTCCTTGACGGCCGAGGAGTACCGGAACATCGGGTAGGTGACGTCCACGCCCACCCCGCCGTGCAGGTGGTGCAGGATCTGGACCGCGCGGGGGCCCTCGGCCGCCAGCCAGTAGGCACCGATCATCGGGTCGGTCTCGTAGCGGTCGCCGGAGCCGGCGAGCCCCTCCGAGATCCGCCAGGACACGGACTGCGCGATCACGTGCAGCGTCTTCGAGACGATGTACACGTCCGCGAGCTCCTGCTGGACCGCCTGGAACGACCCCAACGGCTTGCCGAACTGGTGGCGGTCCTTGAGGTAGCCGGCCGTCATGTCCAGCGCGCCGGCGACGAGACCGTCACCGTGCGCGATACAGGCGGACAGGACGAGACGTCGGAACACCTCGAGAACGGGCTCCGCTCCCGAGCCGCGCAGCACGTCGTCGTCGTCGACCGGGGTGGCCTCGAACCGCATCGCGTACTCGGGCACCCCCAGGGAGCCGAGGGTGGGCGTCAGGGTGACGCCCGGGGCGTCGGGGGCGACGACGACGAGTGCGGCGCCCTCGGACGTGGACACCGGCACGAGGACCGAACGGGCCTGGGCCGCGTACCGCACCGACGTGGCGGTCCCGGTGAGCTTCCCACCGTCGAGCCGCACGGTGGGCTCGAGCGGCAGTGGGCGTCCGGGCTCGGCGACGGCGGCGGTGAGGATGCGGCCGTCCTCGATGCCCTCGAGAAGCCGGGCCTGCTGGTCGGGGGTGCCCAGCGCGACGATCGGCGCCACGCCGAAGCCCAGGGTCTCCAGGACAGGGATCACCACTCCGGCGCGGCCGACCTCCTCGAGCACCACCGCGATGTCGGCGGGCGTGAGGTCGTCGCCCCCCACCGCGGCGGGCAGGCCCAGGGAGAGCAGACCCGACTCGGCGAACGTCGCCCACAGCCGCTCGTCGTATCCGGCGTCGTCGACGCTCCTGCTGGGCAGCGCGGTGAGCAGTTCCTCGGCGGGGGCGGCCGTCGAGAGTGCGCCGGCGACCGCCTCGGCGACGGCGGCCTGGGTCTCGGTACGGGTGAAGTCCACGGGGGATCAGTCCTGTTCGGTCGGTAGGGGGCGGGCCGGGTCGTGCGGGGTCAGTCGCGGGGCAGGCCGAGGATGCGCTCGCCCACCACGTTGAGCAGGACCTGCTCGGTGCCGCCGGCGATCGACAGGCAACGCACCATGAGGAACTTGCGGCCCTGCTCGGTGAACTCGACGCCGCCGGTGCCGGTGAGCTGCAGGCCGAATTCGGCGATGTCCTGGCGGTGGCGCACGCCCACGATCTTGCGGACCGAGGACTCGGCGCCCGGGCCCGAGCCGGCGAGGCTGCGCAGTGCGGTGCGCAGGTCGAGCAGGTTGCCGACGACGCCGTCGGCGACGTGCTTGCCGAACTCGTCCAGCACGAGGGCGTCGTCGGCCACACCTGCGGCGTTGATCAGCCCGATGATCTCCTCCGCCGCGTCGCCGAGCGACGAGCCTCCGCCCATGGCCACGCGCTCGTTGGCCAGGGTGGTGCGGGCGATCTTCCACCCGTCGTTGACGGTGCCCACCTGGAACTCGTCGGGGACGAAGAGATCCTCGAGGTACACCTCGTTGAACAGCGCCTCGCCGGTGATCTCGCGCAGGGGCCGGGTGCGGATGCCCTCGGAGCGCATGTCCACGAGGAAGTACGTGATGCCCTTGTGCTTGGGGGCGTCCTTGTCCGTCCGGGCCAGGCACATCGCCCAGTCGGCCTCGCGGGCCAGGGAGGTCCACACCTTCTGTCCGTTGAGCTTCCAGCCGCCGTCGACCTTCTCGGCGGTGGTGCGCAGGGCGGCCAGGTCGGAGCCGGCGCCGGGCTCGGAGAACAGCTGGCACCACCTGATCTTTCCGGCCATGGTGTCGCGCACGAGCAGGTCGGCGTGCTCGGGGGCCGCCTGGAGGATGGTCGGCACCGCCCAGCCACCGATGGTGATGTCGTGGCGGGACACGCCGGCTGCCTCGAGCTCCTCGTCGATGAGGAGCTGCACGGCCGGGCTCGCGCCGAGGCCCCACGGCTCCGGCAGGTGGGGCATGAACAGGCCCGTGTCGGCGAGGGCCCGCTTGCGCTCATCGCCCTCGACCGCCGCGACCTTCGCCACCAACGCGCGGATGTCCTCCCGCTTGGCGTCGAGGCCCTCGATCTCCGACAGGTCGATGTCGAGGTGGCGACGCTTGCCGGCCAGGGTGAGCTCGGCCAGCGAGCGCCGCCACCGGGCCGATCCGCCGATCGCCTGGCGGAGCGCGCCCGCCCTCCGCATGTAGAAGTGGGCGTCGTGCTCGAAGGTGAAGCCGATCCCGCCGAGGATCTGGATGCAGTCCTGGGAGTTGCGCACGGCGTTGTCGAAGGCCAGGGCTCCGGCCACCGACGCGGCAACGGGCAGCTCCGAGTCCGCGGCGAGCAGGTCCTCGGCGGCCGCGGCGGCGTCCCACGCCAGGGCGCGGACCTGCTCGGTGCGGCAGAGCATGTCGGCGGCGAGGTGCTTGATGGACTGGAACGAGCCGATGGTCCGGCCGAACTGCTCGCGGATCTTGGCGTAGTCGACCGCGGTGGCGAGCGTGTAGTCGGCGACGCCCGCGGCCTCGGCGGCGGCCAGGGTGACGAACAACTGGTGGACGTGCTCGGTGGTGACGCCCTCGAGGACGCGGTCGGCGGGGATCGTCACGTCCTGCAGGCTGACGTGGCCGATCGACGCCGAGATGTCGTACGGGGTCGCCGGGGTGACGTTGAGCCCTGGCGTGTCCGCGTCGAGCAGCGCCCATCGGGTGACGCCGTCGATCTCGACGGGCAGCAGCAACCCACCACCGGGGGTGCCGCCGTAGGCGACCCCGGGGTCGCCCGTGACCGCACCCGACCCGTCCAGGGTCGCGGTGCCGATGCCCAGGCACACGCCCACCGGCAGCCCGCCCTCCGCGAGGGTCTCCCCCAGCGACCGGGCGAGGGCACCGCCCGCGCGGGAGACCAACACGCCGGTCAGCGCGGTGGACAGCACCGGGCCGGGCACCATCTTCGCCGCGGCCTCCTCGAGCATGCAGGCGAGGTCCACGATCTCGGCTCCGGCCCCGCCGTGCTCCTCGGCGATCGCGACGCCGAACAACCCGAGCTCGGCGAGCTGTGGCCACAACGCCTTCCAGGCTTCCGGATCATCTTCCTGAGCGCGTACGGTGGCCACGGGATCGGCGGATTTGGCCCAGGCCTTGATCGAGTTCTGGATCTCGGTCTGGTCCGGGGTGGTGGCGATACTCACTGCTGGGCTCCTCGACTCGGGCGGGGTGCATACCCGGCGCGGACCCGCTGACCCGCGCACTCCACGCCATAGTAGAACGTGTTCTAAGTAACGTGTTCTAGAATGCACCAGCAGGGACCTCCACGCACACCCGGGTCCCGCACCAGACCGCCGGAGAGTCCCGCGGTTCCGCTCCGACCAGCGCAGAAGGTTCGCTTCCATGACCAAGAGCTCAGCCGAGTCCGGTTCCGCCGCCGCCTCGGATCCCGTCCCCCGGAGCGACGAACCCACCACGTCGTCGCAACGGGAGCGCCGGCGGCGGATCCTGGACGCCACGCTGGCCCTGGCCGCCAAGGGCGGGTACGAGGCGGTGCAGATGCGCGCCGTCGCCGAGAAGGCGGAGGTCGCGGTGGGAACCCTCTACCGGTACTTCCCGTCGAAGGTCCACCTGCTGGTGTCCGCGCTGGCCCGCGAGTTCCGCCGACTCGACCAGCGCACCGAGCGGTCGGCCCCGCCCGGCGACACCGCGCAGGAGCGGATGAAGGTCGTGGTGGAGATGATCACCAAGTCCATGCAACGCGACCCCAACCTCACCGAGGCGATGACGCGGGCGTTCATGTTCGCCGACGCGTCCGTGGCCACCGAGGTCGAGGAGGTCGGCTTCTACATGGACCGGATCCTCGCGCGGGCCATGGCCCAGGGCACGCCGGACGAGGTACAGCTCTCCATCGCCCGGGTCGTCTCCGACGTGTGGATGTCGAACCTCGTGTCGTGGCTGACCCGCAGGTCGTCGGCCGCCGAGGTCGCCACCCGGCTCGGCCTGACCATCGATCTGCTGCTCGGCAGCGACGACTCCCCCCGCCGGGCGCGGATGCACTCCGCGATCGGCAACGGCCACGGCTCCGACCCCGGCGCACCGGCCGGGGAGCCCGACACCGACTGACCGCCCGCCCAGATCGGCACCGCAACCGCTCCCGCGGCTGGCGTCCCGCTCCCGCGCCTGACCGCCAAGACGGCCGCCGCTCCCGTAGATGGCGTCTCGCCTGCCCATCGGGGCACGCGAGACGCCATGTCGAGGGGCGACGGGCCCGGGCGGTTGCGTAGGGGCGGTCAGGGCACGACGACCGGCGGCACCGTGCGGACCGTGCCGGAGACGTCGGCCGACCACCGCAGTGGCCCGTCGGACGGGGTCCAGTCGGTGAGCAGGTCCGCGACCTTGGCGGTCATCTCCCGGCCCAGACGCAGGAACGAACTCTCGGGCTGCTCGTCGACCTCTCCGAGGATCAGCCACCACGCCCAGGCGACCGCCCCGGCGTTGGCGATGAAGTCCGGCAGCACCGCGATCCCACGGGCCGTGAGGTCGAGTTCCGCGTCGGCCGTGGTGGCGGCGTTGGCGGCCTCGACCACGATCGGTGCCGTGACCTCGCCGCAGTTGTCGGCGGTGATCGCGTACGAGACCGCGGCCGGCACGAGGACGTCGACGTCCATGCCGAGGATCCGGTCCCGGTCGAGCAGTTGCACGCGGGCGGGGACGGCCGAGCGGTCGATCTCCCCGAACCGGTCGCGGGTCGCCAACAGCGCCGGGACGTCGAGCCCCGCCGGGTCGTAGAGGGCGCCGGCGGCGTCGGCCAGCGCGACCACGCGCATCCCCGCCTCGTGCAGGTACCACGCGGCGCCGCCGCCCATCGTGCCCACGCCCTGGACGGCCACCGAGGTGCGTTCCGTGTCCCACCCGCGGACGTACGCCGCCGCCAGGCAGGCCTGCGCGACCCCGTATCCACCGATCACATCTCCCAGCAACCCGCCCGGGACCTCGGCGTTCAACCCACGAAGGATCCTGTCGGCGGTGGCGGCGGGGTCGACCGACCGTTCGATCGCCGCATGGTAGGACTGCCGCATCCCCAGTCGCGAGAACACCTCGTCGATCAGGTGCTGCGGTACGCCCAGGTCCTCCGCGGTGACCCAGTGCCGGTCGAGGAACGGCCGCATGGCCTCGCAGAACCGGCCCAGTACGTCCACCGCCCGGGGGTCCTTGGGATCGAAGTCGATGCCGCCCTTGGCCCCGCCGACGGGCAGGTCGAACGCCGCCGTCTTCCTGGTCATGCCACGGGCGAGGTCCTCGACCTCGCGGAGGGTGCACCCGGCGCGCATGCGGGTGCCTCCGGTGGCCAGGCCACCGACGAGGGTGTCGACCACGAGGTATCCGCGTGCCGCGGTCTCGTCGTCCTCCCAGTGGAGCCGCAGATAGGGCTCGCGGTTCGATCGGGTACCCGCCCCCGGCGCCGCGGGGGCGGGGGGTGCGGTGTGTGCGGCGGGCACGGCCTGGGGGACCGTTCCGGTGTGGCCGGCGGTGCCCGGGATCTCGATGGACGTCATGGTGCTCGCCTCCTCGGCGACCTCGTCCGCCGGCTGGTCCGGCGGGGGTGTCTCCAGCATGGGAGCCGTCCCCCCCGGGGTCCAGCGAGACTTGGTGGACCCGACCGTTCACTTTTCCTGCACGGTGCGCCCGCACCCTCCTACGCTCGGGGCATGGAGCCGTCACTGCACCGACTGCGGCTGCTCCACGAGCTGGAGCGCCGGGGCACCGTCACCGCGGTCGCGGCCGCTCTGGGCTACACCGTCTCGGCCGTGTCCCAGCAGCTCTCGCTGCTCGAACGCGAGGCCGGGACCCCCTTGTTCGAGAAGCGGGGCCGCGGGCTCGCCCTGACCGAGGCGGGGCTCGTGTTGGCCGGGCACGCGCGGACGATCCTCACCGCCGTGGAGGACGCCGGCCACGCGATGGAGTCGGCCCGCGCGGGCGTCGGCACGACACTCACGGCCGGGGTGTGGGCGTCGGTGGCGTCCACGCTGCTGCCCACCGGGATCCGGATCCTGTCCCGGGACCACCCGGGAATCGTGGTGCGGACCCGGGAGCTCGCCCCGGAGGACACGACCGGCGCGGTCCGGGACGGATCGCTCGACCTGTCGTTCGTCCTGGACTACTCCAGCTACGCGATGGCGGACGTCCCCGACCTGGTGCGGGTGCCGATCGCGCGGGAGTCGCTGCACGCCGTGGTGCCCCGCGGCTCGGTGGACTCCGAGACCGTGTCCCTGAGCGACCTCGCGGCGGCCCCCTGGGTGCTCGCCCACCCGCGTTCGCACTTCGGCCGAGCGGTGCGGATCGCGTGCCGCGAGGCGGGCTTCGACCCCGACGTCCGGCACGAGGCCGGCGAGCAGTCCACGGCGTTGGCCCTGGTCGCGGCGGGACTCGGTGTGACGCTGGCCTCCGACCTGGGCCTGAGCACGTTCCCGTCGGACGTGGAGGCGCTCCCGCTGACCGAGAGCCTGTCGAGGACGGTGGCGATCACCTACCGCCGACGCGATGCGCGCCGGCGACCGCTCCGGGCGTTCGTGGAGGCCTTCACCGACGCCGCCCGTGAGGTGGGCCTGGACCCCACCTGACGGGCGGCCCCGCTGCCGGCTTCAGGGACGGTGCCGGGTTCAGGGACGGCGCGCGAGGAAGTCCGGCCGCGGCGGGGTGCCCGCGAACGGCTCGGTCAGCTCGTTCTCGACGCTGTTGAAGACGATGAACACGTTCGCCCGCGGGAGCGGTGTGATGTTGCCGCCCGAGGCGTGCAGGGCGTTGCAGTCGAACATCGTCATCGAGCCCGCCCCGCCGGTGAGCACGTCGAGTCCGTGACGCTCGTACATCTCGGCGATGTGCTCCTCGGACGGCACGCCGATCCTCGGCGCCGTGGTGACGAGCGATTCCTTGTAGTAGTCCTCCGGCGTCTCACCCGCGCACTGCACGTAGTACTTGTGCGTGCCCGGCATGATCATCAGCGGGCCGTTGTAGGTCTCGTTGGGCGTCAGCGCGAGCGACGCGCTGCAGGCCCGCGGCCGGGGCATACCGTCCTCGGCGTGCCAGGTCTCGAAGTCCGAGTGCCAGTAGAACGCGCCGCCGGCGAAACCCGGCTTGTAGTTGAGCCGGCTCTGGTGGACGTAGACGTCCGACCCGAGGATCTCCCGCGCCAGCTCGATCGCGCCGGACTGCTCGACCGCCTCCCACACCACGTCGCTCAGGGCGTGGACGTCGAAGATGGAGCGGACGGCCTCACTGCCGGACTCGCGGATGATCCGGGGGTCTCCGGCCATCTGCGGATCCGATCCGATGCGGTCGATCTCGGCCAGACAGGCATCGATCCGCCGTTCGTCCAGGGCGCCCTCGCGCTGGATGTACCCGCGCTCGGCGAACTGCTCGACCTCGGGATCCGAGACGTCTCCCCACGCGGCGGGGTCCCGGCGCTCGACGATCTCGGGTCGCCCGCTCACGCGGGTCCGGTAGTCATCTAGGGCAATGGTCACGACGATTCCTTTCTCTCCTCAGCCTGACAACCCCGGCTGACTCGGGAAAGCGAGGGGTGCCGCCCCTCGCGGCGCCGACCGTATCCGCGTCCGCGACCGCGGACAACCACTCAGCCGCTGACGTATCCTCGACTCTTGTCCACACTCGGGCCGGGGGTCCCGCCGCCCGTCCAGGTGCGCAGGTGGTCGAGGAACTGCCCGGAGAGGGTGTCCCGCCACCCCACCACGTCGCCGGACATGTGGGGACTGATGTGCGCGCCCTCGAGGGTCCAGAGCGGGTCGCCGTCCGGGAGGGGTTCGACGACGAGGACGTCCAGATGCGCCGAGAGTCTGCCCGTCCCGATCTCGCGCACCAGGGCGTCCTGATCGACGAGTTCCCCGCGACCGACGTTCACCACGTGGGCGCCGTCGGGAAGGGCTGCCAGTTCCGCGGGGCCGAGCATCCCCCGGGTGGCGTCGGTCAGCGGCGCCACCATGACGAGGTGGTCCACGTCGCCCAGATGCTCTACCAGGCTCGCGGAATCCAGGACGCGACCGAAGTCCTCGTCGTCGTCGCGTGGTCGACGTCCCGCCCCGCTGACGTCGAGCCCGACCGCCCGCAGCAGACGCGCGGTGGCCCGTCCGATCCCGCCGGTGCCCACCACGAGGGCCCGCCGGCCGGCCACCCGGGTGGTCTCGCGGTGGTGCCACCGGCCCGCGCGCTGCAGCGTCTCGGTCTCGTGCAGCCGTTTGTCGTGGGCGAGGACGCAGGCCAGGACGTACTCGGCGATGGGCCCATCGAACACTCCGCGGGCGTTGGTGACCAGCACCTCCGACTCGCGCAGCTCGTCGAACAGCAGTTTGTCGACCCCGGCGGCGGCCACGTGCACCCAGCGCAGCGCGTCGGCGGCGTGCCAGGCGGCGGCCAGGGCGTCGGAGAAGATGTCCCACACCAACAGGATCTCGGCCCCGGGGAGCGCGTCGGCGAGCGTGTCCGCGGTGCACTCCCGGACCTCGGCGAGCTCGCGGATCCGCGCGAGGGTGGTGGGCGGCTCCACGCCGTCCGCGGTGAGGAGGACGACGGTCGGCCGGGCGCCCGGGTCGCGGTTGTCCGGGTCACGGTGCGGCTGCGTCATGGCCCCACCGTAACGCGCCGACCCTCCCGGAAACCAGGATCGTCGGATTGTTGACAATCTGCCGGGGTGCGCCACACACTGGCACCATGACCGCGCACCTGTCGCCCCATCTCAAGCAGGCCACGCCCGTCGTGGTGGACCACGCGCTCGGCTCGTGGATCCACGGCACCGACGGCCGCGACTACCTGGACTTCACGACCGGCATCGGCGTGACCAGCACCGGCCACTGCCACCCCGACGTGGTCGCCGCGGCACGCGAGCAGTGCGGGAAGATCATCCACGCCCAGTACACGACCGTCATGCACCAGCCGCTGCTCGAGCTCACCGAGAAGCTCGGCGAGCACCTGCCCGCCGGGATCGACTCGGTCTTCTACGCCAACTCCGGCTCCGAGGCGGTCGAGGCCGCCGTGCGGTTGGCGCGGATGGCCACGGGTCGGCCGAACATCGTCACCGTCCAGGGTGGCTTCCACGGTCGCACCGTCGCAGCGGCCAGCCTCACCACCGCCGGGACCCGGTTCTCCGCCGGCTTCTCCCCGCTGATGGGCGGCGTGGTGATGACCCCGTTCCCGCACGCCCTGCGGCACGGGTGGACCACCGACGACGCCGTGGACTTCGCCCTGGCCGAGCTGGACTACCTCATGGCCACCCGCGTCGACGCCCGCGAGATCGCGGCCTTCCTCATCGAACCCGTGCTGGGCGACGGCGGCTACATGGCCACTCCCCCGCGCTACCTTCAGGGCCTGCGCGAGCGGGCCGACGCGGCAGGTGCCCTCCTGGTCCTCGACGAGGTCCAGGCCGGCATCGGGCGCACCGGCCGGTTCTGGGGCCACCAGCACACCGACGGGCTGGTGCCGGACATCATCATCACGGCCAAGGGCATCGCCTCGGGCTTCCCCATCTCCGCGATCGCCGCGCCCTCGGGGCTCATGGCCAAGGCCTGGCCCGGCTCGCAGGGCGGCACCTACGGCGGCAACGCGGTCGCCGCGGCGGCCGGCGTGGCGACCCTCGGCGTGGTCGAGCGCGAGGGTCTGGTGGACAACGCCGCCGCCCGCGGAACCCAGCTTCTCGACGGGCTCCGGCGTACCCTCGGCGACGTGAGCGAGATCTGCGACATCCGCGGGACCGGGCTCATGCTGGGCGTGGAGTTCGGCGACGCCCGCGCACCCGCCGGCAGCGCCGGGGCACGCGAGGCCGCCCGCCTGGCCGGAGCGGTACAGCAGGCGTGCGTCGACGAGGACCTGCTCACCCTCACCTGCGGCCCGACCGGGTCCGTGGTGCGCCTCATCCCCGCCCTGGTGGTGACCGCCGACGAGGTCGACACCGGCGTCGAGCGTTTCGCCCGCGCCGTGCACCGGGTGTGCGACGGGGCGGCGTGAGTTCCGGCGCCGCACCCGCCGCCCCCGGGCGGACGGGGACAGCCGAGGCGCTGGTGGGGGCACTCCGGGACGCGGGCCTGGCGCCCGAGGCCGACGCCCGTCGCATCGCGGAGTACTCCTACGACGCCTCCAACTACCGCGTCGAGCCGGCCGCCGTACTGTTCCCGCGGTCGGAGGCCGAGGTCGCCGCTGCCCTGGCCGTGTGTCACCGGCTCGGGGTGCCCGCGACCGCCCGCGGCGGCGGCACGTCGATGGCCGGCAACGCGATCGGGTCCGGGCTGGTGCTCGACCTGTCCCGGCACATGACCCGGGTGCTCGCCGTGGACGAGGCCGCGGGGACCGTCACCGCCGAGGCCGGGATCGTGCTCACGGCCCTGCGCGCCGCCGTCCACACCGCGACCGGCGACCGCCTGACCTTCGCACCGGACCCGTCGAGCCAGTCCCGGGCCTGCCTGGGCGGCGCGATCGGCAACGACGCCTGCGGCAACCACTCGGTGCGCCACGGCCGGACCGCCGACCACGTCGAGGCACTGCGGATCGTCACCGCCGACGGTCTGCGCCTCACCGCCACGCGCACCGGCGTCGAGGCCACCGATCCGGCCGACCCGGCCGCCACCGCCCGCGCCGAGCACCTCACCACCCACCTGCGGGACCTGGCCGCCGACCACCTCGCGGCGATCCGCACCGAACTCGGACGCATCCCCCGCCAGGTGTCCGGCTACCACCTGCGACATCTTCTCCCCGAGTTCGGCTTCGACGTGGCCCGCGCGCTCGTCGGCTCCGAGGGCACGTGCGCCGTCGTCACCGCGGCCACGATGCGGGCCGTCCCCCGCTCCGTGCGCACCGGCCTGGCAGTGGTCGGATACGCCGATGTGGTGGACGCCGCGCGGGACGTCCCCGCGATCCTGCGCTACCGCCCTACGGCCGTAGAGGGCATCGACGAGGTCATCGTGGAGACCATGCGGCAGCGCCGCGGCGCGGACTCGGTCGCCGAGCTGCCGCGCGGACACGCGTGGCTGTTCGTGGAACTCGACGACGACGGGAGCGACGACGACGATGAGGCCGGCGCCGGCGGTCGTGGGCTCGACGCCCGGGTGGCCGAACTGGCCGAGGAGCTGACACGGGACGGCCACGCCCTCGAGGTGCTCGTCGTGACCGATCCGGTGGCCCGCGCCGACCTGTGGCGGGTGCGCGAGGACGGCGCCGGGCTGAGCTCGCGGCTGACCGACCCCGTCACCGGCGTCACCACAGAGTCCTGGCCCGGGTGGGAGGACTCGGCGGTACCGCCCGATCGGTTGGCCGACTACCTGGCCGAGTTCCGCGACCTGCTGGCCCGGCACCAGCTCACGGGCGTCATGTACGGGCACTTCGGCGCGGGCTGTATGCACATCCGCATCAGCTTCGACCTGCGCTCGGACGCCGGCCGGGCCGTCATGCGGGCGTTCTGCACCGACGCCGCCCACCTCGTCGTGCGGCACGGCGGATCGCTGTCCGGCGAGCACGGCGACGGCCGCGCACGCTCCGAGCTGTTGCCGGTGATGTACTCGCCCGAGATGATCGGCGCCTTCGACCGCTTCGCCCGCATCTGGGACCCCGCGGGGCTGCTCGCACCCGGCGGGCTCACCGGCACCCGTCCGTTCGACGCCGACCTCGCACTTGCGGACATCTCCCCCACCGGGCCCGGCCACCGCGGCCGCGACCTCCTCGGCACCGCCATCTCCCCCGACGGCGCACACCCGGTGCAGGCCTGCATCGGCGTCGGCCGCTGCCGCACCACCTCCGGCGGTGTGATGTGCCCGTCCTTCCGCGCCACCGGGGACGAGAAGGACTCCACCCGCGGCCGGTCCCGCGTCCTGCAGGAGGTGGTCCGCGGGACCCTGCCGATCGACGCCCCGGCCGTGGAGGAGTCACTCGAGCTGTGCCTGGCGTGCAAGGCGTGTTCCTCGGACTGCCCCACCGGTGTCGACATGGCCACCTTCAAATCCGAGGCACTGCACAGTCGCTACCGGCGTCGACCGCGGCCGATGGCGCACTACTCCCTCGGCCTGCTGCCGCTGTGGCTGCGTGGGACCGTCCGCGCGGCCGGGCCGATCAACGCGCTGCTGGGCACCCGCGCCGGTCGGACCGCGGCGCGGCTGGGCGGGCTGAGCACCGACCGCACCCTGCCGCGCTTCGCGTCCGCACGACAGCTGCGGGAGGAGCTCGCCAGGGTCCCGGACAGCGTGTGGAGCGTGCGCGGACCGGGGCGCACCTCCGCGGACGTCGTGCTGTTCCTCGATTCGTTCACCCGCGGCCTGCGCCCCGCGGTCGCCGGCGCCGCCGCCCGCGTCCTGGGCGGCGCGCACACCTCCGTGGCCTGCACGGCCGACCAGTGCTGCGGGTTGACCCATGTCACGACCGGCCGACTCGACGCCGCGCGCCGCACCATGACCTCGACCGCGCGCCGCCTCGACGCGATCCGCGGGCCGGGTGGGCAGGAGGTCCCCGTTGTCGTCGTCGAACCCTCCTGCGCCGCCACCCTCCGCGAGGACCTCCCCCGCCTGCTCGCCGACACCCCCGACGCGGACGCCGCCCGCCGCGTCGCCGCCCGCGTCAGGTCCGCGGCCGACCACCTGGGCCGGCTCGCCGCCGACGGCCGCGCGCCGGCGTGGCCCGGTGGAGCGCCCCCGGACCGCGTCACCGTGCAGACCCACTGCCACGAGTACGCGACCTTCGGCAACCGCGTCCAACGCGCGACGCTCACCGCGCTCGGCGTGGGATCGGTCCGCGAGGCGACCGGCTGCTGCGGCGTGGCCGGCGACTTCGGATTCACCGCGGGCCACGAGTCCGTCACCGCGGCCGTGGCCGAACTCGCGCTCGCGCCCGCCCTGCGCGCCGACACCGACGCCCCCGTCCTCACCGACGGCTTCTCGTGCGCCACCCAGGTCGATCACCTCGGCGCCGTCGACCCCACCACCGGACCCGGCCGCACCGGCCACCACCTGTTCGAACTGCTCGACCCCGACCCCCGTCCCATCAGGAGGCCAACATGACCCGCTCCGCAGCCGACATCATCGACTCCCTCGGCACCGGCGTCCACGTCGACGGGGCCTGGCGCGACGCCGCCTCCGGCGCCACCTTCGACGTGGTCAACCCCGCCACCGGTGAGGTGATCGCGACCCTCGCCGACGGCGGGGCCATGGAGGCCACCGCGGCGATCGAGGCCGCGGGCCGCACGCAGTCGTCGTGGGCGGCCGTCCCCGCCCGCGAGCGGGCCGAGATCCTGCGCAGGGCCTACGAGCTGATCGTCGAGCGCGCCGACGAGGTGGCGCTGCTCATGACCACGGAGATGGGCAAGCCGCTGGCCGAGGCGCGCGGCGAGGTGACCTACGGTGCCGAGTTCTTCCGCTGGTTCTCCGAGGAGGCCTGCCGCATCCGCGGTGACGCCCGCCGCTCACCCGACGGCAAGACCCGCCTCATGGTCACCCACGAGCCGGTCGGGCCCTGCATCCTCATCACCCCGTGGAACTTCCCACTGGCCATGGCCACCCGCAAGATTGGACCCGCCATCGCCGCCGGCTGCACGATGGTGTTCAAGCCCGCCAATCTCACGCCGCTGACCTCGCTGTACGTGGTGGACCTCCTGCGCGAGGCCGGCCTGCCGGACGGCGTGCTCAACGTGGTCTGCACGACCGACGCCGGCGGGGTGGTGGAACCGTGGATCGACTCCGGGATCGCCCGCAAACTCTCCTTCACCGGATCCACCGCGGTCGGCCGCACACTCCTCGAGCAGTGCGCGCGTGGTGTGCTGCGCACCTCCATGGAGCTCGGGGGGAACGCACCGTTCATCGTGTGCTCCGACGCGGACATGGACACCGCGGTCGCCGCCGCAATGGCCGCAAAGATGCGCAACATGGGCGAGGCCTGCACGTCGGCCAACCGGATCCTCGTGCACCGCTCGGTGCTGGACGAGTTCGGTCGGCGCTTGACGGAGAGGATGTCCGCCCTCACCGTGGGCGACGGCGCCGTCGAGGGCACCGACGTGGGGCCGCTGGTCGAGGAGAAGGCCGTCGACAAGGTCGTCGGCCTGGTCGACGACGCCGTGGAGCGCGGCGCCGAGGTGCTGGTCGGGGGCTCTCGGGTCGACGGACCAGGCTACTTCTACCCGCCCACCGTGCTCACCGGCGTCACCCCGGACGCCGAGTTGATGTCGACCGAGATCTTCGGCCCCGTGGCCGCCCTGATCCCCTTCGACTCCGACGACGAGGCGGTGGAGATGGCCAACGACACCGAGTTCGGGCTGGTCTCCTACGTGATGACCGAGAACCTGGACCGCGCGATGACCATGTCCGAACGGCTGCAGGCCGGGATGGTGGGGATCAACACCGGGATCGTGTCCAACCCCGCCGCCCCGTTCGGTGGCATCAAACAGTCCGGGCTGGGACGCGAGGGCGGGCTCAGCGGGATCGAGGAGTTCGTCGAGACCAAGCTGGTCGCGATCCCCGTGCGCTGAGACCGGGCGGTGAGGTCTAGCCGGTGCGGACGCGGCCGGCGCGGCGGTGCCGCTCGGCCTCGGTCAGGCCACCCCACACGCCGTACAGCTCGCGCTGGGCCATGGCGTGCCGGAGGCAGGCGTCGATCACGGGGCACTTCCCGCAGAGTTCCTTGGCGGCGGCCTCCTTGCGGCGCCGCGTCGACTTGGCCTCGTCCTCCGAGTTGTAGAACAGGTCAGGAATCTCTCGGCACATCCCGGAGTCGGCCCATGCCCAGTGCTCGTCGGTCTTGGTCATCACGCTGTGTCGCATCTTCCCCCCACCGTCCGTTCCAGCTTCTGACAATCCGGGAGTGATTCGGCACACCCCCCGGGGTGGGATGGGTTCTGTTGCTAAGGTTTTCTCATGCAGGTCCGTGTCTCGGTCGTCAACGACTACTCGCTGGTCGTCGCCGGCGTGGAGGCTCTTCTGGGCCCCTACGCCGACCGGGTGCTCGTCGTGCCGAGTCCCGATGCCGTCAACGCGGCCACGCCGGTCGACGTCGCCCTGTTCGACACCTTCGGTTCCGGACCCGGGTGGAAGGAGCGGTGCGCCGAGTTGGCCCGTGACCCCCAGATCGGCGCGGTGGCGGTCTACTCGTTCATCACCGATCCACGGGCTGTCGACGAGGCGTTGGCGGCCGGGGCCCGGGGATTCCTCGCCAAGTCTCTGGTCGGGGACGCGTTGGTCACCGGGATCGAGCGGATCGCGGCCGGTGAGTGCGTCACCGTGATCGGTGGCGACGGGGACTCCGGGCCCGCTTCCCCGTGGCCTGCCGGCGACGCCGGCCTGTCCCCGCGGGAGGCGGAGATGCTCGCGCTGATCTCGCACGGCCGGTCCAATGAGGAGATCGCCCTGGCCTGCTACCTGTCGATCAACACCGTGAAGTCCTACATCCGCGACGCGTATCGCAAGATCGGCGTGACGACACGGGCGCAGGCCGTGGCGTGGGCCCTGACGAACGGCCTGGAGCCCATCCGCTGACCGGTCAGTAGCCGAGCACCGCGCCGAGGAAACGCTTCGTCCGCTCGTTCTCCGGGGCGTCGAATAACCGGTCGGGCGGCGCCACCTCCACCGCGACCCCTTGGTCGAACATCACGACCAGATCGGAGATCTCGCGGGCGAAGTTCATCTCGTGGGTCACCATGAGCATGGTCATGGAGGAGTCGTTCGCCAGATCCCTGATGACCTTGAGCACCTCCCCGACCAGTTCCGGGTCGAGGGCCGAGGTGGGCTCGTCGAACAGCATGATGTCCGGCTTGGTCGCCATCGCCCGGGCGATCGCGACGCGCTGCTGCTGGCCGCCGGAGAGCTGGGGTGGCTTCTTGAACGAGTGCTCGGCCAGACCCACCAGCCCGAGCAGTTCCTCCGCCTCCCGCCTGGCGGTCCCCTTGTCCTTCCCCAGGACGTGCACGGGGGCCTCCATGACGTTCTCCAGCGCGGTCATGTGCGGGAACAGGTTGAACTGCTGGAAGACCATGCCGATCCGACTGCGGATCTGCCGCATCCGCCTGGTCTCACGGGGACGCTTGCGGGCGTCGTCCGTGTTCCACAACTCGTCCCCCTCGACCAGCACGCGGCCGGAGGTCGGGTGCTCGAGGGTCATCAGCACGCGCAGGATCGTGGTCTTGCCCGAACCCGACGGGCCGATGATCGAGATCTTGTCCCCCTTGTTCACGGAGAAGTCGAGCTCTCGCAGGACGTGGTTGTCGCCCCAGTTCTTGCTCACCCTCTCGAAACGGACCATCGGTTCCCCGGGCGTTCCGAGCTCAGTGGACGGTGCCATAGCGGGTCTCCAATCGACGCAGAACGAGGGTGCACGGGACGCTGACGATGAGGAACAGCAGTGCCGCGATGGTGAAGGGCTCGATGTAGCGGAACTCGGACTGGCCGATCGCCTTGGCCACGGACATCAACTCGTAGACGGTGATCGCGGACAGGATCGCCGAGTCCTTGAACATCTGGATGAGGTAGTTGCCGAGCAACGGCACGACCCGGCGCACGGCCTGGGGCAGCACGATCCGGATCCACGTGCGGCCACGGGGCAGGTTGAGCGCGGTCGAGGCCTCCCACTGTCCCACCGGGATGCCCTCGATGCCGGACCGGTACACCTCGGCCGTGTAGGCGCTGTAGTTCACGCCGATCACGATGATGCCGGTGACCAGGGCACTCATGGCGATGCCGTACTCGGGGAGCACGTAGAACACGAAGAACGCCTGCACCAGCAGCGGCGTGCCCCGGACGAAGTAGACGAGGAACCCGAGGATCTGTGAGAGCACCGGGATCCGCAGGTACCGGAACACGGCCACGACCAGGCCCAGGACGGCGGCGATCGCCATGCCGGCGACCGTGATCTGCACAGTCGTGACGAGGCCGCGCAGCAGATCCGGGAGGATGCTGATCGCGAAGGCGTTGTCCCAGATCATCAGCTCACCCCCTGCATCCGGCCGGTGAGGGCGGTGAGCAGCGGCCGTCGTTCACGGGTCGGCGAGAACCGCCGCTCGAGCAGCGCGACGATCGCGGAGATCACCAGCGAGAGCAGGAAGTACAGGACGAGGATGATCCCGTAGATGAGGGCGGTCTCGCCGGTGGAGGACCGGATGAGCCCGGCGTTGAACGTCAGGTCCGCCACGGTGACGAGCGAGACCAGGGAACTGTTCTTGAGCAGGTCGACCATGACGTTGCCCATCGGCGGCAGCATCGCCGGGATCGACTGCGGCAGGAGGATCCGGCGCATCCGCATCGCCGGTGTCATGTTGAGCGCGATGGCGGCCTCGGTCTGTCCCCTGGGCCGGGACGCGATCGATCCGCGGACGACCTCCGAGGCGTAGGCCCCCTCGTTCAGCCCCAACGCCAGCACCCCCGCGAACAGGGCGGTGAGTTGGAGCCCGAAGAACGGTAGGGCGAAGAACAGCCAGAACAACTGGACGACCAGCGACGTGCCGCGCAAGAACTCCACGATGCACGCCGCCGGCCAGCGCAGCCAGCGATGGGTGGACAGCCTGGCCAATCCCAGGGCGAAGGCCACGACCAGCGCGAGCACCGCGCCCAGGATCGTCACCTGGACCGTGGTGACGAAGCCCTGGCGGATAAGCGGGAGGTAGTCCGCTATGGCATCCATCGGTTCTGGTCAGCCGTCGACCGCGCAGAGTTCCTCGGTGGTCACCCCGTCCACGACGGTCGGATCGAAGCCCCACTTCTCGAGGATCTCGGCGAACTCCGGCTCGGCCTTGAATGCCTCGAGCTCGACGTTGTAGGCGTCGAGGAAGTCCTGGTCGTCGGGCCGGAAGGCCGCCGACGAGCCCGTGCTGGGCGCGTCCTCGATCGGGTCGGTGACCTCCACTCCGTCCAGTTCCCGCAGCGACAGGGTGGGGAGCAGGAAGGCGTCGATCCGGTCGGCGGCCAGCGCGTCCGCACCGCCGCGGGCGTCGGTGACGTTGACGATCCGGGCCGGGTCGACACCGGCGGTCTCCAGGATCCCCTGTTCGAACCCGCCGGGGACCACGCCCACCCGCAGGTCATCGCGGTCCTTCACGTCGGCGATCGTCGTCACGTCCTTGGGATTGCCCGGGCGGACGCCGAACGACTCCGTGGAGACGATGACAGGGGATGCGTAGATGACCTCGCGGCAGCGGGACTGCTTCATGAACAGACCGGCGGCGATGGCGTCCCAGCGGTTGGCCTTGAGGCCCGGGATCATCGCGTCGTAGCCCGAGACGATGCCCTCGACCTTCTCGATTCCCATCCGCTGACACACCGCGCGCAGGACGTCCGGCTCACACCCGGTGACGGTGCCGTCCGCCGCGAGTTCGGTGTAGGGGGGTTCGTTGCCGATGGCGATGCGCAGGCCCTGTTGCCTGGCCCGCTCGAGCAGTCCTCCGCCGCCGGCCTCGGACCCGCCGGGCTCGGTGGTGGAGCAGGCGGTCAGGGAGCCGCCGACCGCGACCATCCCGCCCAGTGCCAGTGCGCCGCGGAACAGTTGACGTCGTGAGATGTTCGTACTCATCGGTGCCTCTCGTGGGCCGAAGTTAACGGTCTTTGCACCGTAGGACCGTGTCCTCACCGGCTGGTGGCTAACGGACCAAAGCGTGACCGGCCCGTTATGGAGCGCTCAGCTGTCACCTCCGGCCGCCCGGACCCGCGCGTGCCCGTCCCGCATGTGGTCGACCAGCAGCGACCGGGCCCGGGAGGGGTCCACGGCGCGTACCGCGTCGGCGATCGCCCGGTGTTCGGCGAGTCTGGACTCCGCGTCCGAATACGTGCTCCGCATGGCGTGTAGGCACATGCTCGTCTCGACCAGAACGGTCTCGTGGACGCGCGAGAGCCGGGGGCTGCGGGCCGATTCGACGAGGGCGTGGTGGAAGTCCAGGTCCGCCGCGACCATCGCCGCGGAGCGGGGTTCGTCGTAGAGGGCGGCCATCGCGTCGACGGCGGCGTCGAGCGCGTCGGCGGTCCCGGCGGCCCACCCGGACTCGAAGACCCTGTCCAGCGCCGCCGTCTCGACTGTCGTGCGCAGCAGGTACATGTCCCGCACCGCGTCGGCCGTGAGGTCGGCGACGAACAGGCCGCGGTTGCGGTGCGAGACCAGCAGCCCCTCCTGGGTGAGCCGCTGCATGGCCTCGCGCAGCGGCCCGCGGCTCACACCGAGCGACCGGGCGAGCGCCGCCTCCCCCAGCTGCGTGCCCGGCGCGAACGTCCCGTCGGAGATGGCACGGCGGAGGGTCCGCGCGATGAGCGCGGGAGTCGACTCCTGCACGACGGGCCCGAGGCCGCCGGGCGGATCGAGGGCGGTCACGGTCGGTCGCCCCCCGACGCGTCGGCGTGGAGCCGGGGGACGGGGACGACCCCGCCCGACGCGGCGCCCGGCGCGGACCCCAGTGCGGCCTCCAGCGCCGCGCCGGCCCGGATGACCAGCCGGTCTTCGAACCGTGCGCCGACCAGCTGGAGCCCCACCGGGAGTCCGGCGTCGCTGATCCCGCAGGGGATGCTCAGCGCCGGTTGCTGCGTCATGTTGAACGGGTAGGTGTACGGCGTCCACGAGGTCCAATCGGGGCTGTGCCAGCCGGGCGGCACATCCGAACCCGCGGCGAAAGCCGGGATCGGGGTGGTGGGCGTGACCAATAGGTCGTAGTCCTGATGGAAGTCGGCCATGGTCGCGCCCAGCGCCATGCGCACGGCCACGGCGTCGAGGTAGTCGGCGGCCGAATAGTCGTGGTAGCGGCCGAGCGCCTCACGCATCCTCGGATCCACGCGGTCGATCGCCGACGGTCCGTGCGGGGCCAGCACCGCCGCCAACCCGGCGAACCACAGGACGTGGAAGGCGTCGATGGGGTCGCTCACAGGCGGGTCCACGGCGTCCACGTGGGCACCGAGCGCCCCCAGAAGGCCCACCGCGCGGGTGACCTCCCGCTCGACGTCGGCGTCGTTGCTCCCGAATCCCAGGGTGGCGCTGTAGGCGACCCGCAGGCCCTCCAGCGGACGGTCGCCGCGCACGCCCTCGGCGGCCGAGGCCAGGTAGCCGCCGGGACCGGGCGTGGTGGCCCGGGCGGGGACGGCGGACCAGTCCCGCGGGTCCGGGCGAAGTAGGGCGTCCATGAAGGCCGCGGTGTCGGCGACGGTACGGGTCATGGGACCGGCGTGGGCGAGGGTGCCGAAGGGGCTCGAGGGGAACATCGGGATGACGCCGTAGGTGGGTTTGAGCGCGACGATCCCACAGAACGCGGCGGGGATCCGGACTGATCCGCCGCCGTCGGTGCCCAGTGCGAGTTGACCCAGGCCCGCCGCCACCGCGGCCGCGGCCCCGCCGCTGGAACCGCCGGGGGTCAGTGACGGGTCGTGGGGGTTGCGGGTGATGCCGGTGAGGGTGTTGTCGGTGACGCCCTTCCACGCGAACTCGGGCGTGGTGGTCTTGCCGATCACCACGCACCCCGCCTCCAGGGTGGCGGCGGTGACGGGGGCGTCGTCGGGCCAGGCGGCGGGGTCGGCCGCGTCGGCCTTGTCCGCCAGCAGGCGAGAGCCCCGCAGGGTGGGCACCCCCCGGGTGTAGAAGATGTCCTTGATCGAGGTCGGTACGCCATCGATCGGGCTGAGCGGTTCGCCGTCGCGGTACCTGCCCTCGGCCTCGCGTGCGGCCGCCAGGGTCGCTTCGGGGTCGAGGTGGCAGAAGGCGTTGATCCCGCCGTCGACCCGCTCGATCGCCCCGAGTGCGTCGCGGGCCGCGTCGACCGGCGAGACGGCCCCGCTGCGGAACGCCTCGGCCAGCTGCAGGGCGCTCATCGATGTCGTCATACGTTCACCCTCCGTCGGATTGTCGACAATCCTACAGCCGGGCACCCGCGCGTCAAGCGACCTCGGCGGGCGGCTCCGATCCGGCCGGGAGCCCCACCGTCCCCGGCTCCGACTCCTACGCTGGGGCCATGAGCTCCGACGCCGCGTCCGCCGCCCCCTCCCCCGACCTGGCCGAGGCCCTGCGCCGCGCCGCCGACGCCCCCACCCTCGTCGTCGCGTGCGACTACGACGGCACACTCGCCCCGTTCGTCGACGACCCCACCAGAGCCGTGCCCGCCCCCGGCGCCACCGCCGCGCTGGCGCGCCTGGCCCGGCTGCCCCGGACGACCGTGGCGCTACTGTCCGGCCGCAACCGCGCGGCACTGGCCGAGGTGAGCGGGGCCGGCGCGCCGGTGGTCCTGGTGGGCAGCCACGGCTCGGAGTGGGAGGGCGGGTTCGACTCCCCCCTCGACGACGACGAGGTGGCGCTGCTCTCGCGGGTGCGGTCCGCCCTCGAGGAGATCGCCTCCCGCACCCCCGGGGCCCACGTCGAGACCAAACCGACGGCCGCCGTCCTCCACGTCCGGCCGGTGGCCGACCCCGCGGAGCGCGAACGCGCGCAGGCCGAGGCGATGGCCGGACCCGCCGCGCTCGACGGGGTGTTCGTCACCGAGGGCAAGAACGTCGTGGAGATCGCCGTGCGGGAGGCCAGCAAGGGGGCGGCCATCGAGACGATGGTCGAGCGGACCGGGGCCGAGGTGGCGCTGTTCATCGGCGACGACGTGACCGACGAGCGCGGCTTCGCCCGCCTCCGCCCGGAGGACGTGGGCGTCAAGGTCGGTGAGGGGGAGACGGCCGCCGCGTACCGGGTCGCGGACATCCCCGCCGTCGTCGACCTGCTGGACACGCTCGCCCGACTGCGGGCCTGACACCCCCGGATGCACACACCGGCGGCGGCGCGGCTCTACACTTAACGACAACGGTTCCCATTACTACGAGAGTGATGCTCGTGACGTCGTCCTCACCCCACGCCCGCACACCCAGCGCCCGCACACCCCGCGCGCTGGCCCTCGCCGCCGCCGCCCTCCTGGGCGGCGGCGCGCTCACCGCCTGCGGCACGGACGGCGATGCCGGCGCGGCGACGGAGAGCCCCAGCATCGTGGCCTCGACGACCGTCTACGCCGACATCGCCGAGCAGGTCGCCGGCGACAACGCCACGGTGGAGTCGGTGATCTCGGACCCGGCCGCCGACCCTCACTCCTACGAGGCCAGCCCCGCCGACGCCGCCGCGGTCGCGGGCGCCGACCTGGTCGTCTACAACGGCGCGGGCTACGACGGCTTCGTCGACCTCGCCCTGGGCAACGCCGGGGACGTCCCCGTGGTGCGGGCGGTCGACGAGTTCCAGAGGGTCACCGGCGAGTCCGTCGACGGGCACGCCCACGGCGACGACACCCACAGCGACGACGGCCACGGTGCGGACGGCCACGACGAGGCCGAGCCCGCCGACGATCACAGCGGGCACGCCCACGAGGACGGCGGCAACGAGCACGTGTGGTTCAGCCTGCCCACCGCCGCGGCCGTGGCCGAGCGGGTGGCCGAGGAACTGGCCACGCTCGACTCCGAGAACGCCGAGCAGTACCGCGACAACGCCCGCGCCTTCGCCGACGCGCTGACACCGCTCGAGGACCGGCTCGACGAGATCCACGACCGCGGACACTTCCCCTACGCCCAGACCGAGCGGGTCGGCGCGCACCTGTTCGAGGCCGCGCACCTGACCGACCTCACGCCGCGCGGGTTCCTCGCCTCCGTCGAGGACGACACCGACCCGTCCGCCGCCGACCTCGCCGCCATGCTCGACCTGATGGCCGAGCGACGGGTCGCGTTCCTGGCCTTCAACGCCCAGACCGAGACCTCCGTGACGGCCCGCGTCCGCGGCGCGGCGGAGGACGCCGACCTCGTCGTCGTCGACCTCACCGAAACCCTCCCCGAGGGCTCCGACTACATCGGCTGGATGACCGGGATCGTCGACGACGTCTCCGGCGCACTGGCCGACGCCACCCCGGTCGGCGACGGTGGCCACTGAACCCGGGGCGGGCCACGTCCGCGGCACCCCCGGCCCCGGCCCGGTCGTCGCACTGCAGGGCGTGACGGTGTCCCGCGGCGGTCGTACCCTCATCCGCGACCTCGACCTGGAGATCGCCCCCGGCGAGTTCGTGGCCGTGCTCGGACCCAACGGCGCCGGCAAGACCACCCTGCTCAAGGTGCTGCTCGGCGAGCATCGGCCCGATTCCGGCACGGTCCTCGTCGACGGCCGCGCGCCCGGCGATCGCGGCACCCACCTCGGCTACGTGCCGCAACAGCGCGCGTTCGACCCCGGCATCACCCTGCGCGGACGGGACCTCGTGTCCCTGGGGATCGACGGCACCCGCTGGGGCCCCGGATGGCCGTCCCGACACACCGGCAAGCGGCGCATCGTCGACGACGCCCTGGCCAGGCTCGAGGCCGGCAGGCTCGCCGACACACCGCTCGGCCGGATGTCCGGTGGCGAACAGCAACGCGTGCGGGTCGCCCAGGCCATCGCGTGCGACCCGTGCGTCATGCTCTGCGACGAACCGCTGCTCAGCCTGGACCTCACCGGCCAGCGCACCGTCGCCTCGGTGCTCGACCACCGGCGCCGCGAGCACGACACCGCGGTCGTGTTCGTCACCCACGAGATCAACCCGGTGCTGCCGATGGTCGACCGGATCGTCTACCTGGTGGACGGACGGCACCGCATCGGCACCCCGGACGAGGTGTTCACCACCGAGGTGATGTCCGACCTGTACTCCTCCCCCGTCGAGGTGCTGCGGGTGCGCGGGCAGATCGTCGTGGTGGGCGACACCCAGCACCTCGTCGCCGAACCCTGGTCGAGCGGGCACCACCACCACGACGACGCCGCAGGCGGCCACGACCACGGACACGGAGCCTGACGATGGACCGACTGCTCGAAATCCTCGGGTCCATCGCCGACACCGAGACCACCGCGTACCTGCTGGAGCAGGAATTCGTGCTCCTCGGCCTGGCCGCGATCGCGCTGCTCGGCCTGCTGGCCGGCGCGATCGGGCCGTTCATCGTGATGCGGCAGATGTCGTTCTCCGTGCACGGCGCCAGCGAGCTCGCCCTCACCGGTGCCGCCGCCGCGCTGCTGTTCGGGCTGAACCTGGGGCTCGGCGCGGTCGTCGGGTCGGTCATCGCCGCCCTGATGTTCGGGCTGATGGGCTCCCGGGCGTCCCAACGCGACAGCTCCATCGGCGTGGTGCTGGCGTTCGGCCTCGGCCTGGCCGTGCTGTTCATCCATCTCTACCCCGGCCGATCCGGCACCAGTTTCTCCCTGCTCACCGGGCAGATCGTCGGCGTCTCCGAGCACGGACTCGTGCAGATGGCCGTGGTCGCCGCCATCATCTGCGGCGCGCTGGTCGCGCTGTACCGGCCGCTCGTGTTCTCCTCCGCCGATCCCGAGGTCGCCGAGGCCCGGGGCGTTCCGGTGCGCATGATCAACATGGTCTTCGCCGTGCTCGTGGGCCTGGCCGCCGCACAGGCCGTGCAGGTCGTCGGCGCACTGTTGGTCCTGTCCCTGCTCATCACGCCCGCCGCCGCCGCGGCCGCCGTCACCTCCAGCCCGTTGCGGGCGATCGGGCTCACGATCGTGTTCGCCGAGATCGCGGCCGTCGGCGGGATGCTGCTCTCCCTCGCACCCGGCGTGCCGGTCTCGGTGTTCGTCACCACGATCTCGTTCGTCATCTACCTGGCGTGCCGCGCGGTCGCCGCGGTGCGGCGATGAACGTGGGTGCCGGGGCGGACGACGGTGCCCCCGAGCTCGACGCCACGGAACTCGACGCCATCCGGGCCGCCTACCCCACCCTGACGTGGGAGTCCGCCGAGCGCATCGACGAGGGCTGGGACCACGTCGTGGTGATCTGCCGCGGGTGCTCCGGCCCGGACGCGCTCGGCCACCGCGAGCTGGTGTTCCGCTTCCCCGCCGACGACCAGGCGATGGCGCAGCTGCCGACCGAGATCGCGGTACTCGAGCACCTGACCGGACGCGTCGACGCCGCGCTCCCCCGCTACTCCCACGTGCCGACGCACGGCGGGTTCGCCGGGTACCCGCTGGTGGCCGGCCGGCGACTCACCCCGGAGCTGTTCCGCAGCCTGCCCACCACCGAGAAGACGACACTCGCCGCCCAGCTGGGCGCCCTGTTGGCCGCGCTGCACATCCAGGACACATCAGTGTCCCCGATCGACCGGGTGCCCCACTCCTATCAGCCCGAGAACCTGGACTTCGTCCGCGGCATCGTCGAGAACAACATGCCCGACGTCCTCGCTCCGGACGAGTTGCGCACGGCCCGCGAGATCTGCGACGAGGTCGCGGCGCTGCAGTCCACGCTCCTGCCCCGGGTGCTGCTGCACAACGACGTCTACGTGCGGCACCTGTACTGGGACCGCGGGCCGGACTCCGGCCCGGAATCCGGTCGTCTCGGCCTCATCGACTTCACCGACATGTGCCTGGGCGACCCGGCCGTCGACTTCGCCGAGCTGTACGAGTACGGCCCGCGCTTCGTGGAGGACGTGCTGGCCCGCTACACCGGCCGGGTCGACGAGAGCTTCCTCGACCGGGCGTGGACCTATCAGCGGCTGGCCGCGCTCTACATGATCGCCGGCCACCTGTACTACGGCATGGAGACGTGGGAGTACGCCCGGGCGGCGTTCGACCGGTGCCGCTCCCCGCGCCGGCCGCGGGCCTGAACCCGCCTCAGCGCTTGACGCGCCGCTGCCGCGCGAACTCCGAGAGCACCACACCCGCCGCGACGGAGGCGTTGAGGCTCTCGACCTTCGAGGCGATGGGGATGGACAGGATCGAGTCGCAGTTCTCGCGGACGAGACGGGACAGGCCCTTGCCCTCGGAACCGACGACGATGACCGTGGGTCCGGTGCCGTCGTAGTCGTCCAGCGAGACGTCGCCACCGGCGTCGAGGCCGACGAGCTGCGCGCCCTGCTTGGCCCAGTCGAGCAGCGTCCGGTTGAGGTTCGTCGCCTTGGCCACGGGCAGGCGGGCCGCGGCGCCGGCCGACGTGCGCCAGGCCACCGCGGTGATGGACGCGCTGCGCCGCTCGGGGATGAGCACACCGTGCCCACCGAAGGCCGCGACGGAGCGGATGACGGCGCCGAGGTTGCGCGTGTCGGTGATGTTGTCGAGCGCCACCAGCAGCGCCGGCTGCGAGGAGTGCATCGCACTGGCGATGAGGTCGTCCGGGTCGGCGTACTCGTAGGGCGGCACCTGGAGGCCGATCCCCTGGTGCATGCCGTTTGAGGTCATCCGGTCGAGATCGTGGCGGGGCACCTCGAGGATCGAGATGCCCTTGTCGGCCGCGAACCGCACGGCCTCGGTGAGCCGCTCGTCGTTGTCGGCCCCCACGGCCACGAAGAGCGCCGTCGCCGGGACACCGGCGCGCAGGCACTCCACGACCGGATTACGGCCCACCACGAGCTCGGGACCGTCCGCCTTCTTCTGCGCGTACTGGCGCCGCTGCTGGGCGCCTTCCGTCTTGCGCGACGCGGCCTTGGCCCGGCGGTGCGCGGGGTGGTAGGTCCGGTCCTCGGCCTTGGGGGTGGCGCCGCGCGCCTCGAGCCCGCGGCGGCGCTGGCCGCCGGAGCCGACGACCTGTCCCTTCTTTGTGCCGGATTTGCGGATCGCTCCGCGCCGGCTCGAATTGCCCGCCATGTCAGTCCTTCCGGTTGGCGAGCGACCACTTCTGGCCGTCCGCGGTGTCGGCCACCTCGATGCCCGCCGCGACCAGTCGGTCACGGATGGCGTCGGCGGTGGCGAAGTCCTTGTTCGCCCGCGCGTCGGCGCGGGCCTCGAGTTCTGCGCGCACGAGGAGATCGAGCGCTGTCGCCGCAGCGTCCTCCCCGCCCCCGCCGGATGCCCACTGCGGGTCCAGCGGGTCGACGCCCAGCACGGCGGTCATCGCCCGGATGGACGAGGCCGCCGTGAGCGCCGCGTCGAGATCGCCCGACGACAGCGCGGTGTTGCCCGCGCGGACCCGGCCGTGGATCTCCGCCAGTGCGGCGGGGACCCCGAGGTCGTCGTCCATCGCGGCGGCGAATCCACCGGTCCACTCGCCGACCGGCACATCGCCCTCCGGGCCCGCGCCCGACCTGACGGCCTCGTTGACCCGGTGCACGAGCGCTTCGATGCGGCGATACGCCGCGGCCGCCTCCTGCAGTGCCTCGGGTGAGTATTCCAGCATCGACCGGTAATGCGCACTTCCGAGGTAGTAGCGCAGTTCCACCGGCCGGACGGCGGTGAGGATGTTGGGCACACTGAGCACGTTGCCCAACGATTTGCTCATCTTCTCGCCGGCCATGGTGACCCAGCCGTTGTGCAGCCAGTAGCGGGCGAACCCGTCGCCGGCGGCGTGGGACTGGGCGGCCTCGTTCTCGTGGTGCGGGAACTGCAGGTCCAGTCCGCCGCCGTGGATGTCGAAGGTGCCCCCGAGGTACCACGTGGCCATGGCCGAGCACTCGAGGTGCCAGCCGGGCCGGCCGTCGCCCCACGGGGTCGGCCAACTGGGCTCGCCGGGCTTGGCGGCCTTCCACAGGGCGAAGTCCCGCGGGTCGCGCTTGCCGCGCAGATCCGCTGCCTCTCCCTGGTCCACCTCGTCGAGCCGGTGGCCGGACAGGTGCCCGTAGTCGCCCTCGGGCGCAGCCGACCAGGCGGCGACGTCGAAGTAGACGCTGCCCTCGGCCGGGTACGCGAAGCCGCGCTCGATGAGCCGCTCCATGTAGGCGATCATCTGGGTCATGTGCCCGGTCGCCCGCGGTTCGGTGGACGGGGGCAGCACGCCGAGCGCGTCGTAGGCCCGGGTGAACTCGCGCTCGTGGGTGGCGGCCCACTCCCACCACGGTCGGCCGTTCTCGGCGGCCTTGGTGAGGATCTTGTCGTCGATGTCGGTCACGTTCCGGACGAACGCCACGTCGTAGCCGCTCGCGATCAGCCAGCGGCGCAGCACGTCGAACGCGACGCCGGAGCGGACGTGGCCGATGTGCGGCACCGCCTGGGGGGTGGCTCCACAGAGATAGACGGACGCGTGACCTTCCCTGACGGGGGTGAACTCCCTCGGGGAGCGGGTCGCGGTGTCGTACAGATGGAGCGTCACGGGTGCCGAGTCTACCGGTGTCGGCCCCTCAGGCCCGGTACACCAGTGCGGTGGCCACGGCGGAGACCCCCTCGCCCCGGCCGGTGAAGCCCATGCCGTCGGTGGTGGTGGCGGACACGGAGACCGGGGCGCCGACGATCTCGGACAGTCTCCGCTCCGCCTCGACGCGACGCGGGCCCATCTTGGGGCGGTTGCCCACCATCTGCACGGCGGCGTTGCCGATCGCCCACCCGTGCTCGGCGAGTTCGGCCACCGCCTCCCGGAGGAGGCGCTCACCGGAGACGTCGTCGTACTCGGGTCGGCCGGTGCCCACGAGGGACCCGAGGTCGCCCAGCCCGGCGGCCGAGAGCAGCGCGTCGACCAGGGAGTGCGCCACGACGTCGCCGTCGGAGTGTCCCTCGCACCCGTGGTCGTCCGGGAAGTGCAGGCACGCCATCATGCAGGGCTTGCCGGGCTCCACGCGGTGGGCGTCGGTGCCGATCCCCACGCGGGGGATGACGGGTCCGGTCACGGGTCCTCCTGGGTGCGGCCCGCGGTCGCCGGGTGCGCGGCGCCGGGACGTGATGGGGCGAGTTCGGTCAGTGCGCGGGCGTGGTCGGCCGCGGTGGTGATCTTGAACGCGAGCAGGTCACCCTCCACGGTCGCGATCCGCTGTCCGAGTCGCTCGACCAGACCGGCGTCGTCGGTGGCCACGTCCCCGGCCGCGTCGTAGGCGGCGAGCAGGACGTCGGGGGCGAACCCCTGGGGTGTCTGGACGGCGCGCAGCGCGGAGCGGTCGGGGGTGCCCACGACGTAGCCGTCGGCGTCGACCTGTTTGACGGTGTCGATGACGGGCAGGACCGGCACCGCCGCGACCTCGCCGGAGCGCACGGCCTCGACGACGCGGCGGATCGGTGGGGCGGGGGTGAGGCACCGCGCCGCGTCGTGCACCAGCAGGACGTCGTAGACCGCCGCGCCGGACCCCCCGTGGGTGGCGGTCAGCGCCGCGAGTCCGTTGCGCACGGAGTCGGTGCGCTCCGGGCCGCCGGTGGCGACGACGACGAGGTGGTCGTCGTCCCGGAGCGGGGCGAGCACCGAGTCCGCCTGTCCGACGCGGTCCGACGGGACCACCACCACGACGTCGTCGACGGCTCCCGAGGCCAGCAGGCCGGCGACGGCCCGCTCCAGCATGGTCCGGCCGTGCAGTTCGACGAACGCCTTGGGCAGTCCCGCGCCGAGCCGGACGCCCGATCCCGCCGCGGGGACGACGGCGGCCACCCGGCCCGTGGGGGCGGGGTGGCCGTCTGGAACGTGTCCGGTCACTCTCGAGGTCGCGTCACGCCGGTGCGGCGGAGCCCAGGACCTCGTCGAGCAGTGCGTCGGCGCGATCCTCGTCGGCTCGCTCGGCGAGCGCGAGCTCACCGACGAGCACCTGGCGGGCCTTGGCCAGCATGCGCTTCTCACCCGCGGACAGGCCGCGGTCGAGATCGCGGCGCCAGAGGTCGCGGACGACCTCGGCGACCTTGTTGACGTCGCCGGAGGCGAGCTTCTCACCGTTGGCCTTGTAGCGACGCGACCAGTTGGTCGGCTCCTCCGCGTGCTCGGTGCGCAGGACCTCGAAGACCTTGTCGAGGCCCGCCTGGTCGACCACGTCACGCACGCCCACGTACTCGGCGTTCTCGGCCGGTACCTTCACCGTGAGGTCGCCCTGTGACACCTTGAGGACGAGGTATTCCTTCTCGGTGCCCTTGACCGTCCGCATCTCGATCGCCTGAATGGTCGCAGCGCCGTGATGCGGGTAGACGACGGTGTCGCCGACCTTGAACTCCATGAGTGGCTTTCCCCTTTCGACCGCCCTATCTTAGCACGCCCTCAGCGCAGGCGTTTTCCGTTTGCGCAGGTCAGCAACCTCCGGCGGGCTGACGGAAGATTCCCGAGGGTGCGACGGGGCCACTCTGACGCCGGTCAGCGCAGGCCGTGGACTACGATGAGACCGGCCTGAGAGACGACCATCCCCGAGGAGCCTGACGTGACTTCACCGAACACCGGCCTGCGCCGCACCGCGCTCGTAGTCCTGGCCGTGGGCGCCGCCCTCGGGGCGTCGGCCTGCAGTGCCGGCCAGGTCTCCCAGACGGCCAACCAGGTCGCCGCGGTCGACGGCGGGCGGGGTTCGGCGGGCGATCTCCACGTCAACGACCTCCAGGTCGTCATCCCCGAGAACGGTGGCGAGGCCCGCGTCGGGTTCGTCGCGTCGTACACCGGATACGGCCTCGGCGACCCTGTCTCCATCGACCGGGTCGAGATCGACGGGACGCAGGTCCAGCTCGGCGAGACCCAGCCCCTGGCACGCGGCTGCACGGTCGTCGTCGACCCGCGTGAGAACGCCCGGCCCGCCCCCGTGCAGGAGGGCGTCTGCATCGAGCAGGCCACCGCGACGCTCCCCTCGGCCGACGACCTCGACATCGGGGTGTCCGTCCCCGCGACCGTGGCCTTCTCCAACGGCGACCGGATCGAGACCGAGGCCGCCGTCGTGGGCGAGATCCTCGAGGCCGGCGAGTACGACCGTCCGGCGGAGTACGTCGGCGAGTCCGAGGAGCACTGACACGTCCGCCCTGTCCGCCCGCTCGGCCGACGGCTCACCGGTCGACCCGGAGATGCGGGCCGTCCTCCGACGGCTCGCCCCGGGCACCCCGCTGCGTGACGCGCTCGACCGGATCCGCCGTAGCGGAACCGGGGGCCTCGTGGTCCTGGGGGACGATCCCGCCGTCCAGGCCATCTGCGACGGCGGCGTGGACCTCGACGTCGAGTTCGCGCCCGCCCGGCTCCGGGAACTGAGCAAGATGGACGGCGCCGTCGTGCTGTCCACCGACGGATCCAGGATCACCCGCGCCAACGTCCACCTGGTTCCCGACCCGTCGATCCCGGCCGTCGAGACCGGAACCCGTCACCGTGCGGCCGAACGCACCGCGATGCACACCGGCGTCCCCACCGTGGCCGTGTCGGCGTCGATGACCACGGTGACGGTCTACGCCGGCGGTCTGGCCAGGGTGTTGGCCGACCCGGTGGTCCTGTTGGCCCGGGCCGACCAGACGGTCGCCACGATGGAGCGCCACGGCGCCCGCACCGCCCGCGCCCGGGCCCGACTCGACCGTGCGGAGATGGGCGGGTACGCCTCGGTCCGCGACGTCGTCACCATGGCCCAGCGCCTGCTCCGGCTCGAGCGCCTGGGTGCCGAACTCGCCGAGCTCACGGTGGAGATGGGCGAGTACGGCCGCCAGACCACCCTGCAACTCGAGGAGCTGCTGTCGGACACCCCCGACGAACTATGGGGCCTGGTGGCCGACCACCTCCAGGTGGGACCCGTCGACGGCGACGCGCGGTCGATCCCGACCCCGGAGCAGATCACCTCCGGGCTCGAGCGGCTGGCCGCGTTGTCCGACGCCGACCTCCTCCTGCCCGCGCCGGTCGCCCGGTGCCTGGGGTTACCCGCCGAGCCCGAGGACCTGGACGAGCACATCACCGCCCGCGGACACCGCATGCTGGCACACATCCCGCGTCTGCGGCCCGTGCAGATCACGGCGTTGGTGGAGCGTTTCGGATCGGTGCCCGCGCTGCTGGCGGCCGAGCAGTCGGACTTCGCCGACGTCGAGGGCGTCGGCGCACTGTGGGCCCGCCACGTCCGGCAGCGCCTCACCGGTCTGGGCACCGGGTAGCTGAGAAACCAGCTGGCGGCGAGGCCGGGGGCCAGGGCGCCGGGGGCAATGGCGCCGGGGCCGGTCAGGACTCGGGCGCCTCGACCACGTTGAAGGTCGCGGCCGGGCTGAAGACGTTACCGACCAGCGCGTACACCTGGTAGGCACCGACCTCGACCTGCGTGCGATCCGACTCGGAACACGCCCCCTCGGCCGAACGACGGCCGGTCCAGTCGATCTGCCGCGGCTCCGGTTCCTCGGGGCGCAGTTCGACCTCGTCCTCGTCGCGCGGTGTGGTGCAGTCGATGCTCGACCACACCTTGGAGTTGTCGTCGAGCCGGTAGACCTCGAACGACAGCGGTGCCTCCGCCAGGTCCCGGTCGCACGTGGTGTCCGCGACGTTGATGATGTTGACGAAGAAGCGCACGTCGGAGCCCACGGGCACGTTGGGCTCGGCCGGCCACACGTCCAGGCGGAGATCCTCATCCGCGCACCGGCCCCGCGAGGCGCCACCGTCCTCACGCGACGAGGTCTCGGTGGGGGACGTCTCCGTGGTCTCCGCGGCCTCGGACGTGCCGCTCTCGCCGCCCGCCGCGGTCTCCTGCGTATCGGTCCCGCTGTCCCGGGAGGCGAGGAACAGCGCGAGCACCACCACGACGACGGCGATGACCGCGACGACGACCGCGGCGACGCGGCGACGCACATAGACTTCGCGCGGTAGGGGGCCGTTGGGTTCCTGCACGGGACCAATTCTAGAGCCGAGCGGGGGCCCCTCCGGCCCCCCGGCGCGGCGTGTCCCTCAGACGGTGCAGCCCTCAGACGGTGCGACCCTCAGATCGCGACCATCTCCTCACCGGGGCCGTGGGGGACGTCCTCGACCTCGCCCACGACGCTGCGCAGGTAGGCGCGGCCGTCGGAGAGCTTGTAGGTCACGCCGACGATCGCGAGTTCGCCGTTGGCGATCCGCTCGCTGATGATCTTGGAACGCTGCTCGAGCAGCTCACCCGTCTCGAGCACGTGGCGCGCCTCGAAGTCGTCGATACTGCTGAGCCCCTCGCGACGCCCGTTGAGGATCGACGGCGACACCTTCTCCACCACGTCGCGCAGGAAGCCCGGCGGGATCTCACCGGTCGCCAGCGCGTCCACGGTCGCCTTGACCGCGCCGCAGCTGTCGTGACCGAGGACCACGATCAGCGGAGTGTCCAGCACGTGGACGGCGTACTCGATCGACCCGAGCACGGCGGTGTCGATGATGTGACCGGCCGTGCGGATGACGAAGAGGTCACCGAGCCCCTGGTCGAAGATGATCTCCGCCGCCACCCGGGAGTCCGAGCACCCGAACAGGACCGCCTTGGGGTGCTGCGCGGCGACGAGCTGCTCACGTCGCTGGGTATTCTGGCTGGGATGACGCATCTCGCAATCGACGAAGCGGTGGTTGCCGTCGCGGAGCGAGGCCCATGCGCTGATCGGGTTGGTATGAGGCATGGCTCATATTGTGCACCGCCGACCCCGGAAGACCGACGTTGACCTCCCTCGACACACCCGCGCTCCTCTCCTGGTTCGACCGCGTCGGCCGCCCGCTGCCGTGGCGCGGTGACGGGGTCGGCGCATGGGAGATCCTGCTCTGCGAGGTCATGAGCCAGCAGACCCCCGTTGCCCGGGTCGAGCCCGTCTGGCGGGCCTGGCTCGACCGCTGGCCCGGCCCCGCCGAACTCGCCGCCGCCGCCCCGGCCGACGTGATCCGCATGTGGGGCAAACTCGGCTATCCACGCCGCGCGCTGCGGCTCCGCGAGTGCGCCCTCGCCGTCGTCGACCTCCACGGTGGTCGGGTACCGCACGACGTCGATCAACTCCTCGCACTGCCGGGCGTCGGGGACTACACGGCTCGCGCGGTCGCCTGCTTCGCGTACGGACACCGCGTCCCCGTCGTCGACACCAACGTCCGGCGGGTCGTCGCGCGGGCCGTGGGCGGCGCCGCCGAGGCCGGTCCCCCGTCGACCCGGCGCGACCTGGCCGCGGTCGACGCCCTGCTGCCGGACGACCGGGACCAGGCCGTGGCGTTCTCCGTGGCGGTCATGGAACTCGGCGCACTCGTCTGCACGGCCAGGAACCCACGCTGCGACGACTGCCCGCTAGCGCCCACCTGCGCGTGGGTGGCGGCCGGCCGGCCGGAATGGGACGGCCCGCGACGCAAGGTGCAGACGTTCGCCGGGACCGACCGGCAGGTGCGCGGGCTGCTCCTCGACGTGCTGCGCGACGGCGACGGTGCCGCCACGCGCAGCGCCCTCGACGCGGTGTGGCCCGACTCGACCCAACGCGACCGGGCACTGGACTCGCTGCTCACCGACGGGCTCGTCGTCCGCGTCGGCGAGCTCTACTCACTGCCCTGAGGCGTGGGTAGGCTCGCCTCATGGCCGTCGTGAAAATCAATGCCCTGAACGTTCCGCCGCAGGCCGGTGCCGAGCTGGAGCGCCGCTTCTCGGAGCGGGCGCACACCGTCGAGAACTCGCCCGGGTTCCTCGGTTTCCAGCTACTGCGCCCCACCGGCGGCGAGACCCGCTACTTCGTGGTCACCACCTGGGAGGACGAGGAGTCGTTCGCCGCGTGGCGCGACGGCGACGCCCGCTCCGCGCACGCCGGCCAACACGGCAAGCCCGTCGCCGAGGGCGCGAACCTGCTGGAGTTCGACGTCGTGATGGACGTCAAGCCCTCCGCCTGACCCCGGCGCCCCACCGCACCCGGTCTCGCCGCCGGTGGGGCGCAGTAGCCGTTCGCCATCGCGCGGGGGCCCGACCGGAGCAGCTCAGGCCAGCGGCCCCACGACCGGGGCGAGATCGTCGGCGAACCTGTCGTCGACGAGCTCCCCGATGTCCACGGACTCGATCTGCCCGTCCTCGGTGAACACGTCCGCCAGCTCCTGTTCGCGGGCGATCGTGTCCGCCAGTGCCACCGGCTGCCGGGTGCTGCGACCCTGCGAGAGCTCGGCCGCCTCCGGAGTCAGATCCACCGCCTCCCCGTAGAACCGTGCCCATTCCTGTGGGTTCTCCACGGTCCAGGTGCCGGCCTCGGCGAGGCGGACGAGGAAATCGGCGATCGCCGTCTGCCTGCGGGCGTCCGCGAGTGCGTCGTGTGAGGCCAGACCGAACCAGAACCCGTTGGAGGCCTCCGCCGCGGTGGTGAGGGTCCTCGTCGCGGACGTCGTCTGCGCGATCGCCGTGTACGGATCCCAGATCGCCCACGCATCGGCATCACCGCGCGCGAAAGCCGAACCCGCCTCGGCGGGTTGGAGGAAGACGAACTCGACGGTCCCGGGATCCACCCCGGCCCTGCGGAGCTGCAGCAGCAGGTGGCCGTGCGCCGAGGTGCCCTTGGCCACGAGCACCTTACGACCCGCCAGGTCGGCCACCGTCTGCACCTCGGAGTCCGGGCGCACCAGGATCTGATCGCCCTCTCCCCGGTTGGCGTAGGCCGAGACGACGGACACCCGCGCACCGGCCGCCGCGCCGAACACCGGTGGGGTGTTGCCGGTGACGGCCACGTCTATCCGGCCCGCGTTGAGCGCCTCGACCTGCGGCGGACCGGACGTGAAGGTGGAGAACTCGACCTCGTAGGGCAGATCGTCCAGCTGACCGGCAGCGGAGAGGATCGCCTGGGTGCCCCCCTTCTGGTCTCCCACCTTGAGGACGACGTCGGACAGGTCGGAGACCGCGACCCTCTCCGGGGCCGGCGCCGCGGCCTCGGAGTCCCGGGTCGCGCACCCGGCGACCGAGAGCAGTAGAGCCAGTGCCAGGGCGAACACGGCGGGCCGGCCGCGGGTGGGGGTGGTGGTCATATCGCGTAATCCTCTTCCGTGTGCCCGACGCCCAACGCGTCGAGGAGCGAGCGGCGGTGACGGGTGGTGTCCCGGCCGCCGCGGGGGGTGTCGATGGTCTCGGTGTGCGCGACCGCGCCGCCGTCCAGGACGTGGACGCGGTCCGCGAGTGCGACCGCCTCGTCGACGTCGTGGGTCACCAGGAGAACACCGAATCCGTGGTGCTCCCAGAGCCTCAGCAGGAGCCTGTGCATCGTGCGTCGGGTCAGCGCGTCGAGGGCGCCGAACGGCTCGTCGAGGAGAAGGAGCGAGGGTTCGGCGACCAGGGCTCGGGCCAGCGAGGTCCGCTGCGCCTGCCCGCCGGACAGTTCACCGGGGTACGCGTCCTCGCGGCCGCCGAGACCGACCTCGGCGAGGATCTGCGGCACCCTGGCGGACTTCTCCTCGCGGTCGACCTCCACGCGGTTGAGCCCGTGCCGCACGTTCGCGGCGACGGTCCGCCACGGCAGCAGGCGTGAGTCCTGGAAGACCACGGCGGGAGCGCCGTCTATCACCACCTGCCCGTGGTGGTCCCGGTCCAGACCGGCGAGGATCCGCAGCGCGGTTGATTTGCCACTACCGCTCTGCCCGAGCAGGGCGACGATCTCCCCCCGCGGGATCTCCAGGTCCAGCCCGTCGAGGACGGTGGTCTCGCCGAACCGACGGGTGGCGCCCCGCAGTGCGCCCGCGGGGGCGTGGGACGTGGTCATGAGGTGACTCCTGTGATGGATGGGCGGGGCAGCGGGAGGGTCAGCGGTAGTGGCGCAGGGCGCGGGTCTCGGCGACCCGCACCAGTGCATCCGTGAGGATGCCGAGCAGCGCGTAGACGACGAGGCCGACGATGATCACGTCGATCCGGAAGTAGTCCCGGGCGTTCATGATGAGGTAGCCCAGCCCGGTCGTCGCGTTGAGCTGCTCGGCGACGATGAGCGTGAGCCAGGCGATCGCCAGCGACTGCCGGACGCCCACGAGCACCTGCGGCGCGATGGACGGCAGGATCACCTCGGTCAGGCGTTGGCGGCGGGAGAACCCGAACACCGTCGCCATGTCGCGGAGCTTCGGGTCGATCTGCCGCAGACCCGACGCCGTGTTGAGGTAGATCGGGAACACCACGCCCAACGCGATGAGCAGGACCTTGGGCGCCTCACCGATACCGAACCAGAGGATGAACAGCGGGATCAGGCCGAGGTGGGGCAGGGCGCGGAGCATCTGCAGCGGCGGGTCGAGGATGGCGTCCGCGTACCGCGACGTCCCCACGACGACCCCCAGCACGAGCCCCGCGACCGCCCCGAGGGTGAACCCCTGGAGCACGCGCAGCCCCGAGATCGCGAGGGCGTCCGCGAGTTCACCCGAGGCGATGAGCTCCAGCGCCGATTCGGCGATGAGTTGTGGGGCGGGCAGGATCCGCTCCGGCAGGATCCCCGTGGCGCCGGCGATCTGCCAGAGTGCGATCAGCGCGACCGGACTGAGCCAGCGCAGCCACCAGAGGCCGCCCCGGGCTCGTCGTCGTCCTCGTCTCCCCCCTCCCCGCGCGGCGGGTTCGGTGGTCGCGGTGGTCGCGACGGTCGCGGCGGTCGCGGCGGTCGCGACCTCGGGGCCGGGCGCCCCGCCCCGGGCCCGGGCCCCCGCGCTCGGCGGGGACGATGGCGTGGACGGGGGCACGAAGGTGGTCATTGCGGCAGCTCCTCGGGTGGGTCAGCCGCCGACGGAGGCGGGTTCCCTGGCTGGGGCGGTGGGCTGGGCGGTGGGCTGGGCGGAGGACGGGGTGGGGCCCGCGAACGGCACCGACGGGGCAGGGTGCGCGGCGGCCCCGGACGTCCACAGGCCACGACGCTCGAGCACCGGCAGGACGCCCTCACCGAAGGTGAAGGTCTCCTCCAGGTGCGGATACCCGGACAGGACGAAGTGGGCCAGCCCCAGCCGCGCGTACTCGGCGATGCGGTCGGCCACCTCCTCGTGCGATCCGACGAGCGCCGTCCCCGCGCCCCCGCGGACGAGCCCGACCCCGGCCCACAGGTTGGGCGCGATCTCCAGTGCGTCCGTGCGCCCACCGTGGAGCTCGAGCATCCGCCGTTGCCCCTCCGACTCACTCGCGCGGAGTGACGCCTGGACTCGCTCCACGTCCGCGGGGTCCACCCCACGCAGGAGCCGCTCGGCCTCCGCCCACGCCTGCTCCGAGGTGTCGCGGGAGATGACGTGGAGGCGGATCCCGTAATCGAGGGTGCGGCCGATCCCCCGGGCGGCGGAGCGGACGCGGTCGAGCTTCTCCGCGACCGCGGCGAGCGGTTCGCCCCAGGTCAGATAGGTGTCCGCATGGCGTGCGGCGACACGGATCCCGGCGGCGGAGGAGCCGCCGAAGAAGATCGGCGGCGCGGGATCGGGTCGCCGCGCCAGAACGGAGTCGACGACGGCGAGGTGGTCGCCACGGAAGGTCAGGGGCTCCGACTGCGACCACAGCCGGCGCACCACCTCGAGGAACTCGTCCGCCCGGGCGTAGCGCCCCTCCTTGTCGAGGAAGTCCCCGTACGCGCGTTGCTCACGGGACTCACCACCGGTGACCACGTTGAGCAGCAGCCGGCCGTGGGTCTGCCACTGGAAGGTGCCGGCCATCTGCGCTGCGAGCGTGGGGCTCATCAGCCCCGGGCGCAGGGCGACGAGGAACTTGATGCGCTCGCTGGACTCGGCCAGGAGCGCGCAGGTGATGAGGGCGTCCTCGCACCACGCGCCGGTCGGTGTGAGCAGGGATTCGAACCCGTTGTACTCGGCCGCGGCCACGATCTGCCGCAGGTAGGGCAGGGTCGCCGGCCTGTCCCCCGCCATGAAGGTGCCGTGCCCGCCAGCCACGAGGTTCCGCGAATCGCCGTAGGTGGGCAGGAACCAGTGGAAGCGCAGGTCCCCGGTCGGTTCCTCGTGGGGGGTGGAGGTGACGGGCTGGTCGGTGGCCACGGATGACTCCTCGGGGTCGGGGCTCGGTTCGGACCGACTCATCGTGGGACCGTCGCCGTAGTGGCTGCCACCATTCCGATCACCGTGCACGAAACCCTAAACACAAGTAGACCGATCGGTCTATCTTGTGTGTTATTCTCGGGCCATGACGACCCACTCCCCCGCCGCTGACCTGCGCCTCTCCGACGCCAGTTCGGCGCGCGTCCTGCGGGCGATCCGCTTCCACGGACCCGTCTCCCGCCCGGAGATCGCAGCCACGACCGGCCTGTCGGTGGCGACCGTCGGGCGGGCGACCGCGGCCCTGTCCGCCGCCGGCGTCATCCGGGAGCGACCCGAGCTCATGCACGACGGATCCGTCGGCCGGCCGAGCATCCCCGTGGATGTCGACCCCACGGGACCGGTGGCCGTGGCGGTACACGTCGGCCTCCACCGCAGCGTCGTGGCGATCTGCGACCTGGCTTGCCGCATCCTCGCCGAACACGCGATCCCCACGCCCGGCCGCGACCCGGAACAGATCGCCGACGAGCTGTCCGCGGTCGCGTTCCGTCTACTCGACGGCCACCGGGACCGCCCGCTGGTCTGGGGCGGCATCGCGACCGCCGCCCGGTTGACCGGCCCGGGGCGGATCGACCACGAACTCCTGGGCTGGGTCGACGTCCCCGTCGCCGAGCTCTTCGCCGACCGGATCGGGGTCCCGTTCTCCGTGGCCCCACACGTGGAGGCCATGGCCGCGGCCGAACTGCTGGTGGGCCACGAGACCCACGAGGGCACGACGCTGGTCGTCTACGCCCGTGAGCACCTGGGCTCGGCCCTGGTGATCGACGGCGCCGTGCACCGGCCGCGGGCGGGCTCCGCCGAACTCGCACACCTGCCGGCGGGCGGGGTCGACCTGCTCGACGACCGTGGCGCAGGTCTGCTCGACGTCGTGGGCGACTCCGGCCTCGTCCGGGCCGCGGCGCTCCACGGAATCGGCGTGGGTTCGGTTCCGGAACTGGCCGCGCGGGCCCGCCACGACTCGGTCGCCGAGGCCATCCTCGTCGAGCGTGCGACCGTCCTGGGCCGCCTCGTCGGGCTGATCTCGTCCATCACGCGACCGGACTCGGTGGTCCTGTGCGGCCAGGCGTTCACCGACCATCCCCGCTACCTGTCCCCGCTCATCAGGGCCACCCGTGAGACCCGCCTCAACGGAGGCGCGCCCGATCTGCGCGTGTCGACCGCCGGGGGCCGGATCCAGCAGTTCGCCGCGATGGCCGTGGCACTGGACGTGATCGCGGCCGACCCCACCGCCGCGCTGGCGAGTCGCCGCCTCTCGACCGCCTCCTGACGTCGCGGGCCGGGAGATCCCGACGAGCGTTTTGCATCATCGCGAACGGAAGGTTCGACACCCGTGGCGGGTGGGCCGCAGACTCCTCGATATGACCGAACACCAGTCGTTGTCGACCTCCCAGCCGTCCACCGACCAACCGTCCGTCGCCCCCGAGGTCCACCGCCGCGCGATGCGGATGCACCCCGCGGCTGTCACCGTCATCACCCTCGACGGTGCCGAGGGGCCGGTCGGCTTCACCGCGTCGTCACCCTCGAGCCTCTCGTCCCAGCCGGCGCTCATCAGCTTCAACGTCGGCATCTCCTCGTCGAGCCTGGCCGCGGTCCTCGAGGCGCGCACCGCGGTCGTCCATCTCCTGGGCGAGGGGGACGAGCACCTGGCACTGCGTTTCGCCGGGCCCGCGCATCTGAGGTTCGCCGACACGGCCGTATGGACCCGGGCGGAGACCGGGGAGCCCCTGCTCCACGGTGGCCGGGCGCGGCTCCGGGTGGCCCTCGACCGTCTCGTCCCCGCCGGGGACCACGTGTTGGTGATCGCCCGCCTTCTCGATGCGTGGTTCGACGAGGATCCCACTGATCCGCTCATCATCGTCGACGGCGGCCTCAGCACGATCCCGCCGCGGACTGTCTGACCGCGCCACCTGACGTGGTCGCGGGCCGGAGACGCGCCCGTGACGTACACGATGAACGGCCCCCGCCGAGGCGGGGGCCGTTCTCTTTCGTCACCCGGTCCGATCGGACCGGCACCGGATCAGGTGGTGGCGGGAGCCGCCCCGCCGCCGGTGCCCGAGGGCCCTCCGGTCGAACCGCCGCCGAAGCCACCGGTGCTCGGCGGGAGCGAGTCACCCGGGCCGGCCTCGCCGGTGGGAGCGACGCTCGCCGTGATCGCCTCGCCCTCGCGGTCCGCGGGGGCGTCGGGACGCGGGGCGCCCGAGAAGGTGAACTTGGCGTCCTCGGTCTTGTCGGACTCGCCGTCCCAGCCCTCGACGTCAACCGTGACCAGCTCGCCGGCCGCGACCTCTCCGAAGAGGATCTTCTCCGAGAGCGTGTCCTCGATCTCGCGCTGGATGGTGCGACGCAGCGGCCGCGCGCCCAGGACCGGGTCGAAGCCCCGCTTGGCCAGCAGCTGCTTGGCCCGGTCGGTGACCTCGATGGTCATGTCCTTGGCCTTGAGCGCCACGCCGACGCGGCTGACCATGAGGTCGACCATCTGGACGATCTGCTCCTGCGTGAGCTGGTGGAACACCACGATCTCGTCGATGCGGTTGAGGAACTCCGGGCGGAAGTGCTTCTTCAGCTCGTCGTTGACCTTCTGCTTCATCCGCTCGTAGGCGTCCTCGGTGTTGTCGGAGGACTGGAATCCCATACCGACGGCCTTGGAGATGTCCCTCGTCCCGAGGTTCGAGGTGAAGATCAGCACGGTGTTCTTGAAGTCCACCATGCGGCCCTGACCGTCGGTGAGACGACCGTCCTCGAGCACCTGGAGAAGGGTGTTGTAGATCTCGGAGTGCGCCTTCTCGATCTCGTCGAACAGCACGACCGAGAACGGCTTGCGCCGCACCTTCTCCGTGAGCTGTCCACCCTCCTCGTAGCCGACGTACCCGGGGGGTGCACCGAAGAGCCGCGACGCGGTGAACCGGTCGTGGAACTCGCCCATGTCGATCTGGATGAGCGCATCGTCCTCGCCGAACAGGAAGTTGGCGAGCGCCTTGGACAGCTCGGTCTTACCGACACCGGACGGGCCGGCGAAGATGAACGAGCCCGAGGGACGCTTGGGGTCCTTGAGCCCCGCACGAGTACGACGGATCGCCCGCGAGACCGCCTTGATGGCGTCCTCCTGGCCGATGATCCGCTTGTGCAGCTCGTCCTCCATGCGGAGCAGACGGGTCGTCTCCTCCTCGGTGAGCTTGAAGACGGGGATGCCGGTCCAGTTGCCCAGGATCTCGGCGATCTGCTCCTCGTCGACCACTGCGGCCACGTCCATGTCGCCCGCACGCCACTGCTTCTCGCGCTCGGCACGCTCGGCGATGAGCTTCTTCTCGGTGTCCCGCAGACCGGCGGCCTTCTCGAAGTCCTGCGCGTCGATCGCGGACTCCTTCTCGCGACGGGCCTCCGCGATCTTCTCGTCGAACTCACGCAGGTCCGGCGGAGCGGTCATCCGCTTGATGCGCATGCGGGCACCGGCCTCGTCGATCAGGTCGATGGCCTTGTCCGGCAGGAAGCGGTCGTTGATATACCGGTCCGCCAGCTGTGCCGCCGCGGCCAGGGCCGCATCCGTGATGGTGACGCGGTGGTGCGCCTCGTAGCGGTCCCGGAGCCCCTTGAGGATCTCGATGGACAGTTCCACGCTCGGCTCGGGGACCTGCACCGGCTGGAAACGACGCTCGAGCGCCGCGTCCTTCTCGATGTGCTTGCGGTACTCCTCGAGCGTCGTGGCGCCGATTGTCTGCAGCTCACCGCGGGCCAGCTTCGGCTTGAGGATCGACGCGGCGTCGATCGCACCCTCGGCGGCACCCGCACCGACCAGGGTGTGGATCTCGTCGATGAACAGGATGATGTCGCCGCGCTGGTTGATCTCCTTGAGGACCTTCTTCAGGCGTTCCTCGAAGTCACCGCGGTAGCGGGAGCCGGCCACGAGCGAGCCGAGGTCCAGCGAGTAGAGCTGCTTGTCCTTGAGGGTCTCGGGGACCTCGTTGTTGACGATGGCCTGCGCCAGGCCCTCGACGACGGCGGTCTTGCCCACGCCGGGCTCACCGATGAGCACCGGGTTGTTCTTGGTGCGCCGGGAGAGCACCTGCATGATGCGCTCCACCTCCTTGGCGCGACCGACGACCGGGTCGAGCTTGCCCTCCATGGCGGCCTGGGTGAGGTTGCGGCCGAACTGGTCGAGGACCGTCGACGACGACGGGGTCCCGGCCTCGCGACCACCGGTGCCCGCGGGCGTACCCGAGGCCTCGGCCTCCTTGCCCTGGTAACCGGAGAGCAGCTGGATGACCTGCTGACGCACGCGCGTGAGGTCCGCTCCGAGCTTGACCAGCACCTGGGCGGCGACGCCCTCGCCCTCACGGATGAGGCCGAGCAGGATGTGCTCGGTACCGATGTAGTTGTGGCCGAGCTGCAGCGCCTCGCGCAGACTCAGCTCCAGGACCTTCTTGGCCCGCGGCGTGAACGGGATGTGCCCGCTGGGCGCCTGCTGGCCCTGGCCGATGATCTCCTCGACCTGACTCCGCACCGCTTCCAGCGAGATCCCGAGGGACTCGAGCGCCTTGGCGGCCACTCCCTCGCCCTCATGGATGAGACCCAGCAGGATGTGCTCGGTGCCGATGTAATTGTGGTTGAGCATCCTGGCCTCTTCCTGGGCCAGGACGACGACGCGACGCGCGCGGTCGGTAAACCGTTCGAACATCGTGCTACCTCACATTCCTCGGGTTTTCACCACTGTAGTGGCCCGGTCTGACGACGGGAGCCACAGGAGTGGCAGTAGGTCCGTCATGAATGTGCAACGCGGCAGGTGGGTGAATGATTGCCGATACGTGTACGCCGACAGCGAACGCCCCGGACCGGGCCCGACTAGCATGGCCCGGACACGGTTGAGCAGCGGAGGTGCGGTGCGCGGGAGCGGATTCAGGATGGGCCGCGCCGTCGGCGTCGCCGAGGTCGGTCCGGCCGCGATGGCCGGGCTCATGCTGTGGCTCGATGCCATCTCGGACACCATCCACCCGGACGCCGAGGAGCCCGGGCCCCGGGGCGCCCGTCACCTGCCCGAGCCGGGGTGAACACCTTCGACCTCGAGCGGATCGGCCGCGGACTCCCGTTCGCCGACGCGCTGCCCGCACTGCGGGACGCCCTCGCCACCGCCGGTGCGGCGGTCGTCCAGGCGCCGCCCGGCACCGGTAAGACGACCCTCGTGCCGCCCGCGGTCGCCGTCGCCGACGGGGTGACGGGGCGGGTCATCGTCACCCAGCCCCGTCGGGTCGCCGCCCGCTCGGCCGCGCGGCGGCTGGGCGAGCTCACGGGCACCGACCCCGGTGGCCCGGTGGGGTACTCGGTCCGCGGTGACTCGCGGGTCAGCGGGAACACGCGTGTCGAGTTCGTGACGCCGGGGGTCCTGGTGCGACGGTTGATCGCCGATCCCGATCTACCCGGCGTCGGTGCCGTGGTGCTCGACGAGGTCCACGAGCGCGACGTCGAGTCCGACCTGGCCTTCGCACTGCTGTGTGAGGTGCGGCAGCTGCGCGACGACCTGCCGGTGGTGGCGATGTCCGCGACGGTCGAGGCCGGTCGCTTCGCGCGACTGCTCGGCGGTGCGGCGGTCGGGGGTGCGGCGGTCGGGAGTGCGGCGGTCGGCGGTGCGGCGCCGGTCGTCGACGTCCCCGCCGTACTGCACCCCCTGGAGATCCGGTACGCCCCGCCGCCGACGGCCCGCCTGGACGCCCGCGGGGTCACCGACGGATTCCTCGACCACGTGGCCTCGGTGACGGCGGACGAGGTCGCCGCGAGTGGCGTCGACGCGCTGGTGTTCCTGCCGGGTGTACGCGAGATCGACCGGGTCGTGCGTGCGCTGTCGGCGCGGCTGGGTGAGGCCGCCGAGGTCCTGCCGTTGCACGGCGGCCTGGACGCGTCGGCCCAGGACCGGGCGGTGTCCGGATCCGGGAGGCGGGTCGGGTCGGGCGGGGGCGCCCGGCCGCGGGTCGTGGTGTCGACCGACCTGGCGGAGTCCTCGCTGACGGTGCCGGGCGTCCGGCTGGTCGTGGACGCGTGCCTGAGCCGCGAACCGCGACGGGACACCGCGCGGGACATGACCGGCCTGGTGACGGTCTCGGCGTCGAGGGACTCGTGCGTGCAGCGCGCGGGACGGGCCGCCCGCCTCGGCCCGGGAGTGGCCGTGCGCTGCCTGACGGAGCAGGAATACGCGCACCTGCCCGACCACCGCACCCCGGCCATCGCGACGTCGGACCTCACCACGTTCGCGCTGGACGTCGCGTGCTGGGGCGCTCCCCGCGGCGAGGGGCTCGCGCTGCCCGATCCGCCGCCGGCCGGAGAGATCACCCGCGCCGAGGCGGTGCTGCGCGGTGTGGGTGCGCTCGACCACGCCGGCCGCGTGACCGACCGCGGCCGCGACCTCGCGCGGGTCCCGGCCGACCCGCGCCACGCCCGCGCGCTGCTCGACGGCGCCGGGCTGGTCGGGGCGACGGTGGCCGCCGAGGTGGTCGCGCTGCTCGCGTCCGGGCGACGTTCCCCCGGTGGCGACCTGGTCGCCGACCTGCGGGCGCTGCGTGCGCGACGCACGCCGGACTCCCCGGCGTGGGAACGGGAGGTCCGCCGCCTCGAGCGGATCGCGAAGGGCGACCGCCGGGCCGGTCTGGCCACCGGGAGCGGCGGGCACGGTGGGCACGGTGGGGGGATCGCGCTGGCGGACGCCGTCGGCACGGTCGTGGCGCTCGCCCACCCGGACCGCGTCGCGCGTCGACGGGGCGACCAGTACACCTTCGCGTCCGGCACCGGTGCCGTGTTGCCACCGGGCTCCGCGCTCGGGGGCCACGAGTGGCTCGCGGTGGCCGAGGTCGGGCGCGCCTCCGGACGCGCGGCGGGAGAGGCGGGCGCGGTGATCCGCGCCGGCGCGGCGGTGGACCGCGAGGGCGCGGAACGGGCGGCGTCACACCTGCTCGACGACGACGAGACCGCCGTCTTCCATCGCGGTTCCGTCGCCGGGCGACGCATCCGGCGGCTCGGGGCGATCGAGCTGTCCTCGACACCGGTCCGACCCTCCCCCGAGGCCGCCGGGCAGGCCGTGGCGACGGCGGTCCGGGCCGGCGGACTCGCCGCCCTGGGACCCGATGACGACGCCGCACGGCTCCTGCGCCGCCTCGGGTTCGCGCACCGCGAGCTGGGCCCGCCGTGGCCGGACGTGTCCGCCGACGGGCTCGCGGATCGACTGGACGACTGGCTCGGGCCGGAGATCGACGCTCTGGCGCACGGCTCCCGCCTGGCGGGACGGGACCTCGGCCCGGCGTTGCGCCGGCTGCTGCCCTGGCCGGCGGCCGGTCGGTTCGACGAGCTGGTGCCCGACCGGGTGCAGGTGCCCTCCTCGTCGTCGTACCGCGTCGACTACCCGGAGGTCGGCTCCGAGGACCCGCCGGTGCTCGCGGTGAAGCTCCAGGAGTGCTTCGGCTGGACCACCTCACCGCGCATCTGCGACGGCCGGGTGCCGGTGACGGTCCACCTGCTCTCGCCGGCGGGCCGGCCGCTCGCGGTGACGCGGGACCTGGCGTTCTTCTGGCGGGAGGCCTATCCCGGGGTCCGGGCGGAGATGCGGGGCCGCTACCCCAGGCACCCGTGGCCGGAGGACCCCATGTCCGCCGAACCGACCCGCCGGACCAACCCGAGACGCTGACGCGCGGCCGCCCCCACCGGCGGGGGGAGCGGGCACGTCGGGCGGGGTGTGAGCGGTGGATCCGCGCAGCCCCCTGGACTAGGGTGTGACTTGTACCACAACGCGCTCGTCGCCGAAAGGGTGATCGCAGTGACCGCGTACACGCCCCCCTCCCCGCACCGCACCCCTCTGCCGACCCGGACCCCGTCCAGGACCAAGGTCATCCCCCACGTCACCAACCGACTCGGCGCGCTCGTCGCCGTCGTGGGCCTCGCGCTCGCGCTCGTCAGCCTGTACCTGCCCTGGCTCAGCAGCGGCGGGAATCGGATCACGGGCCTGGGCATCACCGAGGTCATCGACGTCCGCAGCGTCGCCCCCGTGCTGTTCCTGGGGCTGGTCGTCCTCCTGTTCCTGGTGGGGGTCGCGGCGATGACCCGACTGGGCGCGTTCGCGGCCGCCGCCGCCGTCGTGGCCCTCGGGGTCCTCGCGGCCCACCTCGCGTTCGTGTGGACGCTGATGTCCTCGACCGGCAGCGACGACCCCACCCTGTCCGGCCTGCCCGCCGACGCGTCCGTCACCTACGGGCCCTTCGTGGCCGCACTCGGGTTCCTCCTGGTGGCAGCCGGATCCGCGTGGGCCGCGCGGGCGGCCGAGTACGCCTTCCCCGACCTGCGCTCCCCCGTGGCGCACGGGGACGAGTGAGGTCCCGCCCACCCGGCCGGGCCAGGCTCGCGGGTCTTTCCGCCGCCGCGCTGCTGGGCGCCGCAGTGGCGGGGTCCGCGACCGTGCCGTCCACCGGGCCGTCCACCGCGCCGACCCGGGCCGCGACGTCGGATGCGCTCACCACCGCCGGCGCCGAGGTGACGGACGAGCCACCCCGGCCCGTCATCGTGGACGACCGGATGGTGCGCTCCGTCGCGCGCCGGATCCTGGTCGAGCAGGGCCGGTCCGAACACCTCACGGACGTGGACCTCGTGGCCCGCGACGTGCTGGCCGGCGGCCCGGTCGAGGTCGGGGAGGTGGACCGGCTCACCCGGGAGACCCTGCTGGGCGACGGCCCCGGTGCCGCCGCCGCGCCCGGGACGCCGGCACCGCCACGGTGCCCGCCCACCGCCCGGGCGTGCGTCGACGTCGACGGCAAGCGCGCCTGGATGGTCGACGACGGCCGCATCACGTACGGCCCCGTCCCCGTCACCACCGGTAAGCCGGGTTACGAGACCGCCCGGGGCGCGCACCGGATCCTGCGGCACGTGCGCCACGACCACAGCCGGGTCTTCGACTCCCCAATGCCGTACTCGACGTATTTCACCGTGGGCGGCATGGCGTTCCACCAGGGCCGGTTGGACGAGCCGTCGCACGGGTGCGTCCACCTGGGGCACCACGCCGCCGCGCACTTCTTCGAGCAGTTGCGGGTCGGTGACGAGATCGTCGCGTTCTGACAGATCCGGCCGTGATCAGATCCGGCCTCGATCGATTTCCACGCGAGCCTGGTCGGGCCGTTCCCACGGGTCTAGCGTCGTGGCCATGACAGGTTCCCCGCTCCCCCTGCCGCGGCTCTCGGCCCCGGCGACGCGCGCGCTCGACTCCGCCGGCATCACGGACCTGCGACAGCTCGACGGCACCCCGGAGAAGGAGGTGCTCGCGCTCCACGGGGTGGGGCCGTCCCAGCTCGGGGTACTGCGCGGCGCGCTGACCGCCGCCGGACTCGCGTTCTCGGACCCCGTGTCCCGGCCCCCGGCCACCGGCCGCAACGACAACACCGCGTTCCTGCCCTCCGGGGCCGGGCCGCGCGAGTGGATCGAGGGCCTGCCCGCCGGCCGGCGCGTCGACGACGGCCTGCGACTGCTCGCGATGTTCGACGAGGTCACCGGGGCGGCGGCCGCGATGTGGGCGGGTTCGATCATCGGATACGGGCACAGCCACTACGTCTACGACAGCGGCCGCGAGGGCGACACCTTCGTGGTGGGCTTCAGCCCCCGAGCCTCCGCCCTCACCCTCTACGGCCTGCTCGGGGCCCCGGGGGCGGAGGAGCTTCTCGCGAAACTGGGGCCGCACAAGACCGGCAAGGGCTGCCTCTATGTGACGACGCTCGCCAAGGTCGACGAACAGGTGTTGCGTGACCTCGTGGCGGCGGCCTGGGCGGGGTGGGAGAACGACGAGGACGGCAACGAGGGCGGCTGAACCGCTCAGCTGAGCAGCGCGTCGTATCCGAGGCACGCGAAGTAGACCAATGCGAGCGCCACCACCGCCGATCCGAGAGCGGGGGCCCGCCGGGCCGGTCGGGACACCACCGCCAGCAGCACCAGCGCAACGGCCAATTCGAGACCCCACGCCGGTCCGCCGACCAGCACGAGGCCGTAGACCGCCTCACCTGCGACGATCCCGGGAACCAGGCCCGCGGCGAGCGCGCCACGGCCACCATCACGCGCGGACGCGGCTCCCGCTGTACCGCAGACCGCACCCGCGACCGGTCCGACGACCAGCCAGAGCCCCAGCTCGGCAGCCGACGTCGAGTCGGCGTGGACGACGAGCCACGGGACCAGCGTTCCGACCATGGCCAGAATTCCCCACACGGCCCCGTCGATCCCTCTGGCACCCGGCCGGCGGGACACGAGCATCGGCACGACTCCCCACAGGGCACTCGTGCCGGCGAGGACCGCCCACCGATCGGGGAGCACCGCGTGCGCGAGTGTGAGGACGACACCCGTGAGCAGTCCGACTGCCAGCGCGCGCGTGCTCACGCCGGAGCTGTCCAGCGGCGGGTCACTCCCGAGGCAGCGGCTTGACCATCGGGAACAGGATGGTCTCGCGGATGCCCAGGCCGGTCAGCGCCATGAGCAGTCGGTCGATCCCCATCCCGAGCCCGGTGGTGGGCGGCATGCCCTGCTCCATCGCGGCGAGGAAATCCTCGTCGAGCACCATCGCCTCGTCGTCACCCGCCGCGGCGAGCCGGGCCTGGTCCTCGAAACGCTGCCGCTGGATCACGGGGTCGACGAGCTCCGAGTATCCGGTCGCCAGCTCGAAACCGCGGACGTAGAGGTCCCACTTCTCGGTGACGCCGCGATCGGTGCGGTGATCGCGGGTCAAAGGCGAGGTCTCCACGGGGAAGTCCCGCACGAAGACCGGCCCCTCGAGCTGATCGCCGCACAGGTGCTCCCACAGCTCCTCGACGAGTTTGCCGTGCAGCCACCCCTGGCCGGTGGGGACCTCGAGCCCGACCCTGCCGGCCAGTTCGGTGAGCTCGTCGACCGTCGAGTCGACCGTGACGGTGTCCTCGCCGTTGTCGCCGGTCACCAGTTCGGGGTGCTTGGCGCGCAGCGCCTCGTTGAGGGACGGGTACATCCGCATCTCGCGCCACTGCCCGCCGAGGTCGTACTCGCTGCCGTCGGCGAGCGTGACCGTGGTGGAGCCGAACACCGCGATCGCGACCTCCTGGATGACCTCGCGGATCATCGTGGCCGAGGTGTCGTAGTCCCCGTAGGCCTGGTACGTCTCGAGCATCGCGAACTCGGGGCTGTGGGAGGAGTCCACGCCCTCGTTGCGGAAGTTCCGGTTGATCTCGAAGACCTGCTCGATACCGCCCACCACGCAACGCTTGAGGTACAGCTCGGGGGCGATGCGCAGGTACAGATCCAGATCGAGCGCATTGGAATGGGTGATGAACGGCCGGGCCGCGGCGCCGCCGTGCAGCGTCTGCAGCATCGGGGTCTCCACCTCGAGGAAGCCGCGGGCCTCCAGAGCCTGGCGCAGGGCGCGGACCACCTTGATGCGGGTGACGGCGTTCCGCCGGGCGGCGTCCCTCATGATGAGGTCGGTGTAGCGCTGGCGGACGCGGGTGTCCTCGCTCAGTTCCTTGTGCGCCACCGGCAGCGGGCGAAGCGACTTGGCCGCCAGCACCCAGGAGTCGGCCATGACGGACAGCTCACCGCGCTTGGACCGGACCACACGGCCGGTCACCGAGACGTGGTCACCCAGGTCGACATCCTGCTTCCACGCGTCGAGCCGCTCCTGGCCGACGGCCGCGAGCGACAGCATCACCTGCAGCTGCGGGGTGAGGGGCCCCACCTCGCCCTCCGCCACCGGGGCGGACAGGTCTGCGGAGGGATCCAGCCCGTCCTGCAGTCGGACGAAGCACAGCTTCCCGGTGTTGCGGACGAACAGGACGCGGCCGGCCACCGAGACTCGGGCGTCGGTCTCCTCGCCCGGCTCCAGCTCGGCGAAACGGGGGTCCGAGGTGATCTCGGCGAGCCCGTGGGTGCGGGGGACCTGCACCGGGTAGGCCTGCCCCCCGGCGTCGAGGATGCGTTGCCGCTTGTCGCGGCGGATACGCAGCTGCTCAGGGGTGTCGTCGGCGGGCTCACCGGTGGCGGCCCCGGGCGCGGCGGGAGTCGAATCGGTCACGACTGTCGAGGATAGTCGTCCCCGGCCGGGGGGCCGAACCCGTGGGCACCCGCCCCGACGGCCTCACACCCGGTCGAGGACGTGCAGGTCCAGCCGATCGGACAGTGCCTCGATCGCAGCGGCCGCCCGGACGCTGTTCCCGTGCTCGTCCAACCGGGGCGAGTAGGCCGCCACCCCGAGCCGACCGGGCACCACGGCGAACAGGCACCCCGAGACGCCGCTCTTGGCGGGCAGCCCCACCTGGTAGACCCAATCCCCGGCCGCGTCGTACATCCCGCAGGTGAACATCACGCTGTTGGCGTACCGCACGGCCCTACGTCCGAGGATCCGCTCGCCGTCGCCCGGCCTCCGACCGCCGTCGGCGAACATCGCGGCCATGTGCGCCAGCTCGCGGGTGTCCACCCGGATCGCGCACTGACGGCCGTACCCGGACACCACCTGGTGCGGGTCGTCGGCCAGGTTGCCCTCCTCCGCCAGCAGATGCGCCAGCGCCTGGTTGCGGTGGGCGCTCCGTGCCTCGATGTCGATGATCTCCTCGTCCACCTCGACCTCCCGGCCCACGAGGCGGGAGAACAACACGCGGATCTGTTCGAAACGGGAGTCCTCGTCGTCGTCCTCCTCCCCCACCAGCGCGTGTGCGGCCAGCGCGCCGGCATTGACGAGGGCGTTGGGCGCGCGGCCGGTGCCGACCTCGAGGGAGATCTCGTTGAACGGGTCCCCGGACGGCTCCACCCCGATGCGCTTGGCGACCTTCTCGACGCCCTTCTGGTCCAGCGCGAGCGCGTAGACGAACGGCTTGGACGCGGACTGCAGGTCGAAGAGGACCTCGTCGTCGCCCGCAGAGACGACGTGGCCGTCCAGATCGCAGACCGCCAGCGCGAGGGCGTCGGGGTTGGGGTGCTCGTAGTCACCGAGGTGGGGCACGACGTCCCCGGACGAGTCCTCGCGGACCTCGTCGAGGATCTCGGCCAGCAGGTCTGCGGAGATGTCCGTCATGGTGCGACCGTACCGGCGTCGCCGGGGCGGCGCCCCCGGTCGCCCGGGCTCAGTGGGCCGAGATGGCGGAGCGCTCCCGCAGCAGGTGGTCGGCCTCGGACAGCAGGCCCAGCGCCCGGACGGCCCGGAGTGCATCGTGGCCGCCGTCCACCGCGCGGACACCGCGGACGCCGCGTGAGTGGAGTTCCAGCGCGAAGAGTTCGGCGTCCAGGCCGTCGTCGCTGACGAGCACGACCGACCGCCCCTCGACGACGGAGGCGAGGGGTGCGGCCGACCGGGGATCGAGGAGGTCCACGACGGGCCGCGCCTCCACCGCGACGGCGCCCGCGAGCACTCCCTGACGCTCGCGCTGGGCGCGGGACCGGATGTCGACGACGAGGGCGCCCGAGCGGACCGCGGCGGGATAGTCCACGGCGGCGATGACGGTCGCGGCCGTCGTGGTGGACGACGTCGTGGCAGTGGCAGTGGCGGCGGCGCGAATGGTGGTGGTGGTCATACGGTGCTCCCGGGAGTGGTGGGGTCGGCTGGGATGGGGCGGGGGCCTGCCGGCCGGGGACACCAGTGCTGCACGCGCACCGACGCCGCCGGTCCGGCCGGGGGCATTCGTCGCGTGGTCATGCGGGAAATAATAGACAGACCGGTCTATCCGCCGCAAGGGTGGCTACCGCCCAGGGGGTGGACGTCCCGACCCGCACTGGCGCACACCCATGTAGTTGATGCATCATGTAGTCGAGAGAAGGAGAACCATGACCGCCTCGACCGCACCGACATCCTCGACCGCACGCCAGCCCGCCGTCTTCATCGGACACGGCGTCCCCCTCAACGCGCTCGAGGTCAACGAGTGGACCCGCCAGTGGGCCGCCCTCGGCGCGTCCCTGCCCGAGCGGCCGCGGGCCGTACTGGCCGTGTCGGCGCACTGGTACATCAACGCCACGGCGGTCACCGCGATGTCCGCACCGCGCACGATCCACGACTTCTACGGATTCCCCCGTGAGCTCAACGAGTTCGACTACCCCGCCGCGGGCGCACCGGAGCTCGCGGCCGAGGTGGCCGAGGCCGTCAAGCCCACCTGGGTGGGCGCCGACCAGGACTCCTGGGGGCTGGACCACGGCACCTGGTCGGTGCTGACCCACGTGTTCCCCGACGCGGACGTCCCGGTGGCGCAACTGTCCGTGGACGCGTCCAAGCCGGCGAGCTACCACTTCGACCTGGGCACCAGGCTGGCCGCGCTGCGCGACTCGGGGGTGCTCGTGCTGGCCAGCGGCAACGTGGTGCACAACCTCGCGGCGGTGGACCCCTCGCGCGGGAACGACGGCGTGGACTGGGCGCACCGGTTCGACGATCACGCCCAGGACCTGCTCACCTCCCGACCGGAGGACGCCCTCGCACTGACCGAGCACCCCGACGCGCGGCTCGCGGTGCCCACGGCGGACCACTTCCTGCCGCTGCTGTACACGGCAGGCATGGCGGCGGGCTCCGGCGAAACGCTCGAGGCGTTCAGCAAGGGCTACGCCTGGGGCTCGGTCTCCATGACCAGTTACCGCACAGCGGCGTGACCGCGAGCCCCGGGTCGGCCTGACCGCCGGCCCGGGGTGAGCGGTCAGACGTTCTTGTCGAACACCAGCCGCAGGCCCTCCAGCGCGAGCTCGGGCTCGACGTCGGTGATGGTCCGCGACTCCTCCGCCACCACATCCGCACGCAGCCCCGTGAGCACGACGGAGGCGTCGGCCAACTCGGCCACGTCGCTGCGCAGCCGGTCCACCAGGGCGTCGATCTGACCGGCGAACCCGATCACGATGCCGGCCTGCAGCGCCGCGACCGTGTTCTTGCCCAGAGCGCCCCTGGGGCGCACGACCTCGATCTTGCGCAGGGCGGCGGCGCGTTCGGCGAGGGCGTCGACGGAGATGTCGATGCCGGGCGCGATCGCCCCGCCGAGCAGCTCACCACGGGCGGAGACGGCGTCGACGGTGGTCGCCGTGTCGACGTCGACGACGACGACGGGCCCTTCGAACAGGGAGTGGGCGGCGAGCGCGTTGACCACGCGGTCCGAGCCCACCTCCCGCGGGTTGTCCACCTTGAGGGGCACCCCGGTCTTCACCCCGGGCGCGACGACGACGGCCGGCAGCCCCGGCCAGTAGTCGGCGGCCATCCGGCGTAGCTCCCCGGTGACCGACGGCACCACGGACATCGCAGAGATCCCGGTGAGTTGCAGCGCACAGTCCCCCAGCAGTCCCCGGATCGTCAATGCCAACTCGTCGGAGGTCACCGCCGGCGAGGTGCGCATACTCCAGGTGCGCTGGAGCGGTCCACCGCCCGGGGGGAAGACGCCGAGCCGGATGTGGGTGTTGCCGACGTCGACGGTGAGCAGCATCTTCTGTCCGCGCCGCCTAGACGGCGGCGGGCTCCGGCACGCGGGGGTTCTTCAGGCCCGACCCCTCGGGCACGTCCGCGGGGTCGGTGCCCTCGGTGAGCGTGCGGTTGTCGCCGTCGACGAACACCACCCGGGGCTTGTAGGCCCGCGCCTCGGCGTCCGACATCTGGGCGTAGGCGATGATGATCACCAGGTCGCCGGGGTGCACGAGGTGGGCCGCGGCGCCGTTGATACTGATCACGCCGGAGCCGCGCTCGCCGGTGATGGCATAGGTCGTCAGGCGGGCACCGTTGTCGACGTCGACGATGTCGATCTGCTGACCCTCGAGCAGATCGGCGGCGTCCATGAGGTCGGCATCGATCGTGCAGGAGCCGACGTAATGCAGGTCGGCCTGGGTCACGGTGGCACGGTGGATCTTGGAGTGGAGCATGGTGCGCTGCATCTACAGGCCTTCCTGGAGGTCTTCGGCCATCTCGGCCTGTTGGGCGGCGACGGTGGCCTCGGCGGCGGCGAGGAAGCCGGTTCCGATGGCCACGCCGACGTTGTCGATGAGTCTGGTGCCCCCGATGCGGGCCGCGACGAGGAGCCTGCCGGGGCCCTCCTCCGGCGGTTCCCCGAGGTCCCCGGCCCGCAGCTCGAGGTAGTCGATCGAGATCTGCGGTCGCTCGGCCAGCACGGCGCGGGCGGCGTCGATGACGGCCTGCCGGCCGCCCTTGGCGGCGAACGTCCCCGCCACGAGGGCCGCGTTGAGGACGGTGGCCAGTTCCCGCTCGTCGGCGGACAGATAGCGGTTACGGGAACTCATCGCCAGGCCGTCCGACTCGCGGATGGTGGGGACACCGACGACGCGCACGTCCATGTCCAGGTCCGCCACCATCTGGCGGATCAGGACGAGCTGCTGGTAGTCCTTCTCCCCGAAGAAGGCCTGGTGGGGGGCGACGATGTTGAACAGCTTGTTGACCACGGTGAGCATCCCGGAGAAGTGGCCGGGACGAGCGGCCCCGTCGAGGATCTCACCGGTCGGCCCGGGCTGCACCGTCGTGCGGGGACCGTCCGGGTACATGGCGGCGGCGCTGGGGGCGAAGACCAGTTCCACGCCGGCGTCGGCGAGCCGGGCCACGTCCTCGTCGAGGGTGCGCGGGTAGGCGTCGAGGTCTTCTCCGGGCCCGAACTGCAGCGGGTTGACGAAGATCGACACCACCACCACCGATCCCGGGGTCCGGCGGGCCGCCTCGACCAGTGCGAGGTGCCCCTCGTGCAGTGCGCCCATGGTGGGGACGAACGTGATCTGTTTGCCGACCTTGCGCAGTGACTCGGTGACGGCGCGCAACGAGGACGGCTCGTGGTGGACGGTCAGCTCGCCCCGGGTGTACCCGGTGTCGGGCCGACCGGGCACCGCGGTCCGGACCGGGAAGGAGGTGGGGGTCATCGCAGCTGCTCCGTGAGGTCGGGGGCCAACAGGTCGGTCACGTCGGGTCCGGCACCGACGCGGTCGGCGGTGCGCAACGCGAGCGCCCGGTAGCCGGCGGCGATACCGCCGTCGACGTCCTCCAGGGCGTCGAGGTGCCGGGAGACGGTGACGGCGTCGCCGCGCATCACGGGACCGGTCAGGGCCGAGTCCCCGGAGGCCAGGACGTTGTCGAGAGCGGCCCGGAGGAGCGGTTCCAGGGTCCGGCGCGCGAGCGCCTCCGCGTCCTGGCCGAGCATGCCGTCGGGGTCACCCTCGACCCCGCCCCCGGGCAGGACGGAGAAGGACGCGGCGAGCGCCTCGGCGGCGTCGTTCACGAGGGTCACCAGGTGATTGGCGCCGTGCGCGAGCGCCGCGTGGTAGAGCGCTCGATGGGATTCGGCGACCGTGACGGGCAGGCCCCCGGTCTCCATCACCAGCATCTGGCCGACGACCAGCCCGATCTCGTCCGGGGCGGTGAGCGCCCACGAGCACCCCTCCATGCGGTCGACGTCGGCGGATCCCCCGGTGAACGTCATGGCCGGGTGCGCGGCGACGACCACGGCACCGGCGTCGGCGGCCGGACGCAGCACCTCGGCGCCGACGGCACCGGCGACGTGGATGACGATGTGGCCCGGGCGGAAGGCGTTCGCCTCGGCGAGTTCCGCCACCACTGCGGACAGGGCGGCGTCCGGCACCGCGAGGATGAGGAGTTCGCATGCCTCCGCCACGCCGACGGGCTCGGTGATGCGGGCCTCGGGGAGGCGCCGGGCGGCGAGGTCCCGGGACTGCGCCGAGCGGGCGACCAGGGCGGAGACGACGTGGCCCCTCCGCTCGAGGGCCGCGCCCACCGCGGTGCCCACGCGTCCCGCGGACACGAGGCCGATGGACAGGCGGGCAGGGGGTGTTCCGGTGACGCCGTTGTCGGACATCTCAGGGTGCTCCAGTGCTCGATCCGTTCCAGGCCCACTCACTGGTGGTGGGTCCCGGACATCTCGCTGGCGAGAGTAGTCCTGACTGCGGCCACGAGCAGCATTCAGTGGCGTACTTCACAGAACCCGCTCGACGGACGTCGCCCGACCGGCGGCACCCGCCGGGTCCTGCTCAGTCCTCGGTGCGACGCCGGCGGCGCCCCGACGTGGGAGCGGAGCCGTCACCCAGCCGCGCCATGAGCTCAGCGACCGACAGGCCGGACCCCTCCCCGTGGCGGCTCGACGGGGCGGACTCGCCGGCCGGCGCGGGCTTCGAGCGGGCGCGGGCCTGGGCGGCCGTCTCGGTGGAGGCCGCGGGGGACTCGTGCCTGCCGGGCTTGTCGGTCTTGTCGGTCTTGTCGGACGCCCCCGTCGTGGCGGACGCCGCCGCGCCGCCGGTTGTCACCGGGGCCTCGGGCTTCGCGGACTCGGGCCTCGCGGACCTGTCTGACGTGACCGCACTGCCGGCGGTCGCCGCCGCCCCGGGTCGGACCTGGGGCTGCCGGGGGGCTCCGGACGACGGACGTGACCCACTGTCGCCGCCCGTGGGGCGGACGGCGGGGCGACGGGGATGCGACGTCGGCGAATCCGACCGGGACGCCCGATCGGCGACCGGTGAGAGGCGCTCGGTGCGCTCCGTGCTCGGGGTGGCGTCCGGGCCGACACCGGGGGCCGGTGTCGCGGAGTGATCCGATCCGAACCCGCCGGCCGGCCCGGACTCGGAGCCGGGTGCACGGCGACGGGGCGATACCCGCTCGGACGGGACGGACGGCAGGGACGACCCCGCCCCCAGCTGCGCGGCGGGCCCCGCCCCGCCCACTGCGAAGCGGTCCTCGGGAAGGGTCACGCCCAGCGCCCCGAGCTGCTCGCGCAGGGCTGCGATCTCCTGCCGGAGCGCGACGATCGAATCACCGGTCTCGGCGCGGACGGAGGCCCGCAGATCCCGCTCCACCACCAACTCGTGCTCGCGACGCGCGGAGATCTCACGCTCGAGCTGCAGTTCGTAGACGGTGTGCAGGTCCCGGACCCGAGCGGCCTCGGCCGCGGCCTGACGGCGGTACCTGGCGACGAGGAACGCACCCAGGAACGCGGCCCACAGTGCCGAGAGGGTGCCGATGCGCATCCACACCGGGTTGTCGGAGAAGACCATCACGATGGTGGCGATGAGCGCCAGGACCAGCAGCACCCCCAGGGCGATGCTCGCCAGTCCACGGTCGTCGCCCCGGGTCGGGCGAGCTGACCGGGGCTTGTCCATCGCGCCGTCGGAACTCATGCCCGCATGATACGCGGAGAATCACGGGTCACACGGGTAACCAGCGCGTGTCCGCGGTAACGGGGGCGGCGTCACCCCGCCGGTTCGGCCCTCCCCGCCTCAGGCGGGTTCGGCCAGCCCGCCGTTCTCGTCGTCGTCGGGCGGTGTCTCGCACGCCGATTCCAGGAACAGTCCCGCTCCCACCAGCACCGCACCGGACGCCAGGACGGCGACGGACGCGGGGAGCTCAGCGCCCGCGACCGCCAGGTCGCCGAGCCTGGTCAGGAAGTACGAGGTCAGGCCGACCCCGATCCCGGTGGCGGCCGAGCCGAGCACCGCGGAGGCCTGCCCGAGGGCTGCGCTGCGGGCGACGGTGAGCGGGTGCATCTGACTACGGTCCTGCCCCACGCCACCATCGGAGATCGCCGCCCGGATCCGCAGGGCCAGCAGTACGTCGACCGCCGTGACCGCCAGAAGGGTCACCCAGCCGAAACCGATCGGCGTCAGCGCACCGAGGAAGGCGCCGACGAGGACGTACGCGGCCACTGCCGCGACGAGGGCCACCAGCGCGAGGGTCGACTTCGCGACGCGGGTCACCTCAGGCCCCCTCGCCGTCTCGCACCAGGGGGCCGGGGAGGCGGCGGACCGCAGCGACGTCGCCGGGATCGAGCGCGTCGAGACATTCCGTCACCTGCACCCCGCCCAGCCGGGCGCCCGGTTGGATCTCCAGCCACGGGACCAGCACGAACGCGCGCTCGGCCGCCCGGGGATGGGGCAGCGTCAGGGCCGGGGCGTCCGAGGTCACCGGCTCCCCGTCCACCTCGGCCGACACCACGTCCACGTCGAGGGTCCGCGGGCCCCAGCGCACGTCACGAGTCCGGCCGGCGGCCCGTTCGCGGGCGAAACCCCACTCGAGGACATCCGCCGGGGAGCCTGGGTGGTCGACGACCAGTACGGCGTTGAGGAAATCGTCCTGCTCCACACCTCCCCACGGCGGGGTGGCGTAGACCGCGGAGACAGCGCGCAGGATCCCGTCCGCGGCCGCGGCGTCGACGACGCCGCGCAGGAGCGCGAGCGCGTCCCCCTGGTTGCCGCCGATCGACAGCACCGCCCTGCAGCTCACCGCTCTCCCCCCGCGGCGCCGGCCACGCCCGGGCGCGAGCGTCGGGCCACGACGGCGACGTCGGCGAACTCCGCGAGGATCGGCGCCTGGGGCTTGTGCACGGTCACCTCCACCGCGTGGGCACCCTGGGCCATCTCCATGATCCCGTCGGCGATCCGCGAGGCGACGGTCTCGATGAGGTCGAAGGACGGCCCGCCCACCACGTCACGGGCGAACAGCGCCAGCGCCCCGTAGTCGACGGTGTCGGCCAGGTCGTCGGACGCGGCGGCGGCCGTGAAATCGGTCCACAGGATCACGTCCACCAGGAAGTCCTGGCCGTCGCGCTTCTCGTGCTCGAAGACCCCGTGGGTGCCCCGCACCCTCAGGCCCCGCAGTTCGATCCGGTCGAGTTCGATGCGATCGGCCATCAGTGCGCCCCCGCCCCGCCGGCAGCCCATGCCGCGGCCACCCGCACCGCGTCCGCACTGGGCGCCACGTCGTGGACACGGACGGCCCACGCCCCGGCGGCGGCGGACAGTGCCGTGATCGCGGCTGTCGCCGGATCCCGACCGGACACCGGACGTGGCTGCCCGTCCACGCCGGGCAGCAGCGACCCGAGGAACCGTTTCCTGGACGCCGCGACGAGCACCGGGAACCCGAGCTCGATCAGCCGGTCCAGTCCGTGCAGCAGCGCCCAGTTGTCGTCCGCGTTCTTGGCGAAGCCCAGGCCCGGGTCGAGCACGATGCCCGCGGCGTCGACCCCCGCGGCGAGCGCCGCGTCGGCCCGGCGGGCCAGGTGGTCGCGGACCGCGCCCACCACGTCCCCGCCGTAGTCGGCGCGGCCGCCGGCGCCGGCGCGGTACTCGTCCGGCGACACCCAGTGCATGAGGATGACCGAGGCCCGGTGATCGGCCACGACTCGCAGCATGTCGGGGTCGGCGAGCCCACCCGAGACGTCGTTGATGATCGCCGCGTTCTCCTCCAGGGCACGCGAGGCGACCCCGGCGCGCATGGTGTCCACGGAGACCGGCACGAGCCCGGACACCGCGCGGACCAGCGGGACCACCCGCTGCTCCTCGTCGGACTCCTCGACCCGGATCGCACCGGGCCGGGTGGACTCCCCACCGATGTCGATGATGTCGGCGCCCTCGGCGACCATCCGCCGGGCGTGCGCGACCCCGTCGGAGAACGCGAGGTGCTCACCACCGTCGGAGAACGAGTCCGCGGTGACGTTGAGGACGCCCATCACCGCGCACCGGTCCGGGTGGGGCACCAGACCGGGAGCGCTCACGTCCCGCGCAGGAGGCCGAGGGCCTCCGCCCTGGTGGACGCGTTGGACCGCATGATGCCGCGGACGGCGGAAGTCGTCGTGATGGACCCCGCCTTCCGGATCCCGCGCATGGACATGCACAGGTGCTCACACTCGATCACCACGAGCACCCCCGACGGGTCGAGCTTGTCGACCAGCGCGTCCGCGACCTGACTGGTGAGCCGCTCCTGGACCTGGGGGCGCTTGGCGTAGAGATCGACCAGACGCGCGAGCTTGCTCAGACCCGTCACCGCGCCGGACTGTCCGGGGATGTACCCGATGTGGGCGACTCCGTGGAACGGAACGAGGTGGTGCTCACAGGTCGAGTAGATGGGGATGTCCCGCACCAACACCAGCTCGCGGTGGTCCTCGTCGAAGGTCTTGGACAGCACGTCCGACGGATCGGTGTACAACCCCGCGAAGACCTCACGGTAGGCCCTGGCCACCCGTGCGGGCGTGTCCCGCAGCCCCTCGCGCTCGGGATCCTCCCCCACGGCGAGGAGCAGCTCTCGGACGGCGGCCTCGGCGCGTTCGGCGTCGAAGGTCTGTCCCGTCGAGATCGACCGGGCGTCGGCAGGGGGTATCAGGTCAGGAGTCGTCATTCAATCCTCTTCTCGCACGGAGCCGACCGTGCGGTCAGTCCTCACGTTCCCACGGCGCACGCCAGTCGGGGTCCTTGTCCTCACGGCGGTGCGAACCGCGCTCCGCCGAGTCCCGGGCCGGGTCTCCGGTCGCCTCGCCCGACGCCTCGCCCGGTGCGTCGCCGGTCGAGTCACCATACGAGTCGCCGTCGCCGACCGCGGACCACGCCCGGGTCCGGGCCCCGGACGGTTGCTCGTCCCGGCCGGCCCCGTCCCGCACCCCCGTGTCCCCGGAGCCGGGATGCCCCTGCCCGTTGACCGGTGCGGCCGGCAGACGGGTGGTCTCGGCGCCGCTCGGCCCCCGGTCCCCGTGGTGGGCGGGCTGTCGCGGGGGCCAACCCGGCGCCGACCAGCCCGGGGGCGGCGGTGTGCCATAGGCCGGGATGCCGGTCGGTCGCTGGCCGCCACCGGCGAGACCGCCGCGACCGGAGTCGCCTCGGCCACCGGTCATCCCGGCGGGGGCGCCCACGCCGTTGCGGTCACCCTCCCGATCCGCGGGGCCGCTGCCCTCGCCCGGGCCGCGGTCACCCTCGTCCTCCCGGCCGGCCGGGAGTACGGGCATGGCGAACGGGTCGGTGACCGGCGGGGGCCAGGGCTCGCCGCGCTCCTTGGCCAGCTCGCCCGGGGTCTTGATGGGCGGACGGGTGGACGGGATGCGTCCGCCGAAATCGTCGAACTCCGTGATCCGCGGCCGCTTGACCACGTCGGCGAACAACCTCTCGAGATCGTCCTGCCGCAGGGTCTCCTTCTCGAGGAGCTCACCCGCGACCGCGTCGAGGATGTCACGGTTGGCCTCGAGGACCTGCCACGCCTCGGTGTGGGCGGCGTCGATGATCCGGCGCACCTCGTCGTCGATGGTCTTCGCGACCTCGGGAGAGTACTCCCCCGCCGCGGAACCACCGCGGCCGAGGAACGGGTCCCCGCCCTCGCCGCCGTACTTCACCGCACCGAGCTTCGCGCTCATGCCGTACTCGGCGACCATCGTCCGCGCGATACGGGTGGCCTGCTCGATATCCGAACTCGCACCCGAGGTGGGCTCGCCGAAGACGTACTCCTCGGCGGCACGGCCACCCATCGCCATGACGACCCGCGCGATCATGTCCGCGCGGGTCATCAAGGACTTGTCGTCCTCCGGGACGACCAACGCGTGACCACCGGTGCGGCCGCGCGCGAGGATGGTCACCTTGTGGACGGGCTCGAGATCCTCCATCGCCCACGCCGCCAGGGCGTGCCCGGACTCGTGGTACGCGGTGACCTTCTTCTCGTGCTCGCTGATCACCCGATGCTTGCGGCGCGGACCACCCACCACCCGGTCGGTCGCCTCCTCGAGGATGTCGATGTCGATCTCGTCGCGCCCCAGCCGGGCCGCGAGCAGGGCGCCCTCGTTGAGCACGTTGGCCAGGTCCGCCCCGGACATGCCGATCGTGCGCCTGGCCAGCGAGGTCATGTTGACGTCCTCGGCCAGCGGCTTGCCCACGGAGTGGACGGCGAGGATCGCCTCACGACCCTTGAGGTCCGGGTTGGTCACCGGGACCTGACGATCGAAACGGCCCGGGCGCAACAGTGCCGGGTCGAGGACGTCCGGGCGGTTGGTCGCGGCGATCATGATGACCGTCTCGCGGTCACTGAACCCGTCCATCTCGACCAACAGCTGATTGAGCGTCTGCTCCCGCTCGTCGTGACCGCCGCCGGTGCCCGAGCCGCGGTGCCGGCCCACCGCGTCGATCTCGTCGACGAACACGATGCAGGGCGCGTTCTGCTTGGCCTTCTCGAAGAGGTCCCGCACCCGCGAGGCGCCGACACCGACGAACATCTCGACGAAGTCGGAGCCGGAGATCGAGTAGAACGGCACGCCCGCCTCACCGGCGACAGCCCGGGCCAGCAGGGTCTTGCCCGTTCCGGGCGGGCCGTAGAGCAGCACACCCCGAGGGATCTTGGCGCCGAGACGCTCGTACCGGGCCGGGTTCTGGAGGAAGTCCTTGATCTCGTTGAGTTCCTCGACCGCCTCGTCCTCACCCGCCACGTCGGCGAACGTGGTCTGGGGCATGTCCTTGGTGAACTCCACCGCGCGCGACTTGCCCACGCCGAACAGCCCGCCCTTGCCGCCCTGCATCCGGGACATGAAGTAGAACAACAGCCCGAACAGGATGAGCATCGGCAGCAGGAACGACAGCATCTGCGACAGGAAACCCTGTTGGTTCACAGCGGTGTCGTACTTCTCCGGCTCCGCGGCGGCCACCCGGTCGAAGATCTGGTCCGCCGCCCGTTCCGGGTACTTGGCCAGGAGCTTGTCGGTCTCGTCCGCACCGTCCGCGGGGGCGATCGGGGTCTCGAGGGTGAGCCGGAGCTGCTGCTCCCGGTCCTCGATCAGCGCCTCTTTCACATTGCCCGCGTCGACCTGCGCCAACGCCACCGACGTGTCGACCTCGGCGTAGTCGCGGTCACCGTTGGCGAAGAACGAGAAGCCGACGATCGCCAGGATGATCACGCCCGCGATGGCGACGTTGCGGAAGACGGTGTTGCTCTTGCGTTCCATTCGGTCCTCGTGTGGAAGGACGGCCCAGCCGGTCGACGGGCCCGGTCGTGCATCCGACCGGAGTCGGTATCGCCCCAGGCTACCCGCCGGGCGGGGCCGTCCACCGTGATGATCGCCATGGGCGGACACGGTCACCGTCGTACGATCGTGACCGTGACCACCGACCCCCTCTCCGCCGCCGAGACCGCCGAGGCCGTACGCACCGGCGCCGTCGGCGCGCTGGCCACCCTCGACGCGGCGTTCGACCGGGTGGCCGACCTCGATCCGTCGGTGCGCGCCTTCACCACCCTGTTGCGGGCGGATGGTCGCGCCGCCGGGGCCGCCGTCGACGCCACGGCCCCGGCGGAGCGCGCGGCGCTGCCCCTGGCCGGGGTGCCGCTCGCGATCAAGAGCACCGTCACCCTGGGAAACCCCGTCGTCGCTCCGCTGCTCGCCGCGGGCGCGGTGCCGGTGGGCATCACCGCCGCACCCCAGTTGTGCGCCTGGGGGATGACCGACTCCGACGCCCACGGCATCACCCGCAACCCCCGCGACCTCGCCCTGTCCGCGGGCGGGTCCTCGGGGGGGTCGGCGGCGGCCGTGGCCTCCGGCATGGTCCCGCTCGCGGTGGGCGACGACGGGATGGGATCGCTGCGCATCCCCGCCGCAGCCTGCGGGATCGTCACCATCAAACCCGGACCGGGCGTCGTGCCGACCCGTCTGTCCGGCGACAACTGGGGAGGCCTGGCCGAGTCCGGCCCGCTGGCCAGGACAGTCGCTGACGTCGCGCTGGCCCTGTCGGTGATGGCCGGCCGACCGGAGCTCGCGGACATCGGCCCCGTGCCCGGCGGGACGCGCATCGGCCTGTCCGTGACCAGCCCGATCCGGCTCGGCCGCGACCTGGTGCGCATCCACGAACCCTGGACGCGCGCGGCGCGGGAGGCCGCGGCGCTGCTGCGGGCGAGCGACCTCGTCGTCGTCGACACCACCCTGCCCTCCCCGTCCGACCCGGTCCTCTACCTCGCGCGCTGGACCACCGGCGTGGCACGGGCGGCCGAGGAGGAGAACCTGCCCCTGTCCGCCATGGAGAGGCGTACCCGGCACCACGCCCTGCTCGGCCGGACCGTGTTCCGGCGCGGCGGCGCGTCCGACGGGGACACCCGCTGGAACCGCGGTGTGGAGTCACTGCGCGCCGAGGTCGGCCGGGCGATGGACTCGGCGGGCGTCGACGTGTGGCTCACCCCGTCGCTGGCGGACGTGCCTCCCGAGGCGACCGACTGGCACCGGCGGTCCTGGGGCCGGTCGCTGTGGGCGTCGATGCGGTTCTCCCCGTTCACCCCGCTCGCCAACGTGCTCGGGTGGCCCGCGGTGTCCGTCCCGTGCGGAACCACCCACAGCCCCCTCGGCCGGGCCCTGCCCACCTCGGTCCAGCTGGTGGGCAGGCCCGGCTCGGAGGCCACACTGCTCGCGCTGGCGGCCGTGATCGAGGCCGGCGGGCGTTAGGGCGCGGGTCGGCGGGCGCGGCCCGGGCGGGCCGGGCCGGGCGGGCCGGGCCGGGCGGGCCGGGCCGGGCGGGCCGGGCCGGTCAGTCCTCCGGCAGCTCGGCGAAGCGCTTCTTGACGTCCCGGTACCACCCGAGTGACTGGCGCGGCCGGCGCCAGCGGCTCTTCATGTCCTCGCGCGCGGGGACGTGGGCCTCGTCGCCCGCCCCGACCCGCTCCTTGAGGTGGGCGTCCTGGGCGTTGATCACGTCGTCCGCCTTCTCGCCGCGATGGGCGAGGTCACACGGGCCGCCCAGGTCCTTGCAGGTCATGGTCTTCATGGCACTTGATCCTCCCGGTCGAGAGGCGCGCGGGGTCGCGTCGCCTCACCCTGATGACGAGCGCCGCGCCCCGGGTGTGACCGGGTGGCTCACCTCGGCTCCCCGTCACGACGCCGGCGGATCGAGCCGAGCACGTCCGGGTCCGCGCGGAAGTCGATCCGGCGGACCACCCCGTCGAGGACCCGGAAGTCGAACGCCACGCGGGCCACGCCACGGTCGAACCACGCCGCTCCCGGGCGGTCGCGGACGAACACCGGGAGCGCCGACGCCGCCGCGCCGTCGAAGAACCCGGCGACCGCCTCGCGTCCCTCGATGCGCGCGGGCGTCCCGAGGCCCACCGCGAGCGGGTCGCCCACCACCTCGACGTCCGGCGCGAGGAGCCGGAGGAGTCGGGAGAACTCGCCGCGTCGGGCGGCGGCGAGGAAGGCGTCGACGACGAGCCAGTCCGCCCGGCCCGCGCCGGGACCCGCCTCCGCGATCTTCGCGCGCGCCCTCGACGCGTGTTTGCGGGCCGCCGCCGGCGAGCAGTCGAGGACGGCGGCGATCGTGGCGAAGTCGACCGAGAACGAGTCATGGAGGACGAACGCCACCCGCTCGGCCGGGGTGAGCCGGTCGAGGACCACGTGCAGCGCCGACCCCATCGACTCCGCCAGGAGGGCCTCGTCGGACGGGCCGGGGTCGGCGCCGGGACGGTCGGTGGGCTCGACGGGCGGCGGCACCGCGGCCTTGAGCCTGTCCAGGCACAAACGGGTGACGACGGTGGTCAACCAGGCGGGGAGGGTGGTGATCGCGGAGGCGTCGGTGCGCGCCAACCGGAGCCACGCCTGTTGCACCACGTCCTCGGCCTCCGTCGGGTCACGGAGCACGTGCGCGGCGATCCGGACGAGCCGGGGACGTTCACTCTCGAACTCGGAGGTCCTGTCCACCTCGACAGTGTCCCCCGTGCGCCGTCGATCCGACGGCGTGACGGGAGTCTTCGCGATCCCCCGGACCCGTGGCGGAGCCCTGGTTAGCATCAGGCCAGCGCCGCTCCCGCGGCGCGACCGTCCACCTCTCGCCAACCGGCACCCCCACCGGGGCGCCGTCAGGAAGGAACGATCATGGGAAGCCTGGGAATCCTCGCCGCCGGCTCCGCCGAGTTCGCCCTCGACTCGGGATCCACCCTCGCCGACATGGGTAGTCGACTGCCGTCGCTGCTCCTGCAGTTCGCGGACATGTTGTTCAACGGGATCGCCGGTGACCTCGTCTCCAGCGTCGGCGACTGACGCCCGGTAGCCGCCGCGCAGGGACCGACATCATGGCGTTTTCCATTTTCGCCACGAGCCTTGACTCGCCCTGATAAAGAGAGCATCATCTTCCGCGAGGGAAGTGATCTCCATCACTTTTTCGCGGTTTCGTCACTCTGGAGAACCGCTCTCCGGGCCGCCCCTCGTCCGGCAAGGGAAAGGACCATCACCATGGGTAGTCTCGGAGTATTCGCCGAAGGTTCCAGTGAATTCGCGCTCGATTCGGGATCAGTCCTGCTCGACGCGCTCACCACTGCACCGTCGTTCCTCCTCAGGATCCTCGGGATGATCGGATTCGGCACGTCGTTGGATCTCACGGCGAGTGTCGGCGACTGAGCCGACCGATCGGGGGGAAGAAGACCATCAGCTCGTTCGCGATACGCGGAGAACCGTCGACCACCGGTCGACGGTTCTCTCGTTGTGCGTAGACGCCCCGGCTCAGACGTACTGCTGCACGATCCGGCGCTTGACCAGCTTGCCCGTGGGCGTGCGGGGCAGCTCGTCCACGAAGTCCAGGCTCCGCGGGATCTTGAAGTCGGAGATCGTGCCCCGGAGGGAGGCCAGGAGTTCGTCGGCCAGGCCCGGGTCGCCGGCGCGATCGGCGGCGGGCACCACCACCGCGTGCACCTTCTCCCCCATCTCCTCGTCCGGGATGCCGATCACCGCCACGTCCGCGACCGCCGGGTTCATGACGAGGGCGTTCTCGATCTCCTGCGGGTAGATGTTGACGCCGCCGGAGATGATGGTGAACGCCTTGCGGTCGGTGAGGTAGAGGAAACGGTCCTCGTCCAGGTAACCCACGTCGCCGAAGGTCGCCCAGTTGGGGTGGTCGGGATGGAAGACGGACGCCGTCTTCTCCGGGTCGCCGTGGTACTCGAAGGTCCCCTCGTCCTGCTGCCAGTAGATGGTGCCGATCTCGCCGGTGGGGAGCTCGTTGCCCTCCTCGTCGCAGATGTGGGCGATGCCCTTGAGCCCGTCGCGCCCCACCGAACCGGGATGGTCGAGCGCCTCCTGCGAGTTGATGAACGTGATGCCCATGCCCTCGGTCGCCGAGTAGTACTCGTGGATCACCGGGCCCCACCACTCGATCATCCGGCGCTTGACCTCCGGTGGACACGGGGCGGCGGCGTGGATCGCGTGGGTCATGCTGGAGACGTCGTAGCGCGCCCGCGTCTCCTCCGGCAGCTTGAGCATCCGCACGAACATCGTCGGCACCCACTGCGAGTGCGTCACCCGGTACTCCTCGATCAGTCGCAGCGACTCCTCCGCGTCGAAGCGGTCCATGAGGATCACGGTCCCGCCGACGGAGTTGACCACGCCGCAGAACCGGAGCGGGGCCGCGTGGTACAGCGGCGCGGGGCACAGGTAGACGCTGTCGGCGTCGAAGGCGTACAGGAAACTGAACACGGGGGTGTAGACGTCGGGCACCTCGTCGATCTGCCCCTCCGGCGGGTCCACACGCACGCCCTTCGGCCGGCCGGTGGTGCCGGACGAGTAGAGGAAGTCGTGGCCCCGGGGCTGGTCGGCGGGAGGATCCGTCGGCTTGCCCTCGAGCAGGCCGCGGTAGTCCTCGAAGCCCTCCAGCTCGCCACCGAAGACCACCCGGTGCTCGACGTCGGAATGGGCGCCCGGGGTGAGGTCCACGTGGTCGGCGACCGGAGCGGAGACGAACAACGCCCGCGCCCCGCAGTCTCCGATGATGTACGACGACTCGTCCGCGGTGAGGTGGTGGTTGATGGCGGCGATGTACAGACCCACGCGCAGCGCGGCCCAATAGATCTCGATCATCTCGAGGGTGTTGTCGGAGACCACCGCGATCGTCTCGCCGGGGCGCAGGCCCCAGTCGTCGGTCAGGACGTGCGCGAGCTGCGCGGAGCGGGCCTCGAGCTCGGCGTAGGTGATCTGCTCGCCGGTCGCGGGACGGATGACGGCGGGCTTGTCGGGGGTGGTGGCGGCGAAGGTACCTGGGAACATGTCGTCAGGTTAACCGCCCGACGTGATCTAGATCACGATTTAGGCAGACACGTGTCCAGAAGTCCGGAGAACCCGGATCGAGACCGCGGCGGATCAGGAGTACATGCGCGGATGCAGTTTGCCGATATACGGCAGGTCGCGGTAGCGCTCGGCGAAGTCCAGGCCGTACCCCACCACGAACTCGTTGGGGATGTCGAACCCGATCTCGAGGATGTCCAGGTCCGCCTTCACCGCGTCGGGCTTGCGCAGCAGGGTGACGATCTCCAGCGACCGCGGGTTCCGGGTGCGCAGGTTCCGCATGAGCCAGGACAGGGTGAGGCCGGAGTCGATGATGTCCTCGACGATGATCACGTCGCGGTCGGCGATGTCGCGGTCGAGGTCCTTGAGGATCCGCACCACGCCCGAGGAGCTGGTGGAGGACCCGTACGAGCTGACGGCCATGAACTCCAGCTCGGAGGGGATGGTCAGCGCCCGGGCGAAGTCGGAGACGAAGATCGCCGCACCCTTGAGGACGGCGACCAGCACGACCTCCTTCTCGGAGTTCGCGTAGCGCTCGCCGATCCTGGCGCCCATCTCGACGATCCGCGCGCGGATCGCGTCCTCGTCGAGCAGCACCGACTCGATCTCGTCGGCGTACTTGTCCGTGGTCATCTACGTCCCCGCTCCGCTAGCCCGGTCGTTCTCCACGACCACCTTTCCACGTCGACGCCGGGCGACCAACCTGGCCGAGGGCCCCGCTCCACCCGCGTCCCCGGGGCCGGTGCCACCGACCGCCACCCCGCCCTGCCCGCGCCAGTCCGTGACGAGCGCGGCCACCGCCGTCAGGTGCGCGTAGGTGGGTGAGGTGATCCCCCGATCCCGCAGCCAGTGCCGCAGGACACGGGTCAGGACGGCGGCCGGCAGCGGCTCCAGTCGGCTCACCTCCAGGGCGCCGTCCGGGCCGACGGGCACGGCGCGGGCGAGGCGGTCCAGCTCGTCGTCGTCGACCCCCAGCAGCGTCGCGGTGCGCGCCAACCCCTCGGCGACGCCGCCTCCGAGCACGTCCTCGAGCAGCGGCAGCACCTCGTGCCGCAGGCGCACCCGCGTGAACGACGAGTCGGTGTTGTGCGGGTCGTTCCAGACCTCCAGGCCCAGGTCACGGCACGCGTCGCGGGTGTCGACGGCGCGGACGCCGAGCAGCGGTCGCCCCCACGGCGCGTCCCACGCGGCCATCCCGCGCAGCGAGTGGGCACCGGAACCACGCCCCAGGCCCAACAGGACGGTCTCGGCCTGGTCGTCGAGGGTGTGGGCGAGCAGCACGGGACGTCCCCGGCGCGCGGTGTCGAGCGCGGTGTAGCGCGCCGTACGGGCGGCGGCCTCGGGGCCGGAACCGTCGGAATCCACGACGACGACGAGGACCTCCGCGGACGCACCGAGCCCGCGTGCCGCGGCGGCCGCGTCCCGGGCCACCGCATCCGAGCCCTCCTGCAGTCCGTGGTCGACCACGAGGGCGGTCACGACGGCGAACTCGACGGCGGCCGCGGCGGTCAGGGCCAGCGAATCCGCTCCCCCGGACAGCGCCACGCACACGTCGTCGCCGACCTCGGGGTGCGCACGGCGGAAGGCCCGCACCGCCGCGCGCACGGCCCAGGCCGGTCCGGTCCAGTCCCCACCGGGCCGAACGGGGTCAGCGGCAGCCACAGGCGCTGATCTCGGCGGCGATCCGGTCGAGGACCGGCCGTGCGACGGCCGGGTCGGTGCCGGAGGACAGGAGGGCGAAGCTCATGGTGCGGCCGTCGGCGCTGGTCACCGAGCCGGCCAGCGTGCTCGTCCCGGCGAGGGTGCCCGTCTTGGCGCGCACCCAGCCGGCCCCGGCGGCGGAGGGGCCGGTGAATCGGTCGATGAGCGTCCCCGACCCGGCCGCCACGGGCAGGGTGTCGAGCAGGTCCCGCATCTCGCGGGTGGCGTCGGGGGCGGACGCGGTGCGCAGGACGTCGGTGAGGACGGCCGCCGAGATGCGGTTGCCGTTGCTCATCCCGGAGCAGTCGTCCAGGCGGACCCCGGACATGTCCAGACCGCGTTCGGTGAGGGTGTCGAGCACGGCGGCGGTCCCCGCGGCGAAGTCGGCGCGGGCGTCCGGATCCCGGTCCAGGGCCACCTCGCGGCAGATCGCCTCGGCCAGCACGTTGTCCGAGTGGACGAGCATCGAGCGGAGGCGCTCGGTGAGCTCCGCCGACGACACCCGGCCCAGTTCGCCGGTCGTCTCCACCGATTCGGACGCGACCCGTACGCGCTCGGGGTCCACGCCCAGTTCGCGGGCCAGGGCCCTACCCGCCGCGAGAGCGGGTTCGCCCGAGCGGGGCGAGTACTCGTCGGCCGGGTCGAGGCGGCCGGAGTCGAGCATCCACGCGTCGACGGGTGCGATGTTGCCGGCCGCTATCTCCGAGGGTGGCCACCCGGGACCCAGTCTCGGCCCGGTGTACGGACCCGGGTCCACCACGATGCGCGACGGCGTGACCCCGGCGGCACGGACGACGTCGGCGGCTCCCACCAGGGTGGCCGCGTCGGGGAAGAGCGGCCCGGGCTCGGCGCCCCCGGACATGGTGGGGTCGCCGCCGGGGACCACCACGAGGGTGTCCGGCTCGGCGCCGGTGGCCAGGACCGTGTCGACACGGGTGTCACCGGGCAGTCGGGTCAGGGCGGCGACCGCGGTGAGCAGTTTGGTGGTGGAGGCCGGCACCTTGGCGTCGCGCGGGCGACGCTCCCACAGCACCTGGCCCGTCGCGTCGTCGACCACGCTGGCGGTGAGGTCGCCGACGGCCGGGGACGTCGCGAGCGGGCCGAGGAGCCTTGCGAGCGCGGCCGGGTCGGGCAACGGCGCCGTCCCGTCCGCGGCGTGGAGTCCGGGGTTCAGCTCCGTCGTGGTCTCCGCCGGGGCGTCGACGACCGCGCGGACCTCGTCCTCGACGTCCGTGAACAGTGCCGCCGCGACGAGTCCCGCGACGAGGAGTACGACGACGACGAGGACGACCCCGCCCCGCCACACGAGCCCACGCCCGCGCCACACTCCGCGCTCGGTCACTCGTGCCCACCCTCCCGGACGCTGTCGCCTCCGCTGTCACCGCCACCGGCCGGTGCCGGTGGTCCCCGGCTCCTGCCGGGTGCATCAGACCCACGCTAGCGGCCCGCGTGACGGCGGCCACCCCCGGAGCCGGGGCGGCCTACTAGAATCGGCCCGGATTGTCCGGGAGAGCCGTCCCGGGTCCGGAGAATGACGATTTGTGAGGTAGCCCGTGACCGTCGAAGTGACCATCGAGATCCCCAAGGGTTCGCGTAACAAGTACGAGATCCACCACGAGACCGGCAAGATCTATCTCGACCGTTTCCTCTTCACCTCGATGGGCTACCCGGCCGACTACGGCTACATCGACGAGACCCTCGCGGACGACGGCGACCCCTGCGACGCCCTGGTCCTGCTCGACGAGTCCGTCTACCCCGGCGTGATCGTCAACTCGCGCGTGGTGGGCGTGTACACGATGTCCGACGAGGCCGGTGGCGACGACAAGCTGCTGTGCGTGCCCGCTCTGGACCCGCGCTGGGAGCACATCCAGGACGTCGACGACGTCCCGGACTTCGAACTCAAGGCCATCGAGCACTTCTTCCTGCACTACAAGGACCTCGAGCCGGGCAAGCACGTCACCCCGGGCGAGTGGCGGGACAAGGCCCACGGCGAGAAGCTGGTCGTCGAGGGGATCGAGAACTTCAAGAAGCACCCCGAGGAGAAGGCCGAGCCCTTCCGCGGCTGACGCCGTCAGGCCCGGCCCTTCCGCGGTCGAGAAGACAGTTCCGCACACATCGCCCGGGAGGCGGGTGTGCGGAACTGTCTTCTCGTCGGACGGGGGGCGGATTGCCGGGTCCGGCGTGCGCGGTCAGCGGCCGGTGTAGCGCGCCTCGCGCTTCTCCAGCGTCGAGCCGATGGCCTCCATCATGTCCGCCGAGGCCAGGAAACCGGCGTTCCAGGTGGCGACGTAGCGGTTGGACTCGTAGATCGGACCCTCGATCGCCCGGTTGAGCACCTCACGGGTACCGCGGACCACCAGCGGCGGGTTGTCCGCGATCTCGGCGGCCGTCGCATGGGCCGAGTCCAGCACGCCCGCGGCGTCGTCGGCGACGTGCGTGACCAGGCCGTAGCGCAGCGCGGTCTCCGCGTCGATGTCGCGGCCGGTCAGCGCCAGCTCGCGGGTCAGCCCGGAGCCGATGATGTACGGCAGGCGCCCGAGCGACCCCATGTCGGCGACGATCCCCACCTTCACCTCGCGGACCGAGTAGCTCGAGTCCGCCGAACCGTGGCGGACGTCGCAGGCGGAGATGAGGTCCATGCCGCCGCCGATGCAGCGGCCCTGGATCGCGGCGACGGTGGGCGTCTTCGCGGACGCGACCGCGTCGACGGCCTGACGCATGTTCTCCACGAAATCCAGGATGCGCTCGTTGCGCGAGGCGTCCGGGGTCGTGTCCTGCGGCAGGAACTCCATGAACTGCGGCATCATCGCCATCAGGTCCAGGCCGTAGGTGAAGTTGCGGCCCTCGCCCGCGAGGACGACGGCGCGGACCTCGGGGTCGGCGTCGAGCTCGGCCATCACGCGGGGCATCTCGGCCCAGAAGTCCGGACCCATCGCGTTGTTGCGCCCCGGGCCGATCAGCGTCACCTGAGCGACGTGCGGGTGCCGTGCGCCCTTCTCGATGCGGACGGAGGCGTACTCGCCGGGGGCTGCTGAGGTGTCTGGAGTGCTCATGGACTCAGCCTGCCACGTGCCCCTCGGGCGCGGTCTCAGGAGGCACGGGAATCGGGCATGACGAACCACAGGATCACGTAGATGAGCAGCTGCGGGCCGGGCAGCAGGATCGAGGCCACGAACAGCACGCGGACCAACGCCGGGTCGAGCCCGAAGTAGTCGGCCAGGCCACCGCACACACCACCGATCCAGCGGTCGGAGGACCTGGTCAGGCGCTTGGCTCGGGAGTCCGGGAAGTAGGTCATGACGTCACACCTCGTCGTCGTCGGGAAAGGGGGATCGGGGACCTCTCCCCGGTGACCTCCACTCTCCCCCCCGAGCACCCGCTCCGCATCGGGGAAAGACCCGATTCCGAGACCCTGATGCGGCATCGGGGTGCTGCCCCCGAGGGTCAGGTGTGGAACTCGCCGCAGTCCACCGTGAGCGTCTGGCCCGTGACGGCCGAGGCGGCGTCCGAGAGCAGGAACAACACCGGGTCGACGATCTCGCGCTCGGAGGGCAGTCTGCGCAGATCCATCTTCTCGGCGGTGTGGGCGTAGACGTCGTCGACCGTGCCGCCGTACTTGGTGGCCAGGTGCTCGAAGTAGGCCTTGAGGGTCTCGCCGTAGATGTAGCCCGGCGCGACGGTGTTGACCCGGATGCCGCGCGGGCCGAGTTCGGTGGCCAGCGAGTGGCCCAGCGCGACCAGGGCGGTCTTGGCGATCTTGTATCCCGCGTACCGCTCCCGGGAGTGGTGGATCACCGCGGACGCCATCATGACGACGGACGCGCTGGCGGGGGCGGGGGCGGCGGGTTCGGTGGTGGCGGCGGCGGAGCCAGCTGCGGTGCCGGTGGCGGGAGCGGCGCCGGCCTCGAGCAGCGCGGTGAACTCCTGGGTCGTGCGCAGCGCGCCCAGCACGGACAGATCGATGCCACGGGAGATCTGCTCGTGGTCGGTCTGCGCGAGCGGCTTCATGCTGGGCACCGCGAACGCGCTGTACACGAGCCCGTGGACGGCATCGGTGTGACCCTCCACCGTCTCCCGCAGTGCGCGCACCGACTCCGGGTCGGTCGCGTCCACGGCCGCGGCGATCGCGCTTCCGCCAGCCGCACGAACCTCGTCGGCGATCTCGACGACCCGCGACTCCGTCCGCGCGGCGACGACCACCATCGCCCCCTTCGCGGCGGCCTGCAGGGCGAGCGTGCGACCGAATCCCGGCCCCGCCCCCACGATCACGATGGTCTTGTCACTCAGGCTCTCTGTCATCCGACTCACTTAACCAGCCCCGGGTGACCGCGGCGGGCAGTTCACCTACGCGGGATACGATCCGCACGTGGCCACCATTGGAGAGCAGTATCTTCGCAGCTCATACGCCGCGGAGCCCCGGACACTCCTCGACGTGTTCGGTGCCGCGGCGACCCGCCACCCCGGGGCTCCGTGCATCGACGACGGCACCCGGGTCCTGACCTACGACGAGGTCGCGCGGACGATCCACGCCTCCGCCCGGTGGATGCACGAGCAGGGGGTGGGCGCCGGCGATCGGGTGGGCATCCACATGCCGTCCGGCTCCGCCGACCTCTACCTGGCCATCCTCTCCACCCTCGCCGCCGGCGCGGCCTATGTCCCCGTCGACGTGGACGACCCCGCCGAACGCGCCGAGCTGGTGTTCGGACAGGCGCAGGTCGCGGCCGTCTACAGCGCCGACGGGATGCTCGTCACCGACCCCGACCGACCCGCCGACCCCACGCGGCACCGCGGCCCGACGGTCGACGACGACTGCTGGATCATCTTCACCTCCGGCACCACCGGCCTGCCCAAGGGCGTGGCGGTGACGCACCGCAGCGCCGCCGCGTTCGTCGACGCCGAGACCCGGATCTTTCTGCAGGGCGCGCCGCTGGGCCCGGGCGACCGCGTGCTGGCGGGGTTGTCCGTGGCGTTCGACGCCTCCTGCGAGGAGATGTGGCTGGCCTGGGCCCACGGGGCGTGCCTGGTGCCCGCGCCGCGCGGAGTCGTGAAATCCGGCCTCGACCTGGGCCCGTGGCTGCGGGACCGCCGGATCACCGTCATCTCCACCGTGCCGACCCTGGCCTCGATGTGGCCCGACTCGATGCTCCGCGACATCCGGATGGTGATCCTCGGCGGCGAGGCGTGCCCGCCCGAGCTGGCCGCGCGGCTGGCCGGCGAGGGGCGCGAGGTGTGGAACACCTACGGCCCCACCGAGGCGACCGTCGTCGCCTGCGCCGCCCCGCTGGACGGCCGCGGTGAGGTGTCGATCGGGCTACCCCTGGACGGATGGGACCTCGCGGTGGTCGACGCCGCCGGTCAGCCCGTCGCGTACGGCGAATCCGGTGAGCTGGTGATCGGCGGCGTGGGGTTGGCCCGCTACCTCGATCCCGAGAAGGACGCCGAGAAGTACGCGCCGATGGGGACACTCGGATGGGACCGGGCCTACCGGTCCGGCGACGTGGTGCGACTCGAGGCGGACGGCCTGTACTTCACCGGCCGGGTCGACGACCAGGTCAAGATCGGCGGGCGACGCCTCGAGCTGGGCGAGGTCGACACCGCCGTGTCCGCGCTGCCCGGCGTGAGCGCCGGCGCCGCCGCGGTGAAGAAGACCGACGCCGGCCAGCCCGTGCTCGTGGCCTACCTCGTCGCCGAGGACCCCGGCGGCTTCGACCTCGCCGACGCGGCCGGGCGCCTGCGCGAGCACCTGCCCGCCGGCGTGGTGCCGCGCCTGGCCCTGGTCGACGATCTACCGACCCGCACCTCCGGGAAGGTCGACCGCGCCGCCCTGCCGTGGCCGCTGGCACAGACCTCGGCCGCCGAGTCCGAGCTCGACGGCATCGAGGCGTGGGTCGCCGAACTGTGGTCGGCGGCCCTCGGGGCCGACGTCTCCGGGGTCGACGAGGACTTCTTCGCCCTCGGCGGCGGATCGCTGGCCGCCGCGCACGTGGTGGCCCGGGTTCGCGAACGCTTCCCCTCGGTGACGGTCGGCGACATCTACGACCGCTCGCGCCTCGGCGATTTCGCCGGGTTCCTGGACGAGCTCGAGCCCGAGGCCGAGGTCGAACCGCGGCACGTCCGGCCCGTCGGCCGCGGCGCGCAGCTCCTGCAGGTGCTCGCCACGATCCCGCTGCTCACCCTGACCGGCCTGCAGTGGCTCACCTGGGTGGGCATCGCCAACAACGCCGCCGCCGCGCTCGGGCTCGCCTGGGCGCGGCCGGTGTCGTGGTGGGTGCTCGGGGTCCTGGCGGTACTGCTCCTGCTGCCCGCCGGCCGCATGCTGGTCACCGCCGGCCTGTGCCGGGTGCTCACCGCCGGAGTGACCCCGGGGATGTACCCGCGGGCGGGGTCGGTGCACCTGCGGATCTGGGCCGCCGAGCGGTTGGTCGAGGTCTCCGGGGCCGCCAACCTCGAGGGTGCCGGGTGGCTCACCCCCTTCGCGCGGTTACTGGGGGCGCAGATCGGACACGGTGTGGACATGCACACCCTCCCGCCGGTCACCGGCCTGCTCCGGGTGGGCGACGGGGCCTCGATCGAACCCGAGGTGGACCTGGCCGGGTACTGGATCGACGGCGACATCGTGCACGTGGGTTCCGTCGAGATCGGCGAGAACGCGGTGGTGGGCGCCCGGTCCACCCTGCTGCCCGGCGCGGTGGTGGGCCGCGGGGCACATGTGGAGATCGGCTCCGCGGTGGTCGGCACGGTCAAGGCAGGCAAGCGCTACGCGGGCTCCCCCGCGCTCAAGCGCGGCAAGCGGGGGTCGAGCTGGCCTGCCGAGCCCGCGCCCCACAACCGGGTCTGGAGCCTGGTCTACCAGTTCTCCGCCGTGGCGCTCGGTGCGATGCCGCTGGCCGCCCTGCTCGCGGGTCTCGCTCTGGTGGCGTGGGGAGCCCGCGGCGCCGGCGGCCCGGGCGAGCTGGTCCTGCACGTCGTGCTGTGGTCGGTCCCCGCCACGCTCCTCGCACTCGCGGTCTTCGCCGCGGCCACACTCGTCGCGGTCCGGGTGCTGTCGATCGGGCTGAACCCCGGCTTCCACCCGGTCCACTCGCGGATCGCCTGGCAGGCGTGGTGCAGTGAACGCCTCATGGACGCCGCCAGGAACTGGCTGTACCCGCTGTACGCCTCGATGCTCACCCCGATCTGGTTGCGCCTGCTGGGGGCGAAGATCGGCAGGGACGTCGAGGCCTCGACCGTGCTGCTCATCCCCGCACTCACCACCGTCCGCGACGGGGCGTTCCTCGCCGACGACACCATGGTCGCCCCGTACGAGCTCGGCTCCGGATGGATGCGGCTGGAGCACGCCCGGGTCGGCAAGCGCGCCTTCCTCGGCAACTCCGGTATCGCCTCCGCCGGCCGGAAGGTGCCCGCACGGGGTCTCGTCGCCGTGCTGTCCTCCGCACCGCAGAAGGCCAAGAAGGGCACCTCGTGGCTGGGATCCCCGCCGCAGAGACTGCCGCGAGCCGTCGCCGACACCGACGACATCCGCACCTACCAGCCGCCACGCCGTCTCAAGGTCGCCCGCGGGGCGTGGGAGACCCTGCGGCTGATCCCCGTGTGGATGTCATTCCTCCTCCTGCTCAGCGTCCTGGTCGTGCTGCAGGAGATCCACCTGGAGTGGGGCTTCGGGGTGGCCGCACTGACCTCCGGGCTGACGCTCGCCTACGCGGGGCTGGTCGCCCTGGTGGTGGCCGTGCTGGCCAAGTGGATCCTGGTGGGTCGCATACGTGCGGGCGAGCAACCGCTGTGGTCGTCGTTCGTGTGGCGCAACGAGGTCGCCGACTCGTTCATCGAACTGTTGGCCGCGCCGTGGTTGGCCCGGCCCGCGACGGGCACCCCGGTGATGAACGCGATGCTGCGCCTCCTGGGTTCGCGCATCGGCCGCGGCGTGTGGTGCGAGTCGTACTGGCTGCCCGAGGCCGACCTGATCTCCCTCGGCGACGGCGCCACGATCAACCGCGGCTGCGTGGTCCAGACCCACCTGTTCCACGACCGCATCATGCAGATCGACCGGGTGACGATCGAGGCCGGGGCAACACTGGGGTGCCACTGCGTCGCGCTGCCGGCGTCATCCATCGGAGACGGTTCCACGGTCGGTCCCGCCTCGCTGGTGATGCGCGGCGACCGCATTCCGCCCGGCACCCGCTGGCAGGGCAACCCGATCGCGCCCTGGAGGGGGTGAGCCGGTAAGCGGGTCAGCCGCCGGCGATCGCGCGCAGCGCCGCCAGGTGCGACTCGTACGCCTTACGACCGTCCCGGGTGAGTGAGAGCCACGTGCGGGGGCGCTTGCCGACGTAGCCCTTCTTCACCTTGACGTACCCGGCCTTCTCCAGAACCGCGACCTGCTTGGACAGGGTCGAGTCGGTCACCTCGACCGTGTCGCGGATCCGCGCGAACTCCGCGTCGTCGACCCCGGCCAGCGCGGCGACGATCGAGAACCGCACCGGAGCGTGGATCACCTCGTCGAGCCGATGCCGGGCGTGCCCCGCCGAGGGCTCGCTCGTCACGCGACACCCCGCCGCGCGATCACCGAGGCGGCGACCAGTCCGGGCAGCGCGACGGCCACCGCACCGAGGAGGTACCACCAGGCGGTGAGGCCGAGCTCCGTACGGACGACGTTGAGCCCGAAGACGACGGGCAGGATCATCACCCCGGCGCCCAGGATCCCCCACAGATACGCCCGGTTGGCGCCCCGGGGACTGGCCTGGCGCGCCCCCATCTGCCACCACACGAGCCCGAGGATGACGACGACGTAGGGGATCACCATCCACGGCGACAGCATCATCAGGACGGTGCCCAGGCCCATCGCCACCGACACGGCCGCGGTGAAGCCCGCGTACACCCGGCGGTCGCGGCGGGAGTCCACCGGCCCGTACCCCTCGGCATGCGCCAGCATCCGCGAAGCCTCTGCCCGATCCACCGGATCCGATGTGTGGTTCTGCGTGTCCATGGCGGCACCGCCCTCTCCGCTCCCACCGGGCCGTCCGCCGGGGCACTGCCGCCAGCCTATGCAAGTACTTTCCTACTTGGCAAGTATTTTCTGAAACCCCTCGGCGAGCCGCTCGGCGGGCGCCTCGGCACCGGCCCCCGGTCCTCTAGACTCGCGCGGGTCATGGAATTGAAGGCAGTCAAGAGAGACCTCGTCGCCAGAATCGCGGCCCCACGCACCCCGTCGGGCTCCGACCCGGTCGATCCCTACCTGCCCGGCGCCGGCAATCACGGGTACCGCGTCACGCGCTACGAGCTGGACCTGAACTACAAGGTGAGCCCCAACAACCTGCGTGGCGAAGCGGTGATCACCGCGACCGCCACCGAGCCGCTCGAGACGATCCAGCTCGACCTCTCCCCACACCTGACCGTGTCCAAGGTGCTCCTCGACCGGGGCCGCATCACCCGCTACACCCGGCCCCGCGACAAGCTCTCGATCACCCCGGCCGAGCCGCTCGCCGTGGGTTCCGCGTTCACGCTGACCATCCGCTACTCCGGCAACCCGAAGCCGATCCGCGGCGCATGGGGCGAGGTCGGGTGGGAGGAGCTGACCGACGGTGTCCTGGTGGCCAACCAGCCCAACGGCGCGGCCAGCTGGTTCCCCTGCGACGACCATCCCTCATCCAAGGCCCCGTTCCGCATCAGGCTCACGACCGACTCGCCGTACCGCGCCGTCGTCACCGGTGCGCTCGTCGGCAAGAAGCGCAGCGGCAGCACGACCACCTGGGATTTCGACCTCCCGTACCCCACCTCCACCTACCTGGTCACCGTCAACCTCGGCCGGTACGAGCACCTCGAGGCCACCGACGGGCCGGTCCCGTTCCACGCCTTCCTCCCCGCCGACCTCAAACGCGGATTCAAGGAGGCCTTCGCCCGGCAGCTCGAGATGCTCACGGTCTTCTCCGATCTCTTCGGCCCGTACCCGTTCGACAGCTACAAGGTCGTGGTGACCGACGACGAACTCGAGATCCCGCTCGAGGCGATGGGCATGTCGACGTTCGGCCGGAACACGTGTGAGGCCGCCGGCCGACCGGACTCGGACGAGCGGCTCATCGCCCACGAGCTCGCGCACCAGTGGTTCGGCAACGCCGTCACCGTCGCCGAGTGGAAACACATCTGGCTCCACGAGGGTTTCGCCTGCTACGCCGAGTGGCTGTGGACGGAATTCTCCGGTGGCGTCGACGCGGGCAGCCACGCCCTGCGCTACTACTCCAAGTTGCAGGACTCCCCCCAGGACATCCTCCTGTCGGACCCCGGGCCCGAGGACATGTTCGACGACCGCGTCTACAAGCGCGGTGCCCTCACCCTGCACGCGCTGCGCCTGACGATCGGCGACGACCGCTTCTTCGACCTCCTCCGCGCGTGGGTCGCGAAGTACTCCGGCAAGACCGTCACCACCGCCGACTTCCTCCACATGGCCGCCGACCACACCACCCTCGATCTGCGCCCGCTGTGGGACGCCTGGTTGTTCTCCGAGCCCCTGCCGCCGACCCTCGGTATGCCCGATGACGACACCGGCAGCCGCTGAGCCGACGCCCACCACCGGCCGCGGGGCCGCGGGCGGGATGCGGGCACTGACGCTGGCGACCCTGTTCGCCGCGGCCTCCGGGTACCTGGTGATGCTCGTCGCCGGCCGTGCCCTCGGCCCGGCCGACTATCCGCTGTTCGCCACCTACTGGGGTGCGTTCTTCGCCCTCGGCGGCGTCGCCAACGGGCTGATGCAGGAGGTCACCCGAGCCGTCCGCTCGGCTCGTGAGGGCGACACGTCGGCCCCCGGGGTCGGCAGCGGGCTCGGGGCCCGCGCCGGGGGCCCCGACACCGCCGGTGCGCGGCCGCCGCGGTCTGACGTCCGGTTGCTGCCGGCCGGGCTCGCGCTGGGCCTGGCCCTCGCGGCCGCCGTCGCCGTGAGTGCACCGGCCTGGCCCGCGCTGGGCCTGCCCACGTTCTCCGGTGTCGGCGTCGCCATCATGGCCTTCGGCATCCTCGGCTTCACCCTCCAGGCCGCGACGGCGGGCGCCCTGTCGGGCACCGAACGCTGGGGTCTGTACGCGGTCCTGCTCACCGTCGACGCGGCGCTGCGCCTGGCCGTCGCCGGGGTCGCGTGGTGGCTCGGCGACGCCGGGCTCGGGTTCGCCGTGGCCACGGTGGCCGGTGCCGTGACGTGGGCACTGCTCATCGCGCTGTCCCCCGCCACCCGCGACGCGCTCTCCTCGGCGGTCGACGCCGGTCGCCGGCGCTTCTGGCGCAACACCGGTGCGGCGATGCTCGCCTCCGCGGGGACCTCGGCACTGGTCACCGGCTTCCCGCTGTTCGTCACCGCCACCGTCCGGGCCGACGACCCGGCCCCGCTCGTCGGCGCGGTGATCCTCGCCATCACCCTGACCCGCGCGCCGTTGCTCGTGCCGCTCACCAGTTTCCAGAGCGCGATCATCGTCTACTTCGTCCGACGTCGCGCCCGTGGACCGCGTTCGCTCGCCACGCCCCTGGGCCTGGTCACGGCCGTGGGGATCGTGGGAGCGGGAGCCGCGTGGCTGGTGGGACCGTGGTTGATCCGCGTCCTGTTCGGCGGTGACTTCGAGCTCCCCGGCGCCGTCCTGGCCGCCCTGACCGCCGCGTCCGTGGGCACCGCCGCCCTGATGGTGACGGGCAATGCGGCGCTGGCCTTCGATCGGCACCTGCTCTACAACTCCGGATGGTGGGTCGCGGTCATCGCCGCGGCGGTCCTGCTCGTCGCGGTCCCGGGTGCGCTCGACGTGCGCGCGGCGATCGCGCTGCTCGCCGGCCCCGGCGTCGGGGTGGCGGTCCACGTCGTCGGCCTGGTCGCGTCCTCCCGCCACGGGGAGCCCGCCGGATGACCGACGCCCGCCTGCTCGCCCGCCGTGCCGGCGAACTCCTCGCCGCCCTCCTGGTCGCGGCGGTGGTCGGCGCCCTCACGTTCGCTGGAGTCGACGCGCTGCCGTTCGTCGAACCCAGCTGGCTGCCCGAGACGTTCGGTGCGACCCTCGCTGCGGGGGTCGTCATCCTCACCGGGTGGCTGCTGCTGCGCAGGGCCACGAGCGGCCGGACCCTGTGGCTCCTCGGCACCGCCGGGCCGGCCTTCCTGGCCTCCTCCCACCTCGGCCTCCTGCTGAACGGCACGCCGCACTACCTGTTCGGCCTCGGCGGCGACCAGCTCAACCGCGTCGCCTACGTCACCCGCTTCGCCGACTCCCCCGCCCTCGCCGACCCCTTCTACGCCGACGCCGCGCCCTTCTATCCGCCCCAGTGGTTCTGGGTGGGCGGTCAGCTGGCCCGGATCGCGGGCGTCGACGGCTGGGAGTTCTACAAGCCGTACGCCATCGTCACCATGGCCATCGCGGGCGCGATCGCGTTCGTCGCCTGGCGCTGGCTGGTGCCCACGCGTCTCGCGGTCCTGTTCGGGCTGGTCACCGCGGTGGTCGGTGTGCACACCAATGCCTACGAGCCCTACTCGTGGATCCTCATCTGCCTGCTACCGCAGGTCGTCGTGGCGACGTTCCTGCTCTGCGCCCGCGCCGCCGCGCGGGCGCACGACCCGGACGGTGGGCGGCCCACGTGGCCGCTGGTCGTGACGATCGGTGTGTACCTCGGCTGGGCGGCGCTCGGTTACACCCTCATCGCGGGTGTCGCGGCGCTGATGGTGGGCCTCGTCGTCGTCCTCCATTCCTGGCGGTACCGCGCCGACCGAGCGGTGGTCCGCGCGCTACTCGGTCGACTGGCCGCCATGGCCGGGATCTCCGCCGCGATCGCGCTGCTGTTCTGGCATCGATTCCTGCTGGCCGTCCTCGGTGGCGCCGAGACCGAGTCGTCGGTGGCCAACGACTTCGCGCCCGAGGTCGCCTCCCGGTGGCCGCTTCCGATGTTCGAGGTGTCCGCCGCCGGGCTGCTGTGTTTGATCGGCGTCGTGTGGCTGGTGGTCACCGTGTGGCCCGCCCGCGCCGACCTCGCCGCCGAGCGGGTCGCGGGATCGCTGCGAGCGCGGATCGGGACGAACCCCGACGCCGACGTGGTCCCCGACCACGACGGCCCCCTCCCGCCGACCGACCGCACGCTCGTCCTGGCCCGGGCCCTCGGACTGGCGACGGTGACCGTACTGGGGTGGTACGTGCTCTCGGGGCTGCGGGCGGTCACCGGCAGTACGCTGCTGCCGTTCCGGATGATCCCGGTCATCACGCTGGTCCTCGCCCTGGCGGGAGTCGTCGGCGCGCTGACCCTGGCCCGGTGGGCGGTGCACACCTCTCCGGACAGGTCCCGTGGCCGGACCCTCGCCGCGGCCGTGGTCGTCGCCGGTCTCGCGGCCGTGCAGATAGTGCAGCACGTGTCCGAGGAGGACGCGGAGTTCGCCGCCGCGGCCCGCGCGTTCCCCGCGATGCCCCGCGACGTGCTGGACGCGGTGGACGACCTGACCGGCGACCGGGTGCCCTCGGACCTCGTCGTGCTGACATCGGATCCGACCCTCTACGCCTACCGCCCCTACTTCTCCTTCCAGGCGCCGGCCCAGGCATACGCGACGCCGGCCGGTCGGTACGAGGAGCGCCTCGATGAGATCCGCCGGTGGGCGGAGACCGGGACCCCCGAGGAGCTGACCGAGGCACTGGAGTCGAGCGTGTTCCGCAGCCCCGACGTCCTGGTCCTGACCCGCGAGGGGTCCCGGCGCTGGGTGCTGTCCGTCATGGTCAACCAGATGCCGCGGCCCCGGAACAACTCACGCGAGGAGATCGTCTTCCGGCCGCGGCAGTTCGATGACCCCACCAGGTTCGACGTCCGTGAGGTCGGGGAGCGGATGGTGATCGTGCGCCGGTGACGCGGGGCGGTCCGTCGGGCGGGGTCAGGTCTGCCGCAGCGACGCCGGCGCCGGGAACGGCACGACGATCTCACGACCCACGTCCTCGACCGCGTCGGTGAGCGCGGTGGACAGCACGATGCGGTCGTCGTAGACGTGGGCGATGCGGACCGCGGTGTCGCGTCCGCCCTCATCGACGAGGTAGCGGTCCATGAGGAAGCGGAGGCCGACCCGCTCGAGCGCCGCCTCCGCCTCGTGCCAGTCGTCGACCGGGCCCATCGGGCGACCCAGCCTGTCGATCGGCACGAGTGCCGGCTCGGCGACCGTCATGTCGACCCAGCCGACCACCTCGCCGTCGTCGCGGCGGTGCGGGATCCACGTCTCGGGGATCACGCGTCACCCGCCTGTCAGAACTTGCGGAACGTGTGCCCGAGCAGCTTCTTGCCGCCCTCGGTCAGCTTGCCGGCCCTGGCCGCGGTCGGGATCAGCGACAGCGCGTTGAGCCGCGAGGTGACGTGCAGGCGCGCGGCACGCTCCGCGCTCTTCCAGCCGCGCGCGCCGAACGCGTCGGCCTCACCGGCGAAGAAGCGGGCCTCCTCGTCGAACCGCCGACCGTCGAGGGCGCGGACCGAGGAGTCCGACGCCGAGTGCCGACGGTAGAGGAACGCCAGCGTGGGGTCGTAGATCATGTGGCCGCCCCCGGTGATGACGTCGACCAGCAGCGCGAGGTCCTGCACCACGTCGAGGCCCTCACGGAACCCGATCCGCTTGACCCACTCGGAGTTCCACGCCAGCGACGGGAAGTAGGTCCAGTTGCCGTGCATGAGCGAGGTCATGAGCTTCTCGCCGTGCAGCACGGTGCGGCCCTGCGCCTTGGGCTGGGTGAACGCCTTCACCGAGTCGGACAGCCCCCGGACGGGCGCGCCGTGCTCGTCGATCACGCTGACGCCGACCTCCATCACGGCGGCATCCGGCACGGCGGCGAACCCGTCGGCCACGACCTGCAGGTAGTTGGGCAGCATGATGTCGTCGGCGCCCATCACCACGACGACCGGCGCGGTGACCATCCCGAGGCACTTGCGGTAGTTGCCGTTCGCCCCGAGGTTGGTCTCGTTCTTCTCGTAGGTCACCCGCTCGTCGCGCGCGGTGATCTCGCCCATGTAGCGGGCAGGCTCCGGATCCGGGTAGCCGTCGTCCACCACGACCAACCGGAAATCGCGGTAGCTCTGCGCCAGGACACTGTCCACGGCCTTCTTGAAGTGGTCGACGTCCCCGTAGTAGGGGAGCATCACGTCGATGGCCATCAGGGGAACCGCCGTCCTTCTCGTCACCGGATTGTCCGTCCGGTCGCATAGTATCGACCTCCGATGAGCAGTGACAGTGTGCGGGATACGGAGTCGGGCGCGACGGGAGGGGATTCCCCTGTCGGTCACCGCGACGTATGGCTGGTCGTCCCCTGTTTCAACGAGGGCACCGTGATCGAGGAGGTGCTCCGCTCGGCGCGCGGGACGTTCCCCAACATCGTGGCCGTGGACGACGGCTCGGCGGACGACTCGGCGGCGGCGATCCACCGTGCGGGCGCACATCTGGTGCGCCACCCGGTGAACCTGGGCCAGGGCGCCGCGATCCAGACCGGCGTGGAGTACGCCCGCGCCCAGCCGGGGGCCCGCTACTTCGTCACCTTCGACGCCGACGGGCAGCACCAGGTCAAGGACGTGCTGGCCATGGTGGGGCGGCTGCGGTCCGAGCCCGTGGACATCGTCGTGGGCACGCGCTTCGGCCGGCCCCGCGGTGACGACGACCAGGTCCCGCTGATCAAGCGCCTCGTGTTGCGGACCGTGGTCCTGCTCAGTCCGCGCACCCGGCGACTGGGCCTGACCGACGCCCACAACGGTCTGCGCGTGTTCAACCGCCGCGTCGCCGAGGAGCTGAACCTGCGGATGAACGGGATGAGCCACGCCAGCGAGTTCGTGGAGCTCATGGACTCGCGCGGCTGGCGGGTGGCCGAGCAACCGGTCGACATCCTCTACACCGAGTACTCGATGTCCAAGGGCCAGTCGCTGCTCAACGGCATCAACATCCTCTCCGACGGGTTCGTGGGAAAGAGGCTGCCCCGATGATCAAGGTCCTGCTCCTGCTGGCCGGCGCCGCGCTGGTCGTGTTCTTCCTGGCCAACCGCCGCAAGGCGCGGGCGAAGGCCGGGGTGAAGATCGGCTTCGTGCTGTTCGTGGTGTTCATGGTGTACGCCGTGATCCGCCCCGATGACCTCACCGTGGTCGCCAACGCGCTCGGGGTGCAGCGCGGCACCGACCTGGTGCTGTACGCGCTGGTCATGGGCTTCGCCTTTGTCACCGTGTCCACGTACGTGCGTTTCCGCGAGCAGGAGCTGCGCTACTCGCGCCTGGCCCGGACGATCGCCCTGCAGAACGCGGTTCGCCCCGAGGACCGGGTGGACGCGAAGGTGATGAAGCCGGCGCCGCACGACGACGACCCGATGCGGCCCTGACCGCAGCCGTGGACGGGGGCGCGAACGAGGACGTCCGCGGCGAGGCCGCGCGCCTGCGTCGCCGACTCGCGGTCGCGCGCGACCGACTCGACGCGGTCCTCCGTGCCGGTGGCGACCCCGGAACGGGCGAGGTGGGTGCCGTCGCCGGCGGGGACGCCGGGGCGCGCGGGGGTGTCGCACGAATCGACGACGACGACGACGAGATCCGCGCCCTCCTCCGCCCGGCGGCCTCCCGGATCACGCGCCTGCTCGAGCTGACCGGGGCCGTCGTTGACGGCGCGCTGTCCCAGGCGGAGGCGGAGGAGGCCGCACGGGCGGTCTCGGGCTCCCAGCCGTTGCGGCGGCCGCGGTGACCGGCGCACTTCCGGAGAACCCGCCGCCGGCCCGGGTGACCCGGCTTCTCGAGCTGGCCGACGGGGTCGTCTCGGCGAGGGACGCCCTGGCGACCGCGCGCGACGCGCTCCTCACCTCCACCACCCACTCCCCCGCCCTGGACGCGTTGGCCGACGCCGTCGACGGCGAGGCCCGCGGACTGACCGAGGTCCTGTCGGGCGTGTACCGGCTCGTCGAGCTCGCCGAGGACTCCTGGGACGACCTCGACGGCCCGGACCCGCTCCCCGAGCCGGAGCGAACGGCCCTGCGGGCGAGGCTGGACCGGGCCACGGACAACGCGTTCGCCGATCTGGCCCGGCTCACCGGGATGACGTCGGGCGGTCCGGAGGCGGCGGGCGGGTGGGGCGGCCACGGCGGGCTCGACACCGCCGCCACGGTCGCGGGCTGGGCCGGAGCGGAGCCGGACGAGGTGTACTCGGGCCTCGAGCACATGCCCGTCGCCGACCGGCGTGTCCTCGCCCTGGCCGAGCCGGAGGCCGTGGGCGGGACGTACGGCGTGCCCTGGCCCGTGCGGGCCCGTGCCAACGCGGTGGCCGTGCGCCGGGCGCTCCACCGCGAGCAGCTCGTGGGGACGCCGTGGAGTCCGCGCATCGGGCGTCTGGAGACGATGGCGCGACGCGATGCTCGTCGTCGTCGTTCCTTTCCTGCGTTCTCGCCTCGGCGCGGTGGGCGGATGATCGAGGTGGTGGGCGACCTCGGCCCGCACACCGAGGCGGTGGCGGTCTACGTGCCCGGCACGGGCACCAATCTGGACATGTCCCACGTCAACACCGACGTCGCGGGGGACCTCGTTACGGCGGGCGGCGGGCGCCTGGCCGTAGTGGCGTTCCTCGACGGCGAGTTCCCGCAGGACATCATGGCCGATGCCGGCGATCCCCGGTTCGCCGAGGCCATGGCGCCGCGGCTGGTCCGCTTCTGCCGCGAGGTGGGCCGGGTCATGGAGATCGAGTGCCCCGGCGCCTCGCTCACCGTGGTGGGGCACTCGTACGGCGGGCGGATCGTGGGCACCGCCGAACGGCTCGGCCTGCGTGCCGACCGGGTGATCTACGCCGAGTCGCCCGATCTCGGGGTGGGCGTGGAGATCCCCGCCGACTGGCGGGCCCCCGGGCCGGTGCGCCGGTACTCCCTCACCGCACCCGGCGACCCGGTCGAACTGCTGCAGGTCCGGTTTGGTCTCCGTCGGCGCTGGTCCCACTCCGACCTCGGTGGCGGTGCCGTCCGCCTCGACACCGGCTACTTCGCCGACGGCACGCCCGTATACGGCACCCGCGGCCACGGCGGCGTGTTCGACCGCGACTGCGGGGCGTTCCGGGCGATGCTCGCCGTCATGCTCGGCGGCCCGGCCCCCCTGTGGCGGGAGCGGGAGATCCGGGCCCGGCACACCCGCGTCGACCGCGGTGAGGAGGGGCGGATCGTCCCCGTCGTCCTCCGACACACCGTGGGCCTCTTGCTCCGTCGCGACGCGGATCCCTATGGTGCGCCGACCGTGCTCTGGGAGGCACCCGAGCGACTGACCATGGTCCCGCCGGCGACGCGCGCGGCGGGGGAAGGGGTTGGCGTTAGCCCGGGGGCTGTCTGATACTGGGGCCCATGGCTTCGCTCGACACCCGGTTCACCCGCCCGTCCCTCACCGCCGTGGGGATGGGCGCCCTGGGCGCCCTGTCCGTCGGGCTGATCTCCACCGGCCTCTGGTACGACTCGCACCGCAGCGCCGAGGCCGTCGAGCGGGCCCGCGCGCAGGTCGAGTCCGCGCAGGCCACCGGGCCCACCGCCGAGCCGATCGCGAGCACGACCTCCGAGACCAGCACGGCACCGGGCACCGAGGAGCCGGCCGGGGAGACCGAGGAGACAACCTCCGTAGACGAGCCGACCGAGCCGGTGTCGCCCGCGACCAGCGTGCCGACCGTGGCGCCGGTTCCACAGGTCGCCGCTGTCCAGCCGGTCCGTCGGGCGTCGGTCGTTCCGGCCGCACCGGTCGCCCCCGCTCCGGCGGCTCCGGCTGCACCGGCGGCGCCCGCCGAGGGCGCGGAGGGCGCGGAGGGTGGAGGCGCCGAGGGCGGGGCTGCGGGCGGTGGGGAGGACGCCGGTCAGGGACAGGGCGAGCTCGAGGTCACCGCTCCCGACGGCGCCCGGCCCGCGCCCGGATTCCCGGACCTGCTCCGCCCGTTCCTGCCCCGGCCCAACGTGGCGCCGCTTCCGGACACGGTCCGCGCCGACGCGGTGGGCACCGGGCCGGTCGCCGCCGCCGACACCGTCGATGCGGGCGCCGCGGACGGGGCAGAGGGCGATGCGGGCGCCGGCGCCCGCGCTGGAACGGGCGCGAACTAGCGCCTCAGTCGCGGAAGGACGTCAGTCGCGGAAATAGTCGACGGTCCGGGCGACGCCCTCTCGGATCGTCACCCTCGGCGTCCATCCGAGAACCTCGGCAGCGCGGTCGGCGTCCAGTGCCGAGCGGGCGACGTCGCCCAGGCGGGCGGGGGCGTACTCCGGATCGTCGGCGGACCCCGCGGCCTCGGCGACGAGAGTGTGCAGCCCGCGATCGGTGGTCTCCACGCCGGTGCCCACGTTGAACCGCAGGCCCGCTGCGGCCGGGACCTCGGCCGCGCGGACGAAGGCGTCCACCACGTCGTCGACGAACACGTAGTCGCGGGTGTTGCCGCCATCGCCGAACACGCGCGTGGGCTGACCTGCCAACAACCGCTGGGAGAAGATCGCCACCACCCCGGCCTCGCCGTGCGGGTCCTGCCGCGGCCCGTACACGTTGGCCGGCGCGACGCCCGCCCACTCGATCCCGTACAGGCGGGAGAACATCTCCAGGTAGATCTCCCCGGCCACCTTGCCCGCGGCATACGGACTCAGCGGGTCCACGGGCCGTGTCTCGGCGACGGGCAGCTCGGTCACGGGCCCGTAGATGGACCCGCCCGAGGAGGTGAAGACGATCCGCCGCACCCCGACCTTGCGGGCGGCCTCCGCCAGTCGGACGGTGCCGACGACGTTGACCTGGGCATCGTGGACCGGGTCCTCCACCGACAGTCGCACGTCGATCTGCGCCGCCAGGTGGAAGACGACCTCGGGCCGGGCACCGGCCACCACGCCCTCGATGGCGGGGTCGGTCAGATCCATCTCACAGAACTCGAACCGGTCACCGGCCTCACGGGCCGCGGCGAGGTTCGCCAGCCGACCGCGGGACAGGTTGTCCACCACGGTCACGTCATGGCCCTCACCCAGCAGCCTGTCCACCAGGGTCGACCCGATGAACCCGGCCCCTCCCGTCACCAACGCGCGCATGTGGTGCCTCCCCTTGTATGCAATGAGCACTTGTGTGCGACGAGCCCGGTCTTCTGGAACACCAGTGGCCACCCCACCGGAGGCTCCCGATCAGAATACGACCGGGGTGCCATTCGCGAGGTCACTCCGGGCCATGGATCCCGCTCGCCCTGGTGAGCGGGGTCCGCCGCTCGGGCGGGAACGGGGAGTCCTCCAGCACCTGCGCCAACTCGGCGTCGGTGAACGCCGCCCGCACGGCATAGATCCGGACCTGCGATTCGCCGTACACCCTGACCAGGCCGGGCGTCTGGTCGAGGCGCAGCAGGTGCTCGTTGGGCTTCTGGAATCCCCAGTAGTTGGGTGGGCTCACGTAGACGTACGTGACGCCCAGGTCCGCCAACGCCCGATCGACCTGCGGGTCCACCCCGGCCCGGTCCATGCGGGTGAACAGATACCCGGTCAACGGCGCGGTGGTGCCGGACTGCAGGTAGTGCCGCGAGGTCGAGGGCAGCCCGTCCGTGGCGTACATCCAGCCGGACCCCTCGTCGGGGTTCGTGTAGATCAGGCCGGAGTAGGCCTGCGGCTGCTCGGACAGCCACCGGAACGCGCGTAGGTCGTGCTCGTCGACCATCCGGCCCCAGCGCTGGTTGACCCCCGCGGCGACCGCGTACTCCGGGGATGCCTGGACGACCCAGGATCCCACCCCCACCAGGGCGGCCAGGGCCACGGCGACCCGGGCGAGCCGCACACCGCCACCGTCCGGGTCGGTGAGGGGGTCGACGAGCCTCCCCAGCCATCCCGCCAGCGCCTGCACGACCGCCCCGATGCCCACGCCGACCGCGGCCGCCACCACCACCGCCAGCACGACCCCGATCCGGCGCGGGTCGTTGTAGTAGATGCTGCCGATCCCGCGCAGCACACCGCCCGTCCAGTTGCCGAACACGCTCATGGAGTTGACGCACACCACCAGCAACCCGCCCCACAGGAGAAGCGGCCAGAACACCTTGCGGCGCAGCATCACCACCAACCCCAGCGCGGCCAGGGAGAGCAGCACCCACCGCACGCCCCAGTCCTGGACGTGCCGGACCTGCAGGGCCACCGCCTTGCCCCAGGTGGCGGCGCGGTCGGCGTCGATCTCGAACTCGAAGGCCGAGATGTCGTCGGCCTCCTCGGACACCGTGAGCACCTGCGGCAGGAGGGTGAGCACGCCGGCGAGCCCGACCCCGGCCAACACCAGGACGTCGCGCACGCGGCCGCGCACCGGTCGCCACAGTCCGTCGAACAGCCACCAGAACAGGACGAACACGCCGGCCGTGACCATGGCCGACGGGTGGACGCCGCCGATGCCGACCAGCCCGAGCGCGGCGGCGGGGATGAGCCGGCGATCGGCCAAGGCCGCCACCACCACCGCGGCCCCGAGGCCGGCCATGCCGTTGGCCACGGCGGACGGGGTCGCGGCCACCATCACCTCGACGAACGGCAGTCCCGGGAACAGCGGGGTGGCCATCGCCGCGACGGCCGCCGAGGTCGCGACGACCGGGCGCGAGAACCGTCGGTGGGTGATCAGCCACGCCAGCGCCGCCACGCCCAGCGGGAAGACCAGGGCGACACTGCCGATCTGCACGAGGTTGTAGGTCTCGACCGCGCCGATCCCGCGCAGGCCCATGACCAGGGCGGCGATCGCGTGCCACGTGCTCGGGTAGTAGAGGGTCGCCCCGTTCTCGGGGTAGCGCAGCTCCCCCGCGTGATCCGGCGAGGCCACGCCGACGTCGTGGATGAACCGGATGTAGTTGGCGTGCCAGTGGGCGTCCCAGCCCTGGAAGACGTTCGCCGTCCCACCGGGAGTCCCCGAGAGCTCGGTGAGGATCATCTGACCGATGAGCCAGGCGCTGACCAGGATCGCCGCACCCGGCAGCAGCCACCACCACGAGCGCCGCCCGGGTCGACCGCCCACCGGCGCGGCGTCGCGGCCTCGTCGTCGTCGCCACACCCACGTCGCCCCGGTGATGAGCAGCCCCACCACGCCGACCACCGCGGCGGTCGCGGCCGTGGCGACAGCATAGCCGCCGAGCGACCAGGGCACCCCGATCCGCCCGTAGACGAAACCGGCGATGGCGGCGATACCGAACGAGACCGGGATCGACGTCCCCACCGCGAGGCGCAGGGGCAGCTGGGCGGCGAGCCCGACGATCGCACCGGGCACCACCAGGAGTGCGGTGAGGGTCATCATGACCAACGCGATGTCGATGACCCGCCTCCGTTCCCAGCCCAGTCGGTGTCAGTGGCCCTCTCGGTGTCCGTGGCCTCTCCGTCCGACCCGCCCATTATGGTCCACCGCCCCGGGAAACCTCAGCGCGGCACGAGCACTCCGACAGGTCCGCTGCCCACGCACAGTTCGGAGGTGCCCCCACCCGGGGCGACGGTCAGGCCCGTCCCCCCACCCTCGAGGCGGACGAACACCGTCCCCAACCCCGCCTCCACCGGGGCCTTCACCTCGTCTCCGTCGTCGAGGCGGACCGCGACGTGGCCGTCCGAGTCGGCGAGGAGGTGGAGCCGGACCACCCAGTCACGCCCGAGCAGCGGCCCGTCCAGCGCGAGCCGCGCGCCGCCCGGGCCGACCCGGTGCCCGCACCCCGGCTCGGGCCCCTGCACGATGGTCCGACCCGGGACCACGTCGGCGGGGTGCAGGGTCCCCCGGGCGTCGATCGTTACCGGGTCGTGGGTCCACGCCCCCACCTCCGGAACCCCCGGCACCCCGGCGAGCAGCGCGGAGAGCCGGTTCGCGGGTGTGGTGACCGGCAGCAGCACCTCGAGGGGGACGTCCTTGTCGAGCAGGGGCTCGGTCCGCTCACGCAGGGCGGTCACCAGCGGTTCGGTGTAGTCGCGGGAGGGTTGCTCGGACCACGACCGCCGGTACGACACGGTCGACACGGCCGACGAGACGAGCAGCGCGACCAGCCCGGCGGCACCGACCGCGGGCAGCCACGCTCTGACGCGGTGACCCCACGCAGCGGGCTTCCGTCGTGGTGCGGCGATGGCCAGGGCGGCGGCCGCCGCGAGGACGACCGGCAGTTCCGCGTGGTACCGGAGGGTCTGAACGATCTCCGTCGCGGTGTCCGGGCCGGTGCGCCCCACCGCGACCAGGATCACCGGCACCAGCGGATACAACGCCGCGGCCACCCAGACCGCCCCGGTGCGTCGACGGGCGGCCAGCGACCACACCAGGACCGCCGCGACCGCGAGGACACTCGCCAGCACCGCGGCGGTCGACGGGTCGGCCACGGGCGGCCCCGGATGCCAGCGGTCCCAGCTCCACGGTCCCCCGCCCAGCGTCGGCACCACCGCCAGCCGGTAGGTGTGGTCCAGTAGCGCGAGGAACCCGGGACCCGTGCCCTCGGCCTCGTAGCCGGCCGGGAGGTGGCCGGATGACCCCCCGCCCAGACGGCCGACGACGACGAGGAACACCGCCGCCCACACCGCCACGATCGCGGCCAGTGCAGACCAGGCCCAGCGGGTCCGCTGCCACAGGAGACGCAGGTCGGCACGGTCAGCGGGGCCCGTCCACCACGACCCCAGCAGCACCGCGGCCGCGACCACCGGGATGAGGAGGGCCTTTTCCACGAACAGCAGCCCCAGCGCCGTGGCCACCGCGGCTCCCACGGCGTGGCGTCGGCGCCCCGACCTCGCGAGCCGGACCATCGACGCCACCGTCCACGCCATCGCGGCGGCCAGGGGTAGCGCGTTGAGGGCGGCCGCCCACCACGTGGCCGAGGGCAGGCCGAGCGGGATCGCGAGCGCGGCCGCGAGCGGGACCAGCAGGACCGCCCGGCCCGCCGACAGGACCCAGAGCATGCGTGCGAGCGCGGCGCCCGCGAGCAGCTGGAGCACCGCCATCTGCAGCAGCGGGACGCGGAAGTCCAGGGGCGCGACATGGGCGGCGACCCAGGTCAGGGCCATCCCGCCGGGCATGAGGTGTCCGTCGTGGTCGGCGAACAGGAACGCCGGGCCCGGCAGCGGGCATGCGGCCGCCTTGCCGTGCAGGAGTAGGTCGTCCCAGTAGAACCAGCCCGCCGCCGCGACCCAGGTGCGCACGACCGTGGCCGCGATCACCACCAGTACACAGGCTGCGACCAGTGGGCGCCGGTCGAGCGTTCGGCGTCGGGCGTGCCGGTCGGTCGACGGCGCCGACGGGCCCGGCGTGGCGGGCGGATCCGTGTCAGCCGGTGCGGAACGTCGGCTGGGTGTCGCGGGCGGCATCGCGGCCAAGGCTAGTCGGCTCCGGGTGCCGACGGGGATGTCGGTGGGCGTCGATAGGGTGCCCCGCATGAGTTCCGGAACCCCTCGTGCAATCGGTGCCGTCGTCCTCGGTGTGGTCGTGTTGGCCGGGATCGGCTGGTGCGCTGATGTCGAGGACGGCGCTTCCGGCACCATCGGCACCACACCGACCTCGGCGGTCGACCCGGAGGGGACCGCCTCGCCGTCGTCGCCGGGGACACCGCCGCCCGTCGACGCGCAGCCGGCGCCCCCCGCCCAGCCTGAGCCCCCGGTCGTCCCCGACGCCGGCCCGTCGGGCGATCCCCTGGTCGCGGCGGCCCGCGAGGCGCTGCCGCAGCTCGAGGTCAAGGGCCGGGCACCCAAGACGGGCTACGACCGCGACCTGTTCGGGCAGTCGTGGACCGACGACGTGTCCGTGGAGTTCGGACGCAACGGCTGCGATACCCGCAACGACATCCTCCGGCGCGACCTGCGGGACATCACCTTCCGGCCCGGGACGCGGGACTGCGTCGTCCTCACCGGGGTGCTGGAGGGGCCGTACACCGGGGAGCAGATCGACTTCGTCCGCGGACAGGGCACCTCCTCCGAGGTGCAGATCGACCACGTGGTGGCGATGTCGGACGCATGGCAGAAGGGCGCGCAGCAGCTCACCGAGGAGCAACGGCGTGACTTCGCCAACGACCCGCTCAACCTGTTGGCCGTGGCGGGGTGGGCGAACCAGCAGAAGGGCGACGGGGACACCGCCACCTGGCTCCCGCCCCGTCGTGAGTTCCGGTGCTCGTACGTGTCCCGGCAGGTGCTGGTCAAAGACCGCTACGGGCTGTGGGTGACGCCGGCCGAGCGCGACGCGATGGACCGGGTCCTGGCCGGCTGCTGAGCCCGCCGCGGGCGGCAGCGGTCACACGCGGCCCGGTCAGAAGTCGAAGAAGCCGCCGCCGTCGCCGCCGAACAGGCCGCCGTCGAAGAAGCCTCCGCCGCCGTCTCCCCCGCCGTCGCCGCCGCCGAACAGGCCGCCGTCGAAGAACCCGCCGCCGTCGCCTCCGCCATCGCCGCCGTCCCCGCCCATGAGACCACCGTCGAAGAACCCCTCGCCGCCGTCTCCACCCATGTCGCCGCCCATGTCACTGACGTCGGCGCCTCCCTCGCCCACCCCGGACGCGAAGTCCTCACCGGAGTAACCGATGCCCGACATGCCGGCGAACATCATGTTGAACATCATCATCGAGCCCATCATCCACACGCCCGTGGTCAGGGCCGATGCCCACCAGGGCTCGGAGTACCAGCCGGCCGGGACCGGTCGGCCGGCCACGACGCCACCCGGGTAGTAGTGCGGGGTCTCGTCGCTCGGATCGGTCGCGGCCTTCATGGTCCGGCCCTCGACGTCGACGGTGCGGTCCTCGGTCACGCGGCCGGCACGGTCCTGGCCGGGGGTCTTGGGCAGCTCGGGCCCCGGGTCCAGGCCCATCGCCGAGCGCGCGGCGCGCACGTAGTACAGCCCCTCCAGCGCGGTGTCCTTGGCCAGCTGGGCCTGAACGGGGGTGCGGGCGTTCTCCAACTCGGACACGGCCGCCGTGTAGCGCTCCGAGGCGTCGGCCATGGCCTGCTTGGACGCCTCGTCGGTGCCGTCGAGGTTGAACACCTGGCCCCCGAGCCGCTCGACCCACCGGGCCGCCTCGGCCCGGTGATCGGCGAGGTGATGGTTGTGCCGCGCCTCCAGCTGGGTCTGACCCTTGTTCTGACTGCGGGAGACCACGGCGACGGCCACCGCGATCACTGCGGCGATGAGGAGGAATTCCACGACACGACCTTTCTCGGTACTGGTGTCGAGGGTACCGAGATCGCGGCCCGTGGCGCGGGGGCCGGCCCGGGGCTCAGCGGTCCCGGGAGGGCGCGGGACACGCCCGGGTCACGCGGTCGAGCCACGCCGCCCCGGCACCCTCGATCGCGACGCCCCCGACGACCATCGGCCACGCCCCGTCCATCCCGCCGGCCACGGCCGCGTCGGTGAGCAGGGACTCCCAGAACGTGGCGGAGCCGAACTCCCCGCGCCACTGCAGGGCGGGCAGGGTGAGGCGGTGCAGGGTGTGCTCGTGGGTCGTGCCCATCGCGCCGTGGACCTGGTGGGCGTTGCGGACGGCCACGGCCAGTGCCTGCGAGACCACGCTGCGTGCCACGGCCACCCGGAACCCGGACGGCGGGCCGGCGAGATCCGTGGTGAGGGCGTCGGCGACGGCCTGGTCGACCGCCGCGCGGGCGAGGACCGTCTCCGCGGCGATGTCGACGACGAGGTTCTGCACCGACTGGAACCGGGCCAGTGGCCGGCCGAACTGTGTCCGCTCGGTCGAATGGGTGATCGCCGAATCCAGCATCCCCTCGGCCGCGCCGACGCACTGCACCGCCCTGGCCAGTGCTCCCCGCAGGACGGCGGCCTCGACAGCGGCGGTGTCGACCGCGGTCCACGTCGCGTCCTCCGGCGGGCTCACGTCGGCCAGCGGGACCGCGGACACCCCACGGACGGCCTCGACGCCGGTTCGGCCCGTCGGCACCTCGGCGAGCTCGTACCCGCCGGCCCGGCGCCCGCCCACCTCGTCGTCGTCCCCTCCGGCCCGTCGGACGAACAGGACCGTGTCGGTGCCACCCGCCCAGGCCACGCGTCGCGCGTGGCCGTCGGGGCCGATCACCGCGAGGGTCGCCGTCGCCGTGGTGGCGTCATCGAGCGCGGCGGCGCGACGAAGGGGCCCGACGACGAGGTCGGTCTCGGCGTAGGGGACGGCCACCCCCGCGGCCGCGGACAGGCGGAGCAGAGCAGCCGCCTCCGCCCAACCGGCGCCACTCCCGCCGCCGGCCTCGGGGGCGGTGAGCCGGGCCAGTCCCACCTCGACCAGGCTCTGCCACACCGCTGCCGGGTCGGGTTCCACGTCGGCGCCGGTGTGCACGGCGAGGACGTCGCCCATCATCGTGAGCAGGTCCTCGTCGACGACCGGGCCGGCGGTCGCGGCGCGCTGGTCGGCCTGGTCCGCAGACGCGGCGTGCTGGTCGGTGGCGTCGCTCATCGCATCCCCAGTGCTCGCGCGATCACGCCGCGCAGGATCTCGTTGGTCCCGCCTCGGAGCGTGAAACCGGGGCGTTGGTGGAGTCCGGCCCGGAGCAGGTCCGTAAGCTCGGCCGCGGCCGGGTCGTCACCGGGCGCGAACTCGTCGCCCAGGCCCGCGGAGACCGCGTCCACGAGGTCGCCCTCGGTGGTGGTGCCCAGGAGCTTGACCAGGGCGGCGGCGGTGTCCGCGGGTTCGTTCCGCTGGAGGGACCCGGCGATGTTCTGGCTGAGCGCGTGGAGACCGGCCATCCGGGCCACGGACCGGCCGAGGTCCGCGCGGGCGGGCAGCGCACCCGAGGCGACCGCCCCGATCTCGGCGGCGAACACCCGGAACGAGGACAGGAAACGCTCGGGCCCGCTCCTCTCGAAGGCCAGCTCCGAGTTGACCTGCTCCCAGCCGTGGCCGAGGGTGCCGAAGACCATCGAGTCGGGCACGAACACCTCGTCGAGGACGACCTCGTTGAAGTGGTGGTCGCCCGAGAGCGACACGATCGGGCGGATGGCGACGCCCTCGCTGCGCAGGTCGACGATGAACTGGCTCAGACCCGCGTGGCGGTTCGACGTGTCCAGGGGCTCGGTGCGACACAGGGCGATGAAGGCCTCCGCATGCTGGGCGCCGGACGTCCACACCTTGGTCCCGGTGATCGACCAGCCACCATCGACCCGGACGCCCTTCGTCCGCACGCTCGCGAGGTCGGATCCCGAGTCCGGTTCGCTCATCCCGATGCCGAAGCAGCACTCGCCCGCGGCGATCCGGGGCAGGTACTCCCGCTTCTGTTCCTCGTTCCCGTACCGCAGCAGCGACGGCGCGATCTGACGGTCGGCGACCCACTGCGCCGCGACGGGCGCGCCCACCGAGAGCAGTTCCTCGGTCACGACGAAGCGTTCGAGGAAGGTACGCCCGTGGCCTCCGTACCCGGTGGGGATCGTCATCCCCACCCAGCCGCGTTCGGCCAGCCGGCGGGTGAAGTCCTCGTCCCACCTCGTCAGCCACGTGTCGATCCACGGGGTGAGGCGGCCCGCGGCGATCTCCTCGGCGAGGAAGTCCCGCACCTCGGCCCGCAGGGCGGTCATCTCCTCCGTCGCCAGGGTGGTCGGTGGGGCGATTCGGGACGGCATCGGTGCTGCTAGCGGCCGGTGTAGGTGCCGGGGCGCTTCTCACCGAACGCGGCGAGAGCCTCGCGGTGATCCTCGGTGTGATGGGCGAGCGCCTGCATCGTCGCCGAGAGCTCGAGCAGCGACTCCAGCGACTGGTGCTGGGATTCGCGCAGGAGGCGCTTGGCCATCCGCACCGCGTGCGGCGGGTTCTTGGCCACCCGGGCCGCCAGCTCACGGGCGGCGTCCATCAGCGCGTCGTGCTCGACCACCCGGTTGACCAGGCCCCACTCGGCGGCCTGCTCGGCCGTGACCCGGTCCCCGGTCAGGGCCATCTCCGCGGCTCTCGCCGGGCCGATCGCCTTGGTGAGCAGCCAGGCACCGCCGTCGCCGGGGATGATGCCCAGCTGAACGAAGCTCTCCGCGAACCACGCCTTGGTGGAGGCCACCCGCAGGTCGCACATCACGGCGAGGTCGCACCCCGCGCCCACCGCCGGCCCGTTGACAGCGGCCACCACCGGCACCTCGCAGTGGTACAGGGCGCGCGGGATCCGCTGGATGCCCCGGCGGTAGCCGTCGCGGAGCTCGTACGGGCTGCCGCCGAACATCCCGGCCCGGTCCACCATGTCCTTGACGTTCCCGCCGGCGGAGAACGCCGATCCCGCCCCGGTGAGCACGACCGCCCGCACGTCGTGGTCCGCGTTGACCGCCGCCACCTGGTCACAGATCGCGTCGACGATCGCCGGATCCGAGATCGGGTTACGGACGTCGGGCAGGTTGAGCGTCCACGTCTCGATGTGGTCGGCGCGCTCGACGAGCAGGGGCGCAGTGGTCATGGGGATCCTTCTGGTCGCGGGTGGCCATCCCTATCTAACTACCTACCGCCCATGGTGACCCCTCTGGCGGGACCGCGCCCCGAAATACCCGACCACGACCTCGACCGGAGACCGCTCGGGTGGCCGGGCGGTACTTGCCCACGTGCATCAGCGAGCGTCCAGGCCTGCCCAGAACTCGTCAAGAGCCCGGAGGAGCGCATCGGGTTGCTCGAGCGCGGGAATCACCCGGGCGCCCCGCACGGTGACCTCGCGCGCGTCGGCCATGCGGGCGGCGACCGCGCGGGCCTGCTCCGGGGTCCATTCCCCGCGATCGTCCGTCGTGACGAACAGGACCGGGCACCTCACCTCCAGCGCTGCGGAGTTCAGATCAGCGCGGTGGAGGATCGCGGTCTCGATGGCGCGGATCGTCGCCCGGCGCCCGGCCCGGCCGAGCGCGTCACGGAGTAGGTGCACGGCCTCCGGGTCGTGAGCGCGGGTGCGATCCGTGAAGATCGACTCCTCAATGGCGGACCTCACCGGCCCGCGGGGGCCGATCACCCGGTAGAGCGGGACCAGCATGCGGACCTTGCGGCGCAGTGACCTGTCGATCGGGTGAGTCGGTGCACTGACGGCGACCAGACTCCGGATCAGGTCGGGCCTGCGAGCGGCGACCTCGATGCCGACGTGGCCTCCCCAGGCGTTGCCCAGCCAGTCGACGCTGCCCTGCCCCGTCGACGCCCGGACCCGCTCGAGCGCATCGATCGCGGCGTCTGCGCAGGCGGAGATGTCCGTCGCGGCGCGGAGCGGGTCACTCCGGCCACACGACGGCGCGTCGATGAGATGGACCCGGTGGGCTTCTGCCAGCCCCGGCACCACCCTGTTCCAGCTCGTCGAATCAACGAACATGCTGTGCCACAGCACGAGCGGTGGGCCCTCGCCGAGTACGTCGACATGCAGTCGACCGAGCCGCGTGCCCACCAGTCCCGAATCCATATTGACATTACACCGTGTAAATCCAAATCGGTCTAGACTCGGATCATGACCAGGACCTACTCATCGGAGCGTCGAACGGAGCGGGCTCGACAGAACCGGGCGACGGTGGTAGGCGTCGCGCACGAGATGTTCGTCGAACGGGGATGGGTGGCCACGACGATGGCCGAGGTCGCCTCCGCCGCCGGCCTCGCCCGACAGACCGTCTATCAGCAGTTCGACGGGAAGCTCAGCCTGCTCGACGCGTGCATCGACCTCTCCCTGTCGGATGGCGCGGACGTCCCCGTACGCGAGTTGACGGACTACATGAAGATGGGCGTCGGCTCGGTCGGGGACCGCCTGGCGGCCGGCGCAGCGTGGCTACGCGGTGCGCACGAACGGTCAGCCGCCATCCAACACGTCCTGGACGAGGCCGCGGTTGTCGACAGGAACGCCGCGGCGCGGCTGACCGAACGTGAGCGCACCCGCTGGGACGAGGTGCGATGGGCGTCCGGGCTCATCCTCGGCTCCCCGCCTGCCGGGACAGCCGTCGACGCACTGTGGATGCTCACCTCGCGGTCCGTGTGGCTGAGGCTGACCCGCGATCGAGGGTGGACTCCGCACCAATGGGAGGACTGGTTCATCCGCCACGCCCGCGAGGAGCTCGGCGGTTAGACCCGTGGAACGCACAGTGCCCCCGACCTCGGATTCCGAGATCGGGGGCACTGGTTCTGGCGGAGCCGCGTGTCGGAATCGAACCGACGACCTTTTCATTACGAGTGAAATGCTCTACCGACTGAGCTAACGCGGCGAGCCCTTGTGGGGCGACGCAACTATATCCGACCGACCCCCGTCGCCGAAAAACGACCCGCCCCCGCCAGGCTGTCAGCCCAGTGCAGCGCGGATCGCGCCGACCATGGCGGACACCGCGAACTTGGGTTTGACGTTGACCTCGATCGCCGCCCGGCACTCCTGGATCGCCTCGATCGCGCGGAGGATCGCCGCAGCCGGGTAGTGGCCGCCGAGCCTCGCGGCCTCCTCCGCCTTGTCCGGATGGACCGGGTCGACCTCGCGGGCGCCGAGCGCCGACATGAGCGCATCCCGGTAGAACCCCGCCAGGTCGACCAGCGCGAGGTCCAGTGAGTCGCGGGTGGACCGGGTCCGTCGCGACTTCTGGGCCTTTTCCAGTTCCTTGACCGCGCCCGTCGCACCCCGCCCGGCCGACGCGGTGCCCTTGCCGGTGCCACCCGCACCCAACGCGGTGCGGAGCTCCTCGACCTCGCGCTCGTCGGCCTCACTGTTGCGCGCCAGCGCCTCCTGCTCGGCGGAGCTGACGAGCCGGTCCGCGAGCGGGAACGCACGACCGGGATTGTGCATGACCATCGGCAGCTGGAGGACGACATCCCGGCGTTCCCGGGTCGCCTCGTCGGTGGCCAGCCACCGGGCGCGGCCCACGTGCCCCGAGGACACCGACGCCGCCCACCGGGCCAGCTCGGGGTCGATCGGGTCCCCGCCGGCGAGCAGGGCCCGCTCGACCGCCGCCGCGTCCGGCTGGCGCAGTGCGACGTTCCGCGAGCGCGACCGCAGGGTCACCATGATGTCCATCGGGTCGGTGGTCGGCGAGCACAGGAGGAACACCGTCCGGCTGGGCGGCTCCTCGACCACCTTGAGCAGCGCGTTCCCGGACTGCTCGGTGAGCCTGTCTGCCTCCTCGACCACCACGATCTGCCACCGCCCGGTACCGGGACGACTGGCCGCACGGTGGATGGTCTCCTTGACGTCCTTGAGCAGGATGTTCACGCCCTGCGGTGCGAGCAGGTGCACGTCCGCATGGGTGCCGGCCAGCACCGTGTGGCACGCGCGGCACTCCCCGCAGCCGACCACGTCCGGGTGCTCGCACTGCAGCGCAGCGGCGAATGCCATGGCCGCCACGCTGCGACCACTGCCGGGAGGACCGGTGAACAGCCAGGCGTGGACCATCCGGGCGTCCGAGGAGTCCCACCCCTGTCCCGGCACCCGGGCACGGGCGGCCGTCGCGGCAGCAGTCAGCTCCGCCACGACATCGGCCTGTCCGGCCAACCGATCGAACACCCCGGGCATGGCCCCCACCTTATCCCCGCCCACCGACACGCCTGCGTTCCCGGGATGACCGGCGCGAACTAGTCTTGGACCGATGGAACGCTGGGTCAGGTTGTTCAGGTGGCTGTGGGCCACCCCCTGGCCCGTCTATGCCCTGACGATGGTCCAGGCCAACATCATCGGCGCGGTCTTCGTCTTCTCGTTCCTGCGGTTCGTCCTGCCGATGGACCGGTTCCTGGACCTCAACGAGTTCCGCTTCCTCAACCAGAGCCTGTTCATCGGCTACCTCGTGCTGGCCTTCGTGGGCGGCGTCATCGCCTCGACGCTGCTGCTCCTGCCGGTGCTGAAGGTCGACAGGTCGGGCAGGGACTTCGACGGCGCCATCCGCCGACGCACCCTGCGCCTGCCGTTCCACCAGGCGCTCATCTCGGGCGCCATGTGGGTCATCGGGACGTTGCTCTTCGTCGCCGTCAACGTGAGCCACTCCCCCCGGCTCGCCCTCATCGTCGCCGTGACCAGCCTCCTCGGTGGCAGCACGACCTGCCTGATCTCCTATCTCCAGGCCGAACGGATCATGCGCCCGATCACGGTCCGCGCCCTGTCCCGGGGAGTACCGGAGAACCGGCACGTCCCCGGGGTGCGTCGCCGGATCTTCCTGGGGTGGTCGCTGACCACCGTCATCCCGATCGCCGGCATCCTGCTCATCCTCACCGGGCACTGGTTCGGCCTGTTCGGCGACGACCCCGGGCTCATCCTCGTCGCGCTCGCCGTGTTGGCCAGCGTCGCCGTGATCGCGGGCGCGATCGGTATGGGGTTGGTCTCGGACTCGATCGCCGACCCGGTGCGGGAGATGCAGGCGGGCGTCAGCCGCGTCAAGAAGGGTGACCTCGAGACCCGGGTGACGATCTACGACAGCTCCGAGATCGGCCGTCTCGCCCAGGGGTTCAACGAGATGGTGACGGGCCTCCAGGAACGCGAGGCCATCCAGGACCTGTTCGGCCGGTACGTCGGCGAGGACGTCGCCCGCAACGCGCTCGAGCGGGGCACGGAACTCGGCGGACAGGAGCGTCAGGTCGCGGTGCTGTTCGTCGACCTCACCGGATCGACGGAGTTCGCGGCCTCGCATGAGCCCGCCGAGGTCGTGTCGGTCCTGAACGACTTCTTCCGGATCGCGGTCGAGTCCGTCGACACCAACGGCGGGTACATCAACAAGTTCCAGGGAGACGCCCTGCTCGCTGTCTTCGGGGCGCCGCTGGAGATCGAGAACGAGGCCGGTCGCGCGCTGCGTGCCGCGCGTGCGCTGCAGAGCCGGCTCGCGGAGCTGGCCCCGCTGACGGCGGGGATCGGCGTCTCCTACGGCACCGTGATCGCCGGGCACATCGGCCACGCCAAACGGTTCGAGTACACGGTCATCGGCGACCCGGTGAACGAGGCCGCCCGCCTCACCACGCTGGCCAAGATGGAGCAGGGGCACGTCCTGGCCTCGGCGGCCACCATCCACCAGGCCGACGCGCCCGAGGCGGCGCGCTGGGTGCTGGGTCGCAGCGTGGAGCTGCGGGGACGGGGGATCATGACCCAGCTCGCCCGTCCCCTGCGGGCCACCCTCGCGGACCGGTGGCAGGCGGGCGCGGTCGCGCTGCGACCGGCCGAAGACCAGTCCCTCTGACCAACGTGCCTCAGCGGCGCGCGGCGGCCGTCTTCTTGGCCGGCGACGTGCGGGCCGGCGCCTTCTTCGCGGGGGCCTTCTTCGGCGGCGACTTGGCCCGCCGCTCCGAGAGCAACTCCGAGGCACGCGCGTCGGTGAGGCTCTCCACCGTGTCGCCCTTGCGCAGGGAGGCGTTGGACTCGCCGTCGGTCACATACGGGCCGAAGCGGCCGTCCTTGACCAGCATCTGCTTGCCGGAGACCTCGTCGACCCCCATCTCACGCAGCGCCTTGGGGGCGGCGGACTGCCGGCCCCGACGCTTCGGCTCGGAGTAGATCTTCACCGCGTCCTCGAGCGTCACCGTGAACACCGCGTCCTCGGAGTCGAGGGTCCGGGAGTCGGTGCCCTTCTTGAGGTACGGCCCGTAGCGACCGAGCTGGGCGGTGATCTCCTCGCCACTCGTGGGGTCCACGCCCACCACGCGGGGCAGCGACAGGAGCTTGAGCGCGTCCTCCAGCGTGACCGTCGCCGGCTCCATGGACTGCATCAGCGAGCCGGTCCGGGGCTTCGGCCCGGTGGGGCTGTCTGCCTCCTTCTTCGCCCGGCGGGTCACGGCGGCCTTGGCCTTGGTCGCGGCCTTCTTGGCCTCGGCCTTGGCGTCGTCGTCCTTGGCGGCGGCGATCGCGGCGTCGCGGTCGGCGTCGATCTGCTTCTTCTCCGCCTCGGCGTCGGCGAGCACCTTCTTGGCCCAGGCGGCCTTCTCGGCGTCGGTGGCCTCGGGGAGCTTCTCGGTGACGTAGGGACCGTAGCGCCCGTCCTTGACGACGATCTCGTGTCCGGTCTCGGGGTCCACGCCGAGCGGGCGGCCGTCCTGCGGGGTCGAGAAGAGCTTCTCGGCCACCTCGAGCGTGAGCTCGTCCGGGCTCATGCCCTCGGGCAGGTTGGCACGCTGGGATTCCTCGGTGCCGTCCTCGCCGGCGACCATGCGCTCGAGATACGGACCGTAGCGGCCGACCCGGACGTGGACCGGGCGCCCCTCGGAGTCGTCGAACACGCGGATCGAGTTGATGCTGCGGGCGTCGATGGCCTCGAGGTTGACGTCGACGAGGTTCTTCAGCCCCACGGCGTAGTTGGCGTTGTCCTCATCGGCCGAGCCCTTGTCGGCGCCGAAGTAGAAGCGGCGCAGCCAGTCGTCGCGGTTCTCGCGGCCCTCGGCGATCGCGTCGAGCTCGTCCTCCATGAGAGAGGTGAAGTCGTAGTCGACCAGCCTGCCGAAGTTCTGCTCGAGCAGCCCGACCACGGCGAACGCGACCCAGCTGGGGACCAGCGCGTTGCCGCGGACGTAGACGTACCCGCGGTCCTGGATGGTGCGGATGATGCTGGCGTAGGTCGACGGGCGACCGATGCCCATCTCCTCCATCGCCTTGACCAGGCTCGCTTCTGTGTAGCGGGCCGGCGGGCTCGTGGTGTGGCCGTCGGCGACCAGGTCGGTGCCGGTGAGCTGCTGCCCCTCGTCGAGTCGGGGCAGGCGCCGCTCGGCATCGTCCGCCATCGGCTTGTCCGAGGATTCGGAGGACTCGTCGGCGGCCTCGACGTAGGCCTTGAGGAAGCCGGGGAACGTGATGGTGCGGCCGGAGGCGGCGAACGTGGCGCGCTCGTAACCGGAGGCGTTGTCACCGGCGTCACCGCTGATGCGGATGCTGACGGTCGTGCCGCGCGCGTCGGCCATCTGGGAGGCGACCGTGCGCTGCCAGATGAGCTCGTAGAGCCGGTACTCCTCGGCGTCGAGCGCACTGTGGAGCTGCCCGGGGGTGGCGAAGGTCTCGCCGGCGGGCCGGATGGCCTCGTGGGCCTCCTGCGAGTTCTTGACCTTGCGGGTGTACTGCCGCGGGGTGGGTGAGACGTACTCGCTGCCGTACAGCTCCGTGGCCTGCGCGCGGGCCGCGGCGATGCCGCCCTCGGACAGGGTGGTGGAGTCGGTACGCATGTAGGTGATGTAGCCGTTCTCGTACAGCCGCTGAGCGATCCGCATGGTGCGCTCGGACGTGTACCGCAGCTTGCGGCCGGCCTCCTGCTGGAGGGTGGAGGTCATGAACGGCGCGTAGGGGCGCCGTGTGTACGGCTTGGACTCGACGGAGTCGACGACGAAGTCGGCGCCGGTCAGCGCGCCGGCCAGTGCCCGGGCCGCCGGTTCGGCGAGGACGACGGAGTCCTTGGCCGCGCCGGTGGTCTTCAGACGCCCGTCCTGGCCGAAGTCGCGGCCCTGCGCGACCCGGGCGCCGTCGACGGCGGACAGTCGCGCGGTGAAGCTGCGGGGTTCACCGGCGTCCCCGCCGGCGGATCCCTTCGTTGCCAGGGTCGCGGTGATGTCCCAGTAGTCCGCGGCGACGAACGCCATCCGTTCGCGCTCACGCTCGACGATCACGCGGGTGGCCACCGACTGCACGCGGCCCGCCGACAGGCGCGGCATGACCTTCTTCCACAGCACCGGCGAGACCTCGTAGCCGTAGAGACGGTCGAGGATCCGGCGGGTCTCCTGGGCGTCCACCAGGTCGGTGTCCAGCTCGCGGGTGTTCTCGGCCGCGGCGAGGATGGCGGGCTTGGTGATCTCGTGGAACACCATCCGCTTGACCGGCACCTTGGGTTTGAGGACCTCGAGCAGGTGCCAGGCGATCGCCTCGCCCTCACGGTCGGGGTCTGTCGCCAGCAGGAGCTGGTCCACGCCGGCGAGTTCCTTCTTGAGCTCGGCGACCTTCTTCTTCTTGTCGGCGCTGACGACGTAGATCGGTTCGAAGTCGTCGTCCGGGTTCACGCCGAGGCGCGCCCAGGGTTCCTTCTTGTACTTGGCCGGGATGTCGGCGGCGCCCTTGGGGAGGTCGCGGATGTGCCCGACCGAGGCCTCGACCACGTAGTCCGACCCCAGGTAGGGCTGGATCTTGCGCGCCTTGGTGGCGGACTCGACGATCACCAGGCTCCGCTTACCGCCCGATGTTGTCTTCTTGCTCGCCACTGGAGTGCTCCCAACCTGCGCTGATCCGTCGACGACGCCTGTCACCGACCACCGGTCCCGGCTACGGTACGCGTGCCGGGGCCCTTCTATAGGAATTCATACCAGGCGGGATGCCCCCGACGAGAACCGCGCGCTACCAGGGAACAGGCTCCGGCGCGGCCGACAGGTGCAGCCCACCCGCGGTCTCCCCCGTGCGGAGGTACCGCAGGACCACCCCGTCCACCTCGGGGTTCCCGTACCCGAACAACGCGTGTTGGACGCCCCGGACGCGGACGAGGACTCCCCCGGTCGCCTCCGCGGTCAGACGGGCCGGCCCCGGGGGCGTGAAGGGGTCCCCGTCGGACTGCAGGACCAGTGGGCGGACCGCCCCGGCGGGGGCCCGGGTGGCGGGCGGGACCGACGCCGCGGGGAACGGACACGCCAGCGCCCGGTGCCGGAGGTGGTCGACGGTGTCCCCCGAGCTACCGAGCCGTACCGCGAGGTCGAGTGCCGGCTCGACACCCGGTTCCGGCGGGGTCGTGTTCTCGGCGCACCGGAGTATGCCTATATATGTGTCCCGGTCCGCGGTGGTCACCTCGTCGTCGTCGTCATACTCGTCGTCACCGGCGTCGTAGACGGCGGGGACCCGCACCGCCGGACCCGACGCCACCCGGGGCCGCTCACCGACCAGCCACGACAGCTGCGCGGCCTCACCCGGCCACATCGACGGGAAGCCCGCGTTGCGGTCGAGCACCGCGAAGGCCGACTCGCCCACCTCCGACGGCCGCGTGTACCGGCCCCCCGCCGCGCCGATCGCGTCGTCCACCCGGACGCCGAGTCGCGCGACGCCGTCCACCGAGCCGGACAGCGAGCCCGCGGACAGCGACCCGGTCTCCCCGGGCGGCGGGAGGTACCGCCGGGCCCGGTCACCCGCCCGCTGGTCGTGCTCGCGCAACCGCCAGTACACCTGGCGCGCCGTGGTCCCGAGCCCGTAGGCGGCGTCGTGGCGGGCGATCCACGCCAGGAACGCGTCGCGCGCCGGTTGCCGGTGCCGTGCCGCGGTCGCCTCGCTCTGCTTCCACCACGTCGACGACGGCCCCACCGACGAATCCAGCACCAGCCGGTCCAGACTCTCCGGGAAGAGCGAGAGGTACGCCATCCCGACCGCGGTCCCGTACGAGTACCCGAGGAAACCGATCCGCTCGAGCCCCATGAGTTCGCGGACCAGATCGGTGTCGCGCACCACGTTCGCCGTGGTCAGCGACCCGACGAACTCCGGATCCGCCTCGTGGCAGGCCCACGCCCGCGCGGTGTAGGGCATGTCCGCCCCCATGCCCGGGCACGCCGTCTCGCCCGCCTCGACCAGCCCGCGGGGCTGCACCGCCACCAGGTCGTGGGTGCGGTTCAGCTCGTCGACCGCCGTGTCGAACCAGCGGTCCACGGCGTCGATCCACATCCCCCGCGCGTCGATCCCCGGGCCGCCGGGGTTGCCGAACAGCACGCCGGTGCGCTCACCGGTCGCGGGGATCCTGGTGACGGCCACGGTGAACGTCCGCCCGTCCGGGTCGGCGTGGTCGACGGGCACCCGCACGTCCGCGCACTGCACGTCGTGGCGCGCCTCGGCGGGATCCGGGTCATGGTCCGGGTCCCGGGGGTCCACCGGTATGCAGGGACGCCAGTCGATCCCCTGCCCGCCCGCCGACGGGGCCGCGGTGGCGACCGCGGGCACGGTGAGCATCCCGGCGAGGACCCCCGTCACCACCGTCGACGCCAACGCGGTGACGAGGGCGGGCACGGGCGGGCCCGCGGTCACCGCTCCTTTCCCCTCGGCGCCGGGCCCGTCACAGGGGCCCGCCCACCGGAACCGGGCCCGGTACGGGACGCGGGGTGTCGAGATACTGCCCCGGCGCCACCTCACCGGTGCGCAGGTAGTACAGGACCACCTCGTCGACGGCCCGGTTACCGGAATCGAAGTGGCAGTGCACGGTCCCCCGGATCCGGACGAGCGTGCCGCCGGTGGCCGTCGCCGTCCGCGGGCCCAGCAGGCCGGGCGTGTTGGGGTCGTGGTCGGACTGCAGGATCAGCGGCGCCGCGCCCATCTCGTTGGCCTCGATGCGCGGCGGGACGGCCGAGGGCGGGTACAGGCAGTAGCTCGTCTGCTCGGTGAGCGCCCAGACGTCCTCGTTGGTGCTGCCCGCGGAGTCGCTGCTGCCGAGCTGGGCCGGGGCCAGCAGGTTAGTGCGGGGAGCGGCGGTCTCGTTGCAGTTGAGGATCGTGAGGTACGTCTGCTGGTCGGAGGTCAGGGTGGGCCTGGCGTTCTCCTCCTCGAGCTGCTCCTCCAGCTCCTCCGGTGTCGCGGCGACGGCCGCCGCGCCGTGCAGCTTCTCCGCGATGGCCGAGGCGATGTCAGGCCACGCATCGGGGACCCTGCTGTAGGTGTCGAGCAACCGGAAGTAGCCCACGGCGTCGTCCGGCATCGCGTCGAACGCCCCGGTCGAGGCGAGGGCCGCGTTCTCCGCCCGCACCGAGCCGGTGCCCAGGACATCCAGCGAGCCCGTCGCCGACGACCCGGTCGACACCGACCCCGGGATGGCGTCGCCCGGCTGCGCGGGAGGCGGCAGGAAGCGGGTCGCGGCCGCCCCCTCGGACAGGTCCAGCTCGTGGATGCGGCGGTACACCTTCAGCGGGGTGTCGCCGAGCCCGTACACCTCGTCGTACTCGGCGATCCACGCCAGGACGTGGTCGCGGGCCTGGTGCCGGTTCGCCGCCTGCAGACGGTGGAACTCGTACCACCAGGTGTCGGTGGGGCCGACCGAGGAGTCGAGGACCATCCGGTCGATGCTCTGCGGAAACAGGGTCTGGTACATCATCCCGATGGCGGTGCCGTAGGAGTAGCCGAGGAAGGAGATGGTCTCCAGCCCCATGCGTTCGCGCACGATCTCGTGGTCCCGGACCACGTTCTCGGTGGTGATGGAGCGCACGAACTCCGGGTCCGTGTCCATGCACGCCTTGGCCGCGGTGTTCAGGTCGACGACAGCCGGGTCGTCCCCCTCCGGGGACTGCTCCGGCAGGCATTCGAGCGCGCCCGACCCCTCGAGTCCGCGGGGCTGGACGATCACCAGGTCGTGGGTGCGGCGGATCTCGTCGATCGCCGAGTCGTCGTCCCTGTCGAGCGCGGTGTACCAGAGGGTTCGGGCGTCGCCGCCCGGGCCACCCGGATTGGCGAACAGGGCGCCCTCGCGCCCGCCCGTGGCGGTGATCTTGCGGACCTCGACCCCCACCGTGCGTCCGCCGGGGTCGGCGTGGTCGACGGGGACGTCGACCGAGGCGCACAGGACATCGGCGCGGGGGAGGCCATGGGCGGTGTCCTCGGGCGAGTCCGCAGGGCACAGGGTCCACACCACGGTGTCAACCCCGGTCAGGGTGGGAGCGACCGAGGGCGCGGTCGAGGCCACGGGCGGGAGTATGACGACGACGAGGGCTGCGGCCGCGGACACGGCCGCACACCGGATGAGCGCATTCATGGTGATGAGTTTCTCATCTGCAGTGCTCGCCCGTTCAGCTTCCCCTGGCAGAGGGGTCCGACTGGCAGGGATAGACAGATCGGTCTAGGCTCCGTGGAGACGCCACGACGTGGAACTGGAACCTGTTACAGTCCGAGAACACGATCGCGGCCGTGGGCCACGCCGAAATCGGCGTACCGTCGATGGCTGAACGGGAGCCGCGACTCGCCCCGACTCATCACGATTCTCTGGAGGTCAGCACCGGTGGGCAATGCGTCCAAGACCAAGCTGGACAAGGTGGTCATCCGCATTGCGGGTGACTCGGGTGACGGCATGCAGCTCGCCGGTGACCAGTTCACCTCCGAGGCGGCCGCCTTCGGAAACGACCTCGCGACCCAGCCCAACTACCCGGCCGAGATCCGGGCTCCCCAGGGCACCATCCACGGCGTCTCGAGCTTCCAGATCCAGATCGCGGACTACGACATCCTCACCGCCGGTGACCGCCCCGACGTACTGGTGGCGATGAACCCGGCGGCCCTCAAGGCCAACATCGGGGACCTGCCCTCGGGCGGGATCCTCATCGTCAACTCCGACGAGTTCACCAAGCGCAACCTCACCAAGGTCGGCTACGAGTCCAACCCGCTCGGCTCCCCGGCGTTCGAGGCGTTCCAGGTGCACGAGGTCGCGATGAGCACGCTGACGATCGGCGCCGTCGAATCGGTCGACATCGGCAAGAAGGACGCCGAGCGCTGCAAGAACATGTTCGCCCTCGGCCTGCTGACGTGGATGTACGGGCGCACGGTCGACTCGATCGAGAACTTCCTCAAGGACAAGTTCGGCAAGAAGCCGGCCATCCTCGAGGCCAACATCCTCGCGCTCCGGTCCGGCTGGAACTACGGCGAGACGACCGAGGCGTTCGCCTCGGAGTACGAGATCGCCCCGGCCACGCTGCCCGAGGGCCGCTACCGCCAGATCACCGGCAACACGGCGATGGCCTACGGCCTGGTCACCGCGGGCAAATCCGCCGACATGCCCGTCTTCCTGGGCACCTACCCCATCACCCCGGCCTCGGACATCCTGCACGAGCTGAGCAAGCTCAAGCAGTTCGACGTGACGACTTTCCAGGCCGAGGACGAGATCGCCGGCGTCGCCGCCGCACTGGGCGCCTCCTACGGCGGGACCCTGGGGGTCACCTCGACCTCCGGTCCCGGTCTCGCGCTCAAGTCCGAGGCCATCGGCCTGGCCGTGATGACCGAGCTGCCGCTGGTGGTCATCGACGTCCAGCGTGGCGGACCCTCGACGGGCCTGCCGACCAAGACCGAGCAGTCCGATCTGCTCCAGGCCCTGTTCGGCCGTAACGGCGAGTCCCCCGTCGCGGTGATCGCCCCGCAGTCGCCGGCGGACTGCTTCGAGATCGCCCGCGAGGCGGCCCGGATCGCGGTCACCTACCGGACCCCGGTCATCGTGCTCTCCGACGGCGCGATCGCCAACGGCTCCGAGCCGTGGTTGCTGCCCGACGTCGCCGACCTGCCGAGGATCGACAAGAACCTCGCCAAGGCCCCCGCCGCCGACGGCGAGGGTGACGAGGGGGCGACCACCCCCGGGTATCTGCCGTACGCCCGCGACCCGGAGACGCTGGCGCGCGACTGGGCCGTACCGGGTGAGCCGGGGCTCGAGCACCGCATCGGTGGGCTGGAGAAGGCCAACGGCACCGGCAACATCTCCTACACCGCCGACAACCACGACCTCATGACCCGGACCAGGGCCCTGAAGATCGCCCTCATCGACGTGCCCGACCTCGAGGTCGACGACCCGTCCGGCGACGCCGAGGTGCTCGTGGTGGGCTGGGGCTCGTCCTACGGGCCCATCGGCGAGGCCGTCCGCCGTGCCCGTGCCAACGGCCACCGCGTGGCCCGCGCCCACGTCCGTCACCTCAACCCGCTGCCGCACAACATCGGCGAGGTGCTCGCGCGGTACCGCCGGATCCTCGTGCCGGAGATGAACCTGGGACAGCTCGCCATGCTGCTCAAGGCCCGCTTCCCCGCCGATATCCAGCCCGTCACCAAGGTGCACGGCATGGCGTTCTCGGCGGAGGAGCTGCAGACCGCCATCGAGTCCGAGTTCGCCGGCCGTCTCACCCACACCGAGCACGACAAGTACCGCCTGGCGCTCGACGGGGTCATCACCACCACCGGCGAGCCCGCGGCCCGCAACCGGCGGATCGGCCACACCGCCACCGGCACCACCACCGCCAACCGAACCCGCTGACCTGCGAGCGAGGAGAGGAACCCCATGACCACCACCGAACCCGGCCTCGTCGGCAGCCCACTGCCGCTGGACGCGTTGGCGTCCGTGCCCAAGACGGATGCACCGCAGAAGCCCAAGGACTACACCTCCGACCAGGAGGTGCGTTGGTGCCCCGGCTGTGGCGACTACGTCATCCTGGCCACCATCCGCGCCCTGCTGCCCAAGCTCGGTCTCAAGCGCGAGAACATCACCTTCATCTCCGGCATCGGCTGCTCGAGCCGCTTCCCGTACTACCTCGAGACGTACGGGATGCACTCGATCCACGGCCGCGCCCCGGCCATCGCGACCGGGCTGGCCACCGCGCGCCCCGACCAGTCGGTCTGGGTCGTCACCGGTGACGGCGACGCGATGTCCATCGGCGGCAACCACCTGATCCACACGCTGCGTCGCAACGTGAACCTGAACATCCTCATGTTCAACAACCGGATCTACGGGCTGACCAAGGGCCAGTACTCGCCCACCTCCGAGCCGGGCAAGGTCACCAAGTCCAGCCCCATGGGCTCGTTGGACCACCCGTTCAACACCCTGTCACTGGCGATCGGCGCCCAGGGCACCTTCATCGCCCGCGCCCTGGACTCCGACCGCAAGGGCCTGACCGAGGTCCTCGACGCGGCCGCACGCCACCGCGGCACCAGCTTCGTGGAGATCCTGCAGGACTGCCCGATCTTCAACGACGGCTCCTTCGACCTGCTCCGCAAGGAGGACGCCGGGGACCACCTCATCCCCGTGCGCCACGGCGAGAAGATCATCTTCGGTGACGACGGCCAGCACTGCGTGATCCGCTCCGGGTTCTCCCTCAGGGTCGCCGCCACCGCCGAGGTCGACGAGGCCGACATCGTGGTCCACGACGCCCACACCGACGACCCGACGTACGCCCACGCGCTGGCCAACCTGTCCAGCCAGGACCTCGAGTACACGGTCACCGGCATCATCCGGCAGGTCCGGCGTGAGACCTACGACGACCTCGCCCGCGAGCAGGTCGCCGCCGCCAAGGAGACCGCGCCCTCCGACCTGCAGGCGCTGCTCGACGGCGGCAACACCTGGACCGTCGGCTAGACCGACACCCGCACACCCGTCCCACGGGGGCGGTCACCCGCTCAGATGCGCCTGGTGGCCGTCCCCGTGATGCGTCCGCGGGCGTCCCACGTGCGCTCGACCACGTCGGCGGTGCCGTGCTGGTCGACGCGCACGGCGGTGGTCGACCGGGTGCCGTACCGCCGACCGATGCGGACGAACCGCGCCGACAGGCGCCATTCGTGCGCCAGCGGTACGCCCGTGCGCGGCATCTTCCACGGTGCCGCGGGGCGGCGGTCGGCCAACACGTCCAACAGTGCCCCGGACCAGTCCGGGTCCTCCATGACGTCGGTGCCCACGAGCGTCCTCACGTCGCGGACCGCACCCACCACCTTGGGCCAGGGAGTGTCCAGCGAGGCGTTCGACAACCCGTGGACACCGGTGCCGAGGGCAACCGGGCCGCGGGTGGACCGGTTGGACGCCCACCACATCCGGTCGAGGTCCCCGGCCAGGAGGTTGACGCCTCCGTAGCGATCGAGATCGTCGACGACGTGGTGGGCGAACTCCCCGGCGGGCACCGGCCCGGTGAGTGCGTCGACGGGCAGCTCGCCCCGCGAGGCGGCTGCGGGGAGCACCGGTCCGGGCTCACGGACGTTGGTCACCGCCGAGAACCGCCCGCCCGACCCCACTGCCAGCCAGGTTCCGCCCGCGGTCACGTCCCGGCCGGCGACGATCCCCCCGGCTCCGACGCGGTCGGAGGTCCACTCGTGCAACGGCTCGGTGGGCCGACCCAGTACCTCGTCCCTGTTGGCCACCACGATGAGGGGATAGTGAGGGTGGACCCGACGGGCGACGACCAGCATGCACATACCCCCACGGTACTTCGGGCGGCGGCAGGGGCGCGGTGGCGTCAGCCGGGCCAGTGCTCCGGGGGCACCCCGGCGGGCGCCGCCCCGATGCTCTGCGCCAGTCGCGCGCGGGCCCGCGCGGTACCGAGCCGCAGCAGCGGACCACCGCCCTTGCTGCCGACGTAGGTGGTACGGATCCCGACGCGGTCCAGGGCCGCCCGGAGGGCGTCGCGTCGGGGTGCGTGGTGCTCCATCGCGGCGTCGATGCCCAGCTCGACCGCTCCCCCGTCCGTGACGTGGCCGGCGGTGAGCACCCAGACGCGCAGCGCACCGGCGGAGGGCGTCCACCCGTCGGGAACCGCGGTGACCGCACCCCGCCGCCAGCGGCGCACCACCGGGGCCAGGGACGGACTACGCGCGGTGGACACCGTGCAGCGTCCGTCCGGACCCGCATCCGAGCGGATCGGCTCGAGTCCCGCCTCCCTCAGGAGCGCCTCCAGTGCGTCCGCCCGCCACGCCGCGTCAAGGGCCACCGACACCTGCGCCAGGTCGCCCGCCAGGGTGGACTGGCCCCGGGCGGCCAGCGCGCCCTCCAGGTCCGAGGGCTCGGGGACGTGGTCGTCCGCGGCGAAGAACGACAGCTGCGTCACGCATCAGAGACTACGGTCGACCTCCGACACGTCGCGAGGCCCCCACCGCGCACGCGGTGGGGGCCTCGCCGAGATCGACCGGATCTTCTCAGATCGCGCGGACGTCCTGGGCCTGCGGGCCCTTCTGTCCCTCGCCGACCTCGAACTCGACGCGCTGGTTCTCCTCGAGCGACTTGAAGCCCGAGCCCTCGATGGAGGAGTAGTGGACGAAGAGGTCGGCGGAACCGTCCTCAGGGGCGATGAACCCGTAGCCCTTCTCCGCGTTGAACCACTTGACGGTGCCCTGTGCCATTTTTGATGTGTTCCTTTTCCGTACTGCCAGGTGCGACTCGCGGGATGGCCACGCGTGTCGGGCCGGCGCCCCCGACCACGGGGTGTCCGCGGGCGATGATGACGACCGGGTCCAGTAGATCACGACGGCAGCCCGAGGAGAACAGATCCGGGGCAGGCCGTTCCGGCGCGGTGGCCGATCCGCCCTCTACGGTCGAGGGGTGACGACTTACGGACGCGAACTCCTGGGCCACCTGCTCGAGCAGATGCCCGCCGGGGCGTCGCCGCTCACGCACGCCGTCGACCTGCCCGCGCGCGAGGCCCGGTACGCCGACTGGCCCTCCTGGGCGCAGCCCGGTCTGGTGCGCGAGCTGCGCGGCCGCGGGGTCGACCGACCGTGGGCCCACCAGGTGGCCACCGCCGAGCACGCCCACGCCGGCCGGAACGTGGTGGTCGCGACGGGGACCGCGTCGGGCAAGTCCCTCGGCTACCAACTTCCCGCGCTCAGCGCCCTGGCGGCCGACCGCAACGCCTGCGTGCTCTACCTGGCTCCGACCAAGGCACTCGGGCGAGACCAGCTGTCGTCCGTCATCTCGCTGGTGGACGCCGTGCCCGAGCTCTCCCACGTGGCTCCTGCCTCCTACGACGGCGACACCCCGACGGACGCCCGACCCTGGATACGGGAGAACTCCCGGTGGATCGTCACCAATCCGGACATGCTCCACCTGTCACTTCTCGGCCGGGCCCGGCAGTGGACACGGATCCTGCGGGGGCTGCGCTTCGTCGTCGTCGACGAGTGTCACTCCTACCGGGGGGTGTTCGGCTCCAACGTCGCCCTCGTCCTGCGCCGGCTCGACCGCCTCGCGCGGGCGCTGGGCGCCGCACCGACCTTCATCCTCGCCTCCGCCACCACCTCCGATGCCGGCGCCGCCGCGACGACCCTCGTCGGCCGCGACTGCGTCGAGGTCACCGACGACGCCTCCCCGCAGGGCGGCCGGACCGTCGCCCTGTGGGAGCCGCCGCTCATGGAGGGCCTGTCCGGCGAACACGGCGCGCCGGTCCGGCGGCCCGCCCCGGTCGAGGCGTCCGCACTCATGGCGTCCCTCGTCGCGGAGGGCGCGCGGACCCTGACCTTCGTCCGCTCACGGGCCGGCGCGGAGTCCACCGCCCTGCGCGCCCGCGAGCGGTTGGTGTCCGAGCACGGTGAACGCGGCCGCGAGCTGGCCGGACGGATCGCCGCCTATCGGGCCGGGTACCTCGCCGACGACCGCCGCGCCCTCGAACGCGGCCTCGCCGACGGCGAACTCGTGGGGGTCGCGTCCACCTCGGCACTCGAGCTGGGGGTGGACATCTCCGGGCTCGACGCCGTGGTCAGCGCCGGGTTCCCGGGCACCATCGCCTCGTTCTGGCAGCAGGCCGGGCGCGCCGGCCGCCGGGGGCAGGGCGCCCTGGTGATGCTGGTCGCGCGGGATGACCCGCTGGACACCTACCTCGTCCACCACCCCGAGGCACTGCTCGGCCGCCCGGTCGAGGCCACCGTCACCGACCCGCGCAACCCCGTCCTGCTGGCCGGGCAGTTGCGGTGCGCGGTGAGCGAGCGACCCATGACCCACGACGAGGCCCGCGCCTGGGGCGCGACCGAGGTTCTGGAACGACTCGCCGACGACGGCCTGGTGAGGCGCCGGCCCGCCGGGTGGTATCCGGCCGCCGACGACCACACCCCGCACTCCGAGGTCGACATCCGTGGCACGGGCGGGGCCGAGGTGGTGATCGTGGACGCCGTGGACGGCCGCATGCTCGGCACGATCGACTCCGTCCGGGCGCGCTCCCAGGTCCACCCGGGGGCGCTCTACCTGCACCAGGGCGAGTCGTTCATCGTGGACGAGTTGAACCTCGAGGACGGACTGGCACTGTGCCACCCGGAGGTCCCCGAGTGGACGACCAGCGCGCGCGAGCAGGTGTCGATCGATCTGGTCGAGACCCTCGAGTCGGTGCCCGCCGGCCCCGTCACCCTCTCGCTGGCCGACGTCGAGGTGACCACCCGCGTCACCGGGTACCAACGTCGACTGCGCGGCGGCGAGATCCTCGATGTGACCCCGCTGGATCTGCCCGCGACCACACTGGCCACGCGGGCCGTGGTCTACACACTCACCCCGCAGCTGCTGCGTGTCGCCGGTCTGGAGGAGGCGGACTGGCCGGGGGCGCTGCACGCCGCCGAGCACGCGGCGATCGGACTGCTTCCGCTGGTGGCGACGTGCGACCGCTGGGACATCGGAGGTGTATCGACCGCCCTGCACCCGGATACCGGGCTGCCCACGGTGTTCGTCTACGACGGCTATGCCGGCGGCGCGGGATTCGCCGAGCGCGGCTTCCGGCGCGCCACCTCGTGGCTGGGGGCGACGCTGGCCGCGATCCGCTCCTGCGAGTGCGAGTCAGGGTGCCCGTCCTGCATCCAGTCACCCAAGTGCGGCAACGGCAACGACCCGCTGTCCAAGCCGGGGGCGATCGCGCTGCTCACGGAGGTGGTGGGGCAGCTGTCCACGCCGGCACCCGGGTCGGCCGCGTAGGCGGGGCGGCGGGGGCGGCGGGATGACCCGTCAGACCGGCCCCGCCCGGGCCACGGCCGACGCCGACCGCGCCCCGAACACACCGAGATCCACACGGACCTCCGCTCTGGCCACCACGTCGTGCCCGTCGACCCGGCACACCGACAGCTCCGCCCGGTTCGCGTCGGCGAACCCGGACGCCGCCGCGCACGGGTCCTCGCCCGCGCGCAGCGCGTGCGCGCCCGCCAGCGCGGCCAGGTCCGCGGCCGCCCGGGCGGCGTGCCCGGCCACGGCCGCCCTGCCCACCAGCAGCACCGCAACCGCCAGAGCCAGCACGGCGGCCACGGCGAAGGCGGTCGTGACGGTCATGACGCCCTCGTCGTCGTCGAGGTCGACCCGCCGCCACCCACCGCGGCGGGGCACCGCCCCGGCGCGGCGGGGTGGCGACGACCCGGTGATCCCGGTCCTCTCGTGGCCGGCGCGGCCGGGCCCGGCGCACGTCATCCGACCACTCCCGGCTCGGTCCGCGCGACCGCCCGGCCGTGGAGCTCGACGCCCGGCAGACCACGCGCCGGCGCCACGACCACGGCCGTGACGAACGATCCGCCGCCGTCCACCGACACCTCGGCGCCGGGTGACACGGCCTGTCCGGCCGCGACCCCGTCGCCCGGGCCGGTCATCGCGGCCACCCGCGCGGCCTCCCGCGCGGCATCGACCACCCGGATCTGCGTGAGTGCCGCGCCGGCCCCCGCGGCGGCGACACCGACCACCATGACCAGGGAGGCGATGCCGAGGGCCGCCTCCACAGTCACCGAACCGTCGTCACGGGCCGTCTGCGCACGGAGCCACCGCCGCACCGTCACACCGACGTGTTGAGAGCCTGTTCGATGATCCCGCCGAGGGCGTCGGGGATCGAATCGCCGCTGACGACGGTGTACAGGACGGCGCCGAACGCGGCCGCCGCGATCGTCCCCACCGCGTACTCGACAGCTATGCATGCACTCCGGCCGTGTCCGGATAACGGCATCCACCCGGATCACTTTTGCTAATGGCAGCACTGAGCAGTTGTCGCGATACTAGATTCGGCCTCATGCTGATCTTCGAGTACTCGGCGCGAGGCTGGGAGACATGGGACCTCGACAGACGCCCCATGATTCGTGACGGCATGCCCGTACTGATCGACCAGGACCTGGCATTCGAGACCGCTGGAGTCAGCCGTCCGTCAGTTTCGGTGAACCGCTGGTTGAGGCAGCTACCCACAAGCGGCGCACCTTCAAAAAATACATGGTGGGCGTATGCGCGCGCGATGCGCGCATGGCTTGAGCACCTAGAAGAGAACGGAGTCGACCTGTTCGACTCCCGCGCCCAGCTACGCGACGCACTCAGCGCGTACGCCGGAGAGAGATTAGGCGGCGATCTCGCGAAACGGCTATCCCCGGCAAGTTGGAATCAACACATCACCACGATCTCTAAATTCTACCAGTGGGCGATCGATGAAAATTTAACGGCCTGCCAGCCTTTTACCTATTCCACATCCTTCCGAAACCAAGGAGGACGCCGCATAGAGATGCGGCGAAATAACGCAGCCCTGAAGTCACCGCAACGACATAGCACCATAAAATATCTGGACCGCGAGTTCACCGATATCTTCATAAAAGCATTGGCGGGGCTGGCGCCCGATGGCACTCCAGATAGAACTCACTACGGTCGAGAGCTTGGACGGAATTCCGCGATAGGAGCGCTTGCAGTCTCGACTGGGCTACGACGACAAGAGTTTACCTACCTTCTGACGTACGAACTACCACCGCTTCCCCCCAAGCGGTCCAACCTCCCAATACTGCTGCCCGTAGCTAGCTCATTAGCTAAAGGCCAAAAGCTCCGGACAACCTGGATCGACTATGACGCGTTAGCAAACGCCCACCAATATGTGAATTTAGAACGGCGGGCGGCAATATCGAAAAACAATTGGAAACCCTCTTCCAAACTAGGTGCACCCCTACTAGTCGAAAAGCCCGATTTCGACGGTGCCCACGTAAACGGCACCCGAGTATCGTGGCGCAGCCTGGCGCCGAAGGAAAGACTTCGATTAGTTTCACCGGAGGGCACAACTTGCTTGATTTCCGTGCAATCCTCCGGAGACCCGTTTAAAGACTGGCCGACCGTATTCATCCGCACCTCGAGGCGCATCCGAGAACAGTATGAACCCCGATTCCCAGATGTCTCGCCCCACCGCCTTCGCCACACTTTCGCAATGCATACACTCGAAAGGCTGGTTTCAAACCATTACAACCGTGCCGCCCAAGTGGTAACCGAAACCAGGGCCGATGCCTCTTTATCCATGTATCTAACAAAGTCTGATCCACTTATGGTGCTCCGTGACCTTCTCGGACACAGTTCGGTGACCACCACTCAAGCCTATCTCGATAGACTGGATGTGACACGAATTTATAAGGATGCATACGAGGCTGCTCGAATTACCGAAGAAGACTCCGACGGAGCCGTAGATCCCTCCAGACTCACGCCCTAGAAGGAGCTCAAAAAATGCCTGCAACACTCGTAAAAAACCCGCTTTCTATAGAGTTTGACCTTCCAAACGGAACTCAAGTTACAGCGGAACTGCACGATCTACCCAACCTTCGGCTGGCATCCGACCTCGCGAAGGGGCTAGTCGGCCTCGTACACCCGCATGGCACCATCGCGTCAAAAACTAGCGTCGCCCACTACCGCGCATCATTGCGAAAGATGGTGACCTTGCTGAGCGCGGGAGGGTTCAGAGGGGCCGCCTCAGACCTGAAAAAGTCGGATATGCTGGAATTCTGGATCGCCTGTTCACATGGGGACGAACGAAACACTCGACGGATTTTGCGCGCGTACCACGAACTGGGGCACCATATTGATCCGGATCTACACAAAGAACTTCAAGGACGAATAAGAAAACAAAGACCCCCATCGCACCCTTGGAAACCGTACACGGAGAACGAATGGAGGCGGCTCCATGAAAGCTGCATCCAGACAGTCGAAGAGTCGTTTCGCCGCCATAAGGGCATGCTCGAGAACGCTCACCGAAACGAAGTGCAAGCCACATCTTGGGTTTGCCAAGACTTTTTGGCGAGCTGGATGGTTAAGAATGGGCCATCTGGAGCCACAGAGTTCGTCGCGGATAAGTCGTTTCCTGCTCCCCGCAATGAAAAGCGCCGCGCAGTGACAGCCCTCAGGAAAGTTCGTGAGGCACTATTTCCTACACATCACGTTCAGTTCGCATATCGCCTACTTTTCGGCCTATACACCGGAATCGTCCCTGACGGTATAGATGACATAGCCGTCAATAAAATACATTGGGCTGGGGACTCGACGGTGCTGCTCGACTATATCAAGGGCAGAACCGGCCCTGAAGGGGCGAGTTTGCCCCGTAAAGCAATAAAGCTACTCTCGCAGTGGCTCGAACATTCCAGCTTGCTCCGCCGCTTTGCTTCGCCGGACACCCAGGAGCAATTATGGATATCCATCCCACCTGGAAGCTTCTCGAAATCTAACGGCGTGCAATCCACTCCGCGGCTGCCTGGAAGAAACGCGGAGTTCGTCCGTCTCCATAATTTACGCGCCGATGATGACTCGCTACTTATAATCCACCAAAGCCGGGTCCGGACCACATATTTAAAAGCACTATCTCTTCGCGGCTGGGCGGGTCGAACCACGATTGACCCGAATCACAGTGCGACTGTGGAGGGAGACCACTACCTGACAGCCTCCACGCCGGCCCAGATGGACGCAATCGAGTCGATTATCGCCGACGGCCAAGGTGACATCGCTAGAAGGGCACTTCCCCCAGCAGTCCTGAACGGGAATAACGTTGCCGAGCTTATTTCCAGCTTTCAATCCGCCATCACCAAACACTCCATGGACGATTCGACGATTCGTAAACTCCTAGGTGGCGAACAGGATGTCTTTGTTGCCGCCTGCAGTGACCAATTAGCCGGCGTTTGGGGTCCGGCCGGAAAGCCATGTCCCGCTCGCCCGTGGGTTTGCCTCTTGTGCCCACTCGCGATTTTCGTCCCGCACCATGCCGAAAATCTGCTAAGATTAAAAGCTTTCTTCTCGCGCCAGTTTCGCGAACTGCCAACAGAGCATTTCATGGCTATTTTTGGCCCTTACGCCAGTCGCTTAGAAAACGAAATACTGCCCCTATTTGATAAAGCGCTAATCGAACGTGCCGCAGCGTCAATTCACGCTAACGATTCGGCTCTCCCACTCCGCCCGGAGGAGACAGGATGATCAATCCCGACAGATCGATCAGCGCTGAGTCGAAGTACGCAGGATCCGACGTCTTCGAGGTCGCGGGACTGCAGATCGTCCCCGGTTCAACTCGCCCGCGATATGAGGACGAGGTCTGGGACCTCACTGGGCTAGTGGGCGCTCACCGAATGGTCCGCCCCGCTGACCTCAAATGGAACTTTGTTCGAATCGAGAACCCAAGTTGGCGGATGGTCGCTAAGGACATCGCCCTTGCGTTCCTCGCTCCTGCGAGTAGCCCCGTGGTTGACATGCCGTTCGTGATGAAGTCACCTCGCAGCCCCCGCACGGTACAACAATACTTGCGCGAGTGGATCATTTGGTTTAACTGGCTAACCGAAGTCGATGTCTCAACCCTGTCTGCCGTGAATCAGTCGATGTGCGATGACTACCTAGAAGAACGATCGTGCAAGAGACATGCGGACGGCACCGCCAGACGGTTGTCGTCCAGCTACTTATCTAACGTTATCAAACCTATCCAAGCCATTGTCGCCTACAACGACCTTTTCCTGGCAGACCGTCTAGACCCGAAGTTCTCGCCCTGGCAAGGGCGGACCGCCGACGAAATATCCGGCCACAATCGTCAAGGCGAGAACTCGACACAGCCTGTGCCCGACCAGATAATGCAACCACTTCTGGCGAACTGCTTCTTTTTGATCGAAGTCATCGGCCCATTCCTGCCCCCGCTTTTACGTCAAATTCGCGCCGACAGAAGAAGGTTCGATTCGAGCGCTCGGCATTGTCGTTCTGTGAAAACCCTGGACGACACGCAAATTTCTGCCATTGTGAGTTGGGTAGGTGAATCCGTCGACTCCGGGACGCCCCTTCCGCGACTCGAAGATCACCATATCGCTGCCTCACGATCCGCCTGGGACCGGGACGATCCGCTAATAGACCTACATATCGGGCGCATCCTACTCGAGTGCGGTATGCGGGCCGAAATTTCGGGCGTCATCGCCCGGTTACGGCCCTTGTTTGAAGATGCCATCTCAAAAGTGGGAACGGCTCATCTTTGGGCACGAGAAGCCGCTCAGATACCGCATGCGCAATCAGGCAAGTTGATTCCGTGGACCGTACCCCTCTCTTCTAACGAAGTTCACCAGTTGGCCAGCTACACCAGTGGCGCATGTCTTCTCGTAACCGCAGCCATCACCGGAATGCGTCGAAGTGAGCTTATGGAGATTAGCGTTGGCGCGCGACGCACAACCAACGAATTGGGAGGTCAACGCTTCCGGATAGCTTCTAAGCGAATAAAAGGGCAACCTCTTGGGGGCGCAGATGATGAATGGGTCACTATCGAAGAAGTCCACACCGCCGTATGCCTGGCCGAATTAATCTCCGGCGCCGCGACCGGAGAGGCGCTGTTCGGGTCCGCGAATATTGGATCTTTCGTCAAGCAGTTCCGGGAATGGTCCGGCGCCCCGTTTATGCAGCGTTTAGGCATGCAACTAATCCCAGATGGCCCGGTGAACGCCCGCATGTTGCGGCGGACACTAGCCCTAGAGCTTGCTAGGCGCCCATCAGGGCTTCTAGCAGCAAAAATTCACCTCAAACATGTTTCGGTTGCAACAACTGAGGGCTATGCAAACCGACCTGGTGGGTCCCAGTCCTCATTTATGGCCGAGGTCGAACTGGAAGAAACGGCCCGCCACCTTGAACTCACGGTTGCTGCGTTCAGAGACTTCCAGGAAGGTCGGATGCCCAGTGGACCCGGTGCACGGCAACTCATCAGTGTTTTTAGATCGGTTGAATCGCAACTTGGTGATCACAAGACCGAACCAAACGTGCTTGCTAATGAACGAAGGATGGAGAATTTGCTCCGGCTCCAAGCAGGGTCCTTACACACCACACCAGCAAACTATTGCTGGTTTCAGGATCCGTCGAAAGCACTTTGCATCCGGCTGGCTGGAAAAACCGACCAGACCCGTCCTTTAGTCGGTCTATGTGACTCAGCTCGTTGCCCACAGGCCACTCACCACCCTTCACACCGCGCCGTGTGGGCGAACGCAGCAAAAGCCACGACGGCGCTGCTTGCCAATCCCCGCGTGTCATCAAACGAGAGGGAGCGGCTGCACTCTGAACTCGAACGCAACACCCGAGTGCTCGGCTCGATCGATTCTGCGACTAAAACGGGGGGCTCAGATGCGGCTAACTGAAAAACAGCGCGAACAGATTGAGAATCGGATTCGCGCGGCGGCCGACCGGTTATTAGCCGGTGAGCTACCGCCAGGAGGCGGATGTGACTTCGCGACGTTAGCCAAGGAAGCGGGGGTCAGCCGCTCGGCCCTCTATTCGACATATCTTCATCTTAAGGACGATTTTGAACGGCGCCGGGATCGGCTCGTCGCCGATGGGGACCACCCAGACCCTCGGGAAGCTCAGCTCGTCCACTTGAAGAAGAAAATTGAAACGCTCAAAGAGCGAGTCTCACAGCAGCAGGATTTGATTTCGGAACTCCAAACCTTTCGGAGCGTCGCAGTCTCCCGTTTAGCCGCCCAGCACGAGGAAATATCGAGACTTCGCGAACTCCTAGCCGACAAGAGCAAAGTTGCATTACTGTCAGATACTCGACTGCACCGAGCACCATACCCTGCCTCCGAGGACCGCTGAACCAGTGCCAATTTGATTGCTCAGCAGGACTCCGCTACACGCATGACGGACTGGGCCGCGCACAATTGGAGTCCACGCTCGCCCGGTACAAGCTTCCCGGCGAGGTGGTGCAAGTCGATGAACTTCCGCGCAACCCCTCAGGCAAGCTCACCAAGCACGTCATCCGAGCGCAGCTCGCCACCGGCCAATGATGACCACAAATGACCTAGCCCGTCCCGATGGAGCGCCAACTGAGTATTCGCTGTTCTGAGGGCCAGTCGTATTGGCTATGGGAGCCGGCGGCGGCTTGATGCGGACGACTCCGTCGGAGCCACCGTTATTCGCGTTCGGAGCCACCTTCTTAGGCTCCTTCCGCTGGGTGTAACGGGCACCTGGCGGAAGGAGCAGTTCCCAATGGTAAGGAAGATCAAGGCGAAACTCGTCTTGCAGCTACGGGCCGAAGGCCTGTCGGGGCGGGCGATCGCGGCCTCGCAGCAGATCTCGCGCAATAGCGTCGCTGCGGTGCTGGAGGCCGCTGATGCGGCCGAGCTCAGCTGGGACGATGTCGCAGGTCTACCGGACGGCGAGGTGTACTCGCTGTTGTTCCCCGGGCGGGGTGAGCACGACAGCGTGTTCGCCGAGCCCGACTGGGCCGAGGTGCATCGGGAGATGGCCCGGGTCGGGGCGGGCGATGAAGCTCCTGCACGGCGAGCATGGGTGGTTGACCCGTGCGGAAAACGCTCCGACCAGCAGCGAAGTTAACGCCGATAACTTATATTCTGTAAAGCTAGCGGCTCAAAGCGCCTTGAACGCCGCTCGCCCGCACCCTGGCGTGGATACTTGATGACAATCTGCTCGCGCAGACCGTGCGTGGCCCGGCTGGCTACCCAGGGAACATCGAGGCCAGAACCAAAAGGGTCGAAAATGCGCAACACGTACTCGACAACGAGAGCTTGTACATTCGCCGGCCGCACAGCGCTCATTGTCGGCGTCGCCGCGCTGATCGTCGTCTACGGATTTGCCCTGTTCATTCGAGGCCCGGATGTTGGCGCCAACAACGGCTGCACTAGCACATACAGTGATGCCCCGGCCCGCCAATCCCTGCGGGATGAATACCAGCGAATTCTTGATAAGGCGGATCCGACTTCCACGGTTGATTGGACCTCAACGTGGTCGTATTTCCCCCCGGGATGGGTTTGCTCTGCTCGCGGTTTGGTCGGTGGCGAAGGTCAGACGCTAGGCGTCATACGTCCACCGACATGGGGAGCAGCAGTGGTCCTGACCGGGGCGGGGGCGACTATAGGCGGAGCACTCACACTCGCCGGCACCCACCTCGCACGATCGCGGAACATCGCACTCAATGCGCCCTTATAGCACTCGTCTCACCGATACCCAGACTTTATGACAAGTCAGGGTCCATCAGGCAGCGGAGGCTGGGGCGGCATCCAGCAATTCTGCATCTTCCACCATTCGCGAAAGTCGTTGAGCGTACTGGTCCCCGGCCCACATGGCCGCTCGTTGCCCCGTCGCAGGATGAAGCACGAACACTGCGATAACCGCCGCGCTGATGACTTTCCTCCAGCGTCACGAAATCAGACGCTTGCCAATCCTCAGCACATCGATATCAGTCACACCGCGAAGACTTGCATGGACCTACGACAAAGAGAGAACGCCCAAGACCACTTCGCGCCCCAGCGCTCCGCTTCCGCTCTACGCTCACATCAACAGTCGGCGACGATGGGACATCGGCATGGTCAACAAACGAGTCGTTCAAAAGCGTGACGACGGAAATTGGGAGGTACGCAAACCGGGAGCCGACCGAGCGAGCGCAGTCACACCCAGACAGTCAGATGGCATTGACCGGGCGCGCGAGATCCTTGCCAACGATGGCGGCGGCGAACTACAAGTGCGGGGCAAGAACGGACAGATCCGGGCACAAGAGACCATCGACCCAGGCAATGATCCGCGCTCATCAAAGGGATAGAAGTCCAACACCCGCCATCCTGCCGAGTTCTCCCGCTGGCTTTCCTAAAAGACCTGTGACCGGGCCGTGGAAGGTCGCGACGCTAATCGGCCTGGCTGTGGCGCTCTTCTTCGGCGGGGCCGGTACCGCGGCGGCATGTAGCTGCGCGTTGCCGGAGAACCGTCAGGGTGCACTGGAGCGCCTGTCCCGCTACGACGTTGTTTTCACGGGCACGCTGGTGCGGACCTTCCCCGGCGTCAGCGAATACCGGGTCGATGAGGTCTACGCCGGAAACGTGGCCTCGCGAGTGCTGGTCACCTCGCCCGATTCGGGCAACTCCTGCTCCCCCGGCCGGCCGGAACGTGGACAGTCCAGACTCTTCCTCGGCACTGGCCGCCTCTGGCCGATCGCAGCCGCGGAGGCCGACATGTGCGGCTACGCACTTTCCACATTCCGTGACGGACAGTCGGCCAGCACCAGCGACCTCGCCCACAGCCTTCACGGTGACCCGACCTCGCCGCGCCACACCCCCGCCTCATGGGCCCTCTGGGTACTCGAATGGCCGCTGACGTGGCTCGCCGATCGCCGCGTCCAACTCGCCCTCGCGGTCCTGGCCCTCGCCGGATACATCACCCACTACATTCGGTCTCGTTACGGCCGGCCTCCAGACACTCCGACCTCCTCCGGATAGACCCGGGCCGCCGGCATCACATCGGGGCCGGCTTCAAGACAGCCGTGCCGCTCTACGGTGTGGCCATGGGAGTTGGTGCGCGGATTGCTTACGCCTCATTTGTCGCGGTCATTGGCGGCTGCTGCGTGGGAGCGTTCCTGGCGGTCGGCGCCATGCAGCTAGCCCAAGTCAGCCACTACGGCTGCACGCGCAACAGAATCGACGGCCAACAGGTGTGGAGCTGCCCGGACGGCCTCGGTTACGTGATCCCGGCGCTGAGCGTGGTGGCCCTGACGTGTGTGGTCGCGCTGATGATCACCACCACAGTCGAGTTCCGCCACGACACCGGCAGCGAGCGCACCCGGGCCGCCGCACTGGTGATGACTGTGGTCGGGGCCCTGCTCATCGCCCAGGGAGGCTTTTCCATCCCCGTGTCCTTCGCGAAGTACTCCCCGCTCGCCGGGTGGGCAAGCATCACGATCACCGCAGCGGGGCTTGCGCTCGTCCTCGTTGCTCGCAGAAATACCAGTGCCGCCAGGTCCGCCTGCGTGATGACTGCTGTGCTTGTCCTCGCGTGCGCGCCCGGCGCCTACCTGTTGGCCCCAGTCATGATCGCCCTCGCCGGCTACCTGCTGGCCGCAGCGACCCTCCTGACCAACCGTGCTAGGCCAGTCGTCGACGTCAACCAATGATGGGGTCGCGCCGGGCTCAGTATCGACCGCGTCTCCATGACCACACCGACAACCCGGCAGCGATCAGGGCACTTGCGGGCAGTATCCACCGTCCGAGCAGGAAGGCTTGCAGCTGCCAGAACTGCTCATTGCTGAGGAACTGCAGGCCACCGCTTCGATCCGCCAATGGCATGTACATCGTCCACCCCCCGGTCGCGCTGATCCCGGGAACCCACATATTGACCGACGCGGCCACCAGCAGCATCGCTGTCGGGAAGGCCAACCAGAACCACGGAAAGCCCTCGCGACGGATCCCGGAGCGCCGGGGCAACACCGCAGCGCCGACCAACACGACCATCACCACCGCAAACGTCCATACCCACACCATGGCCGTGACGGTAGCCCCCACGAGGCAGCCGGCGGCGCTCCTGCTGAAAATACCGTGAGGCCCTCGATTGCCCGTCGTGCCTGCTCGCGTGAGTTGGTGCGGCAGACTGGCCTGTATGTTGTTGACGATCACTGCCCGCCGTTCGCAGGCGCTGCCGACGCCGAGTGATCTGGGGATCTTGCTGCATAAGCATCCCGAGCGGGTGCAGTCGTTCAAGGTGTACGGGGGCACGGCGCATGTGTTCTACCCCGAGAGCTCAGCCGAGACGTGTACTGCGGCGGTGGTGCTGGAGGTGGATCCGGTGGCCTTGGTGCGGGGGCGCTCGGGCCGCAGCGACGCTTTCGCTCTGGGGCATTACGTCAACGATCGCCCGTACGTGGCGTCGTCCCTGCTGTCGGTGGCGGTGGGCAAAGTGTTCCGCTCCGCCCTGAATGGTCAGTGCACCGGCCATGAGGATCTCGTCGACGCTGCTCTAGACCTGACACTGTTCCTGCCGGCGGTGCCCGGGGAGGCGGATCTGGTCCGCAGACTGTTCACGCCGCTGGGATGGGACGTGCAGGCCACGCCGATCGCGTTCGATGCCACCAGGCCCCAGTGGGGCCAGGCTCCAATGGTGTCGGTGACGCTGACCGGGACGGTGCGCCTGGCCCAGGCGCTCAATCACCTGTACGTGTTGCTGCCGGTGCTCGACGAGTCCAAGCACTACTGGGTCGGTGACGACGAGATCGACAAGTTGATGCGCGCTGGCTCGGGCTGGTTATCGTCGCATCCCGAGCGCGAGGTGATCGCGCATCGATTCCTGGCCGGTCAGCGCGATCTTCGCGACAGTGCCCTGACCCGACTGGCCGAACTGGACGACAGCACTCAACCCACCGTCGACGACAATGACGGTGCCAGTGCCCCGCGGCCGCTGGTACGACTGCGCCACGAGGCGGCGCTGAAGGTGGTCCGCGACCTATCGCCTGCATCGATCGCGGATCTGGGATGCGGGTCCGGCGCTCTGCTGGGCGGTCTGCTCAAGGTGCAGGGCGTGGCGCGGGTGATCGGCACCGAGGTTTCGGATGTCGCACTGTCCAAGGCGGCCACGCGGCTGCACGTGGAGTCGATGACCGAGCGGCAAGCCGAGCGTCTGACGTTGCTGCTGTCCTCGCTGCTGTACGAGGACGAGCGGCTGATCGATCTGGATCTGGCGATCCTGATGGAAGTGATCGAGCACGTCGACCCTGACCGCCTGCCAGCGGTGACCAGAAACGTGTTCGGGGCGATGCGTCCCCGGCACGTGGTGATCACCACGCCCAACAGGGAGTACAACGTGCATTACCCCGCGCTGGCCTCAGGAGGGTTTCGGCATCCGGATCATCGGTTCGAGTGGACCCGCGAGCAGTTCCGACAGTGGGCCACCACGGTGGCCACCATGCACGGCTACCAAGTGGACTTCCGTCCCGTGGGCGACGACGATCCGCAGGTCGGTCCGCCGACGCAGATGGCCGTGTTCAATCTGTCCGCCCCTGTGGAGGTGCCCGCATGAGTGAGCTGCCCATTCCGGAGTTGTCGCTGGTTCTGCTCATCGGGGCCAGCGGATCGGGCAAATCGACCTTCGCCGCGACCCATTTCGCCCCCACCGAGGTGATCTCCAGCGATGACTGTCGGGCGATGGTCTGTGATGACCCCAACGCCCAGGACGCAACAGTGGATGCGTTCGCCGTGCTGGAGTTCATCGCCGGCAAGCGTCTGGCGCGGGGACGGTTGACCGTGATCGATGCGACCAACGTGCAGCCGGCCGCCCGCAAATCCCTCGTGGCCTTGGCGCGTGAGCATGACGTGTTGGCCACGGCGATCGTGCTGGACCTGCCCACCGCGGTCGCGGTGCAGCGCAATGCCGCCCGCGACGACCGCGATTTCGGAGCCGGGGTGATCAAGCGGCAGGCCGAGCAGCTGCGCCGCTCCCTGCGCGGCCTGAAGAAGGAAGGGTTCCGATCCATCCACGTCCTGGACTCGGTCGAGGCAGTGGCCGAGGCGTCGATTGTGCGCACGAGGCTGTTCAACGACCGCCGAGACGAGCATGGCCCGTTCGATGTGATCGGTGACGTCCACGGCTGCCGCCGAGAGCTAGAGGAATTGCTCGACACGCTCGGTTATGTAATCGAGCACGACCATCACGGGCGTGCGGTCGATGCCCGCCACCCCCAGGGGCGGCGCGTGGTGTTTGTGGGCGATCTGGTCGACCGGGGCCCGGACTCTCCAGGCGTGCTGCGGTTGGCGATGGGAATGGTCGACTCCGGCAATGCCCTGTGCGTGTCGGGCAATCACGAGGCCAAACTCGCCAAGGCACTGGGCCGAGGATCGGTCAAAGCCACCCACGGTCTGCAACAGACGCTGGATCAGCTGGCCGACCAGGACGCGGACTTCGTCGCGAGGACGCGGGAGTTCTGCGACTCACTGGTGGCGCATTACGTGCTCGATGACGGTCGCCTCGTCGTGGCCCACGCTGGCCTGAAGGAGAAGTATCACGGCCGGGCATCGGGGCGGGTGCGGGCGTTCGCCCTGTATGGCGACACCAGTGGTGAGACCGACGAGTTCGGGTTGCCCGTGCGCTATCCGTGGGCCGAGGACTACCGCGGCGCGGCCATGGTGCTCTACGGGCACACCCCGGTCACGAAGACCGAGTGGGTCAACAACACCATGTGTCTGGACACGGGGTGCGTGTTCGGCGGAGCTCTGACCGCGCTGCGCTATCCCGAACGCGACGTCGTCTCAGTGCCCGCCCAGGACACCTATTACGAGCCGATCCGTCCCCCTGCCCCGCCCGAGCGGGACCCAGCGACGCTCAAACTGTCCGACGTCCTGGGACCGCGAGTCATCGAGACCCAGCACATGGGACGGGTGTCGCTGCGGGCAGACAATGCGGCCGGGGCGTTGGAGGTGATGAGTCGCTTCGCCGTCGACCCGGCGCAGCTTCTCTACCTGCCGCCGACCATGTCACCGGTCGACAGCTCCGCTCGTCCCGATCTGCTCGAACATCCGGATCAGGCCTTTGACTACTTCGCCAAGCATGGCGTCGACCGGGTCATCTGCCAGGAGAAGCACATGGGTTCGCGCGCTGTTGTGCACCTGACCGACCAGGGCGGCGGGGTGATCCACTCCCGCACCGGCCGCGCCCTGCTGCCCGACGAGCAGCAGACAGTGATCCTTCAACGGATCGCCAGCGCCGCCACCGCCGCCGGGCTGTGGTCAGACCTCGGCGCCACCTGGCTGCTGCTGGACACCGAGATTCTGCCGTGGACTCTCAAAGCCGAGCCGATGATCCGCGACCAGTACGCCGCCGTGGGCGCCGCGGCCACCACCGCACTGCCCGCCACGGTGAGCGTGCTCGAATCAGCTGCTCATCGGGGTCTCGATGTCGGTGACCTGCTCGCTCGCACACGGGGCCGGGCCGCCAACGCCGGGAAGTTCGTTCAGGCCTACCGCCGCTACATCCAGCCGATCGAGAACCAGTTTGGTCTGCAGATCGCTCCGTTCCAGCTCGTGGCCACCGACGCGGGCACCTACGAAACCCGCGACCACCAATGGCACTTGGAGCTGGCCGACCGTCTCATCTCGGCCGACCCGGACCTGTTCCGCACCACACGCCGCCTCGAAGTCAACACCGCCGACGACGCCTCACGTGCCGCGGGCATCCAGTGGTGGGACGAGCTCACCGACGCCGGTGGCGAGGGGATGGTCGTCAAACCCTGGGCCAACCTCACCCGCGGCAAGAAAGGTCTCGTGCAACCCGGACTGAAAGTGCGGGGGCGCGAGTACCTGCGCATCATCTACGGCGCCGACTACACCAACCCCGACATCCTGGCCGGCCTCAAGAACCGAGCCCTGGGCCAGAAACGCTCCATGGCGTTGCGTGAATACGCGCTGGGGCTCGAGGCCGCACGCCGGGCCGCCGTCGGCGAACCACTGTGGAAAATCCATCAATGTGTCTTCGCCGTCCTCGCCATGGAATCCGAACCTATCGACCCACGACTGTGACCCGATAGCCGAGTCAGTGCGCAGTGAACCGGGAGGTATCGCAATGCGGTGGATATTGATCGTCGCAGTACTGGTCGCACCGCTTGCCGTGCCAGTCGCCGCCCCAGGCACCGCGCACGCATGCTCATGCGCCTACGCCCCCGATGGCCCCCGGATCCTCGATCACGTCAGCCACGCGTCAGGGGTGTTCACCGGCACCGCGACCGCGCAGCGCATCGACGGTGACACTGCCTACTACGAGTTCGATGTCCGGGAGGTGTTCGCCGGCGAGATTGGCGCCAGTACCGTCGTGGCCACCAGTACACAAGGCCCCTCCTGCGGAACCGGGTACGCGATCGGCACCGAGTATCTGGTCTTTGCCAGCTCCTCTACCGCCAACAGGGCCCCGTGGTCGGACAATTCTTGTTCAGCCACAGCAGTCTCTACCGACATCCGCACCCGTGAGGCCGCTATCGAGGTCTACGGCCCCCCGCAAACGCCGGACGGCGATCAACGCCCGGTCGACCTCGATGGCACCGGCATCCCATGGGCATGGTGGGCCGCAGGCCTCGCGGGTGCCGCGCTGATAGTGGCGCTCGCGGCCGAAGGGCACCGCCGACACCCACCCCGCCGATAGTGGCGAAGTCCGGTAACCAGACGTTCTGTAAAGCTAACGATGCCGAGTAGTAGATTGCGCGCCGCTCGAGCTTCCTACAGGCCCCTACACCGGGGTCGCCTTAGCCAGGCTTCGGAATTGTGACGGTGAAGCTTGCCCCTTGGCCGGGCCCGTCGCTGTGTGCTCGAATGTGCCCGCCGTGGGCTTCGACGAGTGCGCGAGTGATGGTCAGGCCGATACCGCTGCCGCCGCTGTGGCGGCCGCGTGAGGTGTCGGCTCGGTAGAAGCGGTCGAAGAGGTGGTCGAGGTGGTGTGGGGCGATTCCTTCGCCGGAGTCCGACACAGTGATCTCGACGTGGCGGTGTCCTACCTCCGTGCTGGTGACGGTGACGGTGCCGCCGGCGGGGGTGTGGCGGAGCGCGTTGTCCAGGAGATTGCCCAGTACTTGTCCGATGCGGTCGGTGTCCACCGCCACCGGCGCGTCGTCGACATGGGTGTGTAGCTGGACTCCCTTGTTCTCGTATCGTTCTCGGACGGCGTCGACCGCACTGGTCACCAGGGCCCGAGTAGTGGTCAGACTGGGGCGAAGGCGGGTGAGGTGTTCTTCCGCGCGGGAGACGTCGACGATGTCCGCGGCGAGTCTCTCCAGCCGCCGAGTAGCCGACCACAGAATGGTTCGGACGTCGTCGTCGAAGGTGTGGATGCCGTCGTCGATGGCTTCGAGGTAGGAGTCGAGTGTGGCAAGGGGTGTGCGCATTTCGTGTCCGAGGTCGGCCAACATCCTGCGTCTGGTGGTCTCGGTGGCGTCGAGCCGTCGGGCGAGTTCGTTGACACTGTCGGCGAGATCGTCGAACTCGCGGCCCAGGCCTGGGCTAACGACCCGCGTGTCGTAGCGTCCACTGGCGATCTCGGCGGTCGAGGAGGTCACGGCGGTGACGGAGTGTTGGACTCTCCGGGTGAGATACCAACTCACCAGCAGCGCCAGTAACACTGCGATGGTCACCGCCAACCCCCAGGCCACGATGATGGACGCCGTGAATGCTTCCTCGACGTGGGCTGCCTCCGCCGAATTATGATCGATGCCGGCCTGGCCCAGGTGATCGTGGAAGATTCCCGGGGCTAGAGCTGAGGCGACAAACCACGCGCTGACCGCGCAACCGACAACAACCACGCTCAGCGCGGTGAGCAGCCTGCTGCCAAAGCTCGACCGGGCGAATATTCGGCGCGGCCATAGCCTCGGCACGAAGGTGCGGCTGGCGGCGCGAGAGTTCACTGTCCGATGCCCATCCGGTAGCCGACACCTCGGACGGTACGAACGTAGCGGCCTCGAGTGGCCTCATCACCGAGCTTTCGGCGCAGATGCCCGATGTGCACATCGACAAGGTGATCATCGCCGACCCAGTTCGGTCCCCAGACCGCGGAGATAAGTTGGGGCCGGCCGAGAACGACGCCGGGGTCTCTCGATAGGGCCGCCAGGATGTCGAATTCGGTGCGAGTGAGTGCAATTGCGTTCCCGGCGACGGTGACCTCCCGGCCCTGGACATCGATCGTCAGGTCGCCGAACTTGCGAAGCGACTCCCCCGCGCCCATCACGGCGGGAGCACCGGCCGCCGGGCCCGTACGCGGGCGACGCATCATTGCCTGAATTCGGGCCATCAACTCGCGGGGGCTAAACGGTTTGGTCATGTAGTCGTCTGAACCGACGGACAGACCGATCAGCGTATCGACCTCCTCGGTGCGCGCCGTGAGCATGACGATGTAGGCGTCGGAATGCGTGCGAACCTGCCGGCAGACCTCCACCCCGTCCAGCCCGGGCAGGCCAAGATCGAGGACGATGACGTCCGGGTCGACCTGCCGGGCCAGTGTCACCGCCTGAAGACCATCGCCGCAGATCGTCACCTCGAAGCCGTCCCGTTCGAGATAGGTGGCCACGACATCGGCCAAAGACCGCTCGTCCTCGACAACCATCGCCCGCACACCCGTGGCCGGACGCGGCGTCGGCGCGGCGACTTCTGTCGTTCCGAGCGCACGAGGAGAAGAGGCCATGGCCTCCATCATGGTCAGCTCCAGCGCGAACCCCCTCGGCCAGGGGAAATTCTTGAGCGAACCTTCATGCGATCTCCACCGAAACGCGCAGGTTCGCCCGCAATCCTGGTTGTCGACCGGATGAGGGAGGCGCGGGTGACAGCGTGGACGAGCATGACTGTGGGGGCCATGGGCCTGATCGTCTTCTGGGTGTCCGCGCTTTTTCTGGTGACCGTTCTGTTCGGCTCCAGGCATGGGGAGGCACTCGGTGGGTGAGTTGTCCCGTCGTGGCTTCCTGCTCGGCACGGTGGTCGCCGGTGCCGGCGCCGGCGCCCTGGCGGCCTGCACTGGACCGGCCGCCCCTTCCGGCACACCGGTGACTGCCTCATCCCCTGTGGTTCGCCAGCTCGAACTCCAGCGGCGACGACCGAATCAGCCGGTGACCTCGGCGCAGTTGGTCGCCCGCCCGGTCGAGGTCGACCTGGGCGGACGCGTGGTTCCCACGTGGGCCTACGGCCAGGCAATACCCGGGCCGGTGGTGCGGGCTCGGGCTGGTGACCTGCTGCAGATCTCGGTGGACAATCAGCTACCAGCGCCGACGAGTGTGCACTGTCACGGGATCGCGATGAGCAACGACATGGATGGCGCCCCCGGTCTCACGCAGGAACCCATCGCGGCCGGTGCCCGTTTCGACTACGAGTTCACCGCCTCGCATCCGGGCACGTACTTCTACCATTCCCACTCGGGGTTGCAGCTCGATCGCGGGTTGTACGGCGTACTGATCATCGATGACCCAGCCGAGCCCGGTGACTACGACCACGAGTGGCTTGTGGTGCTCGATGACTGGCTCGATGGTATCGACGGCACCCCAGACGATGCCGCATCCCAGCTCGGCATTCCCAGCGGCTCTGAACGCGCCAGCGCGACCGCAGGCATGGATCACGGCGCTATGGGGGGCATGCACTCCGGCGACGGCGCGATGCTGTCGCCGTTGATCGGTGCCGCCGGGGACGTGGCCTACCCGCTCTATCTGATCAACGGGCGCGTCCCTGCCGATCCGACCGTGTGGACCGCCACGCCGGGACAGCGGGCACGGATTCGTTTCGTCAACGCCGGTGCCGACACCGTCTTCCGCGTCGCACTCGGCGGACACCAGATGACGGTCACCCACACCGATGGTTTCCCCGTCGAGCCCGACGACGCAGATGCCCTGTTGATCGGGATGGGTGAACGGGTGGACGTAGTCGTCACGCTGGCCGACGGTGCATTCCCGCTATTTGCCCAGGCGGAGGGCAAAACCGGGTACGGGTACGGCATCGTGCGCACCGGCTCCGGCCAACTACCGGCCCAGGATCGCCCAGACGAACTCGACAGGCGGATTCTCTTCGGCACGGACCTGACACCAACGCCAGCAGCCCGCGTGGCAGATCGAGCTCACGACCGTTATTTGAGCGTCGACATGGGCGGCACCATGGCGCCTTACCGCTGGACACTCAATGGCCGCGCCCACCCCGACTCGACGCCACTGGACGTCGCCCAGGGCGAGCGGATCAGAATGCGGCTTCGCAACATGTCCGACATGGTCCACCCGATGCACCTGCACGGGCACACCTTCGCCCTCGCCGACACCGGGCTGCGCAAGGACACCGTCACGATCCGGCCGATGCGCACGGTCGAGATCGAATTCGATGCCGATAACCCCGGTCAATGGGCCTTCCACTGCCACAACGCCTACCACCAGGAGGCCGGGATGATGACCACCCTGTCCTACCTCGCCTGACCACTCCCGGCCCGACCTATACCCATCGAGAAAGGCACTCCCACGATGATCCGCAAGCCCAAGCTAGTCACCGCAGTTGCGGCAGCCGCGCTGCTCGCCCTCTCCGCGTGCACCAACGACAGCGACGACACCACCGCCGAAGCCACGACCTCTGTCATCTCGTCGGCCGTCGAATCGACGACGACCGCCACATCCAGTGCGGCCGCGGAACACTCTGAGGCGGACGTGATGTTCGCGCAGATGATGATGCCGCACCATCAACAGGCGATCGAGATGAGCGACATCATTCTGGCCAAGGACGGCATCCCCGAGGACGTCACCACGCTGGCCGAGGACATCAAGAACGCTCAAGGCCCAGAGATCCAGCAGCTGACCGAGTGGCTCGACCAGTGGGGTGAACCCACCGAACCGCAGGGCGGTCACGGCGGCCACAACATGGCTGAGATGGACGGCATGCTCAGCGCCGACGAACTGCAGCAACTGTCCGACGCCGAAGGCACCGACGCCGCACGACTGTTCCTGGAGCAGATGATCGCCCACCACGAAGGCGCGATCACCATGGCCGAAGACGAGGTCGAAAACGGCAGTTTCCAGCCTGCCGTCGACCTGGCCCAGACCATCATCGACATCCAGCAACAGGAAATCGACACCATGCGCGACCTGCTCAACTCGCTCTAACCACCCGATCGTTGCGGGCCGCGGCAGCGGCCCACAACCCCGGTTTCGCATCCGTGAACTTTGTGCGGCCGACACAGACGACGAACATGGATCGATACCCTATGGGGGTATCGCCTCTTGGCCGAGAGCATTCGCAACTGGGCCTGCGGGAAGGAATGTCCATGACCTCTAGAACGCACCATGCGCTACCGCTAACGGCTGTCAGGGAGTCGTGTTCGTGCTGCTCCACTCCCTCGAAACTTCTGGATATCGAAGCTGCCGGACGGCTGCTGCCCGAAGATCACGCCAACCGCGCGGCACTGGACAAGACGGAAGTGAACGAATGAGTCAGCCACACGATCATCATGACCACGCCCACCGGCACGGATCCGGTGGCGACTCGGCCGGGCGCCTCGACGATAGGGGCGCGGCGGTAGCCGAGCATCATCACCCGGACGCGCCCCATGACACCACCGGCCACGACCAGGCGGGGCAGCATCACGCCGGACATGAAGACCACGGCGGTCATGCCGGGCACGCAGACCACGTCGGACAATTCCGACGTCTTTTCTGGATCATGCTCGTCCTGGCGGTACCGGTGGTCGGCTTCAACGACATGTTCGCCCACCTCCTTGGCTACCACCTCATCGACGCCGGATGGGTGTGGTGGGTCTCCCCCATCCTGGGCACAGTGATCTACCTCTGGGGCGGCCGGCCGTTCCTGACCGGCGCTCTCTCCGAGGTCCGCGCTCGTCAACCCGGCATGATGCTGCTCATCGGCTTGGCGATCACGGTGGCGTTCATCGCCTCCTGGGGCGCTACCTTGCGCATCCTGGATCCTGAGCTGAACTTCTGGTGGGAACTGGCCCTGCTGGTAGTCATCATGCTGCTGGGCCACTGGATCGAGATGCGCTCCCTGGCGCAAACCACCTCTGCACTCGACTCCCTGGCGGCACTGCTACCCGATGAGGCCGAGAAGCTCGACGGCGACGACGTGGTCACAGTCGCACCAGCCGACCTGGCGGTCGGTGACGTCGTGATCGTCCGCCCCGGCGCTTCTGTGCCCGCCGACGGCAAGATTATCGACGGCTCGGCCAGCATGGACGAATCCATGGTCACCGGCGAGTCCAAGGCGGTCCGCCGTGAGATCGGCGAGCAAGTGGTCGCCGGCACGGTGGCCACCGACTCCGGCTTGCGCGTCGAAGTCTCCGCAATCGGTGACGACACAGCCCTGGCCGGAATTCAGAAGCTGGTGGCCGACGCGCAGGCATCCTCCTCGCGTGCCCAGCGCATCGCCGACACCGCGGCCGGGTGGTTGTTCTGGTTCGCCCTCGGTTCGGCGGCGATCACCGCGGTCATTTGGAGTGTCCTGGGGTTGCCGGATGCGGCGGTGGTTCGCACGATCACCGTGCTGGTGATCGCCTGCCCGCACGCCCTGGGATTGGCGATCCCGCTGGTGGTCTCGATCGCCACCGAACGCGCCGCCCGCGGCGGCGTGCTGATCAAGGACCGCCTCGCGCTGGAATCGATGCGAACGGTGAACTCCGTGCTGTTCGACAAGACCGGCACCCTGACCAAGGGCGAACCCACCGTCACCGGGATCGAACCGATCGAGGGACACACCCAAGACGAGGTGCTCGCCCTCGCTGCGGCGGCCGAGAGCGACAGTGAGCACCCGCTCGCCAGAGCTGTGATCGGGGCCGCGCGAGCCCGCGAACTGGCCGTGTCGAAGGCGACCGACTTCTCCTCCTCGCCAGCTGTGGGCGTGAAGGCCACGGTGGACGGCACCGTGGTCGAGGTCGGTGGCCCCTATCTCCTCGACCAGCATGGCCGCGACGAACTCCCTGTCGCCGATCACTGGCGCACCGAGGGCGCGATCATCCTGCACATCCTCGCCAATGGTCGGGTGATCGGTGCGCTGCGGTTGGCCGATGAGATCCGGCCCGAGTCCCGTGACGCCGTCGACGCGCTCCATGCTGCCGGTGCGCAGGTCGTCATGATCACCGGCGATGCTCAGGCCGTCGCCGACACCGTCGCCGCCGAACTGGGCATCGACCGGGTCTTCGCCGGGGTCCGGCCCGAAGACAAGGCCGCCAAGGTCGCCCAGCTCCAGCACGAGGGCCGCAAGGTCGCCATGGTCGGCGATGGGGTCAATGACGCCCCGGCGCTGGCCCAAGCCGACGTCGGCATCGCCATCGGCGCCGGGACCGACGTGGCGATTGGCTCCGCCGGGGTGATCCTGGCCAGCTCGGATCCGCGCTCGGTGCTCTCGGTCATCGAACTCTCCCGCGCGAGCTACCGCAAAATGAAACAGAACCTGTGGTGGGCCGCCGGCTACAACCTCGCCGCCGTGCCTCTCGCCGCTGGCGTATTGGCCCCGGTCGGATTCGTGCTGCCCATGAGCGTCGGCGCCATCCTCATGTCGCTATCGACAGTCGTTGTCGCTCTCAACGCCCAGCTGCTACGCCGCCTCGACCTGAGTCCAGAATCCGTCACAAGAGCGATGGAGCGATGATAAACACGATGACCATCAGACACCACTCGCGGCGACGAGTCGCGTCCGCGTTCCTTGCTGCCGCCGCGTTAACTTTCGCCGGCTGCTCGACCGGGCCGTCCGAGAACGCTTCGACAGAACCACCCAACCCGTCGTTGGAGTCCTACGGCCTCGCCGGTCTCGACGCGCCCCAGATCATCAACAAACTCGACACCATGCCGGTGGCCGATAGGCCGGATGACCTGATCGCCTCGGTGCAGCCGACCGAACTGGTCTTGACCAGTAGCGATGAGGGCCTGGCAACGATGCCTATGCCAGATGACCAGTTCTATCTGTCAGTGGCGCCCTACAACACCAGCACCCACCCCTGCCAGTTCCACAGCCTGACCACCTGCCGCGGCGAGATGGCCACCGAAGAGGTGCACGTCACCGTCACCGATACCGCCACCGGAGACATCCTCATCGACGAACCACGCACCACCTACGACAACGGCTTCCTCGGATTCTGGCTACCGCGAGACATCACTGCCACGCTCACCATCGACTACGACGACAAGTCGGCCACTGTTCCGATCGCCACCGGAGACCAGGACCTCACCTGCCTGACCACCATGAGACTCACCTGACAACCCCCTCCCCGCATCAACAACCCCCCGCCGGGTCGCGGCCCCCGGCCGGCAGGGAAGGCGGTGCGTCCCGCATGGACCACAGCACCGCCAGTCAGAGGTAGCGGCAGATCGTCTCGGCTTGGCAGGTCGCAGGGTCCACTGTGCGGCTGGCGGACTGGAGCTGGGCGACTGCCTGACGCAGCTGCAAGAGATCGGCTATCTGCTGGTCGATCTCGTCCAGTCGAGTCACCAGGAGCGTGTCGACGTGAGCGCAAGGTGCCTGTCCGTCATCGCGAATCCGGAGGATCTCACCGATGCGGGCAAGCGATAGTCCCGCGCTCTGGCCCCGCCGGATGAAATCGAGCCGGGAGATCACGTGCTCGGGGTAGTCACGGTAGCCGTTGAGGGTTCGTTGTGGGGGCGGGAGCAGGCCCACGGATTCGTAGTACCGAAGGGTTTTCGGAGTGGTGCCCGCCGTGGCAGCCAGTTCGCCGATCCTCATTGGAATTACCGCTCCTTCGAGACCGCCTGGGTTGACCTTCCAGTGCGCTGGAAGGTCCATCCTAATGAGCGAAGAAAGAGAGGGGCCATCTGATGGAACCGGGTTTCGAATTCGATTTGGCGGTGGTGGGCTCCGGCGGGGCAGCCATGGCGGCCGCTATCACCGCTCGCCAGGCCGGCAGGACGGTGCTGGTGATCGAGCACGGCACCATCGGCGGCACCTGCGTGAACATCGGGTGCGTCCCGTCCAAGGCGCTGCTGGCCGCTGCCGGCACCCGCCAGGTCGCACTGACCAATCCCTTCCCCGGGGTCCCCACCCTCGCCCGGGGCGTTGATCTCGGAGCGCTGGTCAAGCAGAAGGACCAGCTGGTCACTCGACTGCGAGAGACCAAGTACGCCGACGTCGCGAACGCCCATGGCTTCGAGATCCGCCGTGGGGAGGCTTCCTTCCTCGATCCCGGCACTCTGGTGATGGATGGGGATCCGGTGGCGGCCGGTTCGGTGGTACTGGCCACCGGAGCAGAACCGGCACTACCGAAGGAGGTGACCGGGCTGGACGAGGTGGAGCATCTGACCTCGACCACCGCCATGGAATTAACTGAACTGCCCGACTCCATGATCGTCATTGGCGGTGGCTACGTCGGTATCGAACAGGCCCAACTCTTCGCCCATCTGGGCACCCGGGTGACCATCATCGGCAGGATCACCCCTGCTGCCGAGCCGGAGATGGTCGCCATCCTTCGCCAGGCCCTGGCTCAGGACGGGATCACGGTGATCGAGCAGCACGCCACCTCTGTCGACCGGCAGAACGCACAGGTCACAGTCCGTACCGCTTCGGGCCGCAGCCACTGCGCAGAACGGCTACTAGTGGCCACCGGGCGTCGCCCGTCCACAGACCGCCTCAACCTGCCAGCCGCAGGAATCGCCACCGACCCGGACGGATTCATCCTCGTCGACGAGCATCAGCGCACCACCAACCGGCGCGTCTTCGCCGCCGGTGACGCCACCTCGGCACCCCAGTTTGTCTACGTCGCTGCTGCCACCGGGAAAGCCGCCGCGGCCAACGCCCTTCGCACCGATCCGCAGGGCCCAGGCGAGGTCGTCGACTACACCGGACTGCCAGCGGTGATCTTCTCCCGCCCCCACCTGGCCACCGCCGGGCTCACCGAGGCCGCAGCCCGGGCCGCCGGGCACCGCTGCCAATCCCGGGTGATGAGCTTCGAGGACCTGCCGCGCGCCTTAGTCGACCAGGACACCCGCGGGGCGATCAAGATGGTCGCCGAAACAGAAACCGGAAGAATCCTCGGACTCAGCGCAATCGGAGACCACGCCGGAGAAGTCATGCTCGCGGCGACTTACGCCATCACAGCCGGGATGACCACCCGCCAGATTGCCGACACCTGGGCCCCCTATTTGACCGTCTCCGAAGCTCTGCGCCTGGTCGCAGGCACCTTCCACACCGAACTGCCCACCTCCTGCTGCGTCTGACCACCGCCTCGCGTGGCGGGATTAATCGCTCAGTCGCGGCATTTTGTGATCGCCTCAGAAAGCTACATCACTCCCACATCCGTAAAACGATCGAGTTTGCGACGCTTCCGAAGCCAACTTGTTTCGCCAGGCCACCAGTGTCCGAAAACCCGTGTCGGCTTCTATCGGCACCTCGACGCCGGGTCGGCCACTGGCGGAATCGGCGCCTGAGGCTTGCCCGGGAATGTGATTGGACCTGATTTCTCCATTTGGTGCATACTGTCACTCAGTTTTGACGGCATCACTATAGGGGGACGCAATGGCACAGCATTTTCAGATGCGGTACATCGACGATATCGACGGCTCTGACCTGGGCAACGAGGCGAACACTCTCTTCTTCGCCTTCGATGGAAAAGAATATTCGATCGACCTCAGCGACGAGAACGCTGACACATTCCACCAGATCATGGCGCCGTACATCGAGGCCGGCCAGCGGGTGACCGGAAAGTCCAAGACTCCGCGCAAGGCCACGACCAAGACCGCATCCGAGGACACCAAGGCGATTCGCGAATGGGCTCGCGACAATGGCCATGATGTCTCTGACCGCGGCCGCATTCCCGCCACGGTGATGGAAGCGTACGCAGCCGCCAAGTAGGAAAGCAGCCCGGCGCCGGCCAAGGTAATCGCTGGTCGGATTGCCGTGCTCGCAAGATGGCCGGGTTCGCTCAGCATCTTTCCCGCCGTCAGCGCGGTCGTGCGCAAGCTCACTCACGCCGAGACTTCGCTATTGGTCCCCTTCACGCTTGATTCCCGGTGGCGTCACTGGATGTCAGTGTCGTCCGCGCCGAGCGAGGCTGTGCACATTCCAGAGGCTGTGGGTCCACGCCGACATCCAGACGTTATGTAACACCGGCACATGCCTGCGACGGGATCTACCGGCATCAAAGCGTCCGAATAGTCACCGCATCCACCTTCCGACTTAGTCCTGGTCGGTCTTCATCCAGGGCGCCCTGCGATGCAGCTCGTGGTCATCGCCAGAAACAATCAAATAATTCGACAATTCGTCGGAGAGAGCGCTTTCATCAATCTCCGAGGTGCCAAGATGGTAAGAAGAGCGCCAATCGAGCGGATCCTGATCTACCAAAGAAATTGGCATAAAGTCGAAAAGGTGTTCCGCCGTGAGCGCGAAGTGCGGCCTATCGGAACCGATTGTGGTACGTTTCCATATTTCTCCGCATTTTTCCGAGGAATCTATAGTGGCCACGAATGTGGCTGCCGCGTCAACGCGACTAGCGAACTCGTTTAGTTTATCCAGATCTTCTTCACGAAGCCCAAGTGCCGTAGTCTTGCATTCACCAACTACCCATCGGCCATCTGCAAGGATAAGAACGACGTCGGCCTCAGCAGCAATCCTCTTGCTTGCTGGGTCAACGATCTCTACACCTGGATACGCGCCAAATACACTGTGAGAACCTCGGCCTCCATCCCAGATGTCGACTAGGTAGCGGAGTGCGAGGACGTGGGGCAGCACGTCGGCATTCATAGCTCGAAGCACTGTCTCACTTGCTCGATAGCGAAGGTTCGCCTGGTCGGTGCCAAGGGGCTCGGGAATTGTCTGGCCGCATCCGTGACAAGTCAGCTCAGGAGCGACATCGTTCAGGGGGCGCCACTGCCTGTGTTCGCAGTGCGGACAGTAAGCCTCGAAGCCGCGCAGTAAGAGCCGCCGCTGACATGCCCAGCGCACCCACTCCGTGTTAGCTGCCGGGGTGAGCTTTGAGATTCGAGCGATCGCCTTCAGAGCTTTATAAGAAATATCCTCAACGTCTGGTCGCGGAAACGCGGAGTCAAGTCTCTGCTCAATTAGTTGATAACGTTCTTCACTTGTATCGCCGGGATCGTCAATCTTTAGAAAATTGCGTAGTTGCCTTGAAATCACTGTCTTATTTCGACCACGAGTGAGCTCATAGAGAAGATTTGCAATCGTCGGACATGTCAAACGAGTAATGCCCGACATACCCCCGACCATTGTAATGAGCTGCGCGGCCGCCCGCCCGGGCACGCTGAGCTTGATTGTTTGCTCGTGGTCCTTTGCAAGCGCGTTGAGTACTTCAATACCAGTGGGATGGAAGAGTGTAAGTACGCTATCGCTAGTTGACGTCTGAGCACGGTACCCTTCGAGATAGCCTTGGCCATAGTGGGAAGTGCGGCGTAATGCCCGACTGGGCGGCAATCTGTCGTCTTTGACAGTGACGGTCACGGTAGACCATCCACCAGCGTACTCAAGAGCGCGCATACCAATCGCTTGTCGTTCAGTAGGCACGAATCGTGGGACTTCAGCACGGCCATTTATATAGTGGGCTGTATCTGTCGAGAACAATCCACAGCCGTGCAACGGCATAAGTACGTCCTCGGGCACCGAGATTTGGAAGCGGGAACCAGCGGCGTACTCGCTAAGACGATCCTGCGACACACTTGCTGAGATTATCGTCATGTCACCTCCCGCCCAACCCCAGAGCCGGTAGGCCCGTTGGTCCCGCCAAATGGAAAGGGCAGCTGCAACGTCGGCCGTCGCAGGGATAGCAAGCGGAAAGCCGTCGGGGAGGCCATGGAGAGAACGCAGATACCACAGGAGCGCTAGATCGTCGACTGAACCTGGCTCATAGACGATAACCACGTTGGGGCCGAACCTTCGAGCATCCGCACGGCCATCGAGTTGCACTCGGGGTGGAGCGCTTGGGAAGCTGCTATCGACGGGCTCAGCGGTGCTCGAAAGACCGTTCAGAGTTAGTTGTGCCGCGGTCATCTTGTTGGGGTCGCGTAGGCGGGCTAACAGGTCTCCGGCACCCGGCTCCCCCCTAAACTCCTCAATTGGGAAAAGGTCACCGTAATCGTAGTCTTCCCGGATTCCCTCCATTCGCTTGATATCGGGCGCGCGGTTAAGGGGGTGCCCACCAAGCGTTCCGAGATACGACAGAAACCACGGATTGTCTACATCGAGGCCGTCTACAGTCTGTATCGTCAGACGGTTTTCCGGCAGCTCTAAATTCATCAACTGACGTAGCAGGAAAAGTCCTGAGCTGATTTGGGTGGTGAACCCGTAACCGAATTGAGGTTGACTATCGACGAGGCCGTTTTCGGCTAGGCCATCGATGTGGCCGCCGTCGAGAAGATCCACCCACAACTTCTCTATGGGCTGGCCGACACTTATAGGCACGAGGGGCATGTAGGCACCGCCCCAGGCATCACAGGCGCGCCGAATAACGTCGGTGGCGGCTTCAAAATCGTTGCGCGCGACCGCTTGTGCTGGATTCGGCGGGCGGAACGCACGGTCGATGGAATGCGCCCCTTCAAGCCTTACGTTAGACAAAAGCGGCCATGTCATTCGCACTCACTCCCTTCGGCCCAAATCGTAAACGGCCGCAACAAGTTGCGGGCTGTTCTAGTGTCGCGCGTGTGAAGTAGTTTTACGGTTGGGTATGTGAAATCATGGGGCATGGCGAATCG